>JBFFEB010000016.1:0-55053 GCA_041559075.1 Woeseiaceae bacterium | reverse complement strand
GTCTGGCTCATGGCGATGCGAATGAGGGTCTTTTCGAATTCGGGCAGGGCACGGTCGAGCAGTGGGGCCTCGCCCGAACTCAGCTGCCTTTCCGCCCAGCTTGCAAGGCTGCGGGTCCAATCCTGCGTGGCGCGCGCCCGGGAGGTGCTGCCGCCCATTTCCGCTGGCAGGTCCTGCGTACCGATGACGTTGCCCGGGGCGGTCACAGTGAGGCGGCGCGTGGTGTTGACGAGCTGCCTCACGTTCCCGGGCCAGTCATAGTTTCGCAGCACGTCCATCGCCTCGGTGTCGATCGTCTTTGCCGACGCGGCAAGTTCGCGTGCGGCCTCCGCGAGATAGTGATTCAGGAGCAGCGGAATGTCCTCGCGGCGCTGTCGGAGCGGCGGGGTATTGATGCGGATGACGTTCAACCGGTGATACAGATCCTCGCGGAAACGGGACTCCCTCACGGCGCGTGCGAGGTCCTGGTTGGTCGCGGCAATGACACGAACGTCGACCTTGATCGACCGCTGCCCGCCCACGCGATAGAACTCGCTTTCCGCCAGTACGCGCAGCAGCCGTGTCTGCAGCGCCGGTGACATGTCGCCGATCTCGTCGAGGAACAGCGTGCCGCCGTCCGCCTGTTCGAAGCGACCGATGCGCCGCGCGTCGGCACCGGTGAACGCGCCTTTCTCGTGCCCGAACAGCTCCGACTCGAGTAGCTCGGATGCGATGGCCGAGGTGTTGAGCGCGACGAAGGGTTTGTTCGCCCTGGGGCTGTGTTCGTGCAACGCGCGCGCGACGAGTTCCTTGCCGGTGCCCGATTCACCCGTGATGAGCACCGTCATGCTCGAACCGGCCAGGCGGCCGATGGATCGGAACACCTCCTGCATCGCTGGCGCCTGGCCGATCAGCGACGGAATGTCCTGCGCCGCATCTCCGGGTTCTTCTGCTTCATGGCCATTGCGACGCGCGGCGCGATGCACGAGTTCCACGGCTTCATCGATGTCGAACGGTTTCGGCAGATATTCGAACGCCCCGCCCTTGTAGGCGGCCACGGCGTTGTCGAGATCGGAATGCGCGGTAATGACGATTACCGGCAGCTCCGGCCAGCGGCGGTTCACCTCTTCGAGCAGGGCGATTCCGCTCATGCCCGGCATCCGCACGTCCGTAATGAGAACGTCCGGCGATTCGTGCTCCATTGCTTCGAGGAGGTGCTCGGCGCGTTCGAAGCTGCGCGTATCCATCTGTTCCTGGCGCAAGGCCTTCTCCAGAACCCAGCGGACCGACTGGTCATCGTCGACGACCCAGACTGTCAATGCTTCGCCCGTCATGCGGACCGCCTCGCCTGATCGAGCGGTATGCGCACGAAGAACACCGTGCGCCCCGGCCGGCTCTCGAACTCGATGAGGCCGCCGTGGCGGCTGATCAGCTCCTGTGCGGCTGGAAGCCCGAGGCCGGTGCCGTGCGGGTTGCTCGTCACGAGCGGGTAGAAAATCGTGTCCTGCAGGTGCGTCGGGATGCCGGGGCCATCGTCCTGGATTTCGATGCTGACGATGACCCGATGTCGGACGTCGCCGATCGTGAAATTCGTGACCGCGCGGCTGCGCAGCGTGATCGTGCCCTGCCCGTCGAGGGCCGCGGCCGCGTTTCGCATGAGGTTCAGGAACGCCTGCACCATCTGGTCGCGATCGAGCTCGATGAGCGGCAACCCCGGATCGTAGTCACGAACGATCTGCAGCGAACGCCGATCTTCGGCCTCGATGATGCGTACGACGTACTCGACGAGTTCGTGTACGTTCAGCGGCTGCTTGTTCGGCGCGCCACCCGGGCCAAGCAGCGTGTCGACGAGGCTTGCCAGCCGATCCGTTTCGCTGATGACGACGTCGGTGTATTCGGTGAGCCCCTTGTCCTCAAGCTGGCGCGCGAGCAGTTGCGCGGAGCCGCGGATGCCGCCGAGCGGGTTCTTGATCTCGTGCGCAAGCTGGCGAATCATCTGGCGGCCCGCACCGTGCTGGATCAGCAGCGCATTTTCCCGGCTGATCCTGGATCGCCGTGTCACGTCGGTGAGTTCCACGAGCACCGTCGCCGCGCCGCTCGCGATCGGCGATACGCGGCACTCGACGATGCGCTCGTCGGCCTGGACCTCGTTCGGCCCCAGCCTGAGCTCGTTGGCGTAGTGATCACCCGTCACGCTGACGCGGCTGAGAATGTCGCGGAGTTCGGGGTCGTCGTCGAGAAGGCGCAGCAGCGATTCGCCGCGGGCGCGCCGCTGGCTCATGCCCAGTATGTTCTCCGCTGCAGGATTCAGGCTCACGATGAGCAGGTTCCTGTCCAGCAGGATGACACCGGAACTCAGGCTGTCGAGGATGTTTTTCGCGTGTTCGAGGATGCCGCCGTCGCCTAGAACGCTACCGTGTTCTGCTGGACGTAGAATCGGTTCGGCTGGCTTCGGATCATCACCTTGCCCGTCGCGTCCACCACTTCCACCTGGATGTTGTGGACCCCCCGCCAGACTTCCTGGAGCTGGAAGTTGGTCCCGCTCATCGGTTGCATTTCGCCGTCCAAATACGCGCGAACCTGGTGGCCCGGCCGCAGGCCCGGCTGCAGCACCACCGAGACGTTCAGAACGCCCTCGATGTTCCATAGCGTTTCTTCCGCCTGCGGTGAGACGATTTCGATACTGGCGTAGCCGTTGGCCGGCTCCTCGGCCTTGTCCTTCGCGTCCGCGGCTTCGGCGGAGCGCTTCGGAACGCGCCGTACCGTTGTGACATTGGAGGACGGCAACTGCACGATCTCGGCGCCCTCGCGGAACCGGTCGGAATAGTGCACGACGCCGTCTTCATCGACCCAGCGATAGGCCTCCTGTGCGGCCGCGGCCCCCGTCGCAAACAGGCAGAAAAACATGAAGACAGCGCGTAGTTCCATCCAGCTAGCATAGCAACTTAATCCCCTTTTGGGGCAGTGGCCGGGCGGCCAAAATGCCGCCCGGTTCACAGTTTCGGTACCTCAGAGGCTGTAGTACATATCGAATTCGACAGGATGCGTGGTCATGCGCAAGCGCGTGACGTTCTCCATCTTGAGCTCGATATAGGCGTCGATCAGGTCGTCGGTAAAGACGTCGCCGGCCTTGAGGAATTCGCGATCAGCGTCCAGCGCCGCGAGAGCCTCGTCGAGCGAGAACGCGACGAGCTCTAGCTCCTTCTCCTCTTCGGGCGGCAGATCATAGAGATCCTTGTCCATTGCCTCGCCGGGATGAATCTTGTTCTGGATGCCGTCGAGGCCCGCCATCATCATGGCTGAGAACGCGAGATACGGGTTCGCCATCGAGTCCGGGAAGCGCACCTCGATACGCCGCGCCTTCGGGTTCGACACGCACGGAATTCGGATCGAAGCAGACCGGTTGCGCGCCGAGTAAGCGAGGATCGTGGGCGCCTCGAAACCCGGCACCAGCCGCTTGTAGCTGTTCGTCGCCGGATTCGTGAACGCATTGATGGCTTTCGCGTGCTTGATGATGCCGCCGATATAGTGCAGCGCCGTATCGGACAGGCCACCGTAACCATCACCCGAGAACAGGTTCTCGCCGTCCTTCGCGAGAGACTGGTGCACGTGCATGCCGTTGCCGTTGTCGTTGACCAGCGGTTTCGGCATGAAGGTAGCGGTCTTGCCGAAAGCATGCGCCACATTGTGGACGACGTACTTCAGGATCTGTACTTCGTCCGCTTTGCGCACCAGCGTATTGAACATGACGCCGATCTCGCACTGGCCTGCCGTGGCAACCTCGTGGTGATGCACCTCGGTCTTGAGGCCCAGCTCCTCGAGGGCGAGACACATCGCGGAGCGGATGTCGTGCAACGAGTCGACCGGCGGTACCGGGAAGTAGCCGCCCTTCACCGTCGGCCGGTGGCCGGTGTTGCCTTCCTCGAGGCTGCGGTCGGTATTCCAGGCGCCCTCCTCGGAGTCGACCTTGTAGAACGCGCCCTGCATCGAGTCATCCCAGGACACACTGTCGAAGACGAAGAACTCGTTTTCGGGACCGAAGAAAGCCGTGTCCGCGATGCCGGTCGATTTGAGGTAGGCCTCGGCGCGCTCCGCCAGCGACCGCGGGCAGCGGTCGTAGCCCTGCATCGTAGACGGCTCGATCACGTTGCAGCGCAGGTTCATCGTAACCTCGTCGGTGAAGATGTCGACCACGGCAGACGCTGCGTCGGGCAACAGGATCATGTCGGATTCGTTGATGCCTTTCCATCCCGAGATCGATGAACCGTCGAACATCTTTCCGTCTTCGAACAGATCTTCGTCGACCGCATGGGACGGCACGGTGACATGCTGTTCTTTTCCTTTCGTGTCCGTGAACCGAAAGTCGACAAATTTGACCTCTTTCTCTTTGATGAGGCCGAGTACCTCTGCGGGCGTCATGGTTTCCTCCAAAAGTCGCTATGCACAAGAGTGGCCAGCGGGTGCCGGCCTGATTTCCTCTGCTATTGCATTAAGCGTGCCAAAATGGTGCTTGAGTTAAGTGCCTGTTTTTATTGGGCCAGCAACCCAATTAACGCAGGAGCCCCGCACCAGTATAGTGCAGATACGGTCCGTTATGCACCATTTTAGTGCGAAACTGTGGGTGTGCACCGTTTTGGGAAGCGCCGCCTAGTGGCGCTCTCGATTCGCCAGCGGATCTCGACCCGGCGGGCACCCGGCGCTGTAGGCGCGGTTATCGAACCGCGATCGCGCGCCGAGGCGCGCTCCTTCAGTCGACCCATGTACCGGGGCGCCCGGCCGGTGGTGTCCGAATCGACTCAACTGCCCTATACTGCGCGGGTTTGCCGCCAGTGATCCCCGTTTCAATGAGTGCCAAGGACGCACAGCCGTCTCTCTCCTTCCAAGACCTGATTCTCCGCCTGCAGCAATACTGGGCCGAGCGCGGCTGCGTCGTCATGCAGCCGTACGATAAGGAAATGGGCGCCGGCACGTTTCACCCGGCGACGTTCCTGCGCGCCGTGGGCCCAGAGCCCTGGAGTGCAGCGTACGTGCAGCCCAGCCGGCGACCCACCGACGGGCGTTACGGCGACAACCCGTTCCGCCTGCAGCACTACTACCAGTACCAGGTGGTCATCAAGCCGTCCCCTGACGACTTCCAGGACCTGTACCTCAGGTCCCTTGAGGCAATCGGCATCGATACGCGCGTGCATGACATTCGTTTCGTCGAGGACAACTGGGAGTCGCCGACGCTCGGCGCCTGGGGGCTCGGCTGGGAGGTCTGGCTGAACGGTATGGAGGTCACCCAGTTCACTTACTTCCAGCAGGTGGGCGGCCTCGAGTGCCGCCCGGTCACGGGCGAGATAACCTACGGTCTCGAGCGCCTCGCGATGTATCTGCAGAACGTCGAGAGCATCTTCGACATCGTCTGGACCGACGGTCCTCTGGGCCGCATCACCTACGGTGACGTGTATCACCAGAACGAGGTCGAACAGTCCCGCTACAACTTCGACGAAGCCGACGTCGACACGCTGTTCCACGACTTCGATCACGCCGAGCACGATTGCGAGCGCCTGATCGAAAAGAACCTGGCACTGCCCGCTTACGAGAAGATGCTCGCGGCATCGCATCTGTTCAATCTCCTCGACGCGCGCCAGGCGATCTCCGTAAGCGAACGCCAGCGCTACATCCTGCGCGTCCGGACCATGGCGCGCGCCGTCGCGGAGGCGTATTACAAGAGCCGCGAGGACCTCGGCTTCCCGATGGTCGATTCGGTACGCGCCCGGAGCGAAAGCGCATGACGGCGGCCGACCTGCTCGTCGAAATCGGTACCGAGGAGCTGCCGCCTAAAGCTCTTCGCGGGCTCATGGACGCGTTCGCGACGAACCTCGGCAACGAGATCGACGAAGCGCGACTCGCGCACGGTGCGCTGCATGCGTATGCGAGCCCGCGACGACTGGCCGTAATCGTTGACGCGCTGGCCACCGGCCAGGAAGACCGGCGGGTATCGCAGAAAGGCCCGCCCGTTTCGGTCGCCTACGGAGAAGACGGCAAGCCGCTGCCGCCCGCGACCGCGTTCGCAAGAAAGTGCGGCATCGACGTTGCCGAACTTGGCCGCATGGAGACGGACAAGGGTGCGTGGCTCATTGCCGAAACCGTCGAACAGGGCAGGCCGACCGCCGAATTGCTGCCGGCGTTGATCGAGAAGGCACTCGCCGACCTGCCGATTCCGCGCCGCATGCGCTGGGGGGACGGCGATGCGGAGTTCGTGCGCCCGGTGCACTGGGTCGTTTTGCTGCACGGCGCCGGTGTCGTCGCCGGCTCCGTCATGGGCGTGCCCTGCGGCGACACCACGATGGGGCACCGGTTTCATTCCGATGGCCCCATAAAGATCGCGGAACCCGCCGCCTACCTGGAGACTCTCGAAGAGCAGGGGCATGTCATTGCCGATTTCGAGGTCCGCCGGGGGCTTGTCTGCGATGGCGTCGAGGCAATGGCTGAACGGGCGAAGGGCCACGTGGTGGAAGGGGAAGCGCTTTTCGACGAAGTGGCAGCACTCGTGGAATGGCCGGTGCCTGTCCTCGGCCGTTTTGACGAGACGTATCTCGAACTGCCACGCGAGGTGGTCGTTTCAACGCTCACCGGCCACCAGCGCTACTTCCCGATCGCCGACGACAGCGGCTCGCTCCTGCCCAGTTTCGTTACGGTGGCAAACCTCGAAAGCAAGGAACCGGACAAGGTCCGCGACGGCAACGAGCGCGTGATCCGCCCGCGCCTCGCGGACGCCGCCTTTTTCTGGGACAGCGACCGGCGCAAGCCGCTGTCGATCCGCCGCGAGGCTCTGCGAGACGTGGTCTACCAGCGCGGCCTGGGAAGCCTCTACGACAAGAGCAGCCGAACCGCCGAGCTGGCGGTGTGGGTCGCCGAACGCCTGGGCCTCGATAGTGCAGCGGTCGAGCGTGCCGCCGAGCTCTGTAAGTGCGACCTGCTGACCGGCATGGTCGGGGAATTTCCCGATCTGCAGGGCACGATGGGGCGGTACTACGCGATCTCGGACGGCGAGCCCGATACTGTCGCGACGGCCATCGGCGAGCACTATCAGCCGCGGTTTGCCGGCGATGACCTGCCGGTGACCGACGAAGGCCGCGTGCTGGCGATCGCGGACAAGCTCGACACGCTCGCCGGGATTTTCACTATCGGCAAAAAGCCCTCGGGCAACCGCGATCCATTCGGTCTGCGGCGCGCAGCACTCGGTATCATCCGCCTGTCGATCGAAGGCCGGCTCGACCTCGACCTCAAGGCGCTCATCGCGAAGTCGCTCGAACTGCAGCCGACCGGCAAGCGGGCGCCCGCGGATTTACAGGAATCCCTGTATACGTTTTTCACCGATCGATTGCGTCGTTACTTCCTCGATCGCGACCCCGGGCTGGACACCGAGACCTTCGATGCCGTCATTGCCCGGCAGCCCGCGTCGCTGGTCGATTTCGAGCTGCGGCTGCAGGCGGTGCAGAAATTCCTCGAGCTGGACGAGGCACAGAGCCTGGCCTCCGCCAACAAGCGCATCGCCAATATCCTCAGGCAGGCCGAAGTTTCGGAGACCGGCGACGTCAGCGAAAAGCGCTTCGAGGAAGACGCCGAACGGGCGCTGTACAAGGCCCTCATTGCCGCCGAAAAGACGGTGCGGCCGCTGCTCGATGAGCGCGACTACACCCGCGCTCTGCAGGCGCTCGCCGCGCTTCGAGCGCCTGTGGACCGATTCTTCGACGACGTCATGGTCATGGCCGACGACGCGGTGGTACGGACCAACCGGCTCGCGTTGCTCGGCGCACTGAGAGCGCTATTTCTCGACGTGGCCGATATCTCGCGACTGTCCATCGCCTGACGATGCGTGCGGAGAGCCTCGGCAAGGGCCTGGTCATCCTGGATCGCGACGGTGTGATCAATCACGACTCCGCCGCTTTCATTAAAAACGAGGCCGAATGGGAGCCGATTCCGGGGAGCATCGAGGCCATCGCGGCCCTGACGAAAGCCGGGTTCACGCTGGCCGTCGCCAGCAACCAGTCCGGCATTGCACGCGGACTGTTCGACCAGCACGGGCTCGACAGGATGCATGCGAAGATGCTCGGCCTGATCCGCGATGCAGGGGGGCACATCAGCCGCATCGTCGTCTGTCCGCACGGCCCGGACGATGCCTGCGACTGCCGGAAACCCAAGCCCGGCATGCTCGAACAACTGGCGCGCCACTTCGACACGTCGCTCGAGGGCGTTCCCGTCATCGGCGACGCACTGCGCGACCTCGAGGCCGCGGCCACGGTCGGCGCCCTGCCGATCCTCGTGCGCACCGGCAAGGGCCAGGAGACCGAGGCGGCGCTGCCCCGGCGTTTTACCGGAGTGCCGGTTTACGACGACCTCGCCGCCGCTGCGCGAGCGCTGATCGGCGAGGTCGGGTGACATGCTGTTCATCCGCTCGGTGCTGTTCGTCGCCTTCGGCGGTATCACGGTCGCTCTCGGCGCCTTGCTCGTGCTGCTCACGTTCTGGGCACCCGCGAGAGTGCACTGGGCGATCACGCACGGCTATTGCCGCCTCGCGGTCTGGGCCGGTCGGTTCTTCTGCGGCATGGACCCGGTGGTCGAGGGCCTCGAGAACCTTCCGGAAGAACCCAGCGTCATCATGATCAAGCACACGTCCACGCTGGAGACTTACTGGCACGTCACTGTGTTTCCGAAAACCACCTGGGTGATCAAGCGCGAAGTCATGTACGTGCCGCTGCTCGGCTGGGCTATGAAGCTGATGCTTGACCCGATATTCATCAACCGCAGCGCCGGCCGGACGGCGGTGAAGCAGGTGATCGAGATCGGCAGGAAGAAGCTCGAGGCGGGCATCTGGGTGACGATATTTCCCGAAGGTACGCGCATGCCACCGGGCGAGACGTGGCGTTACGGCGTCAGCGGTGCGGCCCTCGCGCGCGACGCCGGCTGCAAGATCGTGCCTGTCGCCCACAACGCCGGCGATTTCTGGGCCCGCCGCAGCCTCATTAAGCGGCCCGGCAAAGTGCGAATGTGCATCGGGCCGCCCATCGATGCGTCCGGCCGCGACCCGAAGGAAACCAACCTGATCGTGCAGGACTGGATCGAGACCAAGATGCACGAAATCAGCGTGGTCTATAAGCAGAAAGCCGCTAACCGCAATCCGTAGGAGCGCGCCTCGGCGCGCGATGACCGCCCCGACGCGGTTCGAGAAGCACTCCTACGGCAGAGCGACAGGTTACCAGATCTTTACCCGCTCCTCGGGAGGCAGGTACAGGGCATCCCCTTTTTTCACGTCGAAGGCCTCGTAAAACTCCGGCACGTTCCGGACCGCGCCGTTGGCACGGTACCTTGACGGCGCGTGCGGGTTAGTCATGATCAGCTGCCTGAGCGCCTCATCCCGGTACTTGTTGCGCCATATCTGCCCGTAGCCGAGGAATACTCGCTGGACCCCGGTATAGCCGTCAATCACCGGTGACTCTTCACCGTTGAGCGACATCTGGTAGGCGAGTAGCCCGATACTGATGCCGCCGAGGTCGCCGATGTTTTCGCCGAGCGTGAATTCACCGTTCACGGTCAGATCCTCGAAGGGGGCGTACTTGTCGTACTGGCCGACGAGTTTTGCCGTGCGGGCGTCGAACTCGGCACGATCGGTGTCCGTCCACCAGTTCCGCATGACGCCGTCACCGTCGAAGGTGCTGCCCTTGTCGTCGAAGCCGTGCCCGATCTCGTGGCCGATCACCGCGCCGATGGCACCATAGTTGACGGCATCGTCGGCTTCCATATTGAAGAACGGCGGCTGCAGGATCGCGGCAGGGAAAACGATCTCGTTGAGCGGCGGCATGTAGTAGGCGTTCACCGTCTGCGGGTTCATCGCCCACTCTTCACGGTCTACCGGTCCCCCCTGGCGCGCCAGCTCGCGCTCGTACTCGGCGAGGATCGCCCGCTCGATGTTACCGAACAGGTCGTCCGATTCGATGTCGACCGCCGAATAATCGCGCCACACATCCGGGTAGCCGATTTTCGGGCGGAACTTCGAGAGCTTGTCGAGCGCCTGGGTCTTTGTCTCGTCGGACATCCAGTCGAGTTCCTTGATGCTCTTCTCGTACGCCTTTATCAGGTTACCGACGAGATCGAGCATGCGCTCCTTCGCTTCGGGCGGGAAGTATTCCTTGACGTAAACTTTGCCAACCACCTCGCCGAGCAGTCCGTTGACGGTGGTGACGGCCCGCCGCCAGGGTTCGCGCTGCTGTTCGCGGCCCGACAGGGTCTTACCGTAAAATTCGAAGTCCTGGTCGTCGAGCGCAGCGTCGAGCGCGTTGGCTTTCGCATTCAGCGCAACCCACTTCAGGTAGGTCTGCCAGGTTTCGACGGGGGTCTCGGCGATGATCGAGTCGAGCTCCTCGAAATACGACGTCATCATCAGCACCAGGCCGTCGATGTCCCCGATCCCCGCCTCGTCGATATAGCCCTGCCAGTCGAAGTTCGGCATGACCTCGTTGAGCTGGTCTAGCGCGACCTTGTTGTAGTTGCTCGGCCAGTCGCGCGCCGCCTCCTTGGTGATATGCGCACCCGCGATGCGCGTCTCGAGGTTCATGATCGCGGTGGCCGCCGCCCCCACGTTGTCGAAACCCGCCAGGTCGAACATGGCCTCGATGTGCTCGACGTACTTCTGGCGGATTGCTGCAGACGCTTCGTCGTCCTTCAAGTAGTACTCGCGATCCGGCAGCCCGAGGCCGCTCTGCCAGGCATAGATCATGTAGGAGTTCGGATCCTTGAAATCCGCGACCTGGCCGATATTGACCGGTACGGGGTACCCGCGGCGGCCGGCGGAAGCAAAATAGACGGCGAGCGCCTCATGGTCCTGTATTGCGGCGATGCGCTCGAGTTCGGGCTCGAGCGGCGCAAGGCCTTTCGAATTTCGCACCTCCATGTCGAGGTACGACTTGTAGAGGTCACCGACCTTCTGTTCGTCCGTGCCCTTGGCAAAATCGCCGGACGCGGACTGCTCGATGATGGCCTTGACGTCTTCCTCGGCCTCGTCAGCGAGAATACCGAACCCCCCGTAGGTTGCCTTGTCGGCCGGAATCTCCGTTTCGGCGATCCACGTACCGTTGACGTAGGCGAAGAAATCGTCTCCCGGCCGGACGTTGGTGTCCATGTTCTCGAGGGCGATACCCGATTTGAGCGCAGCCGGTGCTTCCGCCGTGGT
This sequence comes from Woeseiaceae bacterium, assembly GCA_041559075.1. GTDB lineage: Bacteria > Pseudomonadota > Gammaproteobacteria > Steroidobacterales > Woeseiaceae > UBA1847. The sequence goes on along the minus strand of JBFFEB010000016.1, from coordinate 43,859 downwards.
CGTCGGCGCTTGCTGCTGGCCGCAGGCCGCCAGGGCCACCATCGTGGCGACCGCCAGTATTCTGTGTTTCACACTAGTCCCCTGTTCTGCTTTCCCGTGTTCGTTCCATCGCACACCCCTCTTCCCGGCGCACCATGGCTACCGGGTAGACAGGCTGTCGCGCTATTAGTTTCCGCTGCGCACGGTTTTTGCCAGCGCCTCGATTTCGAGCGCCTGGGCCTCCGTCAGCGAGTACATCTTGTCGATGCGGCAGCCGCGCAGCGTGTCGATTCCGCGGCGCATCACATTGTGGTCGTAACGCCGGTCGGGCGTGATCGTCGTATTGTCGTACATCTCACGGCATACGCGGGTGAATTCGAGCAGGAAGCGCCCATCGCGCCCATCGTACATCGCGAAGTGTCGCGTAACCGGGGTCCACGCGTCGCTGCCGTGCGTCCGGATCTGGTCGACCTGCTCGATCGCTCCGACTTCGACATAGTCGAGGACGGCCTCGGTATCGGCGGGTATTTCAGGCGTGCCGGCACAGGCGGCAACAAGCGTCAGCAACGCCAAGCGAGTGATCGTCTTCATGGTTTCGGTACCTCGTTACGCTCCGAAGCGTACAAGCGCTCGATAAATCTGGTGACTCGCGGGTAATCTTCAATCCACCGCTCTATGTCCTCGCGCATCGCCCGCGGCGTGCTGGCGCGTTCGATGCGTATCCCGGCAGCACCGCCGTAGCCTGCCGGCTGCAGCCAGACGCCATGGATGGCCGCGAAAGCGAGATCGGTGTAGGTGACCGCGCCACCGCCCAGGATCGAGCTCCGACCATCGGCGAGATCCGCCTCCGTTTCCGCGAGCAGGCTTTCGATACGCTCGCAGCTCTTGCGGTAATGGCCCTCGTCGACACGAAACGCCTTGCGGATCAGGTAAGCCTGCACGGGAAACAGCACCCGGACCAGCTGTCGCTGCCAGGCCGGCACGGCCTCGCTGTTGACGCCCCAGGCGTGCTTGCAAAGCTCGGGGTCGCGGAGCAGATGGTAGTAAATCCAGACCTGTAGGCTCACGCCACAACGGTCGATGCGGCGCTCGAATTCCAGGCGCTCTTGCGTCGGCTCGAGGAACGCGGCGCTTTCGCCGTGCGTCGCGCTGCAGGCTCCCCACAGGTAGCGCAGGATCTCGGGCGAGTTGCCGATCTGCGAACGCACCGCCCCCGTCCGCAAATGCAGCCGCGGCACCGTGCGGCCGAGGTAGAAAGCGCCAAGGGTTCCACACCAGGGCACCTCCTCGTAGTCGAGGCCCAGGCGATCCATGCACCAGCGAACCTTTTCGACGAAGTGGCTCGCGGAGATTGTCTCGAGCACCAGGTCCGGGCCCGTCGGTGTCCGCAGGAGTCCCTGCAACACGATTGCCCAGCGCCACAGGATAGCCAGCAGCACCAGCAGCAGCGCCGTCCACACCGACCAGCCGAATGCTGCCACGCAAACCGGCAACAGCAGCACGAATGCGGCGTGCAGGACTAGTCGTTTGTCGGGCATCGGCAGGCCTCTCCGAAGACGTCGGCTCCCGCTTGTCGCAGTATCCTGAAAGAACTAGACGTCGAGGTTCGACACCGTCAGCGCGTTCTTCTCGATGAATTCCCGGCGCGGCTCCACCTGGTCGCCCATCAGGGTCGTGAAGATCTCGTCGGCCTTCACGGCATCCTCGATTTTCACCTGCATCAGCCGGCGCGTTTCCGGGTTGACCGTCGTGTCCCAGAGCTGGTCCGGGTTCATCTCACCGAGTCCCTTGTAGCGCTGCACACTCTGGCCGCGCCGCGCCTCATCCATTAGCCACTCGATGGCTGCCGAAAAATCGGTCGCCGCGATGCTACGGTCCCCGCGGCTTACGTAGGCGCCCTCGCCCAGCAGGTCTTCGAGTTTCTCCGCAAGCGCCATGATGTGCGCGTACTCGTTGGTGTCAAAGAACTCCCGCGGCAGGTACCGGGTGGTGCCAACACCGTGCTGGACCCGGGTCACCGCAATGCGCACGCCTTCGCCATCCTCGTCGCCGCGGTCGAGCATTGCCGTATACGTCGCGCCATTGCCGTTGCGGTGAGCCCGGTCGCCACTGGCTTTGGGCAGTTGCGCGGAGAACTCGTTCGTCCACACTTCCAGGCGATCCAGATCCTCTGTAATATCACTGGTGAGCGCGGGCAGCCGTGCCAGCTCGCGCAGCACCTGGGCGCCGTAACGACTGTCGAGCCGCGCGAAGATGTTTTCGACCGCGATGTACTCTTTCGCGAGGGACTCCAGCGCTACACCGGACAGTGGTGGCGCGTCCGCGTTAACGTGCAGCTCCGCGTTTTCGAGCGCGGTCGTCAGCAGGTATGCGTTCAGCTCCGCGTCGTCCTTGACGTAGACCTCCTGTTTGCCGCGCTTGATCTTGTAAAGCGGCGGCTGGGCGATGTAGACGTGCCCCCGCTCGATCAGCTCCGGCATCTGGCGGTAGAAGAACGTGAGCAGCAACGTGCGTATATGGGACCCGTCCACGTCGGCGTCGGTCATGATAATGATGCGGTGATAACGCAGTTTGTCAGGGTCGAAGTCGTCCCTGCCGATGCCGCAACCCAGTGCAGTGATCAGCGTGCCGACCTCGACCGAAGACAGCATCTTGTCGAAGCGCGCCTTCTCCACGTTCAGGATCTTGCCTTTCAGCGGCAGGATGGCCTGAGTGCGGCGATCCCGGCCCTGCTTGGCGGAGCCGCCGGCGGAATCGCCCTCGACGAGGAAAAGCTCGGAACGGGCAGGATCTTTTTCCTGGCAGTCGGCAAGTTTGCCCGGCAGGCCGGCGACATCCAGCGCGCCCTTGCGCCGTGTCATCTCGCGCGCCTTGCGTGCTGCTTCGCGCGCGCGGGCCGCCTCGATGATCTTGGAAACGATCGCTTTGGCTTCCTGGGGCTGCTCGAGCAGGTACTCCTCGAGGCGCGCCGACATGGCCTGTTCCACGATGGACTTAATTTCAGATGAAACTAATTTATCCTTTGTCTGTGATGAGAACTTGGGATCCGGCACTTTTACAGACAGCACCGCGGTGAGGCCCTCCCTGGCGTCATCACCCGTCGGCGTGGCTTTTTCCTTGCGACCGCTGAGCTCCTTCTCGATATACGCGTTCAACGTGCGGGTCAGCGCACTGCGAAAGCCGGCGAGATGCGTGCCGCCATCCCGCTGCGGGATGTTGTTGGTGTAGCAGAACATGTTTTCCTGGTAGCCATCGTTCCACTGCAGCGCAACCTCGACACCGACATCGTCGTGCACGCTCGAGAAATGGAACACCGTCGCGTGTATCGGGTTCTTGTTTCTGTTCAGATGCTCGACGAAGGCGCGGATGCCACCCTCGTACTGGAACACGTCTTCGCGCTCGTCCCGCTCGTCGATCAGGTGGATGCGGACGCCGGAATTCAGGAACGACAATTCGCGCAATCGACGAGCAAGGATGTCGTAGTGGAACTCGATATTGGTGAAGGTCCTGGCGCTCGGCTTGAATCTAAGGGTCGTGCCCGTGCGGTCGGTGTCGCCCACATCGGCCAGGGGCGCGAGCGGTTCGCCATGAGCGTATTCCTGCTGGTAGGTCTTGCCGTCACGATGAATCGTCAGCATCAACTGCTCCGACAGGGCATTCACCACCGATACGCCGACACCGTGCAGGCCACCGGAAACCTTGTAGGAGTTGTCGTCGAACTTACCGCCGGCGTGAAGCACGGTCATGATGACCTCGGCGGCGGAGCGGCCTTCTTCGGGATGTTCGTCGACGGGGATGCCGCGGCCGTCGTCGGCGATGGTAACGGACTCGTCGGCATGAATGGTCACGGTGATGACGCTGCAAAAGCCCGCCAGTGCTTCGTCGATGGAGTTATCGACAACCTCGAAAACCATGTGGTGCAGACCAGTGCCGTCATCGGTGTCGCCGATGTACATTCCCGGCCGTTTGCGCACGGCCTCGAGGCCCTTTAAGACCTTGATATTACTGGAAGTATATTCCTTCGCGTCGGCCATGCCGCTTCCCCGAGTAAAAACCGACATATTGTATCAAAATCAGTTCCTTAAACGAGCCTGAAAGGGTGCTTTTTTAGGCGTTTCGGCGCCCTTGCGGGCCGCCCGCGAAACGCGCTTCAAACTGCGCCCGGCGCTTCCTCGAGCTGTCCGTGTTCCACGTGGAACACGCGCGGCGTTGCCGGTAGCGGCAGCTCGTCCCGCTCGAGGCTCGTCGCGATAACCTGGCTTCCGAGTGCCGCGACCCGTTGCATCAACTTCCCCAGCGATGCGCGGTCCAGCTCAGCCGAGGGGTCGTCCAACAACAACAACAAAGGCCGGCCCAGCGCCGCCTGCGCCGTCTCCGTCGCCGCCAGGATCATCGAGCTGGCGAGCAGCTTCTGCTGGCCGCGCGAAACCAGCCGCCGCGCCTGCCGCTCGTCGTAACTGAGCCGCAAATCAGCACGGTGCGGCCCGACCTGCGTGCTGCCGATGGCCCGGTCCCGTTCCAACTGCTCTTCGAGCGCCTCAGACAGAGTCTTCTCCGCGCTCCAGCCCGGCACGTAGCGAAAGTCGATCTCGGCCCCCAGCAAGGCCCGGCCATGTGCCCGAAGGGTTTCGACGCAGCCCGCCAGCACCCGCTGTCTCGCCGCCCCCACGCGCCCGCCGAGCTCACAGAATTCGTGGTCCCACACCCGCAGCGCCCCCGGGCCCGCACCCGCCCTCAGGGCGGCGTTCCGCTGTTTCAGCACACGCCGGAACTGCCGCCACAGCGTCAGGTAGTCCTGTTCCACGTGGAACACCAACCAATCCAGGAACCGGCGTCTCTCGTCCGGGCCACCACGAACCAGGTTGTGCACCTCCGGGTCGATCACCTGCAACGGCAACGCTGCCGCCAGCGACGCAGCACCGCCTCGGGAATCGCCATCCACCTTGACCTCGAGCCCAGCGCGACTGTTGCGTACACCCACACCAGCGACCCGCCCGCCCGCGTCGATCTGCGCGAACAACACGAACGCCTGCCGCCCGTGTTGAATCAAGTTGCTGGGGGGGGCGCCGCGGAACGACTTGCCGCGCCCGAGATAGGCGATTGCTTCCAGAAGGCTGGTCTTACCGGAAGCATTCGCACCGTATACCAGCGTGTAATCCGGATCCGGCTCGAACCCCACATTATCCAGACAGCGAAAGCCCTGCGCCGTAAAACGCTGTATCGTCACGCTGTCTTACCGCGCTCCCTATCTATAGGCGCATCGGCATCACGACAAACTTAGAGTCGTCCTGCCCCGGGGCACGTATCAGGCAGCTCGAATTACTGTCTACCATTGACACCGTGACCTCGTCACCGTCCACCGCCCCTATCGCATCCAACAGATAATTCACGTTGAACCCGATCTCCAGATCATCTCCGCTGTAGCTGACCTCCAGCTCCTCTTCGGCTTCCTCCTGCTCCGGGTTATGCGCCTGCAGGATCAACGCATTCTCCCGGACAATCAGCCGGATCCCGCGATATTTCTCGTTCGACAAAATCGCCGTGCGCTGCAGGCCCCCGCGCATTATGTCCCTGTCGGCACGCACCTCGTTCGATGACTCTCTCGGTATAACCCGTTCGTACTCCGGGAACCTCCCATCGATCAGCTTCGATGTAAACCGGATTCCATCGAGCTGAATCCGAACGTGATTCGCGCCGAGGACGACGTCTACCTCTCCTTCCCCCGTCAGCAGACGTTGCAGTTCGAGCACGCCTTTCCGCGGTACAATGACCTGTTGCTGCTCGAGCTTTCCGGTCTCGAGCTCCGCCTGGCAAAGCGCCAGCCGGTGCCCATCCGTTGCAACCGACCGTATGTGCTGCCCTTCCGTTTCCAGCAGCATCCCGTTCAGGTAGTACCGGACGTCTTGTTGGGCCATCGAAAACGCCGTCTTTTCTATCAGCCGGCCGAGCACCTCCTGGCTAATCGCGATGCTTTGCGATGCCTTTATGTCCTCGACGCTCGGAAACTCCGCCGCCGGCAGCGTCGCCAGCGCAAATTTCGACCGCCCCGACCGAACATGCAGCTTCTCCCCACTCACGCTGACAGCAACACCCGACCCATCCGGCAGTGCCCGGCAGATATCGAGCAGCTTGCGCCCGGATACCGTGATTTCGCCACCGGCCTGAACATCAACGTCCGCCACCGCGACCAGTTCCACTTCGAGATCCGTCGCGGTCACCGATAGCTCACCGTCTTTCGCGACGAGCAGGACATTCGACAGAATCGGCATCGTCTGCCGGCGCTCCACAACCCCGATGACCGCCTGCAACGGCTTCAGGAGCACGTCTCTGGTTGCGCTCAACTTCATACGTTCCACCTGTTAATAATTATTGGAAATTATTAGATTACTGTAGTTATTAGCCCTGCGAGTAGCTGTGTATAACTATTTTTATATTAATAAAATCAATCAATTAACTTCTATTTCTGTTTGGTAAACTTGGTGTGTTTCCGGTCGCTAAAATGTGCATATTGTGTGTATAACTTTAGTTAACATCGTTATCCACCGGTTATCCACATCATCCTGTCAGCGTTCTTAACAGGTTCAGGTAATCCTCATCAACCCGTTTTTCCGTTTCGCGTAGTGCCCCGATCCGCCGACACGCGTGCAGCACGGTGGTGTGGTCTCGGCCGCCGAACGCATCACCGATTTCCGGCAAACTGTGGTTGGTCAGTTCCTTCGCCAGCGCCATCGCTATCTGGCGAGGCCGGGCAATAGAGCGGCTCCGCTTCTTCGACAGCAGGTCACCGACGCGAATCTTGAAATACTCGGCGACAGTCTTCTGGATGTTCTCGATCGATACCAGTCGCTCCTGAAGCGCGAGTAAATCCCGCAACGCTTCCTTGGCGAACTCGAGGTTAATGGGCCGCCCGGTAAACTTCGAATTCGCTATGACCCGCCGCAGCGCCCCTTCCAATTCGCGAACGTTGGATCGAATCCGCTTCGCGATGAAGAACGCTACTTGTTCCGGAAGATCGACACCGTCCGCCTCGGCCTTGCTCATCAGGATGGCAACGGACGTCTCCAGCTCCGGTGGCTCGATCGCGACCGTCAGGCCCCAGCCAAAGCGCGATTTCAGTCGTTCCTCCAGACCGACCACTTCTTTCGGGTATCGGTCGCAGGTCAGCACGATCTGCCGCTGCCCCTCCAGCAACGCATTGAAGGTGTGGAAAAACTCTTCCTGCGAGCGCTCTTTTCCGGCGAAAAACTGGATATCGTCGATCAGAAGCGCATCCAACGACCGGTAAGAACGCTTGAACTCGGAAATCTTGTTGTGCTGCAGGCCCCTGACCATGTCGCCGACGAAGCGCTCTGAATGCACGTAGGCAACCTGCGCGTTCGGGTTCCTCGCCAGCATCGCGTTACCAACGGCGTGCATGAGGTGCGTCTTGCCAAGGCCCACACCGCCGTAGATGAACAGCGGGTTGTAGGAGGTACCTGGGTTCTCACCGACCTGGAAAGCAGCGGCTCTTGCCAACTGGTTACTTTTACCCTCTACGAAACTCTGGAAGGTAAATGCCGGGTTCAGTCTGGAGGCGAGAGGCGCGGGGCGCGGCTCCGTGGATGATGCCCCGGGCAACACGCGGGCGGCATGCTGTTCACGCTGCGCCGGCGGTTGCCGTGAGCCGACTTCGACCACCAGTTCCGTATTGCCACCAGAGCCGTCGATGATTTCGAGGATTCTCTGGACATAATGTTGTTGCAGCCAGTCCACGACGAACCGGTTTGGCGCCAGCAGCCGGAGCCGCCCCTCGTCCTCGACGGCCTGAAGCGGGCGAATCCAGGTGTTGAACTGTTGCTCCGGCAGCTCTGCCTGCAGATCACGGATGCAGCGATTCCAGAGCGTTGTTTCGGCCGGCAAGGAAGTCCCCAATAATCCCCAGGGGGGGGATTTGCGAGTGTGACCGGGCAGTCTATACCGGATAATAAGCGGCTGCCAAATCGTGATTTTCCCCGATAACGGATGACACGAGCGGCCCTTTGCCACTGCTCTATTGACACTGAAACAGGGCCCGCGTACCCTTGCCGGCCCTTTTGCGGGCGGCGTCCGGACATCGCCCGAATACACAGGTAGCAGGAACATGAAACGTACGTACCAGCCCAGCACTCTGAAGCGCGCACGCACGCATGGCTTCCGCGCCCGTATGGCGACCAAGGCCGGCCGGCTTGTCCTAAAGCGCCGCCGCGCCAAGGGTCGTGCGAAGCTGACGCCGTAGACGGCCTCCGGCCTCGGCACAGCCACCCTCACGATTGGAACCCGGCAAGTCACGCAACGCATTATTCCGGTTTCGAAGACACAACCGGCTACTGAATGCGGCCGCGTTCGGCCGCGTGTTCGAAAGCGCGAACCGCAGCCGTGACAAATGGTTCACCGTGCTCAGCAGGGACAACGGCGGACAGCACGCGAGGCTCGGGCTTGCGATCTCGAAGAAACATTGCCGGAAAGCGACATCGAGAAACACGATAAAGCGCATCGTCAGGGAGTCATTCAGGCAGCACCAGGCATCACTAAACGGTATCGACGTCGTCGTCGTCAATCAGCCGGCGGCAGCCACGGCAAGCCGGCAGCAGCTGTTTGACAGCCTGGCCGTTCACTGGCGACGATGTACGCCGGACGGCGCCGTCAAGAGCGCGCAGGAATAACAACGCATGGACAATCAACGACTGCTGGTCTGGGCCACCTTCGGAATCCTGCTCTGGTTTACCTACCAGACATGGGTGCAGGACTACGGGCCGAAACCCGTCGCCGTCGAGCCACACGGCGAGACGACGCAAGCGCCCGCCCCTGCCGCCAGCCCCGACGTAGAAGAGCTGTCGCTGCCGGAGCTGCGCAGCATCGCCGTCGACGAGTCCGGTGATGCGCTACCCGACGATGCGCCCGCGGCGGCGGCGGCGCAAGACGGCCTTATCACCGTACGAACCGACGTTCTGGAGTTGCAGATCTCACCGCGTGGCGGCACGCTGGTCCGCGCGACGGTGCTCGACTACCCGATCCACAAAGACGAGCCGGGGAAGCTCGTCCAGCTCCTGAGCCCGGAGCGCAGCAATCTCGGGCTGATTCGCACCGGCCTGCGGAGCGCCAACGGCCCGGGCGCCGACCAGGACACCCTGTTCATCTCTCCTCGCAGCGAGTACGCGCTCGGCGACGCCGAACAACTGGTCGTGCCGATGACGTGGACCGACCCAAGTGGCGTCACCATCGAAAAGACCTTCCACTTCACTCGGGGGAGCTATGCCATCGTCGTGGAGCAGACGCTGACCAACAACAGCGGCCAGCCGTGGCGGGGCGACCAGTATACGCAGCTGCTGCGCCGTTCTAAGGGCATCGACCGCTCGATGTTCGACGTGGACTCCTACTCATTCGACGGGCCGCAAACGTACAACGGCGACAAGGCGGAAAAGCACAAGCGGGATGACCTGCTGGACAAGGGGCCCGTCGAGTTTTCGACGCCGGATGGCTGGGTGGCTGCGATTCAGCATCACTTCCTGAGCGCCATCATCCCGGAAACCGGCGCGCCACACGTCTACCGGGTAGAGGTGAAGAACGACACGACGATTGCAAGCGTCGTCGGTGCGAAACGCACCGTCGAGCCGGGGGCATCAGAGACCTTTTCGCGGCAGCTGTTCGTCGGGCCGAAGATCCAGTCGCAGCTCGAGGAACTGCACGACCGGCTCAAGCTCACTGTCGACTATGGCTGGCTGACGATACTTTCGCAGCCGATGTTCTGGCTGCTCGCATTCATCCACGACTACGTCGGCAACTGGGGCGTATCGATCATCCTGGTCACGGTGCTCATCAAGCTCGCGTTCTACAAGATGACCGAGACCAGCGGCCGCTCAATGGCGAAGATGCGTAACCTGCAGCCCCGCATCAAGACACTGCAGGAGCGCTACAAGGATGATCGCCAGCAACTGTCGCAGCAGATGATGGACCTCTACAAGCGGGAGAAGGTCAACCCCGCGGCCGGCTGCCTGCCTATATTGATCCAGATGCCGTTCTTCCTCGCTTTCTACTGGGTGCTCATCGAGAGCGTCGAAATGCGCCAGGCCCCGTTCGCCCTTTGGATCACCGACCTGTCGACACGCGACCCGTATTTCATCCTGCCGCTGATCATGGGGGCGGCAATGCTCCTGCAGCAAAAGTTGAACCCGGCCCCCGCGGACCCGGTGCAGGCGCGGGTCATGCAGATCATGCCGATCATGTTCACCGGGTTTTTCGCATTCTTCCCCTCGGGCCTCGTCCTGTACTGGGCGACTAACACCGTGCTGTCTATTGCTCAGCAGTGGAAGATCAACAAGGTCGTCGAGAAGGAAGACAAGGAAAGGAAGCCCGGCAAAAAGAAGAAGCCGCGAGAGTGACTGCCGGCCGGTGGCCGCAGGGCGGGCTGCCGGGGAGGGCCATGATCAGCGCGCACCGGCAGGGCAATACGCGCTAATCCGGCCATGGGTCGCTAACGGTCGGCCTTGTCCTTCGGATTTCGCATCTGGATGTTGCCGTTGAACGTTGCACCCTCGGTAATCGCAACGCGGGGTGCGATGATATTCCCGTCGACGACACCGCTTTCACGAACCGTCACGCTGACCGTGGCAGACAGATCCCCGGTCACCTTGCCCTCGATGAATATTTTGGTGGCATTGACGTTGGCGATAAGCTGTCCCTTGGGCTTGACCGTCAGGCAGCACTTGCCCTGGTTGATCGTGCCCTCGACCTTGCCCTCGATGACGAGGTCCTCGCCAGCCGATAATTCGCCCTTGAAGTGCAGGGTCTCGCCGATCACGGATACGGGCTCGCCAGCCATCTCGGGTTCCTTGCGAACGGATTGCGGTACGTCTCGCAGGGCGATTACCTGAGAATCCGTTAGCGCCGGGTTGTCGTCGCCCGGGCTCTTCATGAATTGTGTATCAGACATTTCGACTCTCCCGGGGTCTCAAGCGGCATCGGCCGATTTCTTGGCCACCTTTTCGGCCTTCTTGGCCGGCGAGGACTCTTCCTTGCCGCCGTCCAGGTCCGCGGCAACCGCCTCGGCCGGCTTCGACTTCGCCGTGTCGTCGCCCGACTTCGTGAATCCCTTGCCGGTCATATCGATGTTGCCGTTGAACGAGGCCCCCTCCAGGAGTGAGACCGTCGGGCTCGAGATGTTGCCGTTGATGTTCGCGGTCTCACGGATCGTGACGGACTGCGTACCGTGGATGTCGCCTTCCACGTTACCTTCCACCGCGATGTACTCGGCGGATACGTTGGCCTTGACGCGACCGCTCTCGCCGATGGTGAGGCTCGAGGAATGCCGGATGGAACCTTCAATGCTGCCTTGGATCAGCAGGTCTTCCTCGGCTGTGAGTTCGCCCTTGAACTTGAGTGTCGGCCCGAGAACCGATGCCTTCCTGGGCTTTGCTGTGTCGTACGGATTGCTCATATCTTCCTCCCTGCGGTGGTGGGCCGCGCTGACCCGACTAGCGGTTTGTGCACCCTGAAGTTTGGAATTGGTTCACGGTTTTTGCGGTGAACCCGGTCACAAAAACCCGCAGGCCCGCGGCAAGCCCATCGCGATCGCGAAAAGTGACTTTCTGATTCTGCATGTCGGGGTTACCTGTGGTTTCATTGGGCCATGCCGGCGCCCGACGACACGATAGTCGCCCTCGCCACGCCTCCCGGAACGGGCGGTGTCGGCGTCGTGCGAGTCTCGGGCGGTGATACAGAGCGCATCGCTCGCGCCATGGTGGGCTGCTTACCGGAGCCGAGGGTGGCGACGGTTGCGACGTTCGTGGACGCACGGGGCGAGCCGCTCGACAGGGGCCTTGCGCTGTATTTCCCGGCGCCCGCGTCGTTTACCGGCGAATCGGTTCTGGAGCTGCACGGCCACGGCGGTCCCATCGTCATGTCACTGCTCGTGGATGCGGCCGTTGGCCTCGGCGCGAGACGGGCCGAGCCGGGTGAATTCACGAAGCGCGCATTCCTGAACGACAAGCTGGACCTGGCCCAGGCCGAGGCCGTTGCCGACCTCATCGAGAGCGGCACCGCACAGGCCGCGCGCGCCGCCCTGCGTTCGCTGAACGGCGCGTTCTCCGAGGTCGTCAACGACCTGGCCGCGCAGCTGACGGCGATTCGCGTTTACGTCGAGGCGGCCATCGATTTTCCCGAGGAAGAGATCGACTTTCTTGATGACGAAGAGCTCGCTGAACGGCTTGCGCGCTGCGCGGCGGCTTTCGAGGCGCTGCTGTCGACAGCGCGTATCGGGCGCGTCATGCGCGACGGCTACCAGGTCGTGATCGTCGGCAAGCCGAATGCGGGCAAGTCGAGCCTCATGAACCGCTTGTCCGGCGAGGAAACGGCGATCGTCACCGAGATCGCCGGCACGACACGCGACGTGCTGCGGGAGCGCATCAACATAGACGGCCTCGCCGTCGAACTCGTCGACACGGCAGGCTTGCGCGACAACCCGGGCCGCATCGAGGAAGAGGGCATCCGCCGGGCCCGCAAGGCCCTGGCCGAGGCGGACGCGGTGCTATGGATACAGGATGCGACGGAGGCGGTGCCGGACCGCATCGAAGAGTCGGTCCTTGACGACGTGCCGGTTACGATCGTGCGCAACAAGATCGACCTCACCGGCGACCGCGCCCGGTTCGTCGAAGGCGGGCTCCCTGTCGTGATGCTCTCGGCGCGGACGGGTGAGGGGCTCGAGGCATTGCGCCAACATATCCGCGACCTTGCGGGGTTCCGCGACCTCGGTGAAAGCGCGTTCACGGCGCGCCGACGACACGTGGAGGCGCTGCGCGATGCACAGCAGCGTTTCGAAGCGGGGAGAGCCGCATTGCGCGATGCGCGGGCAGGCGAATTGTTGGCAGAGGAGCTGCGGCTCGCGCAACGGGCGCTGAGCACGATAACCGGTGAAGTTACGGCGGATGATCTTCTCGGCCGCATATTCTCCGAATTCTGCATCGGCAAGTAGGGCGTACGGCGGCCGGCTATTCTGCCCCTGCGTCGGGCGGCCTGAAATGCGGTTCCGTAATCGGCATCTCCACGACCGGACCATAGGCGGCCGCGCCGTCGCGGATGGTCTCGGCGTCGCCTAGGAGCACGAAGAGCAGGTCGTCCGGTACCGGGAACACGGCCTCGATCACTTCCGCGACCGTCGCCACGGCCGTCGACCGGAGCGCCTGTCCGTAATCGTTGATGTAGGCGGCATCCAGACCGAAGGCTTCCAGGCCCGCGAGCTGCCTCCCCAGCTGAGCCGCCGTCTCCAGCGTCGTCGGGAACTGTCCCAGGATGTAGTTCCGCGCAGAGTCGAGCGTCTTCTCATCGACGCCGGCTTCGTGCAGATGCGCCAGCACGCCGAGCGCCATGTCGATTGCCTCGAACGATCGCTCGGTCGGCGTGTACGAGATGATCGCTACCGATCCCGGCTGCGTCGCCCTGAAGAGCTGGGAGCGTGCACCGTAGGTGAGGCCCGACTCTATCCTGAGTTCTGTGTTGAGCATCGACGTGTAGCGGCCACCGAACACCGTGTTGGCGATGTCGAGTGCGGCGCGCTTCTCATAGTCACGCTCGACGCCGACGTTACCGAGCCAGAAAAAGGTCTGCGTGGCACCGGGCTTGTCGATCAGCAGTACGCGGCGCCCGCTCCGAGGCGCGGGGCGCGACACTTCGGGCAGGGGAGCGGCAGCCGGGCGCCAGTCACCGAAAGCGGCAGCCAGCTTCGCAATCATCGCTGCTGCATCGAAGTCGCCTGTTACGGCGATGACGAGACGGTCGCCGCCGAGCTGCTGCTGGTAGAAGTCCAGGATGTCGTCGTGACCGATCGCGGCGAGCGACGTCTCGCTGCCGCCTACGGGCTTACCGTAAGGATGCGCGTCGAACAGGAAGGCCTGGCCGTAGATCGGCAGCAACGCGCTGAGGTTCGTGTCCTTTGCGGCGCGGATGAAGTTGATCGAGCGCTCGCGCAATTTCTCGAACTCGGTTTCGCCGAGCTTCGGTCGCAGCAGCATGTCGGCCAACAGTTCCACCATCAGGTCGGCGTCGCGGGCGAGGAAATTGCCGGAGACCGAGATGGATTCGAGATCGGCGCGACTCGAGAGCGCGCCGCCGGATGCGTCGATCGTCTCCGCGAACTGTGCCGCATTGCGATCCCCCGCCCCCTTTTCGAGCAGCAATGCGACCAGGTTCGCGAGACCGCTCAGACCCTCCGGATCCACGACCGCTCCGCCGCGCAGGATCGCCGTCGCGGAAACCAGCGGCACATCCGGCTTCTCGCTCAAAAGCAACACCGTACCGTTGGGGAGCTCGACGCGGTCGAAGTCCGGCAGGGTGACGCCCTCGGCTGAAGCGATGCCGGCGTGCAGCACCAAGCCCAGCGCAGCGATGGACAGGATGGCGCGCACGGGTCTCATTCGCCCCCCACCGTTGCCGGCGCGTACAGGGTGCCGACAGTCGCATTGTCGCGGCGGAACACGGATGCCGCGACTGCTTTCAGGTCGTCCGCGGATACCGCCTCGATGTTGCCGGGCAGGTCGAAGAGTTTCTCGTAGCCGCCATGGAATACGGCGGCTTCACCGAGGCCGGCCGCCTTGCCGCTGATGGTCGCCATCGAGCGCCAATAGTCCGCCAGCGCCATATTGCGCGCTTTCGCGAGCTCGTCGTCGCTGACACCCTCGGCGGCGACGCGCGAGAGCTCCTCGATGATGCGCGCCTCGAGCCGGGCGAGGTCGCCGCCGGGTGGCAGCGTGGCGTAAAAGTACACGAGCCCCGGGTCGAAGCCCTCGAACTGGAATCCGCCAACCGAGATCGCGAGCTGCTCCTCCTCGACGAGCGCGCGGTGCAGTCGGGACGAGTCGCCGTCGACGAGTGTGCTCAGAAGGAGGTTCATCGCGAGGGATTCCGGGTCCGCTGCACGGCCCGCGTGAAACGCGATGTGCAGCATCGGTGTCTGGGCGTCGGCCTCGATGACCAACCTGCGCTCGCCGTGCTGTTGCGGCTCCACGGTACGGACCTCGGCGGGCGGATCCTGCGCCGGCATGTCCTCGAGATACTCTTCCGCGAGATCGAGGATCTCCCTCGGCGTGACGTCGCCGGTGACAACCATCGTAATGTTGTTGGGCGCGTAGTACGTTCGGTAGAAACTCTCGAGGTCCTCGGGCGTCCAGGACGCGATGTCCGACGGCCAGCCGATGATGGGGAACTGGTAGGGGTGTGCGACGTACGCTGTCGCACGTACCTGTTCGAGCAGCCGGCTGATGTTATTGTTGTCGACGGTCTTGCGGCGTTCCGAGACGATCACGCCACGCTCACTCTCCAACGCTTCCGGGTCGAAAGCGAGGTTCTGCAGCCGTTCGGCCTCGAGCTCGAAAACGACCTCCAGCGCCGATCGCGGAAACCAGTCCTGGTAAACCGTGACGTCGTTCGACGTGTAGGCGTTGTTCTCGCCTCCGGCTGCTTCCATGATGCGGTCGAACTCGCCGGGTTCCAGGTTCTCTGTACCCTTGAACATCATGTGCTCGAAGAAATGCGACAGGCCGGTGATACCGGGATACTCGTTGCGCCCCCCCGCACGCACGAAGTAAGAGAGTGCGACATTCGGTATGTCGTGGTCCGGCCAGACGATGATCTCGAGCCCGTTGTCCAGCGTGACGCTGCGGATTTCGGGCGGAACGCCGGGCGTCGCTGAAGCCTCCATCTTCGGGCCGAGGTCGAGCAGCGCCGGCGGCTCCGGGAACAGGCGGCCGACGATCAACGCGGCCAGCAGCAGCACCGAAACCACCGCGAGTGCCGCGTTGAGCTTCTGGCCGGTCTTGTAGACGATCGAATGGGTCTGGTCGACGTCGACCGCCTTCTTCAGGCCGACGGGCGTGATCTCGTAGATCCAGGCGAAATAAAGCGCCAGCGGCAGGCCGATGAGCAGGATCAGGCCGACAAGCTTCTCGATCCAGTGCGGCAACCCGAACAGCGGGTGCAGGTGATGGAGCAGCTTGACGATCAGCCAACCCCCGATGAGGTAGACCGCCAAGACCTGGAAGACGTTGCGACGTCTGAGCTCGGAGAACAGGGACATATTGGTTATCGTTGTGCCCGGATCGCCCATGTTGGGCAATTGTCCGGGATTGTCAACCGAGGAGGCCCTCGCGCCGGTACAGACGGGCGCAGACCCACGTGAGGAGACCGCCGAGCAGCAGCGTGCTGCCGGCCGAGATCGCGATGTGCAGAGGGTCCAGGGGCTCGTTCTTGACCATATCGATGAGCAGCAGGTGCTGGCTCAGGCTGGGCACGAACATGAACTCGAGCCGCGGCCGCAGGGTGAGGATACTCACGATGAGAATCGGCAGCGTCGGCGCCAGCAGCACCACGCTGAGCCAGGTCTGCGCCTCGCGATAGCTCTTCGTGAACGATGCCACCAGCGTCATTACGGCGGCGCCGAGGAGGATGAAAGGCGAAAGCACGAGGAAGGCCGCGCCGACCGTCAGTGGCCCGAAATTGGGCGTCATGCCGAGCTCGTCCAGCGGCATGAACTTGAGAGCGACGAAAAACGACCCAAGCGACAGGCTCAGCGAGAGCGCCATGAAGACACAGGTTGCCGTTATCTTCCCCAGCAGCAGCTGGTTGCGGGTCACCGGCAGGGCGAGCAACGGCTCGAGCGAGCCACGCTCGCGTTCGCCGGCGGTGGTATCGATGGCCAGGTACATGCCGCCCATGAGCAGGGCGAAGATGAAGAAATAGCTCATCATGCCGAGCAGGATCGCGGAGCGGCCACTCGGCGTGGAGACGTCCACGTCGTCCACGTTCAACGGCCGCAGAGCGAGCGGGCTCAAGCCGCGCGCCGTCAGGCGAATTGCTGCGAGTTCCTGGCTGTAGGCATACAGGGTCGTGCGCACGCGGCGGGCCTGGCGGTCGGCCTGGGAGTTCGACCGGTCCGCGATCACCTCGACCCGCGCCGGCACCGACGCCGTGAACTGCTCGCCGAACTCCTCGGGGATCACGAGCACGACGTCATGGGTGCCGGCACCGACGGCGCCGAGCGCCGCGTCGCGGTCGGCGGGGCCGTCGACGATGTCGATGTTGCGGCTTTCGAGATAGCGAACCAGGTTCGGCGCGTGCTGCCGCCCGATCACGGGCAGCTCGACGACGCGCTCAGCGTCGTCGAGCGAGCGCTCGATCGAGAGGTTGATCACGAAGGCGAACAGCATGGGCCCGAACAACGGTCCCATGAGGAGCGCCGAGGCCAGCGTCCGACGGTCGCGAACGTTGTCCAGAACCTCCTTACGGAATACCGTGAGCAGGGTCCGCATCATGACGGTTCCACCATCTGGATCGCCTTGACGAAGGCGTTCTCGAGATCGTGGCAGCCCGTGCGCTCAAGGATGCCATCGGCCGAATCGTCTATGGCAACCTTGCCATTGGCGATGATGCAGATGTCGTCGCAGAGCGCGGCCACCTCCTGCATGATGTGGCTCGAAAACAGCACGCAGCGACCGGCATCCTTGAGCTTCAGGATCAGGTCCCGCAGCGACCGCGTCGCCATGACGTCGAGGCCGTTCGACGGCTCGTCGAGAATGATGTTTTGCGGGTCGTGTACGAGGCTCCTCGCGAGCGCGACCTTGGTGCGTTGCCCCTGCGAGAAGCCTTTCGTGCGCCGGTCCTCGAAGCCGCCGATCTCGAGCAGACGGATGATGCTGTCCACGCGCTCGTCGATCGAGCTGGCCTCGATCCCGCAGAGGCTCGCGTAATAGGTAATGTTCTCGCGCGCCGTGAGATGCGGGTAGAGTCCGGCGCCATGCGGCAGCGCGCCGATGCGGCGTCGCGCTTCGAGGCTCTGCGTGACCACGTCGGCACCGTCGATCGATGCGCGCCCTGCGTCAGGCTTCAGGACCGTGTAGAGCACCCGCAGTGTCGTCGACTTGCCCGCGCCGTTCGGCCCGAGCAGCCCCGTGATCTTGCCGTCCGGCGCATCGAAACTCACGCCGCGGACGGCATGCACCTTGCCGAAGGACTTGTGGATTCCTTCCACCCGGATCACGGAGCCGGCCCCCCGAAGTCCAGGAAGAACGGCATGACGAAGCTTCGCTCGAGGCAGTCGACGGCCTCGTCCGGCAGGCGCCCGGGGCTTTCGACGAATTGGCCGATCAGGCGTGGCATGCATCCTACGGCAGCCTGTCCATGACCCTGCTTCGCCCCGGTAAGGTGCTGGGCCTGCTCGAGGGCGATCATCGCGAGTTCGGCGTACTCGGGCGGCGTGATGGGGTCGGCCTCGCCCGACAACAGCAGGACCGGGATATCGGTTGCCAGCGGTGTGCGGAAGTCGTCGTCGACGGGGCCCGCCGGCCACACCGAGCACATCGCCGTGATGGCGTCGAGCTGCACTACGCCGATGTAGCTCGCCTCGAGCGCCTCGTGGTCGATGGCCATGCCGTCGTAAAATGGCGCATCCTCGGAGCACATGACCGCATTGTGCATGCCGAGCGCGAGCGCGTCGGACATTTGCTCCGCGAGCATCCGGATCTGCGCCGCGAGCGGTTCGAGGTTTCCCGACGCGGCCGTGTGTATCAGCAGCGGCACGATCGAGATGGAATTCGCGTTGTAGGCCAGCAGGCGGACGGCACCGGCGAGCTCGGCGGCACCGAAGTCGACGGGCTCCCGGCGACCGGTGACCGGATCAGGGATCTCGACGGTGACGGGTTCTTGCTCGACCTGTTCCCGGAGCTGCTGGAAAGCGTGCGGCAGGCCGGGGAACCGTTCATTGCAGTTCTCGTCCGCCGCACAGCGGGCAAAAATATTATCCAGCGCCTCCTGTGCCTCGGTGGCGATCTGGGGGCCCAGCACGATCTGCGGCGGCACCACGCCATCCAGCACGATCGATCGCGTCGAGGCCGGGTAACGTTTCGCGAAATGCTGCGCTACCCGCGAGCCGTAGGAAACGCCGTAGAGGTTCAGCGGGCCGTAGCCGAGCGCGGCCCGCACCGCTTCGAGGTCGGTGACGGCGACGCTGGTCGTGAAGAACCGCGGGTCGTGCGGCAATGCAGCCAGGCACTCGCGCGTAACCTCGAGCACCTGCTCTTCGCTGAACGCGCCTTCGATGATGTCCTCGTCCACGTCGCAGTCCATGCGCGATGATGAGCCCGTGCCGCGCTGGTCGACGAGCAAGATGTCGCGGTGGCGGCGAACGTGTTCGAAAGCACCCGAATACGCCGCGTAGAACTCGATAGCGCTGGCACCGGGCCCGCCCGCCAGGGGCACGAACGGGTCCGGATCGGGCTTGAGGTCCAGCGCCGGGACCACGGCGACCGAGATCTCGATCCCTGGCGAGTCCGCGTCGGCAGGGTTCTGCGGCCGCAGCATCGTGCCGCAGCGCGCCTTGATCCCGGGGTAGGCCGGGCCCGCGCTGATGCGGCAGTCTTCGAGTTCCAGCGCCAAAGCGCCGGGCGCCAGGCCCAGCAGGAGCAGGACCGGTAACAAGGTGCAGCTGCGAAGCATTGAAAACCGGATGGTCGGGAAACCGCGCTATATTGGCGATGCCGCTTTCTCATGTAAAGAAAGGCCGCTAAAATGCGCCGCCCTGTGTCGTTCAATTCTTGACCAGTATCGTCCATGTCCAGTCGCTTCGAGGTCATAGTGATCGGTGGCGGTCACGCCGGTACGGAGGCTGCCCTGGCCGCCGCGCGTGCGGGCGCCCGGACGTTGCTGATCACGCAGAAGCGGTCGGCACTGGGCCAGATGAGCTGCAACCCCGCAATCGGGGGTATCGGCAAGGGGCACCTGACCCGCGAGATCGACGCGCTCGGCGGTGTGATGGCGATCGCCATCGATCGCGCCGGTATCCAGTTCAGGACGCTGAACGCGAGCAAGGGGCCCGCGGTGCGAGCCACCCGCGCGCAGGCCGACCGCAAACGCTACAAGCGCGCGATCCGTGCGCTACTCGAAAACCAGCCGGGGCTCACGATCGTCGAGGCAAGCGTGGACGACCTCATCGTGGAGGGTGGGCGCGTGGCCGGGGCCGTGACGGCCGGCGGAGAGTCCTTTTTCGGGCCGGCCGTCGTGCTGACCGTCGGCACGTTTCTCGGTGGTCGCATCCTGGTGGGCAACACGGAAAGACCCGGCGGTCGGGCAGGCGACGCACCGTCGATACGACTTGCCGAGAGACTCCGGGAGATGCCGTTCCGGGTGGCAAGGCTCAAGACCGGAACGCCGCCGCGGCTCGATGGCAGGACGCTCGACTACGCGGTCATGCAGGAACAACCGGGCGACACGCCGGCGCCGGTCTTTTCCTTCATCGGCGAGCGCAAGGACCATCCGCGGCAGGTCTCCTGCCATATCACCAAGACCCGCGAACAGACGCACGACATTATCCGTGCGTCGTTGCACGAGTCGCCGATGTACTCGGGCAAGATCGACGGCGTCGGGCCACGGTACTGTCCATCTGTCGAAGACAAGATCGTGCGTTTCGCCGACAAGTCCTCGCACCAGATTTTCGTCGAGCCCGAGGGGCTCGATACGCACATCGTCTACCCGAACGGCATCTCGACGAGCCTGCCGGCGGAAACCCAGGAACGCTTCGTACGCACGATCGTCGGCTTCGAGAACGCCCGCATCACCCAGCCTGGCTATGCGATCGAGTACGACTATTTCGACCCGCGGGACCTTCGCCCGACGCTCGAGACGAGGCACGTGACGGGCCTTTATTTCGCCGGCCAGATCAACGGTACTACCGGCTACGAGGAAGCCGGCGCGCAGGGGATTCTCGCCGGCATCAACGCTGCGCGTGCGGTCCGCGGGCTGGAGAGATGGTACCCGCGGCGCGACGAGGCGTATATCGGCGTGCTCGTGGACGACCTGATCACGCGCGGTGTAAGCGAGCCGTACCGGATGTTCACCAGCCGTGCCGAGTACCGGCTGACGCTTCGAGAGGACAATGCCGACGAGCGGCTGACGCCCGTCGGGCGGGAGCTCGGCGTCGTCGGCGACCGCCGCTGGGCGCTGTTCGAGCGGAAACAGGAAGCCATCGCCCGGGAGCAGCGGCGGCTAGACGGTATTCTCGTGCGACCCTCCGACATCGATGCGGCCGATCGCGCGATCCTGGGGCGGGACCTCCAGCGGGAGAGCACCGCTACCGAATTGCTGCGAAGGCCGGAACTCTCCTACCGGACCCTCGCCGCGCTCAGCCGCGTCGGGCAGATGGACGCCGGCCCGGCCGGGCACGCCGAGCAAGCAGAGCAGGTCGCGCTCGCGATCGAGGTGCGCGCCAAGTACAAGGGTTACATCGACCGGCAGCATCGGGAAATCGCAAAATACGCGAAACAGGAACAACTGAGGCTGCCCGATGACCTCGATTACGCGACCGTGGACGGCCTTTCCAATGAAGCCAGGCAACGGCTGGAGCTGGCGCGTCCTGCCACGCTCGGCCAGGCTTCGCGGCTTGAAGGCATGACCCCATCCGCCGTATCGTTGTTGTTGATCCATCTCAAGAAGCGCCAGCTCGCGAGATCTGCCTGACCGGGGACAACCCATGAAGACAATTCGACTGCTGTCGGTGCTCGTCGTGACGCTGGCAGGCGCGGCCTGGCTGCTCGGCGGCTGCAGCAAGGATGCCCCTGATCGTGGCGCGCTCCCGTCCGGCACGGCCGTTCTCGATCGCGCGTTGTCCACGGAACCCGAATCCCTCGACCCGCAGAAGAGCCGCAGCGTCCAGGCCGCGGACGTGCTACGTGACATCGGCGAGGGCCTGGTCACGTATAACGCGGCGGGCGAGCTGGTGCCGGGGACGGCACAAAGCTGGGGGGTCACCGGCGACGGCCTGACCTACACGTTCCAGATCCGGCCCGATGCGCGGTGGTCGAACGGCGACCCGGTTACCGCGGCGGATTTCGTGTTCGGGCTGCAGCGGCTCGTCGATCCCGCGACGGCAGCGTTCTACGCGGGTGAACTGAGCAACGTCGTCAATGCCGCCGCCGTCATCGCCGGCGACATGGAGCCGGTCGAGCTCGGCGTGTCGGCGCCCGACGCACGCACGCTCGTGATTTCGCTGGTCAGGCCGACGCCGTACCTGCTGAGCCTGCTGACGCACCCGAGCACGTTTCCCGTGCATCGCGGTTCGGTGGAGCAGCATGGTGAGGCCTTCGCCCGCGCCGGCCACCTGCTGTCGAACGGCGCGTACGAGCTGGCGACCTGGGAGCCCGGCGCGATCGTCGAAATTCATCGCAACACGCATTACTGGAATGACGCCGGAACGTCGATCGACGTGGTGCGCTATCATGTGGTGACCCAGGAACTGGCGCAATTCAATCGTTACCGGGCCGGCGAGCTGAATGTCACCGACACGGTGCCGCCCGAGAATTTCGAGCAGATTCGTGCCGACTTCGGTGACCAGCTGCGGGTCGCACCCACGCTCGGCGTCTACTACTACGGCTTCAACGTGACGAAACCGCCATTCGCCGACCACCCGGAGCTGCGTCAGGCATTGTCCATGGCGATCGATCGCGAAGTCCTCGTCGAGGTGATTACCGGCCGCGGCGAGGCGCCGGCGTACAGCTGGGTGCCGCCGGGCGTTCACAACTACGAACCGGTGCAACTGCCGTATGCCGGTCTGAGCCAGCAGGAGCGCAACGCGATCGCGCAGAGCCTCTACAGGAAAGCGGGCTACAGCAGGGAGAATCCGCTGCGCTTCGAGTTGCGTTACAATACGTCGGACACGCAGCAGAGGATCGCGCTTGCGGTGCAGGCAATGTGGCGCAAGGTGCTGGGAGCGGAGGCCACCACCGTCAACGTCGAATTCCAGGTGCTGCTCGACCAGATGCGCAGCCGGGAAGTCACGCAGGCATTTCGCTCGAGCTGGTTCGGTGACTACAACGACGCGAACACTTTTCTCGCGATCATGCAGAGCGACAACGCCGCGAACATGCCGGGCTATTCGAATCCCGAGTTCGATGCGCTCATGCAGTCGGCCGGCGAGCAACTCGATCTCGACCGGCGCAGGCTTTACCTCGAGGAAGCAGAACGGGTGCTGTTGGCCGACCATGCCGTTATCCCGCTGTATTTCTATGTCAGCAAACACCTCGTCAAGCCGGAGGTCCGGGGCTGGCAAGACAACACACTGAATTACCATTACAGTCAGCACCTGGGCTTAGGCGCCGCCGGACAGGACGCGCGCCCATAAGGGACCGACGCTTTGCTGCGATACACGCTGCGCAGACTGCTGGGGGCGATCCCGACATTATTCCTTGTCATCGTTCTCGCGTTTCTACTGGTGCATGCGGCACCGGGCGGACCGTTTGACGACGAGCGCGCGCTGCCGGCCGAAATCGAGGCGAACATCGCCGCCGCCTACCATCTCGACGACCCTCTGCCGGTGCAGTTCGTGCGCTATCTGGGCGGCGTCGTGCAGGGCGATTTCGGGCCCTCCTACAGCTACCGCGACTACACGGTGAGCGAGCTCATCGGCCGCTCGTTCCCGGTGTCGATGCAACTCGGGATCCTCGCAATGCTGATGGCCGTAATAACCGGTTTGGCCCTCGGCATCGTTGCGGCACTGAATCGGGATTCCGCGCTCGACAGGATCGTCATGGGGATTGCCATGACAGGCATCTCGATACCGGTATTCGTGATAGCGCCCGTACTCGTGCTGTTTCTCGCCGTGAAACTGCAGTGGTTGCCGGCGAGCTGGACAGGGAGTGACAGCGGAACGCGGCTGCTACTGCCGGTCCTGTCGCTGGCTCTGCCGCAGATTGCGTACGTCGCAAGGCTGACGCGTGCCAGCCTTATCGAAGTGCTGTCGAGCGATTTCATCCGCACGGCGCGCGCCCAGGGACTCGGCACTGCGACGATCATCCGCTACCACGCACTCAAGCCGGCCATGCTGCCGGTGCTGTCGTACATGGGGCCCGCGGTGGCCGCCGTGCTGACGGGTTCGGTCGTGGTCGAGGAGATTTTCGGTATCCCGGGGCTGGGCCAGCTGTTCGTGCGGGGCTCGCTCAACCGCGACTACACGCTGGTGCTCGGCGTCGTGATCTTCTATGCGACGCTGATCGTGCTGCTCAACCTGGTGGTCGACCTGCTGTACGGAGCGATCGACCCGAGGATTCGCCGGCGGTGAGCGTTGTCGCCAGAATCTGGGCGCGGATGCGAATCAGCCGAATGGTCATGGTCAGTGGCGGCACACTTGGCCTGATCGCCCTGGTCGCGGTGGTCGGTCCCTGGATCAGCCCGAATGAGTACCTGGCGGCCGATTTCAACAACATACTGCGCTCACCCACATTTTCGGCGGGCCGCGTCTTCGGTACCGACGATCTCGGCCGCGACCTGTTCGTGCGCACGATGATGGGTGTGCAGGTTACCTTCGCCGTCGCTATCGTCGCGAGCGTCGTGAGCCTGGTGATCGGCGTGCTCTATGGTGCCACTGCGGGGTTCGTGGGCGGCCGCGTCGACGCCGTGATGATGCGGCTGGTGGACACCCTTTACGCGACCCCTTTCATATTCTTCGTGATCCTGCTGCTGGTGGTTTTCGAGAGAAACTTCCTGCTCATCTTCGTGGCGATCGGCGCGATCAACTGGCTGGATATGGCGCGCATCGTGCGCGGCCAAACCCTCAGCCTGCGGGAGCGCGAATTCGTGCAGGCAGCCCAACTGATCGGCGTATCGACGCCCAGGATCATCTTCAGGCACATAGCCCCGAACCTCATCGGCGTCGTCATCGTGTACGTGACGCTGACCATTCCGCAGGCGATCCTCATCGAATCGTTCCTGAGCTTCCTTGGGTTGGGCGTGCAGGAACCGCAGACCTCGCTCGGCAAGCTCGTCAACGACGGCGCGGGCCAGATGGAAGGCGCGTCATGGATGCTGCTCATTCCCGGGACCCTGCTGGCCACGATCCTGTTGTGCTTCAACTTCCTGGGCGACGGCATGCGCGACCTGTTCGATTCGAGGCAGTCGCAATGAGCCTGCTGGACGTCAGGGATCTGGCTATCCGCTACGCCGGCGGCGAGGTGGTATCCAATCTTTCGTTCAGCGTCGATGCGGGTGAGTCGGTGGGGCTCGTCGGGGAGTCGGGCTCAGGCAAGACACAGACCGCGCTCGCGATCATGGGCCTCCTCCCCGGGACGGCCGCGGTCAGCGGCAGCATCGCCTTCGGCGGCACCGAGATCATCGGTGCCACCGAGCGGCAGCTCGACCGGCTGCGTGCCGAACGCATCGGCATGGTCTTCCAGGACCCCATGCAGGCACTAAACCCCTACGTGCCCATCGGCAAGCAACTGCGCCGTGTATTGCTGCGACACGGTACCAGCGACGGCCGCGAGGCGGACCAGCGCGTGATGCACATGCTCGACCGCGTGGGTCTGCCGGACCCGGCGCGGCAATTCCGTGCTTACGCGCACCAGCTCTCCGGTGGCATGCGGCAGCGGGTCATGATTGCATCGGCGCTGATCGCCGAGCCGGACCTGCTGATTGCCGACGAGCCGACGACCGCGCTCGATGTCACGGTGCAGGCACAGATACTCGACCTGCTCGAGCGCATCCGCGAAGAGACCGCGCTGTTGCTGATCACCCACGATCTCGGCATCATCGCGGGGCACTGCGAACGGCTGCTGGTCATCGAGCGCGGCTGCCTGGTCGAGGCAGGCCCGACGCGCAAGCTGTTCTCGGAGCCGCAGTCGCCGCATACGCGCAAGCTGATCGACGCGGCGCCGCGTCTCGACGGCCGTACGTTGCCGCCACTCGAAGCCGGGGAACTCGTGCTCGAGGCGAAGGACGTTTCGGTGAGTTTCGAGGAGCGCGAGAAACGGCAGCAGCTGCACGCCGTGCGGGATATCGGACTGCAACTCAAGGCCGGAGAGACCGTCGCGGTGGTCGGGGAATCCGGATCCGGGAAGTCGAGTTTCGTTCGCGCGGTGCTGGGTCTGATACCCATGCGCGCGGGCCGCGTCACGTTCCTCGGGCGCGACCTCGCCGGCCCGGTGCAGGCGCGCGCGACCGAGCTACGGCGCGACCTGCAACTCGTGTTCCAGGACCCGGCAGCATCGCTCAACCCGCAACTGCGCGTCGCGAACATCGTCGCCGAGCCGCTGGCCGTGCATGCGCCGGACCTCGATGCGAAAACGCGGCGCGAGCGCGTTGCCGACGCGCTGCAGCGCGTCGGCCTCGACGAGATCCTTGAGGGCCGCTTTCCGCACCAGCTGTCAGGCGGCCAGGCACAGCGCGTTGCGATTGCGAGGGCGCTGATCGTCAACCCCAGGGTGCTGATCTGCGACGAAGCGGTTGCGGCCCTCGACGGCTCGGTACGGCAGCAGATCCTCGACCTGTTGCGGCGCGAACAGGAGATGACGGGCCTCGCCATAGTGTTCATCTCCCATGATCTCGCCGTGGTTCGGGCGATCAGCCACCGGGTGATGGTGCTCTATCTGGGCAGGCTCGTCGAGCTGGCCGACGGCGCCGGCATCTTCGCGCATCCCCGGCACCCGTATACGCGGGCGCTGCTGGACGCCGTGCCCGTGCCGGACCCGCTTGCGCCGGGCGGCCGGCTGTCCATCCGCGGCGAAGTGCCGTCCATCATCGACCCACCGTCCGGTTGTGCATTTCACCCGCGTTGCCGTTACGCGAACGAACGCTGCCGCGTCCAGTTGCCGGACGCGCGCACGGTCGGTAACGCGCGCGTCGCCTGCCACCGGGCGGAGGAGCTCGAGCTCTAGTCTATAGAGGGGGGCGGGCCGCCCATCGGTATCGGCATGGGCGCGCCATTGATGGTCAGTAGGCCCTTCGCATACTCCGCGTGCATTTCGTAGATATCGCCGTTCTTCCTCAGGTATCCCATGCCGATGACGGCGCCGGCATCGGGGTTCATCGCCATCGCATGGTCGACGAAGCCGGCGCTCGCCGTGAGGTCGGCTTCCGCATCGAGCGTCATGAGCAACGAGGTCAGGTCAAAGTCATCGGCGCTGGATTCCTCGACGGCAAATCGTATCTTCAGTGACACCGGGCCCTGCGGCAGGTCGAAGTCGAAGTGGTCGATGTTGAGCTCCAGGCCGGCGGCCAGGATTTCTTCGATCTCGCCCTGCAACAGCAACTGGAGCGCCTGGGGATCCGCCTGGTCGCCGGCATCCTCGATCTTCTTCACCATACGCCCGAGCGCAGCGCCGTCCACGCCGGTGAATCGCATCGCGAGGTCGAAACCGGATTCGCCATAGCCGGGCACTTCGAGTGCCTCGATGCGGAGACTGAAGTCGCCGTTAACCCGTTCGCCGTCTATGCCGGATGTGCCCGAAAATGCCACCGCACCCAGCTGGTAGGTCTCGATTCCGGCCTCTTCCACCGCAACGGACGCCACGTCGAACGTGAAGTCGCCGACGGAGAATCCGAAAGGACCCGGGCCCTGAACGCCCGAGAAGGTCGTCTTGCCGAGCCGCAGGGTGTCGCCCTGGTCACTGACCACAAGGGACTCGACGAAGCCGGCGATCACGAAGTTCTCTGCCCTGTGGTCCGTCGAGAGCTCGATGTTGGTGTCGCCCCAGCTCGCTGTGCTGCCGTCGGCCACTAGGCTGTCGGGTTCGAGGATGTAGTTGGCCTTGAGCATGCCGTTCAGCCCTATCGTCGAGTAGATCGCCCCCGGCACCGGCACGGTCTGGCCGTCCGGGAACTCAATGGAAAGGGTGGAGACGCCGCGGCCGAGGCCGGGTGCGAGCGAGCCCTCTGTCCGACCGACCGAAGTGACCGGGATCAGTCCGTGATCGATGCGCGTGTCGATGATCAGCGCAGGATCGCCGTCGCCGGGATCGCGGCCCGCGAGCGTTGCCAGCGCGGCGCGCATTTCCCCGTTCCGGATTTCGATCCGGTGGCGCCCATGCGATGAAAACCAGCCGCGGTCGAAGCGTTCGGACGTGACGACGACTGCCTGGCTTTCGTCCGCCGCCCATTGCAGGTTGCTGTCGACGGACTCTTCGGCGACGCGGCCGATGATGCCCGGCGAAACCAAAACGACGATGGCGGCGATGACGAGCAGTACGATGATGCTCTTTCTCACGTAGGCGTCCCCGGGGTAGCGGATTGCGCGACGATGCTAGCACGGCATGCCGTGGAATCGCGGAACTATGTCTGGAATTCGCGGGCCAGTGTCACTACCATAGCTGCCTCTGATCGTCCGGCAATGACGCCGGGGGGCTAATTCCCGAGATTACAGTTGGTTACGAAGATGAATAATGCCGCCTCAATCTTGACGCTCTGCATTGCGTGCGTTTTCCTGGCGACACCTGCCGCTGCCCAGGGCGACGCGGAGCGAGGCGCAAAACTCGCCTACACGTGCCAGGGGTGCCACGGCATCGAAGGCTATCGCAATGCCTATCCCTCCTATCGTGTGCCCAAGCTCGGGGGCCAGAAGACGGCCTACCTGGTGGCGGCGCTGCAGGGATACCGTGACGGCACACGCGAGCATCCGACCATGCAGGCGCAGGCGTCGAGTATGAGTGACGAGGAAATGCAGGATTTGGCAGCGTATTTCTCGAGCATCGCCAATGAAACGGTTGCCGCGGGCGGCAGCGAATCCGCTGGCATCGAAGCCGCGTCCACCTGCATTGCCTGCCACGGCCAGAACGGCATCAGCGTGTCGCCGAACTGGCCAACCCTCGCCGGCCAGTACGAGGACTATCTCAGGCACGCGCTCAACCAGTATCGCGACGGCACGCGCAAGAACCCCGTCATGGCGCAGATGGCGGCACCGCTCACCGACGCAGACGTGAAGGTGCTTGCCCGCTACTACTCCGGTCTGGAAGGGCTAGAGACCACCGTCGTGGAATAATCACTGCCTGATCTCGGGCGGGAGACGACATGCCGCAGCAAGTGGCGCGCACCACCGACGCAGGCGACGGCATTGTCGCCGTAGACACTCTCTACCTGCGTCCGTCCGCCGACGCCAGCCACCTGGTGATCGCGGACGGCCATGCCGCGTTCGTGGATACCGGCACGAACGCCACTGTCCCGCTGCTGCTCGACGCACTCAGGCAGTACGACCTCGAGCCCGGCGACGTCGACTTCGTCTTTCTGACCCACGTGCATCTCGACCATGCCGGAGGTGCCGGCGCCCTGATGCAGGAGCTCCCCAATGCGCGCTGCGTGATCCATCCTCGTGGTGCACCCCATATGGCCGACCCGACGAAGCTCATTGCGGGAACGCAGGGCGTCTACGGCAAGGAGAGGGCGTTCGAACTCTACGGCGATATCGTGCCGATCCCGGCGGAACGGATCATCGAAGCAGGCGACGAAGACAGCTTCAGCTTCGGGGGGCGCGAGGTTCGGGCGCTGCACACGGAGGGCCACGCCAGGCATCACTACTGCCTGCACGACCCGCACTCGCGCGGCGTATTCACGGGCGATAGTTTCGGCATCTCCTATCGCGACCTCGATACCGACAACGGCGAGTTCATCTTTCCGACGACCACGCCGCCGCATTTCGAGCCGACGGAGGCGCACAAGGCGGTTGACCGGATCATGGCGCAGGACCCGGTGAAACTGTATCTCACGCATTACAGCCGCGTAAACGACGTGGAGCGCCTGGCGAACGACATGCACGAGTGCCTTGACGGCTTCGTCTCGATCGCGCGCAGGCATCGGGATAGCGATGACCGCCAGCAAGCCATGGAGCGGGACCTGTTCGACTTCATCAGCGACCGCCTCGTTGCCCATGGCTACGACCGCGGTCGGGACGCGATGTGGTCGCTGCTGCAACACGACATGAAACTCAACTCGCAGGGGCTCGACGCCTGGCTGAGCTGGCTCGAACGATAGAGGGGAAAGGCAATGGACAAATTCCGCGCGTACCGCATCGACGAACAGGACGGCAAGATCGTGGCCGGCTTCAGGGAGCTCGCGATCGACGACCTGACGGAAGGCAACGTCATCGTCAAGGTCAGCCGTTCCACGATCAATTACAAGGACGCGCTGGCCGCGACCGGCGCCGGCAAGATCCTGCGCCGCCACCCGCTGAACGGTGGCATCGACCTGGCGGGCATCGTCGTCAGCTCGGAGGATGCGGAATTCCAGCCGGGCACAGCCGTTCTGGTGAACGGCTGCGGACTCAGCGAGTCAGTCGACGGTGGCTACTCCGAGTACGCGCGCCTCGACAGCAGCAGCCTCGTGCCGATTCCCGAGGGGCTCGACGCCCACGGCGCCATGCAACTCGGCACGGCGGGCTATACCGCCGCGCTCGCGATCCACCGCATGGAGCAGAACGGCCAGCTGCCCGAGAACGGCCCGGTGGTGGTCACGGGGGCGACCGGCGGCGTCGGCAGCATCGCCATCGACATGCTGGCGGGCCGCGGCTACGAGGTCGTGGCGCTCACCGGCAAGGCCTCCGAGGAAGACTACCTGAAGCGGCTGGGCGCCAGGCGCATCCTGCTGCGCGACGAGGTAGACCTCGGCAAGCGGCCCATGGAGAAGGCGTTGTGGGCCGGCGCCATCGACAATCTCGGCGGCGACTACCTGACGTGGCTGACGCGGACGATGGACTACGGCGGCAATATCGCGAGCATCGGGCTCGCCGCGAGTCCCGTGCTCAATACCACGGTGTTACCGTTCATCCTCAGGGCGGTCTGCCTGCTCGGCATCAATTCCGTGGACACACCGCGGGACCTGCGCCTCGCCGTCTGGTCGCGAATTGCGGGGGATCTCTCGCCGAGCCATCTCGACGAAATCGGCGGCAGGACGATCGGGTTCGATGACCTGCCCGGCAGCTTCCAGGCTTACCTCGACGGTGAAATCACCGGAAGAATCGTCGTCAGAGTCAGTGACGACTGAAACGATCGCGCAGCCACGCCGGCCGTGGTCCGTTAGCCGATCGTCTATTTGGGAATGGCTTCTGCGCTGTCTTAAAATCCCGCCCCCGTCGCCGTTTTAATCCGGATTTGAAAGGGGCCTAACCCGGAGCGAGAGGACCCAGCATGAGCGCAGGAGCCAGATTCCGCGCCGCCCTGGAGGCGGAGCAACCCTTGCAGATTGTCGGCACCATCAATGCCTACACGGCATTGCTCGCCGAAAAAGCGGGCTTCAGGGCGATCTATCTGTCCGGCGCGGGCGTTGCCAATGCGTCTTTCGGCCTCCCGGACCTCGCCATGACCACGCTCAACGACGTGAGCGAGGACGTCCGGCGCATTGCGTCGGCCACGGACCTGCCGCTGCTCGTCGATGCCGATACCGGCTGGGGCAGTGCTTTCATGATCAGCCGCGCCATTCGCGAGATGACCCGCGCCGGTGCCGCCGCGTGTCACCTGGAAGACCAGGTTGCCGTCAAGCGTTGCGGGCACCGTCCCGGCAAGGCGCTCGTCGACACCGCCGAGATGTGCGATCGCCTGAAAGCGGCGGTCGACGGCCGCACAGACGACCAGTTCGTAATCATGGCGCGCACCGACGCACACGCCGTCGAAGGCCAGGCGGCCGCTATCGATCGAGCGGCCGCCTATGTCGAGGCGGGCGCGGACACGATCTTCGCCGAGGCGCTAACGACCCTGGGGGAATACAAAGAGTTTACGGATGTCATCAAGGTACCCGTACTGGCCAATCTCACCGAGTTCGGCAGGACGCCGCTGTTTACGACCGACGAACTTCGGGGCGTCGGCGTCGCCATGGCGCTGTATCCGCTCAGCGCCTTCCGGGCGATGTCGAAGGCCGCGCTCGATGTTTACGAAACGCTGCGCAGCGAAGGTACGCAGGCATCCGTCGTCGACGCGATGCAGACGCGCAAGGAGCTCTACGACGTTCTGGGTTACCAGGCGTACGAGGACAAGTTGGACGAGTTGTTTGAGGAAAAAGGGCTCAGGACAGGCAGGAACTGACTTCCTGCGGGGAAAAGAGAGGAACACATGGCAGCAGCAAAGAAGACCGGGGGGCTGGCCGGTGTAACAGCGGGTACGACGCATCTCTGCACGGTCGGCAAAGAGGGCGCCGGCCTTACGTACCGCGGCTACGACATCGCGGATATCGTGGAGAATGCCGGTTTCGAGGAGGTCGCCTACCTGTTGCTGCACGGCAAACTTCCCAACCGTGCCCAGCTGAACGCCTACGTCGCCCGGATCAAGGCAAACCGCGGGCTGACCGACGAGCTGAAGTCGGTACTGGAGATGGTGCCGGCGGATGCGCACCCGATGGACGTCCTGCGCACGGGTGTGTCATTCCTCGGCAACATAGAGCCGGAGCGCGACTTCTCCAACCAGGGCAACGTCGCGGACAGGCTGCTGGCCTGCGTGCCGTCGATTCTGCTGTACTGGCACCGCTTTCACACCGACGGACAGCGCATCGACACGGAGACGGACGACGACAGCATCGCGGGCCATTTCCTGCACATGCTGCACGGCAAGCCGCCCAAGGAACTGCATCGCAAGTGCCTCGACACGACACTGATCCTGTACGCCGAGCACGAGTTCAATGCCTCTACGTTCACCGCGCGGGTCATCACAGGCACGTTGTCCGATATGCACTCCGCCGTAACCGGGGCAATCGGTGCGCTGCGGGGCACGTTGCACGGTGGCGCCAACGAGGCCGCCATGGAACTTATTTCGCTGTACGACACGCCGGAAGAGGCGGTCCGGGGCATCCACGAGAAGCTTGCCAACAAGGACAAGATCATGGGGTTCGGCCACCGCGTCTACACCACTTCCGATCCGCGCAATGCCATCAACAAGAAGATGTCCAGGGCGCTGGCCGAGGATGTTGGCAACACCACGATGTACCCGATTTCGGAGGCCATCGAAAAGGTCATGTGGGACGAAAAGGAACTGTTTGCGAACGCGGATTTCTACGCCGCCAGCGTGTATCACTTCATGGATATCCCGACCTACCTCTTTACCCCGATCTTCGTCTGCGCGCGCATCACGGGGTGGGCCGCGCACATCGAGGAACAGCGCGCGGACAACAAGCTGATCCGGCCGGCCGCGGAGTACGTCGGCCCGCCGCTGCAGGAGTGGGTAGCTATCGAGGATCGTGACTGACCGAACACCGCGAACAAGGGAGACAGAATGTCAGACTCAGGAACGCGGTCCGCCAGGCGGCCCGACTGGGACAAGGAGCTCATCGATATCGCGGATTACGTCTGCGACGCGGAGATCGATAGCGAACTCGCTTTCGAAACCGCGCACTACTGCCTGATGGACACGCTGGCGTGCGGCTTCCAGGCCCTCGACTACCCGGCCTGCACGAAACTGCTCGGGCCCGTGGTGTCGGGGGCGACGCTGCCGGGCGGCGCTCGCGTGCCCGGGACGTCGTACGAACTCGAGCCGGTCATGGCGGCTTTCAACATCGGTGCCATGATCCGCTGGCTGGACTTCAACGACACCTGGCTGGCGGCCGAGTGGGGTCACCCGTCGGACAATCTCGGCGGCATACTCGCGGTGGCGGATTATCTCAGCCGCCAGAATCGCGCCGTGGGCAAGGACCCACTGACGATGAAGGACGTCCTCACCGGGATGATCAAGGCGCACGAGATCCAGGGTTGCCTGGCGCTCGAGAACAGCTACAACCGAGTCGGGCTGGACCATGTTCTGTTGGTCCGCGTGGCGTCGACCGCTATCATCACTCGGATGCTGGGCGGCGATCGCCACACGGTGCTGAACGCCCTGTCGAACGCCTGGATCGACGGCAGTGCATTGCGAACCTATCGCCACGCGCCCAACACCGGACCGCGCAAGAGCTGGGCAGCCGGCGACGCCACCAGCCGGGCGGTACGCCTGGCGTTGATCGCGATGAGCGGTGAGATGGGCTATCCGTCTGCGCTGTCGGCGAAGGCCTGGGGTTTTTACGACGTGCTATTCAAGGGCAACGCGTTCCGGTTCCAGCGACCCTACGGCAGCTACGTGATGGAAAACATCCTGTTCAAGATCTCCTTCCCGGCGGAGTTTCACGCGCAGACCGCGGTGGAGGCCGCGATGGCCCTTCACGGCATCGTGCAGGGCCGCATCGAGGACATCGAAAAGATCGTCATCGAAACGCAGGAAGCGGGCATACGCATCATCGACAAGACCGGCCCGCTCAACAACCCGGCCGACCGCGACCACTGCCTACAGTATATGGTGTCGGTTCCGCTGATCTTCGGCCGCCTGCAGGCCTCGGACTACGAGGATGACGTGGCGACCGACCCGCGCATCGACGCATTGCGCGGCAGGATGGAAGTCACGGAGAACGAGCGGTTCACGAAGGACTACTTCGATGCCGAGAAGCGCTACATCGGCAACGCGGTGCAGGTATTCTTCAACGACGGCTCCAGCACGGATCGGGTCGAGGTCAACGCCCCGATAGGTCATCGCGAGCGCCGCGGGGAAGGCATCCCCGTGCTGAAACAGAAGTTCGCAGACAGTGTTTCCCCGAAGCTCGGCGCGGGACAATGGCAGGCGCTTGCCGCAATATGTGCGGATCGCGACAAGCTGGCAGCGACGGCGGTCGATGACTTCATGGCGCTGCTCGTCACCTGAGCGACAAGGAGCATTCATGAAATACACCGGAGTCTTCGGCGCCGTGCTGGCGTTGTCGGCGGCGAGCGCGCTTGCCGAGTCGGTAACCCGCACAGAGGCCAACAACGGCAATCTGATCATGGAAGATGTTCCGCCCATTCCGGCGAAAATAGTCGATGACCTGAACCGCTACCAGAACGTGCGTTCCGGCAACCTCCAGGGGTGGCAGGAAGACAGTGCCGGCCCTTACATAAGCACGCGCTTCGCCGATGTCGATCAGCTGCACCGGGTTGACGCCCCGGGCGGCGCCCGCCTTCTTGCGATGAACTACGTGAGCATTACGGATTCGAGGGCGCACCTCGTCGATCTCGATTCGGGCGCCGTGACGCTGCTGGCCGGCGGGCCCGGCAAAGAGAGTGCTAACAACCCGGTTGGGTTCGACGATGGCAGCGACGGCTACTGGTTGATCACCAGCCGGGGCAGCGAGTTTCAGCGGCTCGCCTGGCAGCCACTGGCGGCCGGCGCCGACGTCGAGGTCGTGACCGACAAGATCCACTGGGATGTTACTGGCGCGGTAATTTCCGAGGAACGCGAGCGCATGGCATTCGTGGTCAACAAGAATGGACGGTCGGCGATCTACCTCTTCGATCCGCGCACGCGCGAGTACCGGTTCGTTGACAATATCCCGACCGGCGTTCTGGGAAATATCGGGTTCAGCCCCGACGGCCGCAAGCTGGTGATGACGCTCAGCACGGTAACGACACCGAGTGATACTTTCGTGCTCGAACTCGGGCCGGGCCCCCTCGACCACGGTCCGCAGGCACGCGGGACGTTCAGTGAAATCGGCGGACTCGACGCGGCGACATTCCGCGAGCCGGACCTGATCAGCTACCCGACGTTCGACGAGGTCGGCGGCAGCTATGGGGGCTACATGGTGCTCGCGAGTGCCGTGCATTACAGCGACAGGCTTAAAGCGGCCGTGGATATCGTGGGCATCTCCAGCTTCGTGACGTTCCTCGAAAATACCCAGGATTACCGACGCGACTTGCGACGCGTCGAGTATGGCGACCAACGCGATACCGCGATGCGAGCACACCTGCAGAAGATCAGCCCGCTGAACAACGTCGATAAGATCTCGGTGCCTATGTTCGTGGTGCAGGGCGAGAACGACCCGCGCGTGCCGTTGACGGAAGCGACACAGATGGTTGCCGCGCTGCGCGAGCAGGGCAGTACGGTGTGGTACATGAATGCGCTCAACGACGGTCACGGTTATCGCAAGAAGGAAAACCGCGACCTTTTCCAGCAGGCGACCGTGTTCTTCCTGCAGCAATACCTCGTCGGTCGGGAGTAAGTGCTGAGAGGCCTCGAGCATTTTGCCGAGGGCAGCGTCGGGAAACTCTCGACACTGCTGGACCTGCTCGAACGCTGGAATCGCAAGGTCAATCTCACGGCGATCCGTGATCGTGACGAGATGGTCACGCTACACCTGCTGGACAGCCTGGCTGCGCGACCGTTGCTGCACGGTACGACCGTGCTGGATGTCGGCACGGGTGCAGGGTTCCCGGGGCTGCCGCTTGCCATCGCGGAGCCGGAGAGGCGCTTCGTGCTGCTCGACAGCAACAACAAGAAGATCCAGTTCGTGCGGCATACCGCGGCGGTGCTGGGACTGAAGAACGTCGACGCCGTGAAAGCGCGCGCCGAGGACTATGCACCCGGCCACCGCTTTGATACCGTGATCGCGCGAGCGGTGGCGGCGTTGCCGCAGCTGCTGGAATTGGCAGGACACCACGTTGGAGAGGGCGGGGTGTTCATCGCCCTGAAGGGGCGCTACCCGGCGGAAGAACTCCGACAACTTCCCGCCGGTAGGGACTACACTATTGAGGAACTCTCGGTGCCGGGGCTCGATGCGGGCTCACGGCACGCTGTGCTTTTGAAAAGGGCCCGACCATGACGCGCATCATTGCGGTTGCGAACCAGAAAGGCGGCGTCGGAAAGACCACCACCTGCGTGAATCTCTCCGCCTCGCTCGCTGCGACCCACAGACGCGTGCTGCTGGTCGACATGGACCCCCAGGGTAACGCGACGATGGGTTGCGGCATCGACAAGCGAGAGGTCGATTATTCGGCCTGCGATGTGCTGCTGGGCGAAGCAACCGCGGCGGACACGATCGTGTCCGCGCCCGAGGGCGGCTTCGCCGTGCTGCCGGGTAACGAGGACCTGACGCTTGCGGAAGTGTCGCTGCTGCAGGAGATCGGCCGCGAGTTGAAGCTGAAGAAGGCGCTGGCGCCCGTGGCCGGCCTGTACGATTTTATACTCATCGACTGCCCACCCTCGATCAACATGCTGACCGTTAATGCGTTGACGGCCGCAGACGGTGTGCTGATCCCGATGCAGTGCGAATATTATGCGCTGGAAGGACTCTCCGCGCTGCTGAACACGATCGAGCAGGTGCGGGAAAGCGTCAACCCGGGGCTCGAGATCTTCGGCATCCTCAGGACCATGTTCGACCCGCGCATCAACCTGTCGAACGAAGTCTCGATGCAGCTGATCGAGCATTTCGACAAGCAGGTGTTTCGCACCTGCGTGCCGCGCAATATCCGCCTCGCCGAGGCGCCGAGCTTCGGGCGCCCCGTGTTGCTGCACGACCGTTCGTCGCGCGGGGCCATCGCGTATCTCGCGCTGGCGGGCGAGATTCTCCGTCGGGAGGACGCAAAAGTTGCAAAGGCGGTATAGGGAAATCGCTAGAATGAATCGATGACTGCCAAGAAGAAGAAACGACTCGGGCGCGGCCTCGACGCCCTGCTCTCCAAGCCGGTTGCGGAGGCGGCAGCCGCAGTGTCGCAGCCCGGCACGGACGGTCCGCTCCGGGAAATCCCGGTTGAACTCCTGCAGCGCGGCCGCTACCAGCCCCGCCTCGACATCCGCCAGGATTCTCTCGAGGAACTCGCCAACTCCATCAAGGCCCAGGGTGTGGTGCAGCCGATCGTCGCGCGACCCATCGGCAAGTCCGGGGATTCGCAGCGCTACGAGATCGTGGCCGGTGAGCGGCGCTGGCGCGCGGCACAGATGGCGGGTCTCGGTACGATCCCCGCTGTCGTCAAGGATCTGCCGGACGAGGCGGCGATCGCATTGGCGCTGATCGAGAATATCCAGCGCGAGGACCTCAACCCCCTCGAGGAAGCGCGAGCGCTCGATCGGCTGATACGGGAATTCGATCTCACCCACGGGGAAGCCGCCGAAGCTGTGGGCCGGTCCCGTGCGTCGGTCAGCAACCTGTTGCGGCTCCTCGATCTGTCCGACAAGGTCAAACCGATGCTCGAGACGCGGCAGCTCGAGATGGGCCATGCGCGTGCTCTGCTGTCGATCGGCGACCCGCTGCAGCAGCTGGATGCCGCGCGCCAGGTGATTCGCAAGGGCCTGTCGGTCCGCGAAACAGAACGCCTCGTTAAGCGCATGTTCTCCGATGCGGGGGGCAAGACGCCTTCGAAGAAGCCGGAGAGCCGGAGCGCAGACATCCGGCGACTCGAAATGGAGGTCGCGGACAAGCTCGGCGCCAGGGTGAGGGTGCAGCACACGCAGAAGGGCGCGGGCAAGCTCGTGATCAGCTACAACAGCCTGGACGAACTCGACGGTATCCTGAAGCACATCCGGTAGCCGCGCCGCCGGTTACGCAGGAACACGCTTCGGCACGCGAGGGATCGCAGGCTCAGGCCCGCTCCTACAGGAGGGG
Organism: Woeseiaceae bacterium; assembly: GCA_041559075.1. Taxonomy (GTDB): domain Bacteria; phylum Pseudomonadota; class Gammaproteobacteria; order Steroidobacterales; family Woeseiaceae; genus UBA1847. Next base: position 5,720 of record JBFFEB010000016.1, on the reverse strand, counting down.
TCGCGGACCCGGGCCCGCTCGATAATGCGCCGGGGTTTGCCCGCTAGCAACGATGAGAGGGCTCCCGGGCTGTCGAAATGCCGTAGCATCAGGCTGAGCTCGCGTGCGGCACCGCTGATGCGCTTGGTTCCGCGCCAGGGATTTGCTCACTATCAGCACCATCGGTCATTCCCGGCCAGTTAGCAAAGTCTTCGTGGCGCCAAACACGGGCGAAGGGTGTGCGACAGGTCGCAATGCCAAAAACCCGCAAAAACGGCCAATTTCCCGGAAAAAAGCGGGTCCTTTGCCGCCTAAAGTCGAGTGCCCATCGTGTTGCGATGCGGAATGCGTGCCTCTATAATGCGCGGGCCCAAAACAGGCCCGCCTGACACACCGCGAAATCGAGCGCCACACGCCGCCGGTAGCACCGCTGCACGTGGCGTTTTTAGTGCCGGAGGCAAGCACAAATGGACGAGCCCGCCAGACGCCGTGGCTCCAACATCATTGTCACGGTGCTTGTTTTACAGCTGGTTGTCGGCGCGCTCCTGGCGGCGGTGCTTTGGGGGCTGGCGGGGAGTGTGGCCGGCTACTCCGCGCTGCTCGGCAGCTTGACTTGCGTGATCCCGAACGCATTTCTGGCTGGGCGGCTGGTTTTGGCAAACCGGGACTCCGGCGCGCGCGCCCTGATGCGGGCGGCCTGGATCGGCGAATTAGGGAAACTGGCGTTGACAGTGTTGATGTTCAGCATCGTTTTCGTCACCGTGCGGCCATTGGCGGCGGGCTCCCTGTTCGCGGGATTTATCGCTGCGCAGCTGGTGACTTTTGCCGGCTTCCTGCTGCGCGACGCGGGACACGAAGTACAGGACACGGACAACAAGAATGGCGAGTGAAGGCGGACACGGACCGCAAACCTCCGGCGAATATATTTCGCACCATCTGCAAAACCTTCAGGTCTGCAAGTCAGAAACGGGTGAGTGGATCTGGAACCACTGCACGGGCAATCCGATGGCGATCAACGTCGACTCGATGTTCTGGTCGGTGTTGCTTGGCCTGCTGTTCGTCTGGCTGTTCGGCGGCGTCGCGAGGAAGGCTACTTCCGGCGTACCGGGGAAGACCCAGATTGTGGTTGAGATGATCGTCGATTTCGTCGACAGCAGCGTAAAGGACACGTTCCACGGCAAGAGCAAGCTCATCGCTCCGCTCGGGCTTACAATTTTCGTCTGGGTGTTCTTCATGAATCTCATGGATCTGGTGCCCGTGGACTGGATCCCTTATTTCAGCTCCGAGGTTCTCGGCATCCCGTATATGAAGGTCGTGCCGACGACCGACGTGAACATCACCTTCGGCATGTCGATCGCGGTCTTCGCCCTGATCGTGATCTACACCACGATGTACAAGGGACCGCTTGGCCTCATCAAGGACCTTACGCTGCACCCGATTGCGCCGCCGACGAAAGGCTTGGGCCTGATTGCGGCGCCGTTCGTGATCGCGTTCAACTTCATCCTGGAGAGCGTGGCGTTACTCGCGAAGCCCGTCTCGCTCAGCCTGCGACTCTTCGGCAACATGTTCGCCGGTGAACTCATATTCATCCTGATTGCGTTACTCGGTGTGTGGCAGTTGCCCCTGCACTTCGGCTGGGCCGTGTTCCACGTTCTGATCGTGACGCTCCAGGCCTTTATTTTCATGATGCTGACGATTGTGTACCTGAGTCTGGCATCGGAAACGCATTGATTGCTTTTACTTTAAAAAGTGGGACTTGATCCCGGCTAGGAGAAACTGATGGAAACTGTTATTGGATTTACGGCGATCGCTGTCGCACTCCTGATCGGCCTCGGCGCCCTCGGCGTCGGTATCGGTATGGGTCTGCTGGGTGGCCGCTTCCTCGAAGGCGCCGCACGCCAGCCGGAATTGGCACCGATGCTTCAGACGAAGATGTTCATCGTGGTCGCGTTGCTCGACGCCGTGGCCATGATTGGTGTCGGTATCGCACTGTTCTTTGCCTTCGCGAATCCGTTCATCGGCCAGTTGCAGGCGGCTACCGGCGGCTAACAGCACCAGCGCTTCCTGTTGCAGGAGCGGTTCCCGAACCGCGATTGCTGTAGGAGCGGTTCCCGAACCGCGGTTACTGGAGTCAGGAGAATTCCTTGGACATTAATCTAACGCTCATCGGCCAGACGATCGCGATGATCATATTCGTCTGGTTCTGTATGAAGTTCATCTGGCCGCCGATCATGGGCGCCATCGAGGAGCGGCAGAAGCAGATCGCGGAAGGTCTCGCGGCCGCCGAGAAGGGCGAGGAGAATCTCGCCAAGGCGCGTGCCGAAGCCGATGAGATCGTCGCCGATGCGCGCAAGCAGGCGACGTCAATCCTCGACCAGGCCCACGCGCGCGCCAACGAGATCGTGGCGGAGGGCAAGTCGGACGGCGTCAAGGAACGCGAGCGCCAGCTTACGGCTGCCAAGGCCGAGATCGACCAGGAGATCAACAAGGCACGCGAGGAGTTGCGCGGCCAGGTTTCGGCCATCGCGATCGCGAGCGCCGAGAAGATCTTGAAGCGCGAGATCGACGACAAGGCACACGAGGACATCCTGGGCAAGCTTGCACAGGAGCTCTAGGCCGTGGCTGACAACAACACAGTGGCAAGGCCTTACGCCCAGGCGATCTTCGAGGTCGCTCGGGAAAATAACGCCCTCGACGAGTTGTCGGTGTCGCTGGCGGTGGCCGGGGACCTGCTCAGCGATGGTCAGGTTGCGGTATTTCTCGGCCAGCCGGCACTGACCGACGACCAGCGTCTCGAGTTCCTGCAGGGCCTGTTCGCCGAAGCGGTCGGTGAGGGCTCGGTTTTAGCCGGCGGCAGCCGGCACGGCACGAACTTCCTGAAGCTGCTGCTGGAGAACGGCCGCGTCGTCGCGCTGCCGGAAATATCGGAGCAGTTCGAGGCGCTGAAGGCAAAAGTGGAGAACAGCATTGATGCCGTTATCACGGCAGCGTCGTCGGTGAGCGAGTCGCAGCAAGAAGCGATCGCGAATTCGCTGTCGGCGAAGCTCGGGCGCGATGTCAGGATATCCACCCGGATCGACGAAAATCTTATCGGCGGCGCGGTGATCCGTGCGGGCGATGTCGTAATTGATGGTTCGCTGCGCGCCAGGCTGGAAGGCCTGGCCAACGCGTTGACCAAGTAAAGAGGAAAACAACATGGCACTCAAAGCTTCTGAAATCAGCCAGCTGATTAAGGAACGCATCGAGAACTTCGAGGTATCGACCGAGGCACGCGACGTCGGTACTGTTATCGCGGTCACCGACGGTATCGTTCGTATCCACGGACTTGCCGACGCCCGATATGGCGAAATGCTCGAGTTCCCCGGCAACACTTTCGGCCTGGCTCTGAACCTCGAGCAGGACTCGGTGGGTGCCGTCGTCCTCGGCGACTACAAGCACATCTCGGAAGGCGCGACGGTGAAGACGACCGGCCGAATTCTCGAGGTGCCGATCGGTCGCGGCCTGCTCGGCCGGGTCGTCGACTCCCTCGGCAACCCGATCGACGGCAAGGGCCCGATCGAGGCGGAAGGCACGGCGCCGATCGAGAAGGTCGCGCCCGGCGTTATCGCGCGTCAGTCCGTGTCGCAGCCGGTACAGACAGGCCTCAAGTCCATCGACTCGATGGTGCCGATCGGCCGCGGCCAGCGCGAGCTGATCATCGGCGACCGGCAGACGGGGAAGACCGCCGTCGCCGTCGACACGATCATCAACCAGCGTGGCACCGGCATCAAATGCATTTACGTCGCGATCGGCCAGAAGGCCTCTTCGATCGCGGGCGTCGTGAGGAAGCTCGAGGAAGAGGGCGCGATGGAACACACCATCGTCGTGGCTGCTGCTGCCGCCGACAGCCCGGCGATGCAGTACATCGCCCCGTATTCGGGCTGCTCGATGGGTGAGTACTTTCTCGACAATGGCGAAGACGCGCTCATTATTTACGACGACCTCACCAAGCAGGCCTGGGCTTATCGCCAGGTATCGCTCCTGCTCCGGCGCCCGCCGGGCCGCGAAGCCTATCCCGGTGACGTCTTTTACCTGCATTCGCGCCTGCTCGAGCGCGCGGCCCGCGTCAACGCGGAACACGTGGAGCAGGTGTCCGGCGGCAAGATCAAGGGAAAGACCGGGTCGCTGACGGCACTGCCGATCATCGAAACCCAGGCCGGCGACGTATCGGCGTTCGTGCCGACGAACGTCATCTCGATCACGGACGGCCAGATCTTCCTCGAGACGGACCTCTTTAACGCCGGTATCCGGCCCGCGATCAACGCCGGCCTGTCGGTGTCGCGCGTGGGTGGTGCGGCACAGACCAAGATCATCAAGAAGCTCGGCGGTGGTGTGCGTCTTGCGCTCGCTCAGTATCGCGAGCTCGCGGCGTTCGCCCAGTTCGCTTCCGACCTCGATGCGGCGACCCGCAGGCAGCTCGAGCGCGGCCAGCGCGTTACCGAGCTCATGAAGCAAAAACAGTATTCGCCGCTTTCGGTTGCCGAGATGGCTCTGTCGTTGTATGCGGTTAACGAGGGTTATCTCGACAAGGTGCCGGTCGACAAGATCGTGGACTACGAGGTCGAGCTGCATGATTTTGCGCGCTCGGGTTACCAGGCGGATCTCGACGCCATGAACGAGACGGGCGATTACAACGACGAGATCGAGGCGCAGCTGAAGAGCATCTGTGACGCCTTCGCCGAGAAGGGTGCGTACTAGGCAGCGAGCCTTCTCATCGACACGATTCGATATGACCGCAAATTCGAACATTGAGGCTTAGTTATGGCGGGCGAAAAAGAAATCCGCTCAAAGATCGCTTCTGTAAAAAACATGCAGAAGATCACGAGTGCGATGGAAAAGGTGGCCGCGAGCAAGATCCGCAAGGCCCAAAAGCAGATGGAAGAGTCGCGGCCGTACGCACGGCGTATCCGCCGGGTGATCGGCCATCTCGCCTACGCCAACCCGGACTACAAGCATCCCTTCCTGATAGAGCGCGAAGCGAAACGGGTCGGTTTGATCGTTATTTCGACGGATCGTGGGCTCTGCGGCGGATTGAACGCAAACCTCTTCAAGACGGTGATCGGCGAGATCGCCAAATGGCGGGGCGACGGTGTCGAAGTCGATCTCGCACTGGTCGGCGCGAAGGCCGTGCAATTCTTCCGGCGCATGGGCGGCAATGTCATCGGCACCGCGACGCACCTCGGCGACAGGCCGAGCGTCAACGACCTGATCGGTGCGATCACGATCATGCTGCAGTCCTATGAGCAGGGAACTATCGACCGTCTTTTTCTGGTGCACAACGAGTTCGTGAGTGCAATGAGCCAGAAGCCGGAGGTCACGACCCTGCTTCCTGTCAGCCAGATCGATCTCGGCGACGAGTCGCTGCAGGAGCACTGGGATTACATTTACGAGCCCGACGCCGGAGAGCTGCTCGAAGAAGTGCTAACGCGCTACATCGAATCGCAGGTCTACCGAGGTGCGGTCGAGAACTTCGCCTGCGAGATGGCAGCGAAGATGGTAGCGATGAAGTCGGCCACCGATAACGCCGGCGAGATCATCGAGAAGCTGCAGCTCGACTACAACAAGGCGCGTCAGGCTGCGATCACACAGGAAATTTCGGAAATTGTCGGCGGCGCTGCTGCCGTTTCAGGCTAGAGGACCTAAATAATGAGCACCGGAACTACAGTGCAGGTTATCGGCGCCGTCGTGGACGTGGAATTCCC
>JBFFEB010000015.1:0-60168 GCA_041559075.1 Woeseiaceae bacterium | reverse complement strand
GACCGTGCTCGACGACGCGGAACGGGACCTCTACCAGCGTTACGGCTGGACCATTCCTGTCAGGAGCCTGCGTTACTGGGCGCTCGGCATTCCGGACCCGGCGCTGCCCGCCGAGACCGTACTCGGTAGTGACGGGCAACTGGAACACCTCGTTCAGGGCGGCTGGAAGGTCGACATCACGCGCTACGGCGAGGGTGGCGGCCAGCCGATGCCGTCTCGGCTCAGGGCCGCGAGCGAGCAGACGCGCGTCAAGCTCGCGATACACAACTGGTCATTTTTTGACCAACCGGGGCGCTGAGCAAGGGCTTCGTTGACACCTCCGGGGCTGCCCCGCACAATTCGCACGGGCAAAACGCACACGACTGATAAAGATTTGGGGCGTAGCCAAGTGGTAAGGCAACGGGTTTTGATCCCGTGATTCGCAGGTTCGAATCCTGCCGCCCCAGCCATTAGAAGCAGAGAGGGGATCGTCGTGGATATCGCAACTATGGCCGTGTTTACGGGGAACGCGCACCCGAAGCTGGCCCACGACATCGCGCGCTGCCTGATGTTGCCGCTGGCAAGAGCACACGTGGGTCGGTTCTCCGACGGCGAGATCAACGTCGAGATCCTGGAGAACATCCGCGGGCGCGAGACCTTCATCATCCAGCCGACCTGTCCGCCGGCTTCCGACAACCTGATGGAGCTGCTGGTGATGGCGGACGCCGCAAAGCGAGCGTCGGCCTCGCGCATCACGGCGGTGATCCCGTATTTCGGCTTCGCCCGCCAGGACCGGCGGCCGCGCGCTGCGCGCGTGCCGATCACGGCGAAACTGGTGGCGAAGTTGATCGGGGTCGCAGGCGTCGATCGAGTGCTCACCGTTGACCTGCATGCCGACCAGATACAGGGCTTCTTCGATATCGCCGTCGACAACGTCTATGCCTCGCCCGTCTTGCTCGGTGACGTGTGGAAGCATGGCTATCCGAATATGGTGGTGGTGTCGCCCGACGTCGGTGGCGTGGTCCGCGCCCGCGCGCTCGCCAAGCGCCTCGATGACGCCGATCTCGTCATCATCGACAAGCGCCGCGCTCGTGCCAATCAGTCCGAGGTCATGAACATCATCGGTGAGCCCGAAGGCAAGAGCTGCATCCTGATGGACGACATGGTGGATACCGCGGGTACGCTGTGCCAGGCTGCGGCCGCCCTGAAGGCGCACGGCGCGGCCAGCGTGCACGCCTACATCACGCACGCCGTGCTGTCCGGGCCGGCGGTATCGCGCATCTCCGAGTCCGAGCTCGACGACCTCGTCGTGACCGACACGATCCCGCTGAGCGAGGAAGCGCAGGCCTGCAAGAAGATCCGCCAGCTGTCGACGGCGGAACTGCTCGCGGAGACCATGCGCCGAATCTCGGACGAAGAGTCGGTCTCGTCGTTGTACGTTGATTGAAGCAATGGGGGCTGGCCGGCGGGGAATTTTTCTCCCTCATGGCTCGCTTCGCTGCGCTTTACTTCGGTCGAAATACACCCCGCCGGCCAGCTAGCTGAGCATAGTTCAGACCCGGTCCGTAGAATTGCGCTCGGCGTGCTATTGCTGCTTCAGAATCCTCGCTGGGGCGAACGCGCCTCCCGAGGACCCGCCACGATACATGAACGAGCACGCGGCGCTCGTTTCACCTGGCGTTAGAAACGGTACTCCAGGAGAAGGCCGGCCGGGCGTTCCTCGAGGGAAGTAAAGCGCAGGCGAGCGTAGCGAGCCGAGCCATGACTGAGAGGAATGGCTGGCTGGCCTGCCTCTCAATCTTTGTAGACCTTCCCACTCTTCATTACGAAGCTCACATCCAGCAGTTCGGCGATGTCCTCGAGCGGTGAGCGGTCGACCGCGATGATGTCCGCGAACTTGCCGGGCTCGATGGTGCCAATCGAATCCGACATGTCGATGAGATCGGCGGCGTTGATCGTGGCGGCAACGAGCACTTCCATCTCGGTCATACCGGCCTCGACCATGAGCAGTGCTTCCTCGGCGTTCGTGCCGTGCGGCGACACGCCGCTGTCCGTGCCATAAGCGACGTTGACGCCGGCTGCGTGCGCCCTGGCGAAGTTGCCGGCCATGTCGCGGCCGACGCGGATCGCCTTTTCCTTGACGGCATCCGACATGAAATTTGCCTCGACGGCCATGGCGCCGACCGTCTTGCCGGCGAGCAGCGTCGGGACGAGGTAAGCGCCGGTCTCCTTGAACAGCTTGATGGCGCGCGGCCCCGTGTAGGTGCCGTGCTCGATGCTGGCGACGCCGGCTTCGAGTGCGGCGACGATACCGTCCTCTTCATGCGCGTGCGAGGCGACCTTGCGGCCCATGCGCGCTGCCGCCTGCACGACTTCCCTGAGTTCGTCCATCTCCATCTGCTGGCCGGTGCCGGTGGCGCGGTCCGTCAGCACGCCCCCCGTGGACGTGATCTTGATGAGGTCGGCCCCGTACTTGATGGCGTTGCGGGTCGCCCGGCGGCAGTCGTAGGGGCCGTCGCAGATGCTGTCTTCGGTCCAGAACTCCATCAGCTCCGGCCTGACGCCACTAACGTCGGCATGACCGCCAGTGATGCCGACACCGCCCGCGGCGATGATGCGGGGCCCGTCGATCCAGCCTTTCTCGATCGCGTCACGCAGCGCATACATCTCCTCGCCGGATGAGCCTACGTCACGAACCGTCGTAAAGCCGGCGAGGAGCGTCTGCATTGCGAAATGGGCACTGCGCATCTGCATGAGCTGCGAGGACATCTTCAGCTGCTCCTTCTCGTTTTCCGGCCCGAGTTCGCCCTGCAGGTGCACGTGCATGTCCATGAGGCCGGGCAATACGAAACGATCGCCGAGATCGATGACCTTCGCGCCCTCGCCGTACGCCGATGCTTGGGCGTAGCCGTCCACGACTTCCACGATTCGCCGGTCTTCGACGACGATGGTCTGCTTCGACTGCGGACGCTCGCCCGGCACGGCCAGCAGTTCGCCGGCATGGATGAGCAGGGTGTCGGCATGCGCGAGAGTTGTCGCCGTGAGCAGGAACACCAGTGAAGCGAGGCGCAGGCGGGTCGTGATCATGGTTGCTCCGTGAATGTCGAGACTGAAGGTTCGCTAGAATACACGAATGCTCATCATCAACAGGCAGGAAGTCGACCGGTTATTGCCGATGGCGGCGTGCATCGATGCGATGGACGAGGCCATGCGCGCGGCGTCGAGCGGCGCCGTCTCGATGCCGCTGCGGCTGTTCACACCGCTGGCCGACGATAGCGGCTCGCTCGGCCTGATGCCGGGGTCGACACTGGGTCCGCCGTTCTTCGGCGCGAAGGTCATCAGCCTGCTCTTCGATAATCCGGCGAAGGGACTACCCACCGTCCAGGGCTACGTGTCGCTGTTCGATCATGACACCGGCAAGCCCGTTGCGCTCATCGAGGGGTCATCCGTCACGGCCATACGTACCGCGGCAGCGTCGGGCCTCGCGACACGCGTGCTCGCGAGGCAGGATGTGCGCACGCACGGCATCTTGGGCACGGGCGTGCAGGCGGTCACGCACATCGATGCGGTGGCCTGCGTCCGTGACATCGACAGGGTGGTCGTCTGGGGCAGGGACGAGGAAAAGGCGCGGCGTTTTGCTGCGCAGCAGTCGGAGCGTTCGCAGGTCGAGGTCACAGCGACGGACGACCCGGCCGAGGCCGCATGCTGCGATATCGTCAGCACGGTGACGGCGGCGACAGAGCCGGTCCTCAGGGGCGAATGGCTGGAACCCGGCTCGCACTTGAACCTCGTCGGCGTGCACACGCCGGACGCGCGGGAAGCCGACACCCGCGTGATCGAGCGCTCGCGGGTCTACGTCGATCTCATGGAGTCCGCGATGAACGAGGCCGGCGACCTGCTGATCCCGATCGCCGAGGGGGCGATCGACGAGGGGCACATCCTCGGCGAGATCGGTCAGGTGATGACCGGTGCGGTGCCCGGCAGGATCGGCGACGGCGACATCACGCTCTACAAATCGCTGGGCATCGTGGCCCAGGATCTGTTTGCCGCGGCGCACATCTATGCGCGGGCCCTCGAATCCGGGGCCGGGGTCGAGGTGGACCTCGGCTGAGCGTTGGGGTACCATGCGCCGCCCGCAACGGGTCGGTCGCAGGCTCGCGGGTGCCAGGCTCTGGCAAATTTACAATTGAATCAATCAGATAACGGAGTTCAGTCATGGCTGACGATTTTGATCTGATTGCGGAATTCCGGGACGACATCGGGAAAGGTGCGAGCCGCCGCCTGCGTCGAGAAGGAAAAGTTCCCGCAATCCTCTATGGCGGCGGCCGTCCGCCGCGCAATCTCGCGTTCGACCATAACCGGGTCATTCAGCAGCTCGAGAACGAGTCGTTCTACTCCAGCGTGCTCAGCGTCAAGGTTGGCGACAAGGAACAGGCGGTCATCCTCAAGGACCTGCAGCGTCATCCTGCCAAGCGGCAGATCCTGCACATGGACCTGCAGCGCATCCGCGAAGATGAAGAGATCCGCATGAACGTGCCGATCCACTTCCTGCATGAAGACATCGCGCCGGGTGTGAAGCAGGGCGGCGGTAAGGTGTCGCACCTGATGACCGACGTCGAGGTCGTCTGCCTGCCGAAGCACCTGCCCGAGTACCTCGAGATCGATATCGCCGACTTGGAACTCAATGAGATGCGCTACATGTCGGACATCCCGCTCCCGGAGGGCGTGACGATCCCGGCGCTCGCGCAGGGCGAGGAAGCGGACCAGCCGATCGTATCGATCCAGATCATCAAGGAAGTGGTCATCGAGGAAGAGGAAGGCCTCGAGGCCGCGGCGCCCGGAGAGGTGCCCGTTGCCGGTGAAGAAGCCGAGGAAGAAGAGGCTGCCTCCGACGACGAGTCCAAAGAGGACTGATCGACCGACGTTTGGCGACCTGGAAGACCGCCCACGGGCGGTCTTCTTGTTTGTACCATTGGCGATATGACCACACTGCGCATGATTGCCGGGCTCGGGAACCCGGACGAGAAGTACCTGCGAACCCTGCACAACGCGGGCTTCTGGTTCGTGGACGAGCTCGCGCGCAAGTTCGGCGGCAGCTTCAAGTACGAGAAGAAGTTCGATGCCGAGTGCTGCAAGATCAGCGTCGACGGCAACGACATCTGGCTCCTGAAGCCGCAGAGCTACATGAACCACAGCGGCGGGCCCGTGCGCGCGGCGCTCGACTACTACCGGGCGAACGCCGGCGAACTGCTGGTTGCGCATGACGAGATCGACCTGCCGCCGGGGACGGTGCGCCTGAAGAAGGGCGGCGGCCATGGCGGGCACAACGGCATACGTGACGTGATCCGGCACTGCGGCGCGGACTTCCTGCGCCTGAGGATCGGCGTGGGGCACCCGGGCGAGAAGGACAAGGTGACGGGTTACGTGCTGAAGCGCGCGTCGTCGGATGTCGAACCGCTCGTCGAGAAAAACGTCGACGAGGCCGTCGCTGTGCTGCCGGTGCTGCTGAAGGACGGCCTGAACGCGGCGATGAAGAAGCTGCACACGAAGCAAGAGAAAAAAGAAAAGGAAGACTGAGTGGCGATTACCTGTGGCATCGTTGGCCTGCCGAACGTCGGCAAATCGACCCTGTTCAATGCGCTGACCGCGGCCGAGATCGCGGCGGAGAACTATCCGTTCTGCACCATTGACCCGAACGTCGGTGTCGTGCCCGTGCCGGACAAGCGCCTCGACGTGCTGACCGAGATCGTCAAGTCGGCGAAGACGATCCCGACGACGATGGAGTTCGTCGACATCGCGGGCCTGGTGGCGGGCGCGTCGAAAGGCGAGGGGCTCGGCAACAAGTTCCTCGCGAACATCCGCGAGACGAACGCCATCGCGCACGTCGTGCGCTGCTTCGAGGACGACGACGTCACGCACGTGACGGGCAGGATCGACCCGCTCGGCGACATCGAGACCATCAACACGGAACTGGCGCTCGCGGACCTCGAGTCCGTCGAGAAGCAGCTCGTGAAAGCGGAGAAGAACGCGAAAACGGCGAAGAAGGAAGACATCTACGTCCGCGACACGATCAGGAAGATCCGCGATCACCTCGCGGAAGGCAACGCGGTCCGCACGCTGGCACTCGATGACAATGAGCGAAAGGTCCTCAGGGACCTGCACCTGATCACGGCGAAGCCCGTCATGTACATCGCCAACGTGGACGAGGGCGGTTTCGAGAACAACCCGCACCTCGACACCGTAAAGGAATACGCGGCGGCCGAGGGTGCCGAGGCGGTAGCAATCTGTGCCGCGATCGAAGCCGAGATCGCGCAGCTCGATGACGAGGACAAGAAAGAGTTCCTCACCGACCTGGGCTTCGACGAGCCGGGACTCAACCGCGTCATTCGTGCGGGATACAAGCTGCTCGGTCTCGAGACCTTCTTCACGACCGGCCCGAAGGAAGTACGGGCGTGGACGACCAAGATCGGCGCCACAGCGCCAGAAGCGGCCGGCGAGATCCACACGGATTTCCAGAAAGGCTTCATCCGCGCCGAGGTGATCGGTTACGACGACTTCGTCGTGCACAACGGCGAGCACGGTGCCAAGGAAGCGGGTCGCCTACGCCTCGAGGGCAAGGACTACGTCGTGCAGGAAGCCGACGTCATGCACTTTCGCTTCAATGTCTGATCTCGGGCAACCAAAAAAAGGTGAGCTGCCGACGCTCAAGGAGTTGCGCCGGCAGCTCGGTGAAGATACGCACTAACGCGTTCTTCTTGGGGGATCAGGGTTACATCCGGCAAGCAGCAGGGAGATACTTGTTTGGTAGTTTGGCTTTGCCCTTGCAATGCCAGGTAACGCTGCCGGAGTTGGCCGAATCGGGCGTCATGGAGAGGACCGCGCCCACGAGATTCGGATGCACGGTGTTGCCGTAGCTGACCTCGATTGCGCCGCCCGCCACGATTTCGACCTGGATCACATAAGGTCCGGTATAGTCCGCCGGGGCTGAGAGGCCCGCCGAATTGTTCGTCGAGGCGAACACGCCGTTTGTCTGGAAATACTCGGCAACGGCAACCTTGGCCGCGGCACTCATGTTGACCCCCTCCGCGACCTGCGAACGGATGATGTAGCCTGTATAAAGCGGGACAGCGATCGTTGCGACTATGCCGATGATCGCAACAACAATCATCAACTCGATCAGCGTGAATCCCTCTTGCGCCGTTTTCATCATGCGTCGTTGCTCGCAGGCCGCGGAGCTTACGAGAGCACTTTGGCAGAGACCGGTCCGATTCGCGTCACCATGCGTCACGCCGATAACTGAGACATCCGTCACGTTTTATGTCGAGAACCCTCCGGAACGCCATGATTCGCGGGGTTTGTGGCACGATTTGCGAGAAATTCTCAGGTCGCTGAAAATCGACATAAAGTCAAAACTAATCGAAGGGCCGGCCTTTGATTAGCCATTGTTTCGGGTTTCGAGGCTCGCTTCGAAGGAGGTCTGGCCATGCTGTTTCGACACTTGCTAATTGCTTTGCTCCTGATTGCATCGTCCGGCGCCTGCTATGCGCAACCGGAGCCGTCCGATGTGACGAAGGTTGTGATGCTCGGTACGGGGACACCGAACGCCGACCCCGAACGTTCGGGTCCTGCGATTGCGATCGTCGTCAACGGAACGCCGTATCTGGTGGACTTCGGTCCCGGCGTGGTCCGCCGGGCGGCGGCCATGTCGCCGACTTACGGAGGTCCGATCGCGGGTCTCGAGGTGAGAAACCTCCGCTACGCCTTTCTCACGCACTTCCACTCGGATCACTCCGCAGGCCTGTCGGACCTCATCCTGACGCCTTGGGTGCTCGAACGCGATCAACCGCTGGAGCTTTACGGACCGGATGGCATCGCGGAGATGGCCTCTCACATCCTCGAGGCCTACCGCGCGGATATCGACTACCGCGTGTACGGGCTGGAACCTGCCAACAATCAGGGCTGGCGGGTGAGTGCGCACACGGTTGAAGAGGGCGTCGTCTTCGAGGATGACAATGTCACGGTCGAGGCCTTCCGCGTGCGCCACGGCACCTGGCCCAACGCCTACGGCTACCGGTTCACGACGCCTGATCGTGTGATCGTGATTTCCGGTGACGCGGCCCCCGACGAGGCGGTGGAGAAGTATGCGAAAGGCGCGGACATCCTGATCCACGAGGTGTACTCGGTCGAGGGCTTCAAGCGCCGCGACCCCTACTGGCAGAAGTACCACAGCACCAACCACACCTCGGCGCACGAACTCGGTGAACTGGCGAGCCGGGCGAAGCCGAAGTTACTCGTCCTGTATCACGTGCTTTTCTGGGGTGCCAGCGAGGAAACGGTGCTCCGCGAGGTTCGCGAGAAGTATGCCGGGGCGGTGGTCCTGGCGGACGACCTGGACGTATTCTAGGCAGCGTCCGATCGTGGTGAAGCGAGCGGCCGCAGGATCATGGACAACGCCCTCTTGACGCTCGATCGCGACTGAAAGCACTGACAATGCGAAGGTCGATTCAGATATGACTTGCTGCAGCGATCTGTCTCGGCTGCACGCCCGAGGCGACCGACACGCAAGCCGAGTCGCCCTTGAAAATCCAGGATCCCACATCTCTCGATCGCACCCTAGCTACGGCCGCGGCGGTTTGTGGATCGTCGCCGGCTGCGAGGGAACGCACGGCTGGGTCGACCCTGAGAATGGATTCGTCGGCGTCGTTATGACCCAGATCGGCAAAGCTTCGCCCGAAGCCAACGATCGTCACGATGTTTTCAGGGAAGCCGTCTACGATCAGCTGCTCGAAGAGAGGCAGATCACGGACTCGGGTGGTGCCGACGACGGCAAGGTCATGGACTGGAGCGACGAGGTCCGCGAAGCTCAGCGCCGGTACGCCGATAATGACCCGGACGACGATGCCTGGCATTACGACTCGGACGGCTACATCCGGATGGGTATCGCGTTTGCCGATGCTGTCGCCGATGTCGAAACGCACTGCCCGCCGTGACCGCATTCCCTCCGGACGTATGGGACTTCGCCTCCGTGCCCGACGGGTTATAGTCTGCCTGTGGAATACCTGACTCGACCGAAATCGTTCACCGGCATGCTTGCCCTGGCCGCAGGTTTCGCGTTGTTGTCCAGCGTCGTGGAGGCGGACGACACCACTTTCAGGAACCCGATCCTGCGCGGCGCCCACCCGGATCCCTCGATCTGCCGGGTCGGCAACGACTACTACATCGTCAACTCCACGTTCGAGTATTTTCCCGGACTGCCGATCCACCACAGTACCGACCTTGTGAACTGGGAGCTGGTCGGGCACGGGCTGCATCGTGAAGGCCAGGCCACCGGGGCAGTCAATCTCGTCGATGTGCAGTCCGACGGCGGCATACACGCCCCGACCCTGCGTTGCCGTGATGGCCGCTTCTATATCATCACGACCAATGTCTATAAGCCGATCGAGGATGAACAGCCTGTCGAGTTCGTCAACTTCGTCATCACGGCGGACGACGCCAGCGGTCCGTGGTCGGACCCACATGTGATCGCCGGAGCGCCGGGTATCGACCCGGACCTTTTCTTCGATGATGACGGCAAGGTCTGGTACGTGGGCACGCATTCGCCCGCGAACCCCACCTTCCCCGGGGAGGGAGAGATCTGGCTACAGGAGCTGGACCCGGAGAACTGGTCGTTGGTCGGCGAAAGGCATTTCCTCTGGCGCGGTGCCTGTGGCGGTGTCTGGTCGGAGGGGCCGCATCTGTACAAGCGGGACAACCGTTACTATCTGCAGATCGCAGAAGGCGGCACCGGTCCGAACCATGCCGTCATGATAGCGGTCAGCGACAATGTGACCGGACCGTACATTTCCAATCCACGCAACCCGATACTCACGTCGCGCCACCTCTCCTACGACTACTGGGTCAACAGCACGGGACACGGAGATCTCGTGGAGCTCCCCGACGGTCGCTGGTACATGGTGGCGCTGGGGATCCGCGGCGACGAACAACGCAGTTCGAATATGGGACGGGAGACGCACCTGGTTCCCGTCGTCTGGGAACGGGAGCCGTTCGAGTGGCAGGAAATCAAGTATGAATGGCCGGTCGCCGCGCCCGAGACAGGTCGCGTCGAGCGCTACAGCCCGCTGCCGTTCGACGGCAAGGCGCAGCTCGAGGACGCCGGGTTCGTCGATGAATTCGAAGGCGGGGTGCTGCAGAGAGCCTGGACGTTTCGTCGCGTACCGTCGCCCGGCACGTATTCGCTGACGGCGCGACAGGGTTACCTGCGGTTGTATGCGAGTCCGGAAGTGATTCGCGAACGCGGGCAAGCCAGCCTTATCGGGTTTCGGCAAACGGAGTCGGAGTTCGACTACCGTGCGAGCATGGAATTCGAGGCTGCAGACCGCGGCGCCGAGGCCGGGCTGAGCCTGTTCCAGAAGGACGACAACTACCTGAATTTCACCGTCATTCGCGAGGGAAGCGACGTGTTGCTCAGGTTGACTCTCGCGGAGCCAGGGGCAGAGCCGCGAACCATCGAGCAGATCGAATTGCCGGATTATGAAGGCCGGATTACGCTGGCGGTATCGTCACGCGACGGCGAGTACGCTTACACGTATTCACTGGGCCGGGAGTCGGAACCCGTCCGGTTCGCACGCACCGGGGCGCATCACATACTGGCACGGGGCAGCTACACAGGTGCCTTCCTGGGCGTTTATGCGACGACGAATGCGGGCGATGCGGGCCCGTACGCCGATTTCGACTGGGTGCGATACCGTGGTGTCGAACGACCCTGAAGATTTGCGGAATTCCGCCTCGAGCAGGTAGCCCAGGCGGTTTCTGGTTTCAGAACGCCGTCGACGGTCACTCGGCGCGATACAGTGTCTGGACAAGGCAGCACGGCTCTCGGGAAGGTGACTTTCCGGCCAGGGTCCGAGTCTTGACAGTCGGCAGCCCCGCACGGACAATCTGCGCCCCGCTGGCCGAAAGGCCGCACCGAAAAATGGTGATGTAGCTCAGATGGTTAGAGCGACGGACTCATAACCCGTAGGTCGGTGGTTCATCCGAGCACGGCGCAGCCGGGCGACAGACGCCCGCAGGGCGCCCGAAGGGCGAGGGCCGGAACGGCCCGAGTCCATTCCACCCATCGGTCGAAGCGACTATCATGGGATAACGAATTCGGTGATGTAGCTCAGATGGTTAGAGCGACGGACTCATAACCCGTAGGTCGGTGGTTCAATTCCACCCATCACCACCAGCTGAACAAGGGCACCCCGATGGGGTGCCCTATTTCTTACCTTCCACTACCACCAGGTTCGACAGCACCGACTACGGTGCTCTCATTTTGTGCATCCGCCGCAGTCACCCTATCGGGCTTCTCTCGTGCGAAAATCGGCACGATGAAACGGCACTGGCACATCGTCGCAATCTTGCTCGCCCTGGCAGTCGGTGTGGTTGCCGTCCTGTGGCCCGGCAAGTCGCAGGAGCCACAGACAGTGCCGACAGACAAGGCAGAGGTGATGCCGTCGAATCCCGTCAGTGCTGCACCGCCCGAGGAACCGGCGGACATTCGGCCGGCGAGAGTCCAACCCCATGCGACTGAACTCACTCGACGTGCGATCAACGCACGCGCGGTCGGCGACATCGAGGCCGCTATCGATTTATTTGAACAGGCAATATCGGCCGATCCTGCTGATGTTATCGCGCTGTCGAATTACGGTCGCCTGCTGACGCTGACCTTTTCGCTGGATCGCGCCATCGAGGTTCTCGAAGCTGCGAAGGATTTCCAGCCATCAGACGCTCAGGCGTGGCTGGATCTGGCGACGGTCTACGAGCGTGCGCAGCTTTTCAGGGAATCCCGCGATGCACAGGTGAAGGCACAGGCATTGGTTGGCGCGGACGCGATCACGCGTGATGGACTGGGGCGCTTCGTCGTCGCAGGTACCAGGCTCGAATAGAAAAGCGTTTCCGATTCCGCTATCTTGAACGCTTAGAACAATTCTAAGAATCAGTGTTGGAGGCAGGAACATGATCGGACGAGCGATTCGCAGCCTCGCTGCGGCTGCTTTATTGTTGTTTACGTTTTCGGCTTACGCCCAGGTCACCCTGGTTTCGGGTGAGGTCAAAGATTCGTTTTATCAAATCGCTGTACCAGCGGATTGGAATGGTGCGCTGGTCATCTGGAACCACGGTTATTCATTCGATCCGCCGGGGCCTGAACCGGGCCTCGGGCCGCTTGCGGACGTGCAGCTCGCCCAGGGCTATGCTGTCGCGGCGTCGAGTTATTCGCAGAGCCAGTGGGCCGTCTTCAACACGCGCCGCGACATCGCGCGCCTGGTCGAGGCCTTTGTAGAGCAGGTTGGTGAGCCGAACAGCATCATCATGACCGGCGCCTCATTGGGCGGCATCGTGACGGCAGACGCATTGGAGCGGGCTGACGAAGTCGCGGTCGATGGCGCATTTACTTTCTGCGGCGCAGTGGGAGGGAGCCGCGTGTGGGACGGTGCGCACGACATACGTCTTACATACGACGCGGTCTGCGGTGAGGTAGCGCCCATAGCGGGAGGTGCCACCGGCCTCTCGGCGGTGCCTGGTGTGATTGATCCGAATGCGGTTGCACTCGCTACTAATGCCTGCATGGGTACGTTGACGCCGCCGGCGTTTCGCACGCCGGGCCAGAACGAGAGGCTCGCAAAATTTCTCACCGTAACGAAGATCCCCGAAAGCTTCATCATTCAAGACATGGTGTTCGCGACGAACGGTATCGCCGATCTGATATTCGATCCGGATAAACTCGACGGTGGGCAGGGGCTCGGTAATATCGGCGTCGTTTACGACGATCCGGAGGTCGATGCGACGATTCGGCGCGTCGAGGCCGATCGCAAGGCGGCCAAGAAATTGAAGCGTAATTTCACGCCACGCGGGGAACTCGAGAACGAGGACGTCAAGATTGTCTCGTTGCACACCGACAAGGATGGTCTCGTCATCGTCGAGAATCAAAGCGAGTACCAGGGCGTCGTGGATGCGGACAATCTCACCGTTGGCGTCGCGGTCGAGGCCGATCCTACGCACTGTGGTTTCAGTCCTGCCGAACTGGTTGCCGGATGGGAATCGTTGCGTGGCTGGCTTGCCGGCGCGCCGCAACCGACTGCCGCGTCGCTGCAGGGGACGTGCCAGGTCATCGAGGCAACTCAGGGCGCGCTGTTCTCCGGTCCTTGCCGGATCGACCCGACCTTCGTGATTCCTGACATGGATGGCCGAATCGCGCCGCGCGACAATACGAGGAAATCGAAACGCAAACGTGACTAGGAACAGAAGTTAGTACGAAAATCACTGACTCCTGTTTCCGACTAGAGCTCGTCCTCGATCGGCAGGTGGGAGAAGAACCAGTCCTCTATCCGCTGCAGCATGGATGCGGCGGGCTGCTCGGTGAGCGTGACGTCGTGGGAGACCCATACGACCTTGGCCTGTTCGTCGAGCTCCAGCTGCCAGGCATTGGTCTTGCTGAAGTCGGGTGTAACCGCTTTGCGAACCTCGGCATTGAGCGCCGCGCTCTCGATCAGGAACCCCATCTCGGTATTGATGCGCAGCGATCGCGGATCGAGGTTGGCGCTGCCGATGAACACCTTGTCGTTGTCGATGACGAGCGCTTTCGCGTGCAGCGCGAGTTGCTTCTCTTCGATCGGTGACAGCATGTAAATGTCACGGTCGTCTGCGTCGATGCGGACTTCGTGCAGCTCCGCGCCATTACCCAGCAACGTCCGGATGTGGTTGCGGTAGGCGCTGTGTGCCGTGAGGTGGTTGTTCGAGCGGATCGAGTTGGTCAGCATGCGAACGCGCACGCCGCGTTTGACCGCGCGCTCCACGGCGCCCTCGAGTTCGGGCGTCGGAATAAGGTAGGCGGAAACGATAAGCACCTCCTCGCTCGCGGCGTCGATCATGGCCATCAGCGCGTTCGCCACCTGCACCGGCGCCTCGCTGGCGTTGGCCGGGTTCTCTTCCGGCGGATCGTCGGCGTATAGCGTCGCTTCGCCGTCAACAGCGCTTGTGATCAATTCGCGCCAGGCGGACATTCGTTCTGCATTACTCTGCTCTGTGTGTATGTGCGGGTTCGCTTCGCGTACTTCCCGCGCCGCATCGAGATCAGCCGCTGTGTGCCTGACGTGACTCAGGGATTCGATCGGGACGGCCCAGCGGTCGTTCCAGTACTTGTCGAACTCGGCGCTGACCTCGTGCACGATCGGTCCGCCGACCATCACTTCCATGTCGCGGAAGTTGGCAACCGCATGCAACCCGAAATACTCGTCGGCCAGATTGCGGCCGCCGACGATGGCGACGCGATTGTCGATGATCATGGCCTTGTTGTGCATGCGATGGTCGAGCCGATGGAATTCGGCGAGGTTGAGCGCCTGCCGGGTGGCCACGTTGTCAGACCGACGCTTGTAGGGGTTGTAGATGCGATACTCGATGTTCGGGTGACGGACGAGTTCGAGCAGTATGTCGTCTTCGCCGAGCAGGAATGAATCGTCGACGAGTAGCTTTATCTCGACGCCGCGTTCGGCCGCCGCCACGAGGTGATCGAGTACGAGGGAGCCGACCGTGTCCACGGACCACAAGAAGGTCTGGAGGTCGATGCTCTCGGTCGCGCTGTCGATCGCGCGCAGCCGCCAGTCCAGGGCAGTGGGACCGTCGTTGAGCAAGGCAAACCAGTCGCCCGTGCGCTCCTCGGCGAGTACGGTCCAGAGCTCGGCGGACGCGGGGGCGGGCGTATATTCCGGCGGCAGGTCCACGGGTTGCAGCGAGCTGCAGGCAGACGCGAGCAAAGCCGAGCACACGAGGATCGATCGTCTGAAATGCCGCTGAATGCTGTGCATGGTGCGAAGTGTAGCGAAAGCGTCTAGATTTGGGGACAGTGATAGTGAATCCAGCCGAACCCCATCCTGATCGAGCAACATAGATAGCGACTTGGCGCAATGCTCGCGTGGAGGAGACCCAAATGAAAATACCCGCGTCCGGATCCTGCCAGTGCGGCCGTGTTGCTTACGAGGTGACGGAGCAACCGGTCGCCACGGCCGTTTGCCATTGCATCGATTGTCAGAAGTTGTCGGCCGGAGCGTTCAGCCTCACCATGTATCTGAGGCGTTCCGGCTTCCGACTGTTGTCGGGCGATCTCAACAGCTGGGAGCGGCCCACGGAATCGGGCGGCATCGCGGTCTGCTGGTTCTGCCCGGATTGCGGCAATCGCATCTACCACGAGAACCCGGCGATGCCGGAACTCGTTCGGCTGAAACCCGGCACGCTGGATGACACCAGCGTGATTGAACCACAGGCAGCGGTCTGGACGTGCCGCAAGCAACCGTGGCTCGAGCATTACGCCGAATTGCCCGCATTCGACAAGCAGCCGGATCTTGCTGCCGCAATGGCTGCTGTCGCCGAAGGTCGTTCGCCTTTTTGATGCAGGCCGAGCTGCGCTAGTCGTCAGCCAATAGCGATCCCTCGATCTCTTTCGCGGCAAGCGGGTGATACGCAGGCTTCGCTTCCTCGAAGACCGTGAGTGCCATTTCGCCCATGCCCGCGTCCATCATGTCTTTGTAGAGCACGCCAATGAACTTGGTGCGTCCGATGCTCATGAGGAAATCCTCGAGTCGCCCGAAAGCGGGTTCGTAGCCATTCCGGATCGCGATCCGGAGCCAGCTGAAGGCGATCTCGTTGTTCGGCGCCGCGGTGAGATCGAATGCCAGGTCGAGATCATCGAGCTTCTCGCGACGCAGCTGCTGCGGCATGCCGTCGAGAAAGCGCTTCCAGTGGTGGTAGGTCCACTCGCCGGTATCGATATCCTCGGCTGCGATGCGGCCCGCCAGCCACGCTTGCCGAACTGGCTCGATGTCGGCAAATGCCGCTGAGTGCGGCACCGGCGCCCCCTCGGGAATGCCCGGCTCGAATACCCACTGCTGCACCCGCTCCATGCTGACGGACTCGGGATGATCCGCGACGAGCGTGTGCTCGAGGTAATCGAGGAACGCCTCGGTCGAGATGCTCTGGAACGAATGCTCCTTGAAATAACTAACCAGGAAGCGGTCGAAGGCTTCGCGCCCGACAGCGAGCTCCAGCTCGTACAGGAACAGCGAGCCCTTCTCATACGCGACGCTCGTGAACACGTCGTCCGGGTCGCGGCCGCGCAGATCCACGGCGAGCGCCTCGTCATCGTCCTCCAGGTCCGGTAGCGCGTCCTGCAACTCCGCGTACCCGAGCGCCATTTCCATGTAGTAACGTTCGTCGCCGAACACGGCCTGCATGATGCGGTTGGTAAGGTAGGTCGTGAAACCCTCGTTGAGCCAGAGGTCCCGCCAGCTGGCATTCGTGACCAGGTTGCCGGACCAGGAGTGCGCGAGTTCGTGCGCAATCAGGGCGACGAGGCTCTTGTCGCCCGCAATGACCGTCGGCGTGATAAAGCTCAGGCGCGGGTGTTCCATGCCGCCGATCGGGAATGCGGGCGGCAGTATCAGGAGGTCGTAACGGTCCCAGCGGTAGGGCCCGAACGTTTCCTCGGTCGACTCGAGCATGGCCTCGGTATCGGCGAATTCGGCTGCCGCCGCTTCGAGGATCTCTTTTTCCGCGTACACGCCGGTGCGCTCGCCCATGGCCTTGAATTCGACCTCGCCGACCGCGAGAGCGATCAGGTAGGGCGGGATCGGCTGCGGCATTTGAAACGTGAACTCGCCGTCCAGCTCCGCCTCGGGGTCGTTATCGGCGCTCATCACCGCCCTGAGTTCCGGCGGCGTGCGCACCCTGGCCTCGTAGGTGACGCGGACGCCGGGCGTGTCCTGCAGCGGTATGAAGCTGCGTGCATGGATGGACTGGGCCTGCGTATACAGGAACGGGTGGCGCTTGCCCGCCGTCTGCTCCGGCTCGAGCCACTGCAGCGCCAGCGCATCCGGAGAGGTCTCGTAACGGATGATGACGGTGGTCGCGTAGGCCGGCATCTCGATCGTGAGCGGCGCGCCGAGTTCCTCCGAATTCTCGCCAATCGTGAATGCCGCATCGGCGAAACGGTCGCCGTGCCCGACGCGCACGGATTCGATTGCGAGCCCGCGCGTGTCGAGGACCAGCGGCGTGTTGGTCTCGTTCAGGCGGTCCAGCTGCAATCGTGCCTCGCCCACGAGCACTTTCCGATCGAAGTCGACCGTGAAGCCGAGGTCGATGTGGGTGGTGCGGTAATCGTCCGTGTTCGCGTACGAGTGGTAGTCGATGCCCGATTCCGGCCCGGCCGGACCAGTGTCCGCGGGGACGGTCTGCGGCTGGTCGCGTTCGGGCCCGGAGCACGCGGCGGCCAGTACCAGCGCTGCAATCGAGAGTGCAGGTTTCCAGTTTGAGCGTAATGACATTGCACAGGAACGTCGGTCGAAAAGAGCCCGATACACTACCTTCGCGGCCCCCGAAACACCACCTGTGCGCGTGACAGCCTGGGCCCGGCTCGTGGTGACTGCGGATTTGAAATTTTGCTAGGGTCTGGGGACGCGATGAATCATGTGATCAAAGACGTCGGATTCGGAACCCAGATTCGCAAGTCGCCATACTTTGCTGCGACATTGCGGCACGGCGCACAGGCATTCTCGGTTTACAACCACATGTATATTCCCCGCGATTTCGGTGACCCGGTCCGGAATTACTGGAATCTCGTCAACGCAGCGATACTTTGCGACGTCGCTGTCGAGCGGCAGGTCGAGATCACGGGACCGGATGCCGCTCGATTCGTGCAATTGCTGACGCCCCGCAACCTCTCGGATTGCCGGGTAGGGCAGTGCAAGTACGTGCTGATCACGAGCGAAGAAGGCGGCATCATCAACGACCCCATCCTGCTGCGGCTGGGCGAGGATCATTTCTGGCTGTCCCTGGCGGACAGCGATGTTTTGCTCTGGGCGAAGGGTGTCGCCGTGCATTCCGGCATGAACGTGACGCTGGGCGAGCCCGATGTGTCACCGCTGCAGCTGCAGGGACCGAAGTCGCTCGCGATCATGAAAGCGCTGTTTGGTGAGGAGATCGCTACGCTGCGCTACTTCTGGGTTCGCGAAGCCGAGCTCGACGGCATGCCGCTGGTGGTATCGCGCACGGGCTGGTCCAGCGAACTGGGCTACGAAGTCTACCTGCGGGACGCATCCCGCGGCGACGAACTCTGGGAGCGCATCATGGCGGCGGGAAAGCCGTTCGGTCTGTGTGCCGGGCACACGTCGACGATACGGAGGATAGAAGGCGGCATGCTCTCCTACCGGGCCGACATGGACCTGAATACCAATCCCTTCGAACTGGGGCTCGATCGACTCGTCGATCTCGACATGGAGGCCGACTATATCGGCAAGGACGCGCTGCAGCGTATCAGGTCGGCGGGAATACGAAGGAAACAGGTGGGACTGGAGATCGAAGGGCCGCCGATCGAGGCAACCAACACACGATTCTGGCCCGTCTATGCGAACGACGACGAAGTGGGCGTTATCACGTCCGCGGTTTATTCCCCGCGTCTCCAGCGGAATATCGCCCTGGCAATGGTCGGCGTGGAGCAGGCGGACAGGGGTACTGCGTTGCGCGCCCGCCGAGGTTCCGACGATTATCCCGCGAAGGTGGTCGATCTGCCGTTCATCGACCCGCAGAAACGGCTTGCGAAGTCGTCCCCGCAATAGCGAAGCGGAGGGGATACTCGAGCTTCGCGTCGCGAATCATCCGCTCCCAATCAGCGAGCATGCCGGCAAAGGCTTCCGAGTCGAACTCGGCGAGCTGTGCGTCTCCTTCTTCCGTGAGCGCCGTCAGTTCGTAAGTCACTTCGACCTCGGTGCCGCCGGCCCCGTCGGAGCGAGCAACCACTTCGACTGTGCCGGCCCGGGTGGCGGGCGCGATCCGCGCGTAGCGCGCGCGCAGCGCTTCGGTGTCGTAGTCCGCGACGATCCAGTAGGCCTTGTCCGCGTCGACGTCGGTGATGAACACAGCTCCCCTGGCGCGGCCGTCCCCGCCGCTCAGGACTTCGGGATCCCAGCCGTCGACCCACAGTCTTTCCCCGGGCGCTGTAAACAGCTGGAAAGCGTGTTCCGGCGCGGCATCGACGTGCACGGTGCCGGTGTGGGCAATAGATCGGTTCATGGTGTTCTCCGTCTCGGATCAGGCATAATGTTACCAAGGTAGCATTATAACATCAAGGAGCAACCCTCCCCGGGGCGGGCGCCTGTATCAATGGCGGCCGCCCGACCTTATAATCCGCGCCCTTTCCGCTCTGGCACAGCACATCGAATGTCTGAAATCGCCCGATTGCGCAACATCGCGATCATCGCCCACGTCGACCACGGCAAGACGACCCTGGTCGACCAGCTCCTGCAGCAGTCCGGCACGCTCGGGCCGCGCGCCGCCGTGCCCGACCGGGTGATGGATTCCAACGACCTGGAGCGCGAGCGCGGCATCACGATCCTCGCGAAGAACACCGCGATCCGCTGGCAGGATTACCGCATTAACATCGTCGATACGCCCGGGCACGCCGACTTCGGCGGCGAGGTGGAGCGCGTACTGTCGATGGTGGATTGCGTGCTGTTGCTCGTGGACGCCGTCGACGGGCCGATGCCGCAGACGCGCTTTGTAACGCAGAAGGCGTTCGCGCGGGGGCTGGTACCGCTCGTGGTCATCAACAAGATCGACCGCGACGGTGCGCGCCCGGAGTGGGTGCTGGACCAGACGTTTGACCTGTTCGACCGGCTCGGCGCCACCGAGCAGCAGCTCGACTTCCCTGTGATCTACGCGTCGGCCCTGCAGGGCTACGCGGGCACGGAACCCGACGTGCGAGGGGGCGACATGACGCCGCTGTTCGAAGCGATCGTCGCGCACGTGCCCCCGCCGCCCGTCGACAGGGTTGGCCCGCTGCAGCTACAGGTCTCGAGCCTTGACTACGATCCCTACGTCGGCGTCCTCGGCATCGGCCGGATCCAGCGCGGTGAGATCGAGACAAACTCCAGGGTCAGTATCGTGGCCACGGATGGGTCTATTCGCAATGCACGCGTACTCGAGCTGTATGGATTCGAAGGGCTCGAACGCAAGAAGATCCCGTCGGCCAGCGCCGGCGATATCATCGTGTTCAGCGGCATTGACGACCTGGCGATCTCGGACACCTTGTGTCCCAGGGACAAGCCCGAAGGACTGCCTGCACTCGCCGTTGACGAGCCGACGATCAGCATGACCTTCCAGGTGAACAAGTCACCGTTCGCCGGCAAGGAAGGCAAGTTCCTGACGAGCCGGCAGATCAGCGAACGCCTGCAGCAGGAGCTCAAGCACAACGTCGCGCTGCGCGTGGTAAACACCGAGGACCCGGACAAGTTCCGCGTCTCGGGCCGCGGCGAACTGCATCTTTCCGTGCTGATCGAGAACATGCGCCGTGAAGGTTTCGAACTGGCCGTTTCACGGCCAGAAGTCATTTTCCACGAAGAAGGGGGCGCGAGACTCGAGCCGTGGGAGCAGCTGACCGTCGATTGCGAAGACACCTACCAGGGCGCGGTCATGACGCGGCTTGCCGACCGCAAGGGCGAGCTGCAGGCGATAATCCCCGACGGCAAGGGACGGGTACGGCTCGACTACCGGATCCCGACCCGCGGCCTCATCGGCTTCCGCACCGAGTACCTGACCGCTACGGCCGGCACCGGCCTGATGTATCACGTGTTTGAGAAGTACGACCGCTATTTCTCAGAAGACCTCGGGCAGCGAAACAACGGCGTGCTGGTTTCGATGACCAATGGCAAGGCATTGGCCTATGCACTGTTCAACCTGCAGGAGCGTGGCCGCCTGATGATTGGCCACGGCCAACCGGTTTACGAGGGCATGATCATCGGCATACACAGCCGCGGCAACGACCTGGTGGTCAATCCGACCAAGGCGAAGCAGCTGACGAATATTCGTGCCGCGGGCACCGATGAGAACCTCGTGTTGACGCCGCCCATACGCTATTCGCTGGAGCAGGCACTCGAGTTCATCGATGACGATGAACTCGTCGAGGTTACGCCGCAGAGTATTCGCCTGCGCAAGAAGCTGTTGACCGAGGTCGAACGCAAGCGCGATTCACGCATGCGGGCCTGATCGGGTCGCGGTTCCGGAACCGCTCCTACAGGAGAATGCGCGCCTGCGGGCAGTCGGGCTGGTCCTCCGGCGCGGCATCGATAAACGCCTGTAATTCGTTGCAGGCATCCGTCACCGCGACGAGGCGCGGGAACTCGTCGAGCGGTACCTCGAAGCGGCGCGCGTTGTACATCTGCGGGACGAGCATCGCGTCGGCGAGCGTTACGTCTTTGCCGAATGCGTACGGTCCGTCGTGCGCATGACGGACTGACAGCTCCTCGCAGGCGCGGAAACCTTCGGCGATCCAGTAGGCGTACCAGTCGCTCTTCTGTTTGCCCGATACGTCGAACTCGTCCGACAGGTACTTGAGCACGCGCAGGTTGTTCAGCGGATGGATGTCGCAGGCGATTGCATTGCAGAATGCGCGCACCTTGCTGCGCAATGGCTCCGCACGCGGTAACAACGGGATATCCGGATACGCTTCCTCGAGGTATTCGAGAATCGCCATCGACTGGCCGATGGCGACCGTGCCGTCGTCGAAGAACGGCACGAGCATCTGCGGGTTGATCGCGCGGTATTCGTCTCTGCGGTGCTCGTCGTCACCGGGTTTCAGGGAAACCGCGACCGACTCGTAGTCGACACCTTTCAGATTCAGCGCGATGCGGACGCGGTAGGCCGCCGACGAACGCCAGTAAGTATAGAGTTTGACGACCATCGCGGCAGGTTAGTACTGCTGCACCTCGTGATCAATCGCGCCGAAGATCGACAGGCCATCCGCGTCGCGCATCTCGATTCGCACCCGGTCGCCGAACTTCAGGAATGACGTTTGCGGTTTACCGGTCTCGATGGTCTCGATCATGCGAATTTCCGCGATGCAGGAATAGCCCACGCCACCGTCCTCGATCGGCCTGCCGGGACCGCCATCCAGCTTGTTCGACACCGTGCCCGAGCCGATGATCGTGCCGGCACCGAGCGGGCGCGTCCTCGCGGCGTGCGCAATCAATTGGCCGAAGTCAAAGGTCATGTCGACCCCTGCATCCGGCCGCCCGAACGGATCTTCGTTCAGGAACGACAGCAACGGCATATGCAGCTTGCCGTCCTTCCAGGTATCGCCGAGTTCGTCGGGCGTAACCGCCACCGGGGAAAACGCGCTCGACGGTTTGGACTGGAAGAAACCAAAGCCCTTGCCGAGCTCGCCGGGTATCAGGTTCCGGAGTGATACGTCGTTGACCAGCATGACGAGCTTTATGTGCGACAGCGCGTCTTTCCCGCCGATACCCATCGGCACGTCGCCGGTAACCACCGCCACTTCGGCTTCGAAATCGATGCCCCAGTCCTCGCTCGCGGCGAGGATCGGCTCCTTCGGCCCGATGAACGAGTCGGAGCCACCCTGGTACATCAGCGGATCCGACCAGAAACTCTCGGGCATCTCGGCGCCGCGTGCCTTGCGGACCAGTTCCACGTGGTTCACGTACGCCGAGCCGTCCGCCCACTGGTACGCGCGTGGCAGTGGCGATGCACATTGCGCGGTATCGAACGTGTGCCCCGCATTGGTTTCGTGCATCTCGTGGGAAACGGCTCGCAACGCGGGTTCGCACGTCGCCCAGTTGTCGAGCGCCTCCTGCAGCGTACCCGCTATATCGTCTGCCGGCAGGTAGTGTGACAGGTCGTGCGAGACAACGGCCAGCCGGCCGTCGCGGCCACCCTTGAGTGATGCCAGTTTCATTTCTGGTTTCCTGTAAATTCGAGTTCATGCAGCCAGGCCGCATGCCGAGGCGCCTTCTTCGTGCGGCTCCACTCCTCGAGCATGTCCGGCGCGACCCGCCTCAGTTCATCGATCTGTTCCTGCGTCTGTGTATTCGCGACCAGCTCGAGGCGATGGCCGTTCGGGTCGAAGAAGTAGATCGACTGGAAGATGCCGTGATTCGTCGGGCCGACGACGTCGATACCCTCGGCCTCGACGTGCTTCTTGGCAGCGAGCAGGGCGTCGTAATCCTCGACCTCGAACGCGATGTGCTGTACCCACTCGGGCGTGTTCTCGTCGCGGCCCATCTCCGGTCTTGTCGGCAGCTCGAAGAATGCGAGCACGTTGCCCATGCCGGCATCGAGGAACACGTGCATGTACGGATCGGGCTCCTTGGTGGACGGCACCCTGTCTTCCGCGAACGCGACGGTGAAGTCCATATTCAGCACGCGCTGGTAGAACCCCACGGTCTCCTTCGCGTCCTTGCAGCGGTACGCGACGTGGTGAATGCGCTTCAGTTTCATGCCCGTCTCCTAGTTTGCGTCGTCGGCGGACACGACGCCGCGCGCAATCTGGTCGCGTTCGATCGATTCGAACAGCGCCTTGAAATTGCCTTCGCCGAATCCCTCGTCCTGCTTGCGCTGGATGAACTCGAAGAAGACCGGACCAATCATGAGTTCCGAGAAGATCTGGAGCAATAGCCGCGGCTCGCCGCCCTCCGTACTGCCGTCGAGCAGAATCCCGCGCGTTTGCAGTTCCTCCACCGGCTCGCCGTGGCCCGGCAGGCGTTCTTCGAGCATCTCGTAGTACGCGGGCGGCGGCGCGGTCATGAACGGCATGCCGCGTTCCTTGAGCCGGTCCCAGCATTCGAACAGGTTGTCGCAGGACAGTGCGATGTGCTGTATGCCCTCGCCGTTGTAGGCCATCAGGAATTCCTCGATCTGGCCGGTGCCTTTGGAGGCCTCCTCGTTGAGCGGGATACGGATGCGGCCATCGGGCGCCGTCATCGCTTTCGAGAGCAGCCCGGTGTACTCGCCCTTGATGTCGAAGTAGCGGATCTCGCGGAAGTTGAACAGCCTCTCGTAGAACTTCGCCCAGTACTCCATGCGGCCGCGATAGACGTTGTGCGTCAGGTGATCGATCTCGGTGAAGCCGCAGCCTTCCGGTTGCCGGTCGACGCCGTCGAAGAATTCGAAGTCGATGTCGTAAATGGTATTACCTGGCGTATAGCGATCGATCAGATACAGCGGCGCGCCGCCGATACCCCGGATGGCGGGCAGGCGCAGCTCCATCGGGCCTGTGGGAATGTCGATCGGCTGTGCACCGAGTTCCAGTGCGCGGCTGTAGGCAAGGTGCGCGTCCTTGACGCGAAACGCCATGCCCGCGGCGCAGGGGCCGTGCTCCTGTGCGAAATAGTGCGCGTGGCTCTTCGGTTCCTCGTTAAGGATGAAGTTGATGCCGCCCTGGCGGTACAGCGTGACTTTCTTGGAGCGGTGGCGCGCGACCGCTTCGAAACCGAGCATGTGGAAGACGGGTTCGAGTACGCCCGGCGTCGGGGAAGCAAATTCGACGAATTCGAAGCCGTCGAGGCCCATCGGGTTTTCGAACAGGTCCGGCATGGGAGTCTCCTGCTTGTTGTTATACGGGGTATCCCGACAGTTTGCGCGAATTCTGAGCACGATGTGCCCTAATATAGCGCCTTTAAGCATAATTACGGAACATATGGTTCAATTATGACGAGTAACTGAGGTAAAGTGCCCGAATGAAACTCTCGAGTGCCGACAAACGCCTGCTTGACGCCCTGCAGCAGGATGCGACCCGCGCCCAAGCCGACCTCGCCGAGATCGCCGGCATGTCGCGCACCTCGGCCTGGCGCCGCATCCGCGACTTCGAGGAGAGCGGCCTGATCCAGGGCCAGGTGGCGCTGCTCGATCCGCAGAAAGCCGGGTTTCACATCCAGGTGCTGCTCGCCGTCGCCATGACCGAGCACACCGACGAGAACCGGCGGAGTTTCGAGGAGCACATCGCGGGCCTTGCCGCCGTGACCGAGTGCTTCACGGTCGCGGGCGAGCGCGATTACGTGCTGCACGTCATGGTGCCGGACATGGAGACCTACACGGAATTCCTGCAGTCCGAGATTCTGAAGCATCCTTCCGTGCGTTCGGCGAGTTCGACCTTCGTCCTGCAGCGGATCAAGTACACCACGATGCTGCCATTGGCTGACTGATCATCCATCGTGCGCAGATTGATGGAGTGGTCGAGTCATGGCGCGCGGTTCATGTGACGCCGTTCACAGTCTGGCAAGCCGTTTCAAGGCGTTGGTTTTCGCCAACAAATGTCGGGTATCAGAAGATTGCAAGAGTCAGGTGTGTTGCAGCTACGCAAGTCGCCAGCCACAACAAAACCGTGACGTCGAATTGCGCGGTGGGTCAGCGCGGACACCCCCGGACGGCTGATATTAGTAAAGCCGTTAATTGGCGTTTTGGCATGACACGGAGGGCGGGCGATGAAGCAATTGAAAGTCGTTCTGCTATTCATGCTCCTTGGGGGTTGCGGCACCTACCATACGCTCGAGGAACTGGAGGAGCAGGCAATTCGCACCGGGGACTGGTCGGGAGTCGAGCGGCGAGAGCTGATGCTCGCGAGACAAAAATATCGAAGCGGACATCGGTGCCCTCAGGGCCGCGTGTCCTATTGTGAGAACAGGCGCTGCGCTTGTGTCCAGGACGAAGCCATTCGCGCATTGCTCGACGGCCTCGTCTGGTAACTAGCCGGAGACCAGCAGAGAGATCGAGCGCGCCGGCGCTCTGAACGTGCGGCCGTCGCTGCACACGGGGACACGATCCACCGACCAGGCGACGCGCCAGTTCCCCGTGAGATCACCGTCCGGCAGCTGAAACGATACTTCCTTGTCGCCATTGTTGAGCAACACGGCAACCCGTGCCCTCTCGTTGCCCTGCACAGACTCGGCGAGCATCACCTTGAATGGCGCCGGTCCCGACCAGTCGCTTTCGGTCATGTCCTGGCCATCGGCGTTCAGCCACTCGATGTTCATCGATGAGGTGCCCATCTCGGTTTCGCCATGGACGTACTCCGGCAGCCTCAGCAGTGGCCACTCCCGGCGCAGGTGAATCAGTTCGCGCACTCGCTGTACGAACTCGGGATCGTCGGCAAGCCCCGACCAGTCCAGCCAGCCCGTCTCGTTGTCTTGCGCGTAAGCGTTGTTGTTGCCGCCCTGCGAGTTCCCGAATTCGTCGCCCGCAAGCAGCATCGGCGTGCCCTGCGAGAGCATCAGCGACGCCAGCAGGTTGAGGCGATGCCGCCGGCGTTCGGCAAGTATGGCGCGGTCGCCGGTATCGCCCTCGACGCCGTGATTGCAGCTGTAATTGTGCGCATGCCCGTCTCGGTTGTCTTCGCCGTTGGCCTCGTTGTGGCGATGCTCGTAACTCACGAGGTCGGCGAGCGTGAAGCCGTCGTGGCTGGTCACAAGGTTGACGCTGACGTAGGGTGCGCGGCCCCGATTGTCGAAGATATCAGCTGACCCGTGCAGCCGGCGGGCGAAGCGGCCGTTCATGTCGGCGTCGCCGCGCCAGAAACGGCGCACCGTGTCGCGATACTTATCGTTCCACTCCGCCCAGCGATCCGGGAAGTGGCCGAGCTGGTAGCCACCGGGGCCCGGGTCCCAGGGCTCGGCGATAAGCTTCACGCCCTGCAACTGCGGATCGGTGCTGATCGCCGCGAGCAGCGGATGCTCCGGTGAGAAGCCGTGCGTATGCCGGCCCAGAATGGTTGCGAGATCGAAGCGAAACCCGTCCACGCCGAACTCGTGCGACCAGTAGCGCAGGCAGTCCAGCACCAGCGCTTGCACCCGCGGGTGATCGGCATTGAGCGTGTTCCCCGTGCCGGTGTCATTGACGTACGCCGCAGCGGTGTTCGGCTCGAGCCGATAATAGGCCTGGTTGTCGAGGCCACGGAAACACAGCGTCGGGCCCGAGCCATCGCTTTCTCCGGAGTGATTGAAGGCAATGTCGAGGATCACTTCAAGGCCCGCGTCGTGGATCGCGTTGACCATCCCGAGAAACTCTTGGCGCGCGCGGCCCACCGCGAATCGCGGCATCGGCGCGAAAAACGCAACGGTATTGTAGCCCCAGAAATTGCGCAGGCCGCGCTTCGCGAGGTGATGCTCGTCGATGTAGGCCTGTACGGGCAGCAGTTCAACCGACGTAATGCCGAGCGACTTGAGATACTCGAGGATGGCCCCGTTCTGCATGCCTGCAAAGGTGCCTCGCTGCGCGTCCGGCACGGTCGGATGCCGCATCGTGTAGCCGCGCAGATTGCTTTCATAGACCACGGTGGCCGACCAGGGCACCTCGGGCTTTTCGTGAAGAGCCTTGTCGAGCGGCGCGCATACGACCGACATCGGCACGTAAGCGGCACTGTCCAGGTTGCTCATCGTCAATTCGCCGGCGCCCGGTACGTAATCGAACACCGCCTCGTGCCAGGCGAAATCGCCGCTGATCTCGCGGCAGTAAGGGTCCAGCAGCAGCTTGTTCGGATTGCAGCGCAGGCCGGCGTCCGGATGCCAGGGGCCGTGGACGCGATAGCCGTAACGCTGGCCGGGCCGGCACCCCGGCAGGTAGCCGTGCCAAACGCCATCCGTGCACGCGGGCAGCCGGAACGAGCGTTCCGGCCTCCTGTGACGCGTGAACAGGCAGAGTTCGATCGATTCGGCGACCGACGAGTAGACAGCGAAGTTGACGCCGTCGCAATCCGGCGTCGCGCCGAGTGGCGCAGGGCTCCCGGTTTCCATGGGCTTACTTCGGTTTCGCGACGTCCAGGTTGATCGGTTCGAGGTGCCAGATGCCGTCGTTGTAATCGCGCATGGTGCGATCCGTCGAGAAGCGGCCCGACGCTGCCGAGTTGAGAATGCTCATCCGTGTCCAGCGCCCTGCATCGCGGTAGGTTGCATCGGCCTCGCGCTGCGCGTCGATAAAGCCGCGGAAGTCGGCAGCCGTCATCCACTGGTCGGCGGGCTCCCGGACCGACTGGATGACCGCATCCAGTGCGCCGGGTTCGAACCGGTTGAAATGGCCGCTGTCTAGGAGGTGCATGACGCGGCTGAAATCCTCGTCGGCGTCGATAATGGCCTGCGGCTCGTAACGGCCGCGCAGCGCCTGGATCTCCTCGACCGTGAGCCCGAACAGGAAGAAGTTTTCCGCCCCGACGGCCTCGCGGATCTCCACGTTGGCGCCGTCGAGCGTGCCGATCGTTACCGCGCCGTTCATCATAAACTTCATGTTGCCGGTGCCGGAGGCTTCCTTGCCGGCCGTCGATATCTGCTCCGACAGGTCGGCGGCCGGGCAGATGATCTCCATCGCGGAGACGTTGTAGTCCGGGTAGAACAGCAGCCGTAGCCGGCCCTCCATTAGCGGGTCGGAATTGATGACGCGCGCCACGTTGTTGATGCATTTGATGACGTTTTTCGCCATGACATAGCCGGGCGCCGCCTTGCCGCCGATGATGATCGCGCGCGGCGGAATATCGTCGGCATCGCCACGGCGAATACGATCGTACAGGTGGACAGAGTGCAGGACGTTGAGCAGTTGCCGCTTGTACTCGTGGATCCGCTTGACCTGCACATCGAACAGCATGCTGCTTTCCACGTGCACGCCGGTCTTGTCCGTGAGCGCCCGCGCCAGCCGATTCTTGTTCAGGAGCTTGACCTTGCGCCAGTCGCTCTGAAACCCGGGGTCGTCGGCGTACTCCCGCAATCGCTGGAGTTCTTCGAGATCGGTTACCCAGCCGTCACCGATCTTGCTGGTGATGAGATCCGCGAGGCTGCCGTTGCAGGCGGCCAGCCAGCGCCGCTGCGTGACACCATTGGTCTTGTTGTTGAATTTCTCCGGCCAGAGTTCCGCGAAATCGCGGAACAGGCCTTCCTGCAACAGGCGGGAATGCAGCGCGGCAACGCCGTTCACGGAATAGCTGCCCACGATCGCGAGGTAGGCCATGCGAATCATGGGTTCGTGCCCTTCCTGGATCAGCGACATGCGCGCGATGCGGTCCGTGTCGCCCGGCCAGCGCTGGCTGATCTCCGCGATGAAGCGCGCATTGATCTCGTAGATGATATCGAGGATGCGCGGGAGCAACCGTCTGAACATCGAGACGGGCCACATCTCCAGTGCCTCCGGCAGCAGCGTATGGTTGGTGTAGGCCATGGTCTTGCGCGTGATGTCCCACGCCGCATCCCAGTCGAGCAGGTACTCGTCCACGAGCAGCCGCATGAGTTCCGCGACAGCGACTGCGGGGTGCGTGTCGTTCAGCTGGAAACAGTTCTTCTCGGCGAAGCCGGTCAGGTCGCCCTGGTGGTGGTAGTTCCAGTAGCGCAGTGCGTCCTGGAGGCTCGCCGACGCCAGGAAGTACTGTTGCCGCAGGCGCAGTTCCTGGCCGTTCTCGGTGGCTGCATTCGGGTACAGCACCATCGTGATGTTCTCGGCTTCGTTTTTCGAGGCCACGGCGTCGGCGTAACTGCCCGCATTGAACTCGGTCAGGTCGAATTCGTCGGTCGCCGCGGCGGACCAGAGGCGCAGCGTATTGACGATGTCGTTGCGGTAGCCAGGCACGGGCACGTCGTAGGGGATGGCGAGTACGTCCTGAGTGTCGGCCCAGCGGTAACGCGTCTTGCCGGCCGCGTCCTTGTACGTGCTGGTATGACCACCGAACTTGACGGTCTGGGAGAATTCATAGCGTTCGATCTCCCAGGGGAAACCCTCGCGCAACCAGGGATCCGGTTCCTCGACCTGGAAGCCGTTTTCGATGCGCTGGTGGAACATGCCGTAGTTGTAGCGGATGCCGTAGCCCACGACGGGCAGCGCGAGCGTCGCACAGCTGTCGAGGAAGCATGCGGCCAGGCGGCCGAGGCCCCCGTTGCCGAGGCCGGCGTCTGCTTCGCGGTCGAAGACGGTCTCGAGGTCGAGGCCCAGCCGGCTCAGGGCCTCGCGAGTCTGGTTCTCGATGCCGACGCTGAGCAGCGCGTTGTGCAGCAGGCGCCCCATCAGGAATTCGAGCGACAGGTAGCTGACGCGGCGAACCTGGTCGCGCTCCATCGCGAGGCGTGTTTTCGCCCAGCGCTCCATGATGCGGTCACGCGCCGTAAAGACGACGGCCTGGTACAGGTAAGGCGATTCCGTGCGGATGGTGCGGCGCCCGAGCATGCGGCCGAAGTAGTGCGTGAAGTCCTGCAGTATGGCGTCGGGCGTCATCGGCAGGCTCGGCGTCTGCAACAGCTCGATATCACCCAACCCCAACGACTTGTCAGATCTGCTTGCCATGTAATGGTCTCCAGGAGCGCCCTTGTCAGGGTACGAGTCCCAAGATGACGGTCGCGAGCGGCGGCAGGGTCAGTGCGATCGAAAGATCGCGTCCGTGCATGCCCGGCGTGCCCGCCTCGAGCTCACCGTTCTGCACGCCACTGCCGCCGTATCGCCCGTCATCGGTGCTCAGTAGTTCGCGATAACGGCCGCCTGCAGGTACGCCTATGCGAAAATCATGCCTGACTACGGGCGTCAGGTTCGAGACGGATATCACGAAGTTGCCGGAAACGTCGCGGCGCAGCCAGCTGAGTACGCTGTTATCGCGGTCGCCCCAGTTGATCCACTCGAACCCGGCATCGGTGAAATCGATCTCGTAGAGGGCTGGCGTGCCTCGGTAGAGTGCGTTCAGGTCGCGGAGCAGCGACTGCACGCCCCGATGCGGTGCAAAGTCGAGCAGGTGCCAGTCGAGCGAACGGTCGTGGTTCCATTCGTCGTAAGGCGCGAGTTCCGAGCCCATGAACAGCAGTTTCTTGCCCGGGTGCGTGTACATGCTCGCGAGATAAGCGCGCAGGTTGGCGAAGCGTTGCCATTCGTCGCCGGGCATGCGGCCGAGCAACGAGCGCTTGCCGTGCACGACCTCGTCGTGCGAGAGCGGCAACACGAAGTTCTCGTTGAAAGCGTACACGAGGCCGAATGTCATCTTGTCGTGGTGAAATTTGCGGTGCACGGGGTCTTCGCTCATGTACGACAGCGTGTCGTTCATCCAGCCCATGTTCCACTTGAACGTGAACCCCAGGCCGCCCTGGTCGACAGGCCGCGAGACGCCGGGCCAGGCGGTCGACTCTTCGGCGTACGACGTCGCGCCATGTGCATGCAGTTCGGTATTGAGGCGCTTGAGGAATGCCACGGCTTCGAGGTTCTCGTTGCCACCGAACTCGTTCGGCACCCATTCCCCGTCCTCGCGCGAGTAGTCGAGATAGAGCATCGATGCAACGGCGTCGACGCGCAGCGCATCGACATGGAACTCGTCGATCCAGTAGAGCGCACTGCCGATGAGATAGTTGATCACCTCGCGGCGCCCGAAATTGAAAATCAGCGTGCCCCAGTCGGCGTGCTCGCCCTTGCGGGGGTCATCGTGCTCGTAGAGTGCGGTGCCGTCGAAGCGCCGCAGGCCGTGTTCGTCGCGCGGGAAGTGAGCCGGCACCCAGTCGACAATGACACCGATCCCGGCCGCGTGACAGCGATCGACGAAATAGCGGAAATCGTCCGGGTTGCCGAAGCGGTGCGTCGGCGCGTACATGCCGATCGGCTGGTAGCCCCAGGAGCCGTCGAACGGGTGCTCCGACACGGGCAGCAGCTCGATGTGCGTGAAACCCATGTCGCTCACATACTCGACGAGCTCGTCGGCGAGTTCGCGGTAGCTCAGGTAGCGATCACCGTCTTCCGGGCGGCGCCGCCAGGAGCCGAGGTGGACTTCGTAGATGCTGATCGGCTGGTCGAGCTGCGGGCCGCTGGTGCGGCGCTGCATCCACTCGTAATCGGACCACTGGTGCTGGCTGGCGAATACGATGGATGCGTTGCCGGGCGCCGGTTCGTGGTAATGCCCGAACGGGTCGTTCTTTAGCGGCAGCAGGTGGCCGTTCCGGTCGAGCAGCTCGAACTTGTACTTCCGGCCACTGCCGACGCCGGGAACGAATATCTCCCAGAGCCCGTTGCCGGGGTGCAGGCGCATTGCGTGGCGGCGGCCGTCCCAGTCATTGAAGTCACCGACGACGCTCACTCTCGAGGCATTCGGCGCCCACACCGCGAATCGCGTGCCGCTGATGCCCAGCACGGTGCGCGGCTGCGCGCCGAGCTTCGCGTAGATCTGCGAGTCCGAACCTTCGCCGAACAAGTACAGGTCCAGGTCCCCCAGCGTCGTCGGGAAACGGTACGGGTCCTCGATATCCACGGTATCGCCGACCGTCGTCGTCAGTCGCAGTCGGTAGTGGCGCAGGCGCGGCGGCATGAGGGCGGCGAAAATGCCGTCGGGATGCACGCGTTCCATCTCGGTGAGCACCGCGCCCTGGCCGTCGATGATCTCGACGCGCTCCGCGTGCGGTTGCAGCGTGCGCACGATCCGTGAGCTGCCTGCCTGGTGCACTCCGAGCACGCCGAACGGGTCGCCGTGGCGGCCTCGCATCAATGCGGCATACGCATCCTTGTTCTTCTTCGTGTCAGTCTTGATCGTGGTCATACAGCTGCCCGATGTATTGCCTGGCCGACGATGCCCAGTCGAATCTCCGTGCCGCGGCTTGCTGTCGTATTTTTTGCCATTGGTTCGGGTGGTCGTGCCGAAGCTTCAGCGCCTGTTCCACGCAGCCGACGAACGCCGCGGCCTGCTCGCGGCGCGTCGCGCCGGCAAAGACAAAGCCGGTGGTGCCGCTTTCGACGGTGTCATGCAGTCCGCCGACGCCATGCACGACGCAGGGCTGGCCTGCGCGCATGGCGAGCATCTGGCTGATGCCGCAGGGCTCGAAGCTCGACGGCATCAGGAATAGGTCGCCGCCGCGGTAGAGCAGATTGCCGAGTTCCTCCGCATAGCCGCGCAGGAAGACGAAGTTCGCGTGTTCTGCGGCGATGTGCCCGAGTTGCTCCTCGTAGTCGCGCTCGCCGCTGCCCAGCATTACCAGGACGCCTTTGCGGTCGAGATTGTCGAGGATGTGTTCGAGCGCGCTGCGCCCGTCCGCGAGCGGCTCGAGGAAGAGTTGCATTTTCTGCGCAACGACGCGACCGATGCTGGTGAGTACGTGCAGCGGCCGGCGTTTCGGCAAGGCGTCGAGACGTGCGAGCGCCAGTTCATGAATGGCGCCGTCGGCGCCGATCTCGAGCCATTCCCTGACGGTTTCGCGAGCGGCCATCGTCAGCCGTTGCCAGCCGGGTCTCCGTCCCAGTCTTGCCGGGTACTCGCAACCGTTCAGGATGCCGAACAGCCGTCGTTCATCGGCCGCGCGGGTAAGATCCTTCTCGAGGCCCTCGCCGCCGATGAAGCCGGTAGCGGGGTTGCTGGGGCACTGGATTTCCTGCGCATACGTCGGCGACACCGTGTTGATGCGGTCGGCCCGCCGGATCGCGAACGCCATCGGATTGATGCAGCCCTCGGCCGTCGGGTCCGCGAGCACCCTGGCGTCATACCGCATGTCCGGGAACCATGCCTCGAGCGAGGATTCGTTGCCGCGCAGCGGCCGCTGGCCCTGGTAGGTGAGGTTGTGAATCGTGAAAACCGTAGGAATCTGTCGCAGTCGCGCACCGTGTTCGCTGAATTCGCGGTGCAGCAGGTAGAACGCGGCATGCCAGTCGTGCAGGTGCACGGCATCGGGCGGGTTGTCCAGCGTATCGATCCACCCAGCGGCCGCGGCGCAGAAAAAAGCGAACTTGTTGGCGTCAGTCGCGTACGGCCGCAGGGGGCCGTCGTCGTGGTAGATGCGTCCGGCTTCGGTCGGCACCATGATGTCGTGCTCGAACAGCACGGTGCGGACCGAGTCGAGGACCAGTTCGAACGCGCGCACGGTGTGCTCGGTGCCGCGGAACTCCACCGGAAACGATTCGAGCTCGATCGCGGCGGGCAAGCGGTGAAACGAACCGTACGACGGTGTCAGCACCGTCGCTCGCCATCCTATCGCCTGCAGGGCGCGCGGCAGATCGCGGACGACGTCGCCGACCCCGCCGATCTTGCCGCCGGGTAGCGAGCCGTTCTCCGCGGCAATCAAAAGGACGTGCCTGGTAGCGATAGCGGGCTGCCTCAACTCAACGCGTGAAATGCATGTGTTGCCCGAGCATGTCCGGTGTCACGAGTGTGATACCGGTCTCCGTAATGCGGAATCCGCGCTTTCGATCGTCGTCGGGATCCACACCGATGACGGTGCCGGGCTCGAGTACGGTACCCCGGTCGATGATCGCGCGCTTGACCTGGCAGCGCTGGCCGATATCGACGTCGGGCAGGATGACGGAGTCCTCGATGGTGGTGTGGGAATGCACATGGCAGCGGGAGAACAATAGTGAACGATTGATGAACGCCCCGGATATAACGTTGCCGCCCGATACCATGGAATTCAGGGCATAGCCCCGGCGCTCCGGTTCATCGAATACGAACTTGGCGGGCGGATCCTGGGTCTGGTGTGTGTAGATCGGCCATACCTTGTCGTACATGTCGAGCTGCGGCGTTACTGCGACCAGTTCCATGTTGGCCTCCCAAAATGCGTCGAGCGTGCCGACATCGCGCCAGTAGGCCTGCCG
The DNA here is from genome assembly GCA_041559075.1 of Woeseiaceae bacterium. GTDB lineage: Bacteria > Pseudomonadota > Gammaproteobacteria > Steroidobacterales > Woeseiaceae > UBA1847. Next base: position 25,809 of record JBFFEB010000015.1, on the reverse strand, counting down.
GCCCGTCGCGGGGTCGCGGAATGGATACGCGTAGATCCGGTAATTGTTGATGATCGACGGAATGATGTTGCGGCCGAAGTCGTGCTGTGTACCGACCGTATCGGCATCCTTGATGACCTGCTCGTAGAGGAACTCCGTGTTGAATACGTAATTACCCATCGACGCAAGGCAGATGTCCGGTTTGCCGGGCACGGGATCGGGGTGCTCTGGTTTCTCGGTAAACTTGACGACGCGGCCGGTCTCGTCGACGGTCATGACCCCAAACTGCCCGGCCGCTTCCTCGAGCGGCACCTCGAGGCAACAAACGGTCATGTCGGCCTCCAGTTCGACGTGCGCCGCAAGGAACGCGCCATAGTCCATCTTGTAGACGTGGTCGCCCGAGAGGATCAATACGAAGCGCGGATCGTGCGTCCGGATAATGTCGAGGTTCTGGTAAACGGCGTCGGCGGTGCCGCGGTACCACTCGCCGCCGACGCGCTGCGACGCGGGCAGTATCTCTACGAACTCACGCTGGCCTGCACCGGCGCGGAACCACGACCAGCCCTGCACGAGGTGCCGGATCAGCGAGTGCGCCTTGTACTGAGTGAGTACGCCGATTCGGCGTATGCCTGAGTTGATGCAGTTCGACAGCGGGAAGTCGATGATCCGGAATTTTCCGCCGAAGTACAGCGCGGGCTTGGCACGCCAGTCTGTGAGTTCGTGCAGGCGCGAACCCTGGCCGCCCGCAAGGATCAGGGCTAGCGTTTCCCTGGTTAGTCGGCTTACAAAACGCGCGTCTTCAGTGCCGCCGTGTGTGGCCATCGATTCGTCCCTCCGCAGTCGCCGGTCACAGGCCATGGCCGCAGGGTACACTGCAACCCGCCCGAGGTCGCGCAACAAGGACGCTACCGGGCCGGCGCGCGCTCCGCAGCCGTTACCATCGTCGCGACATTGTCGCAGACTGCGTCGGTCAATTGGGAATCGAGCAGGCGCCAGCGCCAGTTATTGCTCGACGTGCCGGGCACGTTGATTCGGGCCTCAGATCCGAGGCCGAGATAGTCCTGCATCGGCGCGATCGCGATTCTCGACCGCGTCGCAAACGCCGTGCGGATCATGTCCAGGTGGATCGTCTCAGCTCGGCCGCCCGTTACCCGGAGCGCGGCTTGTTGCGCGGCGACGATCTCTTCGTGCGAGCGAATATCATCGGGACTGCCACTGAACCAGCCGACCGTGGTGTCGTTGTCGTGGGTGCCCGTATAGCAGACCGAGTTCTCCTCGAAGTCGTCGACGTCGATGTTCTCGTCCGTGACGTCGAACTGCAGCACGTGCATGCCGGGGATGTTGTGGCGTTCGCGCAAAGCATCCACTTCCGGCGTGATGACCCCGAGGTCCTCGGCGACGATAGGCAGGTCCCCGAGCTCGTTTTCGATGGCGTCGAATATTGCGTCGCCCGGACCCGGCTCCCAGGCTCCGACGCGGGCGGTCGCCGAATCGGCGGGCACCGACCAGTAGGCCTCGAAGCCGCGGAAATGATCGATGCGCACGAGATCGGCCAGCTCGGCTGACGCGCGCAGGCGGTCGATCCACCAGCGATAGCCGGTCTTCCTGTGGGTCTCCCAGTCGTACAGGGGGTTGCCCCAGAGCTGCCCGTCCTCGCTGAAGTAATCCGGCGGCACGCCCGCGACGTGGCTCGGGCGGCCTTCCTCGTCGAGCTGCAGGATGTCGCGGTTCGCCCAGGCATCGGCGCTGTCCAGTGCGATACAGATAGGCATGTCGCCGAACAGGCTCACACCGTTCGCGTGCGCGTAGTCCCGCAGCATCTGCCACTGGTAGAAGAACAGGCACTGGATGACCTTGATATGCTGGATTTCGAGCGCCGCGGCTTCCTCGAGTTCACGCATGGCGGCAGGTTCGCGACGCACAAACAGCGGTTCCCATTCGGGCCAGGGGCGCTCGCCGTGCCGGGTCTTTAGAATCCGGAACAGGGCGTAGTCGTGCAGCCACTTGTCGTCGTGTTCGGCCAGGAACTGGCTGTAGACCCGTTTCATTTCCGGGTCGGTGGATTCCTTGAATCGTGACGCCGCCACACGAAGGAGCCGGCTCTTCAAGGGGATCAGGGCCCCGTAGTCGACAAAATGCTGTGGCAGGGACCGGAGATCCCGGACCTGGTCCTCGGCCAGGAAGCCCCAATCGATCAGGTCGCCGATGTCGATCAGCATCTCGTTGCCGGCGAAGGTCGACAGTGGCTGGTAGGGCGAATCCCCGTAGGCCGTCGGCCCCGTGGGCAGGAACTGCCAGACGGTCAGGCGCATATCCCGAAGACGGTCGATGAAGGCGCGGGCATGTCGGCCGATCTCACCGATGCCGTAAGGCCCGGGCAGGGACGTGATGTGCATGCAGACGCCCGCCTGCCGCGCAGCCCCGGAGTGTCCGTTGTTCGACTGACTCATGAGATACAAATTATTACAATTGCTTGCCGGCTCGTTCGATCCATGCCCGGCCGGATCGTTGTCTCTCCGGCCTGCAGAGCGCAAATTAAACAGGCGCCCGAGGGACCGCAACCGAATGTATACGTATTCAATTAATGAATACGTATTCAAGGCGTTGCCCGGCAACCGGGCCGTTCATAAGATTCGACCAACAGTCCGTAAACCCAGACCTTTGCGGGGGGAACCAAAAATGGTCAAACAGACGCGCGCAAGCGCAAATACTCGCTCAGACGATTCCTTGCTGTCGGTGCGGCGCACAGCGCTGTCGCTCGCCGTTGCTGCAGCCTTGCCCGGTGCCATGACGCTGCCCAGCTTGGCCGTGGCCCAGGGCAACGACGACGTCATCGAGGAAGTGGTGACGACCGGATACCGGAGCAGCCTGCGCAACGCGATGCTGATGAAGCAGGACTCGGATTCCATTATCGAGGCCGTTACGGCCGAAGACATCGGCAAGCTGCCGGATGCCAGTATCGCGGAGGCCCTCGGCCGCCTGCCGGGCCTCACGGTGCAGCGCCTGAACGGCCGCGGCCAGCAGCTCAGCGTTCGCGGCCTCGGTCCGGACTTCACGACCGCGCTCCTCAACGGCCGTGAGCAGGTGACGACCGGCGACAATCGCGGCGTCGAATTCGACCAGTACCCGTCGGAACTGCTGCAGAGCGTCGTCGTCTACAAGACACCCGATGCGTCGCTGATCGGTGCGGGCCTTGCGGGAACCGCCGACATGCGGACCATCCGGCCGCTGCAGTACGGCAAGCGGGCCCTGGCGGGCAACATCCGTTACGAGTGGACCGAGTACGATTCCCTGAATGCCGGTTCCGCGGACGACGGCGTGCGCTACTCGCTGTCCTACGTCGACCAGTTCGCCGACGACACCTTCGGCGTGGCGCTGGGCCTTGCGCACATGACGAACCCGGGCCAGGAAGAGCGTTTCAACTCGTGGGGCTACCCGACGGACCCGGGCGCAGCCGTAATCGGCGGTGCCAAGCCTTACGTACGCTCGAGCGAACTCGAGCGTACCGGTATCATCGGCGCGCTGGAGTGGGCGCCGACCGATACGCTGACCACCTCGCTCGACGTCTACTACTCGGATTTCTCGGAGGAGCAGCAGCTGCGTGGTATCGAGCTGCCGCTGTTCTGGTCGGCAGCCCAGCTGCAGCCGGGCTATACCGAGGACAATGGCCTGATCACCGACGGCCAGTTCAACGAAGTGAAGGGCGTCATGCGCAACGACATCACTTCGCGTGACAGCGAGCTGTTCGCGGCCGGCCTGAACTTCAACTTCGACCTCGGTGAGAACTGGGTTGCGGACGTCGACCTGAGCACCTCCCGCGTGGACCGCAACGACATCATCCTGGAAACCTACTCGGGAACGGGGCCCTCCGGGTGCGCCCAGCCGACCTGCGAGCTCGACGAAATGGGCTTCGCCATGTTCGACGGCGGCACCGTGTTTGCGTCGAGTGTCGACTACACCGCAGACTCCATCGTGCTTACGAGCCCGCAGGGCTGGGGTGGTGATATCGTTCCAGGCGGCCAGGTCGGCTACGACAACCGCCCGACGATCGAGGACGAGCTCAACCAGATCAACCTGTCGCTCAGCCGGGACCTCAGCAGCGCGATCAACAGCGTCGAGTTCGGCGTCAATTTCGCGCAGCGCGACAAGGATACGATTCGCAACGAGTTCTTCCTCGGACTCGCCGACGACCCGTCCTGCACGTTCGACGGCGACGGCAATTGCGTCGCGCGGCCGATCAATTCGATCGGGACGACCGACCTGAGCTTCCTCGGCATCCCGGGTATGGTCAGCTACGACCCACTCGCCGAGATTGCAGCCGGCACCTACACGCGCAACCCTAACCCGAATGCCGACGTTGCGATCAAGAGCTTCCTGGTGGAAGAAGACGTCAACCTGGCCTACGTGCAGTTCGGCCTCGATACCGAGATCGGCTCGATACCGCTGCAGGGTAACTTCGGCGTGCAGGTCATGAACGTCGACCAGTATTCTTCGGCGGTCGCGGCGTCCGGTACCGGCACCAGCACCCAGCTGGTCCCGAACGAGGGTGGCACGGACTGGACCGAGGTCCTGCCGAGCTTCAACCTGACGTTCGCGCTGGCGAACGACAATTACATCCGCTTCTCGGGCTACCGCACCGTTGCACGCGCCCGCATGGACCAGATGCGCGCCAGCTTCACCTACAACTACGACGAGACGCGCGAGGACGGCACGACGCCACTGGACGGTCCCTGGAGCGGCGGTGGTGGCAACCCCGAGGTCAAGCCCTGGGTCGCCAACGCGGTCGATCTCGGCTGGGAGAAGTATTTCGCCGACGGCATCGGCTACTTCGCGCTCGCCGTGTTCTACAAGGACATCGAGGAGTTCATCATCGAGCTGCCGCAGGTCCGCGACTTCACCGGCTTCCCGGTACCGCCGGGCCAGAATCCGGGCACCTTCGAAGGCATCGTGACCACGCCGCAGAACGGCGAAGGTGGCGAGCTTTCGGGTGTAGAAGTCACGCTGTCGCTGACGGGTGACATCATCAGTGACGCGTTGACGAACTTCGGTATCAACGGCAACTACTCCTACACGGACAGCTCGATCGAGCCGGTGCCCGGCGTAGAGATTCCGATTCCGGGTCTCTCGGAACAAGTCGCGAACTTCACGGCTTATTACGAGAACGACGCGTTCGGTGCCCGCGTGAGCACGCGTTATCGCTCCGACTTCCTCGGCGAGGTCGGCGGGTTTGGTGGCGGCCGGGCGTTCAAGGAGATCAAGTCCGAGACCGTCATCGACGCGCAGTTGAACTATAACTTCTCGGGACGCCTGGAAGGGTTGAGCCTGCTGCTGCAGGGCTTCAACCTGACGGACGAGCCGCTGACGACGTTCGCCGGCGACGATCGACTGATCCTGGACTACCAGTCCTATGGCCGCTCCTACATGATCGGCGCGTCCTACCGTTACGAATAAGGTATCTCCCCCGAACCTTATCTCGATCGCCCCTGCCGGGTTCGCCTGGCAGGGGTTTCTTTCGTCTGAAGGCCTGCGGCCGGGAATTTCTTCACGGACTGCACGCTGCGCGTGCTTCAGGTCTCGTGAACAAACACCCGGCCGCAGGCCATCGTCTCAATCGGCTCAAGTTACTACTCCGGCTATTCGGTGAGAGTGCCTCTCAGAGCGCGACGATGATGCAGTAGAATCTGGCCTAATGGAGCGAATCAGGAAAGTCGTTATTGTCGGGGGTGGCACGGCCGGCTGGATGGCTGCCGCCGCCTTGTCGCGCACTTTGGGTAAGCTGCTCGACATCGAACTCGTGGAGTCCGACCAGATCGGCACCGTCGGCGTCGGCGAGGCGACGATCCCCCAGATCCGGCTGTTGCTGGCGCTGCTCGGCATCGACGAACTCGAATTCCTGCGTAATACGCAGGGGTCCATCAAGCTCGGTATCCAGTTCAACGGCTGGTCCCGGCCGGGTGATCGCTACATCCATGCCTTCGGTGCCATCGGCCGGCCGCTTGCCGGCGTCCCGTTTCATCACTACTGGTTGCGCGCGAAGGCTGAAGGCAATGGCAAAGGCCTGTGGTCGTACAGCTTCAACGCACTGGCGGCGGCAGCCGACAGGTTCGATCGTGTCGACAGCATGGGCGACACCGGGCTTTCCCCGCTCGTTCGTGCATACCACTTCGACGCATCGCTGGTCGCGAAATTCCTGCGCACCTACAGTGAGCGTGCCGGTGTCGTGAGGACCGAAGGCAAGGTCGTCGACACGAACCTGCGCGGCGAGGACGGCTTCATCGAGTCGCTCCGCCTGGAGAACGGCCGGACGGTGAGGGGCGACCTGTTCATCGATTGTTCGGGCTTCCGCGGCCTGCTGATCGAGGAAGCGTTGCAGACCGGCTACGAGGAATGGACGCAATGGCTTCCCTGCAACCGCGCGGCAGCGGTGCCCTGCGAGCCCGTCGAGCCATTGACGCCGTACACGCAGTCCACGGCACGCGCAGCCGGCTGGCAGTGGCGCATTCCACTGCAGCACCGCACCGGCAATGGCCACGTCTACTCGAGCGAGTACGTTTCCGACGACGAGGCGATCGGCGTGCTGATGGAGAACCTGGATGGCGCGCCGCTGGCGGAACCGCGGGTGCTGCGCTTCACGACGGGGCGGCGCAGGAAATTCTGGAGCCGGAACTGCGTGGCGCTCGGTCTCGCGAGCGGTTTCCTGGAGCCCCTGGAGTCGACCAGCATTCACCTCGTGCAGTCCGGTCTGGACCGTCTTGTCAAGCTGTTCCCGGGTGCCGGCTTCGGCGCTGCCGTGACCGACGAGTACAACCGGCAGTGCACTTACGAGTTCGAGCGCGTCCGCGACTTCATCATCCTGCACTATCACGCCAACGAGCGAACAGACAGCCAGTTCTGGATCGACCGTCGCGAGATGGGCGTGCCGGATAGCCTGGCCGCTAAGCTCGAGCTGTTCCGGACGAGCGGCCGCATCGTCGAGGACGCCGAGGACCTCTTCAAGGAAGTCGCCTGGCTGCAGGTAATGATCGGGCAGCACATCGAGCCGCAGGCATATCATCCCGTCGTCGACCAGCTGACCGATGACCAGCTCAATGGCTTTCTTTCAGGGATCCGGGATTACATCGCGCGCGCTACGGCGAAATTGCCAGATCACCGCACTTTCCTCGACCAACACTGCCCCGCGATCGCGGGCACCTGACCCCGAACAACACCCAACGAGCGCGTGCGACTGATGCTCCTCCGTCCCGACTCGCTGCTTCGAACCCGGGGCAGGCGCCCGGGGCATTTCTCTCCCTCATGGCTCGCTTCGCTGCGCTTTACTTCGGTCGAAAAACGCCCCGGGGCGCCTGATCGCATCGGCGCGGCCGACGGAGCCCGGTTCGGGGTGTTTGTCGACGAGGCCTAAAGCGAGCGCAGCGAGCAGCCCGGAGACAAATACCGCAGACCGGGCTCCTTACCACTGGGCAGCGAGCCGGGACGGAGGCAGCTGGCTGCCGGCTCGGTGATCGGGCGCTACGGGCGGAGGAGGAACTCGAGGGGGATGTGCACCCGCTCGTTCCAGGCGATCTCGGAATGGCCGGCGCCCTCGAACTTCAGCGTGACCCAGTTTTCGCCCTCGGAGTAACCCAGCCTGCGCATCATGTCGTCGATCAGTTCCTGGTGCGGTTCGTACAGGCCGTCGAGTTCCCTGGTGCCGAAGTCGAAATAGAAGCGTGCGGCCTCCGGGGCCGGCATGGCCGACTGCAGGAAATCGATGAAGCTAACCGTCGCTCTCGCCTCGTTCAGGTCCACGTGCAGAGGCCAGTGCGTCGACACGCAGGCGGCGGCCGAGAACACGTCCGGGTGGCGGATCATGCCGTACAGCGAAATGAGGCCGCCCATGCTGCTGCCCATGATGAACGTATCCTCTCGCCCGGTCCTGGTGCGGTAGTTGCGGTCGATGAACGGCTTCAGCTCCTCGACGATGAACCGCAGATATTCGCGCGATTCCGGCATCCCGCCCTCGTTGTTCTCGATGTAAGCCTGCATCTGTTCCGGGGCTGCTTCCCAGGCCTCCTGCGGCAGGTACTCGAGGCGGCGCTTCGGCGTGTTCCAGACTCCTACCACGATGGTCTTTTTCGCACGTCCCTCGTCGATGAGTTCCTGTAGTGACTCGTCGATGCCCCAATCCACGCCGTTGTAGATCGACTGGAAGGGGATAAACAGGTTCTGACCATCATGCACGTACAGCACGCTATACCGGTCGACCGACGCGTCGTACCCGTCCGGTAGCCACACGTCGATGTTGCGTGCATCCACGTAGCCCGATTCGAAACCGCTGTATCGATCGATGTCCTTGCGTCCAACCCGGTATACGACGGACTCGAGGGGTCCGAGCCGGATGCCGAACGTGCCTTTTCCTTCGTTGATAACGAGGTGATCGTTGTTCTCTCCGTAGAGCTGCTCATCGAGTACATAGCGGCCGGTTTCGAGCTGCCACTCGCTCACGACGTCCCGCGGCAGCGTCATGACTAGCTCGTAGGATTGCCTGCTGTCGAAGTTGCTGACGACGATAAGGCGTTCGTCGCCGTGCCAGCGCGCGAAAGAGAACAGCCGGCCGTCGTACTCTTCGTTTGCATCACGGTTTGCCCCGTGTATCTCCGCATAGCTGCCGCGCAGAGCAGGGTTTGCCGCGCTGAAAGCCATGAGGCGCGTATAGAAGTCCCGGAGGTCCTGTTCGCCGTTGCTGAGCCGGCCGCCGTCGAAGCGGCCGCCGTTCATCCAGCGCTGGTGCGAAGGCACGCCCCAGTAGTCGAAGATCGTGGTCCGCGTCGGGTCGCCGAAGCCCGCATCGCCGTCGCCCGGTTCGCCGACGTCCTGCGCGAAATAGATCATTGTGGGCGAGCGGCTGAGCAGTGCGGAAACCACCATCGCCGGACGACCCTTGTTCGCGTCGCCCGCGAAGGCATCGCTCGCGATCCTTTGTTCGTCGTGATTCTCGAGGAAGTGCAGCATGTGCTCCTCGATGTCGAGGACCTTCGCATGCACGGGCGCGATCGCGTCGGTGCTCTCCTTGCCCTGCATGATCGGCTTCAGCGTGTCGTAGAGGCCCACCTTGTCGTAGAGGTAATCCATGCGGCCGAGCCGGATGTAATCCCGGTAAAGCGACGGGTTGTAGACTTCGGCGAGGAGGAACGCGTCGGGGTTCATCGCCTTGATCGACGAGTTCAGATAACTCCAGAACTCGACCGGCACCATCTCGGCCATGTCGTAACGGAAGCCGTCCACGCCCTTGCCGGTCCAGTGCAGCACGATATCGCGGAACTTCGTCCAGCTGTCCGGCACGTCGCGTCCGCGCCAGAATCGCGCATGCTCTTCGATGGTCCAGTCGCGCGCCTCGTTCGGCAGGGTGTCGAAGGCGTAGCTGCCGTCCGGGCGCACACCGTAGTTGACCTTGACCGTCTCGAACCAGTCATTGAAGCCGGGCTGCGCGGCACGCGCGCCGTTGCCGGTCCATTTCGCGGGCGACTCGTCAAAGCGCCCGTCGGCGAGCGGATGCGGGTCGCCGCCCAGCGGCGCATAACCGTCAGGCGATTCGGGCACCTCGAAGTCCTCGCCGACGACGTAATAGAAGTTGTTGTCGCGCGCCCATTCCACCGAGGTATCGTCGCCAGCACCGAAATCCTCGACGCCATCGGGTTTCGATACGGATTCGTATGCGCGCGCCACGTGATTCGGCACGATGTCGATGATGACTTTCATGCCGTGGTCGTGGGTGCGCTCGATCAACGCCTCGAATTCCTCGAGCCTCTTTGCCGGGTCCACGGCGAGGTCCGGGTTGACGCTGTAGTAGTCCTTGACGGCATACGGCGAGCCGGCACGCCCCTTTACGACGTCGGGGTCGTCGGAGCTTATGCCGAAGTCCGTGTAGTCGCGGATCACGGCATGATGCGGCACGCCGGTATACCAGATATGGCTGATGCCCAGTTCGCGGATGCGTTCCAGCGCCGCGTCGGTGAAGTCGTTGAACTTGCCAACGCCATTTTCCTCGATGGTTCCCCAGGGCTTGTTCGTCTCGACCTTGTTACCGAACAGTCGCGTGAATACCTGGTAAACCACGGGTTTGCCCATGCGTAATTCCTCCTCCGGGCCCGACGCGATTGCCTCGGTCGCGGCTGCCGCCGCCAGGATTGCGGTGAATGCCAGCGCTTTGAGCTGTGCGCGGTTCACGTCGTCACCTCATTCGACAGTCAGCTGCACTGGCGCGTGATCCCAGGTCACGCGGATACTCAGGCGTTTGCGCTCCGCGTCGTAAACGGCCGAGTCGCCGTTTCGCCGCAGCTTTCTGCGCAACGGAACTGCCGTGTCACCGTATCGCACCGAGCGGATCTCGCTCGTCCAGTTGTGCACCACCAGCGTGAGCTCGCGCTTCGACGGCATGCCCTCGTAGCTGCCGCCGGAACGTTCGAGGCCGATGGCCAGCGTGTTGCCGGCGTGATCGGCGGCGAAGTTCAGCAGCTCGTAGCGGCCGTCCGCGAGGCTGGTGCGGCTCACGCCGTCGTCGTCGTACATCACGCCCGTCGATTGATCGACACTGCCATCGGCATAGTAGTGCACCGTGAGTTTCTCACTTGTGTAGTCACGGGTCGTCTGTATCTCACCGATCATCGGCACGAAAGAACCGGCGCGGACAAGCACCGGTATCGTCTCGAGCGTGACGCCCACGCTCGCGGTGCGTCCGCCCTCGTAGCGGGCGCCGTCCCAGAAATCGAACCAGGCGCCAGGCGGCAGGTCGACGTTCACGCTGTCGACGCCGGGGTCGGTGACCGGCGCCACGAGGAATGCATCCCCCCAGAGATACGCATCCTTCTCGTCGATGAGGGACGGGTCGTCTTCGTTTTCGAAGAACAGGGGCCGCATGAGCGGCATGCCCGTCATCGTGTTTTCCCAGGCCAGCGTGTAAACGTAGGGCAGCATGCGATACCGCAACCGGATGTAGTCGCCGACGATCCGCCGCGTCTGCCGATCGTGGAACACGGGCTCGGGCGCAATGTGTTCCTGTGCGTGCGGGCGGTACACGGGCTGGAAGACGCCGTACTGCAGCCAGCGGATGTACATCTCCTTGTCGAAAGTCTCACCGCCCGCGAAACCGCCGAGGTCCGAGTGGGTGTAGGCGAGTCCGAGCAGGCCCATCTGCAATGACAGCTCGACCTGCGGTTTGAGCCCGCCCCAGGAACGATCGACGTCGCCGGTCCACGGCACCATCCCGTAGCGCTGCGAGCCGGCAAAGCCGGAGCGCATCATGATCAGCGGCCGCATGTCCGGAAAGCGCCGGACCTGGTTCTCGAACACGAGCTTCGCCCAGACGTGGCCGAAGGCATTGTGGATCTCGTCCGCCGTCGCGTCGATGCCGGCAACGCCGAGGCGGTGCAGCGCATCGGCGGGATGCACTTCCGGCTCACCGAGGTCGCCCCAGGTGCCCGCGATACCCTGCTCGAAGACGCGCTCGTAGAACTGCCAGAACCACTGCTGCGCGTTAGCGTCGAACACGTCGATGAGGCCGGTATTGCCGAAGTAGAAATCGAAACGGCGCGGCTCGCCTGTGACGCTGCGGGCGAGTGCGTCGTTGTCGATCGCGTCCTGCCAGTTCGACGACGTGCGAAGTACGAAGGGTTCGGTGATCGTGATCGTGCGCACGCCGTCCCGGGCGAAATCGCTGATCATCTTCTCGGGGTCGGGAAAAGCCGCCCTGTCCCAGTCGAGATCGCCCATGTAGCCCTCGATCTCGGGGCCGAACCAGTACAGGTCGAGGACCACGGCGTCCAGCGGGATTTCCTGGCGTCGGAATCTGCGCACGACATCGCGCGTCTCCTTCTCGGTACGATAGCCGAAGCGCGACGCGAAGTTGCCGAACGCCCAGCGAGGTGGCAGCGGCTGCCGTCCCGTGGTATCGGTGTAGTTGCCGATGAGCTCCGGGTAGTTGTCGCCGGCGACAAGCAGGTAAGCCGTTCGCCCTGCAACGGCCTGGAAGTCCAGCACGTCCGGCTCGGTGGCGCCGATGTCGAGCCAGCCGCTCGCGGAGTTATCGAAGACGATGATGTACTTGTCGCTCGACAGCACGGCCGGAAGGCCGTAGTACATCTGGTCCTTGTCTTCCGTGGTGTAGCCGTAGGCCGCCTTGTTGTAGAGGGGCATGCGCCGGCCGCGGCGGTCCATGCCGAGCACGCGCTGGCCGCCGCCGAGCAGCTTTTCGCCGTCATCCAGCGCGAACCGGAAACCGCGCAGGGTTTCGAGCGCATAGTAGCCGTGCTCCTCCGCGACGAGCGGCTGACCGTCGCGCACGAAGCGCACGCGAACCGGTGCTTTATCGACAATGGCGCTCAGTCGGTCGATCGTGAATTCGAGGGAATCGCCATGATCCACCACACGGGCCGTCAGCTCGGCCGGCGCGCCGTCGAGGGCGAAAGAGGGTAGTTGCCTGACGCCGTGTTCCCGGTAGTGGACTTCGAACGCCGCGTTGTCGACCGCGGTGATGCTCATCTCGCCGATGTCCGTTTGCACGACCAGCTCCTGACCGACGAGCGCGTGACTTTCGTAACTGCCGAAATCGGCGAGGGCAGCCTGAGCGCACAGCAACAGCATCGCCGCCGTCGCGGTTCGCGAACCGCTCCTACCGGATGGCGTCACGGGCTATTGCTCCAGCTCCAGGATCAGCACCGAGCGCGGCGCGAGCACGAGCGACTCCTCGATGCTGAAGCGCTTTCCGCCGATCACGTCGGTGCCGTGTGTCGCATCGCCGACCCGCTCGGCGAAACGGCTGGTCTCGAGCGTGATCATCTCCTCGTCGCGGTTCAATACGACCATGACCGTGTTGTCACTGTCGTAGCGGAAGTACACGTAGACGTTCCTTATCGGGGCGAAATGCATGAACTTGCCGTGATGGATCGTCGGGCTGTTCTTGCGCCAATTGAGGAGCGTCCTGACGAACTGCTGCGCCTCGCGCTGTTGATCGGTAAGGCCTTCGCCGGCGAAGGCGTCCACCGTATCCCCGTCCCAGCCGCCGGGAAAGTCGCTGCGCAGCGCGCCGTGGCTGCCGGTGCCCATGTGCGAGGCGAGGATTTCGTCCGCATAGAAGAACATCGGGATGCCGCGCATGGTCGCGTAATAGGCCATCGCCATCTTGTACAGGTCGAAGTTCTCCTCGAGCTGCGTGTAGATGCGGTCCATGTCGTGGTTGTCCGGGAAGATCACGAGGTTCATCGGGTCCGGGTACAGGTAATCGAGACCGACGAGTTCGTACAACGACGTCCAGACGCCATTGAAACTCGACGGGTCGCCCATCAGGGCCCGCGTGACTGCGCCCTGCACCGGGAAATCGAAGACGCTCGGCAGGTAGGAGACGTAGCCGTCATGATTGCGCTGACCGCGCTGCCAGTAAGCGGTGACGGCCGGCAATTCGCTCCATTCTTCGCCCACGATGTTGAAGTCCGGGTACTCCTGCATGATGCGCCGGCTCCACTCGCTCATGAAATGCTTGTCGGGGTAAGGCCAGGTATCCATGCGGATGCCCTGCAGGCCGAGGTACTCGACCCACCAGATCGAATTCTGGATGAGGTAATCGGCGAGCAGCGGATTGCGCTGGTTCAGGTCCGGCATGGATTCGACGAACCAGCCGCCGGCATGCTGCTTCTTGTCGTACGCTGACGCGTACGGGTCCATGTTGGTCGTGCGCCGGTGACTCGTCATGACCGGGTCGCCCTGGAAGTTCAGCCAGTCGCTGGTGGGCAGGTCGTCCATCCACCAGTGCCCGCTGCCGATGTGGTTCATGATCTGGTCCATGATCATGCCGATGCCGCGGGCTTTCATCTTCGCGGTGAGTTCGCGGAACTGCTCGTTGGTACCGAATCGCGGGTCCACGGTGTAGTAGTCCGTTGTCGCGTAGCCGTGATACGAGGCCACCGGCATGGCGTTCTCGAGGACCGGGTTGAGCCATACGGAGGTGAAGCCCATGTCCTCGATGTAGTCGAGGTGGTCTTCAATGCCCTGCAGGTCGCCGCCATGGCGGCCGTAGGGGTCTTCCCGGTTCAGCTTGTCGTCCAGGAAGTAGAATTCGTCGTTCTTCGGGTCACCGTTCGCGAAACGGTCCGGCATGACGAGGTAGATCGCATCGGCGGACGTGAATCCCCTGGTGTGGCCCGGATCCGTGCTCTTCTGCCGCAGTTCATAGGTGCGCGTAAAGCGGTAGTCGTCCTCCGAGAAGGCGATGTCGAATGTGCCCGGCTTGGCGTCAGCCGCGACGTCGAGGTACAGGAACAGGTAGTTCGGGCTCTCGACACGCACCACCCTGCTTATGGAGACGCCCGGATGGTCGAGCTCGGGCGTCAGCAACGAGATGTTGTTGCCGTGTAGCATCAGCTGCAGCTCCCGGTGTTCGAAGCCGGTCCACCAGAACGGCGGCTCGACGCGTTCGATCTCCTGGGCGCTGCTCGCTGCCGCGAAGGCTGCCAAAAGGCAGGCAAGAACGGCCAAACTGGTTGCTCGCATGATGTCTCCTGGTCGTCGTTCGATGGTCCGTCGAATCCCGCGGGATCACTATAGCGGAAGCACATCACGGCGGGACGATGTGAATACGTATTCATCCGCTGCGGTTCGGGGCTTGTTGATAAACTGCCCGAATGTCAGGGAGTAAAGACAGTCTGCGTCACATCGCCGTCATCGGCGGCGGCTCGGCCGGCTGGATGGCTGCCGCGGCGCTGGCGCACGCGGTAAGGGGTGATTGCCGCATTACGCTGGTGGAATCCGAGCTGATTGGAACGGTCGGCGTCGGCGAAGCGACGATACCGCCTATCCGCCTGTTCAACCAGCGCCTCGGCATCGACGAGTACGAGTTCATGCGCCACACGCAGGGCTCTTACAAGCTCGGTATCCAGTTCGTTAACTGGGGGCGCAACGGCCACCGTTACTTCCATCCGTTCGGTCCGTTCGGCGCCGATTTCGATATCGTTCCGCTCGCGAACTACTGGTTGAAGGCGCGTGCGGAGGGCGATGACGGTTCGCTCGACGACTGCTCGATGGCATGGGCCGCAGCATCGCGCTGCAAGTTCGAGCGGCCGCTGAAGGATCCACGCATGGTGCAGTCGACCTATGACTACGCCTATCACTTCGATGCCGGGCTGTACGCGAAATACCTGCGCGGTTACGCCGAGGAACGCGGCGTGCAGCGCATTGAAGGCAAAATCGTCGACGTGGGTCTCGATCCCGAGACCGGCAACATCGTGCGAGTCACGCTGGACGACGGCAGGACGGTCGAAGCCGACTTCTATATCGACTGCACCGGCTTCCGAGGGTTGCTGATCGAGGACGCGCTCGAGACCGGTTACGAGGACTGGACGCACTGGTTGCCCTGCGACCGGGCGGCCGCCCTACAGTGCACGCACGGCGGTGAGTTTACGCCCTACACGCGCTCGACGGCGCACGAGGCAGGCTGGCAGTGGCGCATACCGTTGCAGCATCGCATCGGCAACGGCTATGTGTTTTGCAGCAAGTTCATCGGTGAAGACGAGGCGGCCGCGAAGCTGCTCGACAACCTCGATGGCGAGCCGATCACCGAGCCGCGAGTGCTGAGTTTCACGACCGGGCGCCGCAAGAAGTTCTGGAATCGCAATTGCCTGGCCATCGGCCTCGCCGCCGGATTCATGGAACCGCTCGAGTCGACGAGCATCCACCTTATTCAGACCGGCATCACCCGGTTCCTGGCGCTGTTCCCTGATCGCAACCTCGATCCCCTGGCGATCGAGGAGTACAACCGGCTCACGCGCCTCGAATACGAGACCGTGCGGGATTTTCTCGTGCTGCACTATCATGCCACCGAGCGCGACGACGCCGAGCTGTGGCGTTACTGTGCCTCGATGTCGATACCCGATTCGCTGCGTTACAAGATCGACCATTTCCGTGCTTACGGACGTATCGTTTCGCCGGGCATCGAGCTGTTCCAGAACCCGAGCTGGCTCGCGGTATTCATCGGGCAGTTCGTGATGCCGGAACGATACGACCCGCTCGTCGACCAGCGCGGCAACGTCGACGCTCGTGCTCGCTTGGAGAGCCTGCGGCGCGTCATGGCGGAGGCGGCCGCGGTCATGCCCGATCACCGCAAGTACCTGGACACGCACTGCAAAGCGCCGGCGATGTAGAACCGGACCCGTCGTGAAGGCTTTACCGACCCTGTTACTGTTTTCGCTGCTCGCGACCCCGGCAATGGCGCTGCAAGTTCAATCTCCAGACACCCGCATCACGTTTTCCGTCGATGTCGACGACGACGGGGTACCGCGCTACAGCGTCCGCTACCGCGGGGAACGGGTGGTCCGCGAGTCGCGGCTCGGGATGCGCTTTGCCGATCACCCTGCTTTCGATACGGGCCTGCGCATCATGCGTTCCGAGCGCAGCAGCGGCAACAGCACCTGGCAGCAACCGTGGGGCGAGCGCCGCCGGGTCCGCGATCGCTTCAACGAGCTGTTCGTGCTGTTCCAGGCCGACGCGCCGGCGCGCCAGGTCGGCTTGCGTGTCCGGGTGTACGATGACGGCGTCGGCTTCCGGTACGAGGTGCCGGAGCAGGGCGGCTATGCCGACGTCGAGATCGTCGACGAGTTGACCGAGTTCCATCTGGCCCCGGAGGCAACAGCCTGGTGGATCCCTGGGCGCGGCTGGAACCGTTACGAGTTCCTGTACAACGAGACGCCGGTGTCGGACATCGGGCTTGCGCACACGCCGGTGACGGTGAGGCTCGCGAGCGGCATACACTTGAGCTTTCATGAGGCTGCACTCGTCGACTACGCGGCCTACGTCCTGGACAAACGCCGCGGCGGCATACTGAAGACCAACCTGACGCCGTGGTCCGACGGCATCCGCGTCAGGGTCCGCGCGCCCTTCGTCACGCCGTGGCGCACGATCCAGGTGTCGCCGGACGCGAAGGGCCTGCTGAACTCGGACCTCATCCTCAACCTCAACGAACCCAACAAGCTCGGTGACGTGTCCTGGGTACAGCCCGGAAAGTACGTCGGGATCTGGTGGGGGATGCACCTTCAGGAGAAGACTTGGGGCTCGGGTCCCGAGCATGGTGCGACGACGGCAGAGGCCAGGCGTCACATCGACTTCGCGGCAAGACACGGTTTCGACGGCGTGCTCGTCGAAGGCTGGAACACCGGCTGGGACGGCAACTGGATTGCAAATGGCGCGGTCTTCAGTTTCACGCAGCCGTATCCCGACTTCGATATCGAGGCTGTGGCCGGCTATGCGCGCGACAAAGGCGTGCGGCTCGTGGGACACCACGAGACCTCGGGTCATATCAGTAACTACGAACGCCAGATGGCGGATGCGTTTGACCTGTACGAGTCGCTGGGCGTTCGGCAGGTGAAAACCGGTTATGTCGCGGACGGGGGTGGGCTGGTCCGGGTCGATGACGGCATCGACAAGCACGAATGGCACGATGGCCAGTTTGCGACGGGGCACTTCATCCGCGTGCTCGAGGAAGCCGCGAAGCGCGGGATCAGCATCAATACCCACGAGCCGGTCAAGGACACGGGTCTGCGCCGGACCTACCCGAACTGGATCAGTCGGGAAGGCGCGCGCGGGCAGGAATACAATGCGGCGTGGGCACCGCCCAACCCGCCGAGCCACAACGTGACCCTGCCATTTACCCGCATGCTGTCGGGCCCCATGGATTTCACGCCGGGCATCTTCGACCTGTTGCACCAGGGAGCGGGGTCCGATTCCCGCGTCGCCTCGACGCTTGCCCACCAGCTCGCCCTCTACGTGGTGCTTTACAGCCCGATCCAGATGGCGGCGGATCTGCCCGAGAACTACGAGCAGCGGCTGGACGCGTTCCAGTTCATCAAGGACGTACCGACCGACTGGGAGGAGAGCATCGCGCTGGGCGGGGAGGTCGGGCAATTCGCGGTGTTCGCAAGACAGGAGCGCGGCGGCGACGACTGGTACGTCGGCGCGATCAGCGGCGACCGGCCGACGGCTATCGCGGCCCCGCTCTCGTTCCTCGAACCGGACAGGCGTTACATCGCGACGATCTATCGCGACGGTGACGACGCCGACTGGAAATCGACTCCCTACGACTTCGTGATCGAGGAGCGTTCGGTAAGCGCTAAGGATTCACTGGAACTGAAGCTTGGCGCGGGGGGCGGCGCAGCAGTTCGGCTGCGGCCCGACGATTGAGCAACACGATAATGAAGAAGAAGCCACCGCTTTCCTTCTGGCAGATCTGGAACATGTGTTTCGGGTTCCTGGGAATCCAGTTCGGGTTCGCGCTGCAGAACGCGAACGTCAGCCGCATCTTCCAGACGCTGGGTGCGGAGATCGACGACCTGCCGATACTCTGGGTGGCCGCGCCGCTAACGGGACTCATCGTTCAGCCCATCATCGGCTACATGAGCGACCGCACCTGGGGCCGCTTCGGAAGACGCCGGCCGTATTTCACGATCGGTGCAATTCTTGCTTCGCTGGCGCTCTTCGTGATGCCGAATTCGCCGACGCTCTGGATAGCCGCGGGCATGCTGTGGGTGATGGACGCAAGTATCAACGTGTCGATGGAGCCATTCCGCGCATTTGTCGGCGACATGCTGCCGGAGCGGCAACGCACGTCGGGCTTCGCGATGCAGAGCTTCTTCATCGGTGTCGGCGCGGTCGTCGCGTCGGCGTTGCCCTACATGATGACGAACTGGTTCGATATCAGTAACACGGCGCCGCCCGGGCAGATCCCGGACTCCGTCAAGTGGGCGTTCTATCTTGGCGGGGCGGTGTTCTTCGCGGCCGTCATGTGGACGGTGCTGCGGACCAGGGAATATTCACCGCAGGAACTCGCCGAGTTCGACGCCGCAAGGCCGCCGGAGCATGTTGCCGATGATGCCTCGCTGCGGCCCGCGGAGAAGTACATGAGGGGTGGTATCGCATGGGCCGTCGCCGGCGCGGCCGGCTGGTTCGTGATACTGCAGCAAGGGCTCGACAAGCAGCTTTATATCCTCGCTGGTGGCCTCGTCGCGTTCGGCTTGCTGCAGGTCACTACGGCATTCATGCAGCGCGCCGGGAACACGAAGAACGGCATGTACGAGATCATGCACGACCTGTTCCACATGCCGAAGGTGATGCGCCAGCTGGCGGTCGTGCAGTTCTTTTCCTGGTTCGCTCTGTTCGCCATGTGGATCTACGGCACGGCGGCCGTGACCAGCCATCATTTCGGCACCTCGGATACGAGTTCGAACGCGTACAACAACGGCGCGGACTGGGTCGGCGTTCTGTTCGCGGCCTACAACGGATTCGCGGCACTGGCGGCGATCGCGATCCCGTTCGTCGCGAGCCGCCTGGGCTGCCGGGTCTCACACATGCTCAACGTTGCGATCGGCGGCGTCAGCCTGATGAGCTTCTATTTCATCTCCGACCCGAAGCTGTTGCTGATCCCCATGATCGGCGTCGGTATCGCCTGGGCGTCGATCCTGTCGCTGCCGTATGCACTGCTCTCCAGCAACCTGCCGTCGCACAAAATGGGCGTGTACATGGGTATCTTCAATTTTTTCATCGTGATTCCGCAGCTGGTTGCTGCGAGTATCCTGGGCCTGGTCATCCGGGAGTTCTTCGGCCAGGCCAGTATTTTCGGGCTGGTTACGGGCGGCGTGCTGATGATCGTTTCAGGGATCGCCGTGCTGCTGGTCGACAAGGCGGCGGAGCCGCAATAAGCGGTTGTCGCGCTGCGTCAGCAGTTCACGGCGCCGCAGGATTCGCGGACGATCAGCTTTGGCTCCATGAGCGTCGATTCGACCGGCTCGCCTTTGATGAGCCCGACGATACCGCTCACGAGACCCTCGGCGCCCAATCGGGAATTCTGTTGCACGGTCGTCAGCGCCGGTGACACGTAGGCAGCAAGCGGCATGTCGTCGAAACCGACGACGCTCACGTCCTCGGGCACGCGCTTGCCCTTGTCCTGCAGGGCGCGCATCGCGCCGATCGCGATCAGGTCCGTGCCTGCGAAGATCGCATCGAAAGGCTCGCCGCTCTCGAGCAGTTGCATCGTTGCCTGGTAGCCCTGGTGCTCCGAATTGTCGGCGGCAAAGCGCAGACGCTCGTTGCATGCCACGCCGGCTTCCTGCTGCGCGCGGCGGTAACCTGCATGCCGCGCACCGTGTTCCGGGCTGCGCCGCGACTTGCTGCCGATGAACGCGATGTTGCAGCGGCCGAGGTTGGTGAGGTGCTTCGTCGCCTGGTATCCGCCGCTTTCGTTGTCGCAACCGAAAGTCCGGCCCGGGAAGTCCTGGATCAGCGGCCCCCAGATCATGAAGCGGGTGTTGGCGTTGGCGAGCGCGGTCAGCTTCTCCCGGTATTCCATGTAATCGCCGTAGCCGAGCAGGATCAGGCCGTCGGCCCGGTTACTCGCCTGGTACTGGATGTGCCAGTCGTCGCTCAGCTGCTGCAGCGAGACGAGGACGTCGTAACCGAGACCGGCCGCGATGCGGACGATGTTATCGAGCAGCGACATGAGGAACAGGTTCATTCGCGTATCGGTGTCGCTAGCGTCATCGAACAACAGCAGCGCGATCGTGTTGCTCTGATGAGTACGCAGGCCGGCCGCGTTACGATTGACGAAATAGTTGAGTTCCCGCGCGATCGCCTGGATGCGGTCACGCGTTTCCTTTCTCACCAGCGGGCTGTTGCGCAGCGCACGAGACACCGTCGCCTGGGAGACTCCGGCGATGTCGGCTATGTCGCGCGACGTGGGGTTCTCGACTTTCATTGGGCGAACTGACGCTGCAGCGCTGGGCTTGGTGAAACGTTTTATCACAATTCCCGCTCGCAAAGGCGGCAGGATGGCGCTTTTTTGGCGCCTGTAGCTGCTTTGACGGGCAACGCCGGCCGCTTGCCATGCGTTTCGGGGCGCCGTTGGGGCGCCCCGAAAAAGGTGGACGGCGGGTGGCCGTCCTATGGGCAATCGTGACGGCTAGCGCGATTCCGCCAGCATTGTCTGGTGATCGTTGAACCAGGCGTTGGTCTCGGCATCCGCCTTGGCCAGTTCTCCGGGCGGCATGCGTTCGGCCAGGTATTCCTGGTGGACGCGGGCGTCGTCGTCGCCGAGCCTGACGGCGATCGTAAACCACTTGAGTGCTTCGATCGTGTTCTGGGCAACGCTGAAACCGTTCTGGTACATGGTGCCCAGGCTGACCTGGGCGGCAGTGACGCCGTTATTGGCGGCCAGCAAGTACCAATTCATCGCCTCCGCCTCGTCCATCGGCACGCCCCAGCCGTTGGCGTGCATGACGCCGAGCTTGTACTGGGCCCGGCCGTGTCCCTGGTCGGCCGCGAGCCCGAACCAGTGCAGGGCCTGGATGTCGTCCATCGGGACAACGATTCCTTCGGAGTACAGGAGGCCCATGCCGTACTGGCTGTCGGCGTCACCGCTTTCCGCGGCAGGCGCCCAGGTGGTCATGGCCTTCTCGAAGTCGCCGACATCGTACGCCGCACGCCCGTCCTCGTAACTGCCGGCGACTGCAACAGCGGAAACGGCCAGCGACAATATTGCAAGAACGGAAACGAGATACCTGCGCATTTCGTGCTCCCTGGGCAGAACATCCACCCTTCACTTACGCTTGCCATCTTTGTGCTTGAAGTGGCCAGAAACAGCAATGCGGGGAAGTACCTAGCCACACTGCAATCCGGCAGCCGGGAGAGCCGGCGGCTCAGTGCTGGCGCAATGCGTCCTTGCTGCGCCGGAGCTTGTCGGCGGCGACGTCGCCGAGCGACAGTGCGAACGCAACGTACACGGCGTCGAGGAGCGCGAGCTGCGCGAGCCGTGAGCTCATCGGCGT
The DNA here is from genome assembly GCA_041559075.1 of Woeseiaceae bacterium. Lineage (GTDB taxonomy): Bacteria > Pseudomonadota > Gammaproteobacteria > Steroidobacterales > Woeseiaceae > UBA1847. The sequence goes on along the minus strand of JBFFEB010000015.1, from coordinate 3,997 downwards.
GTAGACACTGGTGTCCTCGTGCGGGTCCCAGCCGAAAACGAGCGTCGCGGTACGCGCAAGCCGCGACGCGGGATTGGTCAGGGCGATCACCGTCGCGCCGTTTTCCCGCGCAGCGGCCGCGGCGCGGTCGAGTTCCGGCCACCCGCCGAGATGCGAGACGATCACGAGGGCGTCACCGGTTCCCGCAATGGCTGCCGCCTGCAGGATGCTGGGCGTATCCGTATGAGCATTGCACGGCGTGCCGAGCCGGAAGAACTTGTGGCAGGCATCCGTGGCAACGTGCCCGGATGCTCCTAGCCCGATGAACGTGATCTGCCTGGCGTCGAGGAGGGCGGCCGCTGCCTCGTCGACGGGCATCGAAGACAGTTGTGCGCGCATGTCCAGCAGCGACGATATCGCCGCGTCGAGTACCTTGTTGACTGCGTCGGCGGTCGCATCGTCGGCGTTGACGTCCCGGTGGACGTAACGGTCGGGGCGGCTGAGCGCCTCGGTCAGGCGGATGGTCAGCTCGCGGAAACCCGACAGCCCCACCCGGCGACAGAAGCGGATGACAGTGGGCTCGCTGGCGCCGCACTCCCGCGCGACCTCGGCCAGCGTCGCGTCGGCCGCCTGCCGCGGGTGCGCCACGACCCAGTCGGCGACGCGTTTTTCGGCGCGGCTTAGGAGCCCGGCCTGTTGCTGTATCCGGTTCAACATGTAGTAAAACTACAATAATATTTGCGTGTATTCCAGAAAAATTTGGCAAAAAAGGGCTAATCTGTAGTAAAATTTCAGCTTCAACGAGGGTATCCCGATGGCAAACTTCGTACCGGTCGATGTGTTCGACCTCGTCATATTCGGCGGAACCGGTGACCTGGCAATGCGCAAGCTGCTGCCGGCGCTGTACCACCGCGAGCGTGACGGCCAGATCACCGGCGACAGCCGCATCATTGCTGCGAGCCGTGGCGAACTCGGCCGCAACGAATACCTCGACCTCGTCGAGACGGCGCTGCGCGAGAACCTCGGCAGCGGCGACTTCGATGATGGCGAGTGGGCGAAGCTTCGCCAGCGCATTCATTACGTGCAGAGCGACGCCTACGACCACGACAACTGGGGCGCGCTCGTCCAATTGCTCGCAGGCGCAGAAGACCGCATCCGCGTCGCTTACCTGGCGACGGCGCCGAACCTCTTCGGCACCATCGCGCAGGGACTCAAGACGAACGGCCTGGTTACCGGCAACAGCCGCATCGTTCTCGAGAAACCGCTAGGCCATGATTACGCGTCGGCCTGCGGGATCAACAACGAGGTCGGCAAGTGCTTCCCCGAGAACCAGATCTATCGCATCGACCATTATCTCGGTAAGGAGACGGTACAGAACCTGCTCGCCCTGCGATTCGCCAATTCCCTGTTCGAGCCGCTGTGGCGGCGCGGCGCCATCGATCACGTGCAGATCACGGTGGCCGAAGATCTCGGCGTTGGCGGCCGGGTCGAGTATTACGACGACATTGGCGCGCTACGCGACATGGTGCAGAACCACCTATTGCAGCTCGTGTGCCTGGTTGCCATGGAGGCGCCGTCCAGCCTGCATCACGATGCGGTGCGCGACGAGAAGATAAAAGTGCTGCGGGCGTTGCGCCCGATCACTCCGGATGCCGTGCGGGCCAGCACGGTGCGCGGGCAGTATACGGCCGGTGCGATCAACGGCAGGACCGTGGCCGGTTACGCAGAGGAACTCGGCGAGAGCAACAGCAGCACGGAGACCTTCGTGGCCCTGAAGCTCGAGATCGACAACTGGCGCTGGTCGAACGTGCCGTTCTACGTGCGTACTGGCAAGCGGCTCAAGGGCAAGCACTCGGAGATCGTCGTGCAGTTCCAGGAGGTACCGCACTCTATCTTCCCCGAGCAGAAATACAACGTCGCGCCGAATCGCCTGACGATACGACTCCAGCCCGATGAGGGTGTGAAGCTCTCGGTCATGGCCAAGGAACCCGGCCCGGGCGGTTTCGATCTGCGTCCCGTGTCCCTCGACCTGAGTTTCGAAGAGACCTTTGGCGTGCGCTATCCCGATGCGTACGAGCGCCTGCTCATGGAGGTGTTGCGCGGCAATCCCGCATTGTTCATGCGTCGTGACGAGGTCGAGGCGGCGTGGCACTGGATCGACACCATCATCGAGAACTGGGCGGCGTCGAAACAGAAAGTGGAAACCTACGTCGCGGGATCGTGGGGTCCCGCGGCGTCTTCTTTGCTGCTGGACCGAGACGGGCGCGCCTGGCACCCGGACGTGTGAGGACTGCATGTGACGAAACAGATGGACAACCTGTTCGATAGTCGTGAGGCGGCCGCGATCGCTGCCGCTGAACGTATCGCGGAGGCACTCGGGCGGCGCCTGGATGCACAGGGCGAGGCGTCGGTTGTCGTCAGCGGCGGCACGAGCCCCGCCGGCGTCTTTGCGGAACTCGCAAGGGCGCCGCTCGCGTGGCCCGACGTGCACGTGATCCTTAGCGACGAACGCTGGGTGCCGGCCGACCACGAGGACAGCAACGAAAAGCTGGTGCGAGAGACCCTGCTGAGCGGGGAGGCGCGGGCTGCGAACCTGCTGCCTGTCTACAGGCCCGGCGTAACGATCGAGGACCGCTGCAGCGAGCTGAACGACGAGCTGCGGCAGGCACCGTTTCCGTTCGCGTGCGCATTGCTCGGCATGGGCGAGGACGGGCATTTCGCGTCGCTGTTTCCCGATGCCGAGAACCTGGAAGAGGGACTGGACGTGGATTCGAGCGAACTCTGCATCCCCGTGAACACGGCAGCGAGCCCCCATCCGAGGGTGAGCCTGACCCTGTCCGCGCTGTCGCGCAGCGACGAAATCCTGTTGCTGATGTTCGGTGACAGGAAGCGCGAGGTCTACGAGACCACGAAACAGGCCGCGAACGGCTATCCCGTCTCCCATTTGCTCCGCCAGAAGCGTGCGCCGGTGTACGTCTACTGGGCACCCTGACACTCGAGGCCACCCGACATGAATTCAACGATCCAGCGCGTCACCGAGCGCATCCAGCAGCGCAGCAAGGCATCGCGCAATGGCTACCTCGCGCGCATTCGAAGTGCCACCGACAGCGGCCCATCGCGCGGTTCGGTGTCGTGCAGCAACCTGGCGCACGCGATGGCGGCCGGCAGCAATATCGAGAAGAAGGCGCTGTCGGGCAATACCGTGCCGAACATCGGTATCGTCTCCGCTTACAACGAGATGCTGAGCGCGCACCAGCCGTTCGAAAGCTATCCCGCGGTGATCAAGGACGCGGTCGCGAAGCAGGGAGCCATCGCCCAGTTCGCGGGCGGTGTGCCCGCGATGTGCGATGGCGTCACCCAGGGGCAGGACGGCATGGACCTGTCGCTGTTCAGCCGCGACGTGATTGCTTTGTCGACGGCCGTCGCGCTGTCGCACAACGTGTTCGACGCCGCGATCCTGCTCGGCATCTGTGACAAGATCGTGCCGGGACTGCTGATCGGCGCCCTGTCTTTCGGCCATCTGCCCGTTACGTTCGCGCCCGCCGGCCCTATGGTGTCGGGCCTGTCGAACAAGGAGAAAGCGCAGATCCGCGAGGAGTACGCGGCAGGCCGCATCGGCCGTGACGAGCTGCTGGCGGCGGAGTCGGCCGCCTACCACGCGCCCGGGACCTGCACGTTCTACGGCACGGCGAATAGCAACCAGATGCTCATGGAATTCATGGGCCTGCAGTTGCCAGGCGGCTCGTTCGTGAACCCGGGCACCGAGCTGCGCGACGCCCTGACGCGTGCAGCGGTGAACAACATCCTGCAACGGACCGCCCTCGGGGACGACCACGTCCCGCTCGGCGAGATCGTCGACGAAAAGGCGATCGTGAACGCGATCGTGGGCCTGCTTGCCACGGGGGGCTCGACGAACCACACGATCCACCTCGTAGCGATCGCAAAGGCGGCCGGCATCGTGATCGACTGGGAGGACTTCTCGGAGCTGTCGCGCGCCGTGCCATTGCTCGCTCGCGTG
>JBFFEB010000014.1:0-60582 GCA_041559075.1 Woeseiaceae bacterium | reverse complement strand
TTTGAGTACAGTGCGCCACCCTGCCCACCGCGCAATTGTACGCGGTAATGCACGGCCCAGGTGGCGGAATTGGTAGACGCGCTAGCTTCAGGTGCTAGTGGGGGTAACCCCGTGGAGGTTCAAGTCCTCTCCTGGGCACCATCAAATCGATCGCGGTACGAGATCTGCTCCTCCAGTCTCTCGTAGGAGCACGCCCCGGCGCACGATCGGTTCGGGGTTCGAGAGCTGCGCCTACAAGCGCGAATAGACCACGCGGCCACCGACGATGGTCATCAACACCTTCGCATCGCGGATGGTCTCCGGATGCATCGTCGTCAGATCGCGATCGATGAGTACCATGTCGGCCAGCATCCCCGGCTTGAGTTTGCCCTTGCGGTTTTCCTCGAACGAGGCATGTGCGCCTTCGTACGTGTAGCCCCGGAGGGCCTGCTCGACGGTAATCTTCTGTTCGGGCACCCAGCCGTCCGGGTTCCTGTCGTCGAGCGTGCGGCGGGTCATCGCAGCGTAAATGCCCGCAATCGGGTCTGCCGGCGCCACGTACCAGTCGCTGCCGAGCGCAACGTGCGCGCCGCTGTCGATGAGCGATTTGAACGCGTAGGTCGTCTGCGCGCGTTCAGCACCGATCACGTCTTCCGCCCAGCGGCCGTCGTCGATGGCGTGATACGGCTGCATGCTCGCGATCACGCCCTGCACCGCGAACCGCGGGACATCGTCCGGATGGATGTGCTGCGCATGCTCCATGCGCAGCCGCCGGTCACGCTCGCCGTTCGCTTCGACAACATCGAGGAAGATGTCCAGCAGGTCCCGGATCGCCTTGTCGCCGATTGCGTGGATGTTTAATTGCAGCCCGGCCGCATCGGCGCCTATCATCATCGCTCGCAGATTGTCGAGCGAATCGAGCAGGAAGCCGCTGTCCCCCGACGTATCGCTGAACGGCTCCAGCATCGCCGCCGTGTGCGAGCCCAGCGAACCGTCCATGAAGCCCTTCACCCCGCCGGTCTTCAGCCACTCGTTGCCGCGCCCGTTTCGCTCGATATCTTCAGCCAGCTTCTGCCACTCGGCAAGCGGCGTCACGGCATAGATACGCGTGATCAGGTCGCCGCGCGCTGCGGCCCGGCGATACGTTTCGAGCCCCAGCCAGCCATTGCCGACGCTGTCGAACATGTCGTGCACCGTCGTGACCCCTTTCGCCGCGACGTACTGCATCGCGGCGTGGAGATAGCCATCAAGCTGCCGCTCTGCCGGTTCGGGGATCGCCACCTGCACGAGTGCCATGGCGTTATCCTTGAGTATGCCGGTCGGCCGCCCGTCCTCGTCACGGACGATCTCGCCGCCCTCGACATCCGGCGTATCGGCATCCACACCCGCCTGCTTCAGGGCGAGCGAATTCGCGAGGGCCATGTGGCCATCGAGCCGCGAAATCCACAGCGGGTTGTCCGGTGTGACAGCATCGATCCAGTCCCGCCGTGGTAACTCACCGCCCCAGTTCGTATGATCCCAGGCGCCGCCAATGATCCACTCACCGGGCTCAGCCGTCGTCGCGAACGCCTCGATACGGCCGGTGAATTCGTCCGGCGACTGCGCGTCCCTCAGTTGTACCGACGCGATGGCGGCACCGCCCGCGAGAAAGTGCACATGGGTATCGATGAACCCCGGCAGCAGCATGCCGCCTCGGGCGTCGATGACCTCCGTGTCGCCACCGATCAACGGTGCGATGTCCGCGGCCACACCCACGGCGAGAATCTCATCCCTCGAGACGGCGACGGCCTCCACCCACGGCATCGCCGAATCGCCGGTCCAGACGCGCGCACCGGTGACAACCAGCGATGCATTCGGCGACTCCGGCGAGGAACAGGCGGCCATGCCTGCGAACAATGCAATAAGGTACAGATTACGGCTGAAGCGTGAGAACGAAGAGCCCATGGATACCGTCGCTTACGATGATCGTCCCGGATGGCAGGTAAGGATAAACGCTCCAGGCGCCGTCGAAGGCACCGACACCGCCTTCCGGCACGGTATCGAAGAACGCAACCTCCGCAATCTCCTGGTTCGTGAGATCCCCGAACTCCAGCACGCGCAGGCCGGCGCTGTAATTCGCCTGGTAGACGCGATTGCCGCGCACGTAGAGGTTGTGGTCGATTGACGTCGTCGCCGCCTCGTAGGGATACAGGTATTGCGGGTTCGTGAGATCCGACACGTCGAAGACGTGAGTGCGCGTCGGCACGCCGAAGTTGGGCTCATCGAGTTCGTCGCCAACGAACAGGAAACGATGGTCCTCGGTGAGCCACGCCTGGTGGACGAAGCCGAGTTGGGGATAGGCCGATTGCGAAACCATGACCGGATCGGCCTTGTTGGTCACATCGACGATCTCCACGTGATTCTCATTGGAGTTAACGCAGACCTCGCGGCCCGAGAAAATCACGTCCGGGCCCTGGTAAACGACGCACTGCGCGTCGTGCGTATCCGGCGTAACGATATGACAGCCCGCGAACAACGGATTACCGGGATCGCCGAGATCGATCACGTGCAGCCCGCCGCCGCAGGTATTGGTGCCGACGGCGTAGGCGAAACCCGTTTCTTCGTTGATCGCGAGGTTGTGGGCATTTGCAAAATCCCCGTACACGGTATCGGGCAGCCAGTCCAGCGGGCCCGTTACGCCACGCAGGCGAGTGAGGTCGAAGACCTGCATGCCGTGCGCGCCCGCACTGTCGGCCACGATGTAGGCGTGGTCCTGATACACCTTGATGTCGCGCCAGATCGACGACGTCGTCTGGGTCGGGAGTCGGCCCAGGAACGCCGGTTCCTCGGGGTTCGTAATATCGACAAAAGCCGTGCCGTTCCGCAGGCCCATCAGAGCGTATTCACGGCTCGTCTGCGCGTCGAACCAGCCCCAGATGTCATTACCGCCGGCGCCATCCATCGCACTGTTAGGGATACGCGACAGAAGGTCCACCCCGGAGCAGCCGAACCCGCCTGCATCTCCTTCGGCACACACCGCTGGCCCGGTGCTTAGCACCGGTGGCGGTGGTGACGGCGGTGGCGGTGGCGGCACCGACGCAAGGTCCCCACTACCGCTGCCGCCGCATGCCGACAGCAACATCACGAACCAGGCGAAGCCGGGTGCTGCCAGATAGCTCTTCATAGGCTTAATTCGGCTTAGCCGCGGATTGCCTACGCAGCGCAATCTGCCGTTGCACCTCGTTGAACAATTCGTCGCGTAGCCCGATTAGCTTGAACATTTCGACGACCGTGAAGAAAGGCGCCGCAAGGTTCGCCTGTACAGGGTGCTTGACCAGCACCGGCATCGATTTTTCGATGGCATGGCCGACGAACTGCACCGCGTAGCCACCGAAGAAAAGGAGCGCCGCCACCGTGGCCGAGGTGCCGAGAGACAGGTCGGCGATCATCGCGGCAACGACCGTCAGGCCGAATCCGAAAACGAGGAATACGATTGCGAACAGCACATCGAGCGTCAGGTAGAACACGAAGAACCCGAGCAGCAATACGTGCGCGAGACTGAAAGAAAATCCCCGCACGTCGACGGTAACCCAGCTCAACGGAATCAGTACGCCCAGCATGATGGTTGGAATGCCGATCATGTGCACGAAGATGTTGACCGGGTGTTGGTGCGAAGCTGCGTAGCCCGTCAACATATCCATGAGTTTGCCGTCGGTCTTCATGCTATGCCCTCGGTTTAGCGGTCGCGAAATGGTACCTGATTTCGCGGGCCGGCCGAAACGCCGCCAAACCGGTATAATCGGCCGGACCAACGGCCAAGGGCGGCACTGATGTCTCTTCTCGTAGCGGGCTTGCTCCTTTTCACGATCGTCCACCTGATGCCGGCGGCGTTGCCCACGACGCGCGCCCGAGTGGTGGAAAGCATCGGCGAAGGGCCCTATCGCGGCGTATTCTCCATAGTGATTGTCGCCGCCATCGCCCTCATCGTCTTCGGCTGGAAAGCAGCAACTCCGACGGTCGTTTACGTACCTCCCGTCGGCGGCGGCCCGTTGATCTCCGCGCTCGTATTCGTGGCTTTCGTGTTGTTCGTAACCTCGAAGGCGCGCGGTAATTACCGGCGCTTCGTGCGACATCCCCAGATGATGGCCGTCATCCTTTGGTCCGTTGCCCACCTGCTCGTGAATGGTGACTCGCGCTCGGTCCTTCTGTTCGGCGGGCTCAGCATCTGGGCCGTCACTGAGATCGTCCTCTGCAACAAGCGCGATGGTGATTGGCGCAAACCGGACGTTGCGCCGTTCTCAGTCGACATGATCGTGGCCGTCGTCGCCGGCGCAGCTTTTGCTGCGATCTTCTTTCTCCACAAGGCGCTGTTCGGCGTCCTGCCCTACTAGCCGTTTCGGGCCGCCATGAGTAGCAGGCACCTTCGCGAAATCGTCGAGATCGTCGGCATGATCAGCATCGTCGCCTCACTGCTACTCGTTGCCTGGGAAATTCACCAGAGCAATCGCATCACCGCCAGAGAGATCGAAATGCAACTGGACCGCAGTTTCGATGAATTGGACCTGCGCCGTGCGATGTCACCCGACTTTGCCAAACTGTTTCCGAAGCTGAGCGCGCCGACGAGCCATCTCGTGACGGCGACCGAGGAGTCCCAGATACGGGGCCTCGCGCGACATCTCGTCAACGCCTATTCCGCTGTGCAGGCCGCCCATGACGCCGGCCTCGTGGATGCCCAGGCGTTGGAGACCTACCGCCAGGACCTCGCACAGACCCTGGACCGCCTTCCCGGGCTCGTTCCGCCCATGCGCGCGATCCACGACTCGTTCCCGGCGATGCGGGCAATGCCCGTCTTTCAGCCGCTACGAGATATCGAAAGGCCGGGGATACCGGCAACGACCGACCCGGACTCCGCCGGGCACTAGGGCGAGTTGCACGTCAGGGTCGACGCGGCCACCAATTGAAGTAAACTCAGCCCGTATCGGATTAGACTGGGGGATGCAGGGATGAAGACCGTGCTGTTGCTGCTGGTGCTCGGCCTGCTGATTGCGTGGTTCTTCTACCGGCGCGGGCTCGACAGTCACGAAAACCGCCGGAACCGGCCCGATTCCCCCGTGCTCACGGACCACTCGAAGTACCACGCGGTATCCGTCAAGCACGGCGCGAATGCGTGTGCCGCGGTCAGCGAGATCTCAGGCCAGCGCTTCCTGGCATCACAAGCCCCAGACCTTCCGCTTCCCGGCTGCGATGCGGACCAATGTGACTGCCGCTTCATCCACCACGACGACCGGCGGTCAGGGAAAGATCGCCGCAGCCCGTTCACACCGGGGGGGGTGGCCGCGGCGACCGGGAGCTATGCCGGCGAGCGACGCCAGAGCAGCGATCGCCGCGACGAATCCGACGATTACTAAGCGCCCGCCGCTGCCTGCTCAGTAGCCGTAGGCCGCGACCGTCTGCTCGTAATCCTCGAGTTCGTGCTCGTGGCGGGCCTTGTCGGCCACCAGTTTCTCGATCTCCGCTTCCAGTTCGCCGGAGCGCTCTGCCAGTTCCTTGATATCCGTCAGCAGGAGCAGGCGATCCTGTGGCGTCACGTCATCACTGATCAGCTCGGCTTGCTTGTCGCGGATCTTCTCCTTGGTGCGCTTGAGTTCCGCTTCCTTCGAGTAGATTCTCGAGTTCGCATTGTTGACGTTCGACCGCAGGCTGTGCAGCTGCGACCCAACCCGGTAGGCATCGAGGAACTCCTCTTCCATCGCAACGTCACAAACGCCGTAATAGGCAGCACCGCTGACACCCAGGTTGTAACCGCGGCTGGGCTGGCAGAATTCTGCGAGCCCTTCCTCGCGCCCTTCCTGGTACGCCTTGAAATCCGCAGTGACGCCATGCTTGGCGCAAGCTTTGCGGCGGCTGCCGAACTTGTCCATGGTGTAGCCTCTGGAGCCGTCCTCGTAGCCGATGGCAACCCAGTCGCTATTGGCACACTCCTCGCTGCTCATGGATGCGCAGCCACCGAGCAACGCAATCCCGAGTACCATTCCTGTATTGATCAAGATCCTGTACATGACGAACCCCGCCCTGTGTGAATCAATACGACCGACGCTAACAGCCGGATCACGCTTACCGCCGTGATGACATTCACAAATACCCTTATATCGCTGAGCAGATGCTGAAAATTGCCCACTGATCCGCGTTCTTCTGTGGTCCCCGTGATGTGCGTCACAGAGGGCTTCAGCGCCGCCGGATACCCTACAGCGGTCCATTCAAGAAGGGGTGCGGGATGAACATCGAGGCGGTCAGCGGCTCGGGCGCGGTGGCAATCGCCTGCACCTACGTGTTCCTCCTGGTGGCCAGTTTCTGGCACCTTGTTGCGCGTACCCTGAACGCTCACCCGAAATTCCCGAACGCCATCATGCGCGAATCCGCGCAGCGATTCCGCGACGAATTCGAGTCCCTCTCTCGTAAGCAGTCCGCTTACCTGGGTGCGAGCCTGACGTTCGTCTTCATCTTCGCCGTAGCGCACACCTTCGAGGCGGAACTCTTGTTCGCGGGCTACCCGGCCTGGCAACTATATCTGTTGCTATGGACACTCTTCGCGGCCGCCGGCTTCACCCTTTACCGGCTCGTTCGCACAATCCTCGAGTGTCGCAGGGTGCGTTTCATTCGCGATGCGACTATCGCCGTAGGTCACTCATTGCAACGGATCGCCGTTGGTCACGGCCGGATCTTTCACGACATTGCGACGCCCGCTGGAATGGTCGATCACGTTATCGTCGGACCGGGCGGAATCTATGCGATTAACGTTGTTGCGCATCGCGCGATACGCCGGGAGAGCGTACAGCTTGTCGACGGCGAACTTCACTTCAGGCCGGGCGGCAAAACGATCCCCGTCACCAGCATCGCATCAAGGACCACGCGCCTCGAGCAGGAGTTCCGCGAGTTGCTCAAGAACTCCGTCCGCGTGCGCTCGGTCATCGCCGTGCCCGGTTGGCAAGTCGATAGCCGCGCCGGGGATGGCCATCTCGTCGTCAATGAGCAGACACTACCGGTATTGCGAGGCTGGCGAAGCGAGGCGGATTACCTCATGGCCGAAGACGTGCGGACCTTGCAGCGACACCTGACCAGGACCTGCAAACGCTCGCCGATCGCGCACCGCAGATCCGGGTAGCAGCTGCGACTTATTTCCGGGCTGCCGCGTTCAACTGCCTCTGCGCGTCAGCAAATTGCTCCTCAGCCTTGCCCAAGTACCGCGCGGCCTCGACATCGTACCCGTCGGCGGATGACGACCAGACACGATTGACGTAGCGCTCACCGGCCGCAAAATGGCTCATGATGTCGGCATAGGTCTGCAGACCGAACAGATGCACCATGCTCTCGCGCGCGTCGGCGAAACGCACGAGGTCCGGGCGCAGCTTTTCATCGATGCGTTCCCGGAGCGCGGCGCCACGCAAGCTGCCATTGCTTACAATCTCTCGCAGGTCTTTCACGACATTGTCGATGGACTCGCGAAGCTCGGCGCGATTATTCTCGAGAACTTCCTCCGACTGCGCGATCGACCTGGCATAGCGCTTCAAGGCGACGACCCCGGAAACCGCCGCTAACACGGCAGCGCCGAACAGAGCCCAGCTGACGTGCTCGACATCGAGTGCCGTTGCGTAGGCCGCCACGACGAAGCCGGCGCTCAGAAGCAAATAACCCAGTCCCTTCATCGTTATCCCCTACTAGGTCGCCATCAGCACGTGACGTATTGCATCGCCGACGCCAACGAGCGCCTCTCCGACAATGAGTCCTGCCGCAATCGGGATGCCAACCTGCTCCGCCCACGTCTTCCCCATGCCGCGCTCCGCAAGTTCCCGGCCCAGGGTACCCAGCGAATAGGTAAGAACGATGTTGAACGGCAGGTAGAAGCCGAGGCCGACCGTGATGCCGAGACCGCCCATCACGGTCGAAAGGATGCCACCGAGGATCGCGCCGGCCATGTACTTCTGTGCCGGCACGTCTCCGCCCATGATGCCGTCGATCGTGCTGGCAAGCGCCTGCGCCTGTGGCGCCGGCAGCCGCTCGCTACCCAACGTGTACGCTTCGTTCAGCGCGAAGATCACGAAGATCACGACGATTGGCCCGAGCCATGCGCCCGCAAACTGCCCGATCTGCTGCATCCTCGGTGTTGCGCCAACGAGGTAGCCCGTCTTCAGATCCAGCATCAGGTCGGTCGCCTGCGACATGGCAACGCACATGGCTGCGCCGACCATGATCGCAGCGATGATGGAATCGCTACGTTCCATGCCGAATGCCTGCGTCACGATAATCAGCAACGTGATTCCGACCAGCGTCATGCCGGACAACGGCGACCAGTTCGTACGGCCGATCGCCTCGGACAGGATGATGCCGGCCATCCATATCCACAGCGTTCCGAGCAGCGCCATCGCGATACCACCCATCAGCGTCATCGATTCCACGGCCGTGACGGCCATAAAGGCCAGCAACACCGCCGAACCGATTACCGCACCGTAAAGCAGCTTGATGGGCATTTCCTCGGCCGCGACGCTCGTTTCGACCGCGGCAGCCTTCTGCATCGATTTGATTGCGCTGAGTATCAGTGGCGCCGCGAGGATCACGCCCATGATCGCACCGCCGATCAACATGCCGATACCGAGCGGCCGATAGAGCAACAGACGCAGATCGCCAGGCGTGTTTATGAGCTGCCCTGCTTCGTTAGCAGGGAATGCCCCTGTCAAGGACAACAGCGGCGAGACGAACCAGTAGGCTACGAAGCCGCCGATTATGAACGCGATGCCACCGCGGCCTGCGATGAAACCGACGCCGATCGTCATGAGCGACAGGTACCAGATGCCGTTCATGTACTCCGGCAGGCCGATCAGTGCCCCGAGGTTCCAGTTCGATACCCCGGTCCTCAGCGTGATGACATGCACGGTGGCGCTGGCCAGCGCCGCACCGACAAGTATGATCGCCTTGCGCACGCCGGCGCCCGGAGACTTCAGGATCGTCGCCACCGCGACGCCGCCCGGATAGGTCAGCCGCTCGTAATCGATCATGTGTTTCCTGAGCGGAATGATAAACGCGATGCCGAGAAACGCGCCGGCGATGCAGCCGAACGTCAGAATGATCGGATCAAAGCGATCGCTGTAGCCGAGCAGGAATATCGCCGGGACCGAGAACATCATGCCCGACGAGGCGCCGTTCACACCGCTGGCCACCGTCTGCACAATATTGTTTTCGATGATGCTGCGCCGACGCAGGATGCCGCGCAGAATGCCGAAACCGAGGATGGCGGCCAGTTCCGACCCTTCTATTGAGAAACCGAGGATCAGCGCCGCGTAGCCAATCGACACGGCGATGATGACGCCGAGAAACCAGCCGACGCCAACGGCAATCCAGGTAAGTTCGGGATACGGCTTGTCGGCATGTGCCGCAATGGTCGAGTCAGTCAACACGACTCTCCTTTGTGGTTCTTATTTTGCGGCAAAGACTATCACAGCGGCTCGAGCCGTGCCGCCAGCAGATCTTTCTCCAGCAGCTCGTGAAACTCGTCGGCGAGTTCATCGCACATGTGCACCACGGTGCGCCACGCGCGGACCCGCTCTTCGCGGTCGAAGTTAACGAAATCGCGCCGGTCCGGGATCTTACCGTGCGGCAAGCGGGATACGAACTCATTGGTAGGACTGACGAGAATCGTCCGGTCGACGTTCGAGGCTGCCGGTCTGCGCCACCAGATCTTCTTGTCGAACCAGCCGGGCACGATGCGATCGATGAAATGCAGATACAGTGTCAGTCGGTCCGGCGCGCTCAGCGGAAGGTCGAGGTGATAATCGATGACGCCGCCGTCCCTGTAGATACCTCGTGGCGCGCCGGGAATGTCGCGCACGCCGGAGAGCACCATGGGTATCGACCCGGTGGCGGCGATCGCGTCAGCGAGGTTGGCCTCGGTCAGCTCCACCCGGTTCATGGGAAATCCGCGCGCATCGAAAAACGGCGGAAGGTCCCTCGGATCATAAAACAGTGCCCTGGCGAAAAACGCGCCCAGCGAGCGGCGGCTGACCGCATTGAGCGCCGCCGCCGCGAGCAGACCCGGCACCAGCACGGCAGGCTGCTCGCTCGCCGTGACGTGCCGGCTGCGAACGGTCATGACATGGGTACGGAACACGGGGTGTGACAGGATCTCGGCGATGCCGGAATCACCCAGCACGTGATCGAGGATCTCGCGGCTCTTAGCCGTAATTTCGTCTCGATCCGGGTCGTCGGAATAGCTCTGGCTCAGGTAAGCATCTTCGAAGCGGGCGATCGCGTCGAGCGGCTTCGCCTGCGCGTAGCAGGCGAAACGCCAGGCGCCGATCGACGAGCCGATTAGGTGTACCGGCCCGCGTAATCGCGGTATGACCGTGTCCGCAACGACGCGGTCGAGCTTGCTCAGGACGAGCCACTTCGCTCCGCCGGACGCGCCGGCCATAGTTCCCACCATCTCGGGTGAGAAGCCGTGCTTCTGTATCGCCTGCAGTGCGCCCGGGCCGGCCCGGAAACTCAGTACTCCAGTCCGCGTCACTCGAACGGATGCCGCTTGACGATCGTCTGTTCGCGATCCGGCCCGGTGGAAATGATGTCGATCGGTATCCCGGCCAGTTCCTCGATGCGCTGCAGGTAATCACGCGCATTGGCCGGCAGGTCTGCGTAGCGGGTAATCCCCACCGTAGAGGCACGCCAGCCGGGCAACTCTTCGTAAACCGGCTGGCAGTCCGCGAAGCGGTCGACGAGCACCGGCGGCCCGGCGATCGCTTCACCGCCGATCGTATAGCCGACGCAGATCTGGATCGTCTCGAGTTCGTCGAGCACGTCCAGCTTGGTGACGCAGAGACCGGATACGCTGCTGTTGACGATCGAACGCCTCAGCGCGACCGCGTCGAACCACCCGACCCTGCGCGGGCGCCCGGTCGTGGCGCCGAACTCGGCGCCCACTTCGGCAATGTGCGAGCCGAGGTCGTCGAATAGTTCCGTGGGAAACGGCCCAGCCCCGACGCGGGTCGTATATGCCTTGACAATACCGAGGATATAGTCGAGATCCCTCGGGCCCACGCCGGTGCCTGTGCTCGCCGCCGCGGCGACCGTGTTCGACGACGTCACGAACGGATACGTGCCATGGTCGATGTCGAGGAAGGTGCCCTGGGCGCCCTCGAACAGGATGCCGTCTCCTTGCCGTGAAAGGTCGGTCAAGATCTGTGTGATATCCGCCGTTATCGGCGCAATGTGCTCGGCCGCTTCCATTGCGTCCTCGAGCGTCTTGTCGAAGTCTACGGGCTCTACGCGAAAGTAATGCTTCAGGAGAAAGTTGTGGTAATCGAGAATCTCGCCGAGCTTGGCTGCGAATTTCTCGCGCAGGAACAGGTCGGACACTCGCACCGCGCGTCGCGACACCTTGTCTTCGTAAGCTGGCCCGATGCCACGGCCAGTGGTCCCTATCGCGCCGGCGCCACGGGCTTTTTCGCGCGCGACATCAAGGGCCACGTGAGAAGGGAGTATGAGCGGGCAACCGGGGCTGACTTTGAGGCGCTCGAAGACCGGGACGCCGTTGGCAGCTAGCGCGTTGGCTTCCGCAACGAGCGCGTCCAGTGCCAGCACGACACCATTGCCGATCAGGCAACTGACGCCGTCGCGCAGTATCCCCGACGGTATCAGGTGCAATACCGTCTTCTTGCCGTCGATGACCAGCGTGTGGCCCGCGTTGTGACCGCCCTGGAAACGCACCACCGCTTTCGCACGGTCTGTGAGCAGGTCGACGATCTTGCCCTTGCCCTCATCACCCCATTGGGTGCCAATGACGACGACGTTCTTACCCATTACGGTAGGTCTCTTGTTGTTGGTCTAAAAGCCCCTCACGGCGAACAGCAAGACCACGCCGACAATCATGACGACCAGCCCCACCGTCCGCAGGTGATTGTCACTTAGCATGGCCATCTGCGCCACAATCTGCCGGTATTTGCGTGGGCCGACGAAGGGCACCATGCCTTCGATGATGAGCACGAGCGCAAGCGCCGTGAGTATCTCGGTCCAGGGCATGCCAGCCGGGTTACTCGCCGCCCGACTGGTTCAAATAGCGGAAGAACTCGTTGTTGGGATCCAGCACGAGCAGGTCGCTGGACTTGCCCAACGATCGCCGGTACGCATTGATACTGCGGTAAAACGCATAGAACTCGGGGTCCTTCTCGTAAGCGTTCGCGTAGATCTCCGCCGCCTGCGCGTCCCCGTCGCCACGTATCTTTTCACTTTCACGGTTCGCATCGGCAAGAATGATCGTGCGCTCGCGGTCCGCTTCTGCGCGTATGCGCTCAGCCTCGGCACGACCTTCTGCGCGCAGCTCGGCCGCAGCTCGGGCACGCTCTTCGTTCATCTGCGCGTACACGGCGTTCTTGACCTCATCCATGAGTTCGACCTGCTTAACGCGGAAATCGATGAGTTCGACGCCCAGGTCCTCCGCCGTCGTCGTGGCCGTGACCAGCATGTCGCGCATGAGCTCGGCACGCTCGGCGGCTATCGCCTCGCGTACCGAGCGCTTGCCGAACTCGGTCACGACCGCATTCTTTATGATCTCGCCAAGACGGTCGTCGGCAGCAATCAGGCTGCCTCCCGTCGACGTATAGAAACGTACCGGATCGACGATGCGCCATTTGACGAAGAAATCGACCTTCAGCGCCTTTTTCTCAGCCGTAAATACGCGATCCGGACTGTCCTCGATCGTCAGGATGCGGCGCGGAAACTTGCGGATGTTCTGTACCACCGGAATCTTGAAATGCAGTCCCGGTTCGTAACCGGACTCGACGACCTTACCGAGCTGCAGCTTGATGGCGAGTTCGCGCTCATTGACCGTGAAAAGCGACAGGCCGACAGCCACTGCCACCAGTCCGAGCAGCACGAATATGCGAAACATTGCGTTACTCACTGCCGTGTCCTCCTTTCACGATTTTCCATCTCGATGCGCCTCTCCGGAGACGTCGTTCGCGATTGCTCCGCAAGGCGATCGAGCTCCTGGACGGACTGTCGCTGGCTGGCGCCTTCAATCAGCTTGTCGATCGGTAGGTACAGCAGGTTGCCGCTACCGTCGGTGTCGAGCAGCACCTTGTTCGTGCTGCCGTAAACCTCTTCGATGGCCTCGATGTAGAGACGATCCCGCGTTACGCGCGGCGCTTTCTGGTACTCGGTGAGCAACGCCTCGAAACGAGCCGCTTCACCCTCGGCATCGCGGACCACGCGATCCTGGTAGGCCTTTGCATCCAGGATGATGCGCTGAGCGTCACCACGGGCGCGCGGGATAATATCCCGCGCATATTTCTCGGCTTCCAGCCGGAACCGGGCGCTGTCGTTCGTCGCCTTCTGCGTATCATTGACCGCGGCCTGCACATCCTGGGGGTAGTCGAGATTGATGATCGAGACCGAAGTGACGTTGATGCCCGACTCGTACTGGTCGAGCGTCGCCTGCAGTGTCTCGAGCGTTCGCTGTGCAATCCGGTCGCGCTCGCCGGTGACCAGCGTCTCGAGTTCACTGGTGCCGATCACCTCGCGCAGTGCGCTTTCGGTAACGTCCTGCACCGTCGCTTCCGGGTCGACCACTTTGAAGCTGTAATTCACGGGATCCGTTCGTCGGTACTGCACCACCATCTGGATGAAGACGTATTGTTCGTCCGCCGTGAGAATCTCGGTGCGGAACGGGAAATTCTGCACCGCGTTCGTGTTGACGATATCGACCGACTCGATCGGGAACGGCAGATGCCAGTGCAAGCCCGGCAAAGTCGTGTCGGTGTAGGCACCGAACCGCTGCACAACGCCACGTTCCGCCTCGTCCACCCGGTAGATACCGGTAGCGGCCCATGCGATCAGTACAAGCCCGATCAGTATGTAGCCGCCTGCACCGCCGGGCGCGCGAGCGCCCTTGCCTCCGCCGCCGACACCCCCGAGAAGGTTGCTCAGGCGCCGCTGCCAGTTCTGCACGATCTGGTCCAGATCGTTTGGCTCTCTGTCGCCCCTGTTCCAGGGGTCCTTGCCGTTTCCAGGTTCGTTCCAGGCCATAGTCTTACTACTTCGTCCTTAGTAAGTGTGTCCGTTCAAGAATTCGCCGTTGCCGCCGGTTTGATGACCTGCAATGGCTCGAGTAGTTCCGGATCGACGTTCTCGCGCTTGATGAAACGCTGCAGATCCTGCTCCGGCATCTCCAGCTCCAGCGTCCAGCCGCCGTCTTCCTCTGTTTGTTCATGCAGTACTGCACCGAGTTCGAACAGCCTCGAGCGCAGTCGGCCTTGCGACGGTTGCAGGTGAATGAGGCGGTGCAGGGTCTTGCGACGCAACCGATCGCTGATCGCTTCCAGTAATAACGGGATTCCCTCGCCGGTCACCGCCGACAGCCAGACGGCCCGCCCTTCGCCTTCCCGATTGGTCGTGACACGCGGACGGCGGCCCATCAGGTCGATCTTATTGTACACCCGAATCTGCGGCACACGATCCGCATCCAGCTGCTTCAATACGGAATTGACCTGTCGCACACGCGCCCAGCGATTCGGGTCGCTGGCGTCGATCAGATGCAGGATGAGGTCGGCCTCACGCGCTTCCTGCAGCGTCGAGCGAAACGCCGCGATCAACTCGTGCGGCAAGTCCCTGACGAAACCGACAGTATCGGCGACCACGACCTCGGTGCCGTCGGGCAATTCCAGACGCCGCACAGTCGGGTCGAGCGTGGCGAACAGCTGATCCTTCACGTATACGCCGGCGCTTGTCAGCGCGTTGAACAACGTAGACTTGCCAGCGTTCGTATAGCCGACGAGCGCGACTGTCGGCACCTCGGCACGGACGCGGTTGCGGCGGTTCATGGTCCGGCGGGCATCGACGTCTTCGAGTCGCGCGTTCAGCTGTCGGATGCGATGGCCCAACAGTCGGCGATCGGTTTCGAGCTGGGTTTCGCCAGGACCGCGCAGCCCGATGCCGCCCTTCTGCCGCTCGAGGTGCGTCCAACCTCGAACCAGACGGGTCGACAGGTGCCGGAGCTGGGCGAGCTCGACCTGAAGCTTGCCTTCGAAGCTACGTGCCCTTTGCGCGAATATGTCGAGGATGAGGCCGGCCCGGTCGAGAACGCGGCACTTCAGCTCCCGCTCGAGATTGCGCTCCTGGCTCGGTGACAGCGGCGACCCGAAGATGACCAGCTCGGCACTGTTGGACTCGACGCTCGCCCGCAGTTCTTCGACCTTGCCCTTGCCGATGAAAAATCTCGGCTCCGGCCGTTTACGCGCGCTGATGATCTCATCGACGATGATCGCGCCGGCGGAACGCGCAAGTTCCGCAAACTCCGACCGCTCGGAGTCGTCAGGTGCGCCACCAGGGCCAGCGTGGACGAGAACTGCACGTTCGCCACTCTGCGGTCTTTCAAACAAATGCGCCCTCCTGCAACGAGGGCCGCGTTGCGCGGTTAATCGTCACCGTCTCCTGCGTCATCAGGCAAAGGCAGACGCACGTTGCGCGATGGCACCACTGTCGAGATGGCGTGCTTGTAAACCATCTGGTTGACACTGTTCTTCAGGAGCACGACGAACTGGTCGAACGAGTCGACCTGTCCCTGCAACTTAATTCCGTTCACCAGGTAAATGGAAACCGGAACCTTTTCCTTGCGCAAAATATTCAGAAAGGGGTCTTGCAATGTCTGCCCTTTGGCCATCTCGGGGTCTCCTTATTGTTGATTGTTCTTTGAACCCGCAAACCGGTGGCGCCGGCGTTGCCCTTGTGCGAAGTTCAGCCTAAGCGTCGAAAAAGTTTACCACAGCCGGGCCGAAGCCAAGCCAAAAAACGGCCCTATCAGCCCTTCAGAACCCCCGATATAGCATCTGCCACGCCGGAATCAAGTGCGTCGAAGGTTTTGACGCCGGATTCCGAGCGCAGCCAGGTGATCTGCCGCTTTGCGAGTTGCCGCGTGGCTGCCAGCGCGCGGCTCTTCGCCTCTTCGAAAGTGCACTCTCCGGCAAGGTGAGCCCAGAACTGCCGGTAGCCGACGGCCCGCATTGCCGGGCTGCCGCGGTGTAGCCCGGGGCGCAGCATCAGGCGCCGTAATTCGACGGTGAATCCGGCGTCCAGCATGCGCTCGAGGCGCTCTGCGATCCGCTGGTGCAGTAGCGAGCGCGGCTCGACCTGCAGTGCGAGCTTTTCGAACCGGAGGTCCCCCGACGTCGACGTGGATTCCTGCCAGGCGGATAACGGGCGGCCACTCAGCCGGTAGACTTCCAGCGCGCGCTGGATGCGCTGACTGTCGTTCGGATTGATCCGCTCCGCCGCCGCGGGATCGACCCGGCGCAGTTCTTCGTGCAAAGCAGGCCAGCCGAGTTGCGCTGCTTCGGTATCGATTGCCGCGCGGACCTCCGGATCGGCGGGCGGCAACGCGGCCATGCCCGCGGTCAGCGCACGAAAATACATCATCGTCCCGCCCACGAGCAGTGGTGTTCGCCCGGCCGCGAAGGTCGCCCCCATCGCAGCCCTCGAGTCCCGTACGAAGTCGCCGGCCGAGTAGCTGTCCTCGGGGTCTCGGATATCGACCAGGCGGTGCGGCGTGGCCCGCAGGGTGGCCTTGTCGGGTTTCGCCGTGCCGATGTCCATGCCTCTGTATACCAAGGCGGAGTCGACGCTGATGACATCGAGCGGAAACCGCCGGCACAGCTCGATTGCCACCTGTGTCTTGCCGGTCGCCGTCGGGCCCATCAGGCAGATTGCGGTGGGGGCTGCGATTCTGGTTGCCTTCACTGGCCGCGCATGAACAGGCGATCGAGTTCCGCGAGGGAGATGGCAGTCCATGTCGGGCGGCCGTGATTGCACTGGCCGGACCGCTCGGTCGCTTCCATTTCGCGCAACAGCGCGTCCATCTCCGCGAGGGACAGCCGGCGGTTCGCGCGAACGGAGTGATGGCAGGCCATCGTCGCCAGGAATTCATCGCCGGCGGCGTCGAAACGACTGCTGCTGCCCGCCTCGCCGATATCCGACAACAGGTCGCGCAGCAGCGACTCGATATCGGCATCCTTGAGCAACGCGGGGACCTCGCGAACGATGACGGTGCCCGGACCCGAGCGATCCACCGACAGTCCCAGCGTCTCAAGTTCCTGCGACGCCTGCTCGACAAGGTCGGCTTCGTTCTGCGAAACGGCCACCGTGACCGGAACCAGAAGCGGTTGCCGCACGATGCTCCGGTCGTCGAAGCTCTGCTTTAGCCGCTCGTAGGTGATGCGCTCGTGCGCGGCATGCATGTCGACGACGATCAGGCCGTCGCGATTTTCGGCAAGTATGTAAACACCGGCCAGCTGTGCTACCGCGAAGCCAAGTGGCGGCACCTCGCCCGGCTCCGGTTGGGCCTGTATGGCCACGGATGCGTCGCTCAGCGCGGCGTAGCTCGCTAACGCGTCCCTGACGCTGGCGGGTCCTGCCCGCCGGGGCTCCGGTAACTGCATGGGACGCTGCGCAGCCGCCGGGTAACGGATGACGGATGCCGGCGCCGGTGCATGACCGCCCGGGCGGGTATCGGCGAGTGCCGCCTGCAGGGTCTGCGAGACGACGCCGTGCACCCGGCGGCCATCGCGGAAACGCACCTCGTGTTTCGCCGGGTGCGCATTGGCGTCTACGCCGGCCGGGTCCATCGTAAGATTGAGCACGTAGGCGGGGAATCGGCCGTGGAACAGCACGTCCCGGTAGGCCTGCTTCGCGGCATGCGTGAGGGTCTTGTCGCTGATGCTGCGACCGTTGACGAACCAGTATTGCTGGTCGGGCTGACTGCGGTTGTAGGTCGGCAGCGCAATCCAGCCCTGCAGGGCAATGCCGTCGGTCTCGTGCTCGAGGTGGATTGACTGGGCGGCGAATGCGTCCCCGCAAAGCTCGGCCAGACGCGCGAGCTGTTGTTCGCTGCCAGCCGCAGCTGGCAATTTCAGTACGGTGCGCCGGTTGTGCGCCAAGGTAAACGCAACGCCCGGGCGCGACAACGCAAGGCGTCGCAGCCATCTCTCGATATGGCCGAACTCGGTCCGTTCTGTCCGGAGAAAGCGGCGCCTCGCCGGCGTGTTGTAGAAAAGGTCGTGTACTTCGACGGTCGTCCCACGGCCATGCGCCGCGGGATGCGGACCGCGAATCTCGCCGCCCTCCGCCTCGACCTGCCAAGCCGTGTCGCTCGCCGCGGAGCGCGAGGTCAGCACCAGACGCGCGACGGAGGCGATGCTCGGCAACGCTTCCCCCCGAAATCCCAGCGACACGACGGCCTCGAGGTCCTCGAGGCTGGAGATCTTGCTCGTCGCGTGCCGCGAGAGCGCAAGTCGCAGCTCCTCCTTGTCGATGCCGCCACCGGTGTCGCGCACTCGGATCAGTTTCGCGCCGCCCGCGGCGATGTCGATGTGAATGTCGTTGGCACCCGCATCGAGACTGTTCTCGACGAGTTCCTTGACGACTGACGCCGGCCGCTCGACGACTTCGCCGGCGGCAATCTGGTTGATCAGGTGGCCTGGGAGTTGCTGGATCGGCATGCGGTAAAACGGGCGCTCAAACGCGTCATTCTTTCAAATCGCCGAGGAATTGTCTCGGCTCGCGGCTGTCAGGTACCCGCGTAAAGGGGAATGCTGAGCGTCTGGCCGACCCGAATCCTGTCGCTCGAGAGCTTGTTGGCCGCGCGGATGGCCGCTGTGCTGACGTTGTAACGCTCTGCGATCTCCGAGAGTGTGTCGCCGCGCGCGATGACGTGGCGCACCCGTTTCGCCGGGACCCGGCGCATTTCCATCGCGATGCGCGTATCGGGCGGCGGATTGGTGTAGAAATAGGTCCGCACGCCCGCGAGGATCGAATCGGCAAGCCGCCCCTGGTGGCGTTTGTCACGCAGCCGCTGTTCTTCGGCAGGATTGGAGATGAACGCGGTCTCGACAAGGATCGACGGCATGTCCGGCGACTTCAGTACCAGGAAACCGGCCTGCTGCACCGTGCGCCGGTGCACCTTGCCGATGCGCGCGAGTTCGCCGATGACCTTGGAGCCTACGTCGAGGCTGGCACTGAGCGCCGCGCTCTGCGACAGATCGAGCAGCACCGAGGCGAGCACCTCGTCCTTGTCGTCGAGGCTGACTCCGCCCACGCGCACCGCCGCGTTCTCGCGCTCGGCCAGCTGCCGGGCGGCCTCGTCGCTCGCGCCCTTGAGCGATAGCGCGTAGACGGAAGCGCCGTTCGCGCGACGATCATCGACGGCATCCGCGTGCACGGAAATGAACAGGTCGGCGTTGTGTCGCCGGGCGATCGCCATGCGCTCGCGGTGATCGACGTAATAGTCGCCAGTCCTCACGAGCACCGCCTTCATGCCGGCTTCCGCATTGATACGAGCGGCCAGCGCGCGCGAAATCTGCAGGGCGACGTCCTTCTCGCGGGTCTTGCCGCGACCGACAGCACCCGGGTCGTGGCCGCCATGCCCCGGGTCAATCGCGATAACGACATCGCGCCCGGGATGGTAGGCCTCGGCGGCGGTCTTCACGGCATGCAGGCCGCCACTGCGCTGCAGATCGATAACCAGGCGGTCGCCGTACTTGGTGTTGGGGCCTGCCGTGAAACTCCTTGAGCGAACGGCCTCATTGAGATCGAGCACGACGCGTAGCTGTCCGTTGGCGCGCACCGCACTGCGTATTGCGCGCACCGAGCCTGCACCATCGGGCATCGACTCGAGCGAAGCGGACAGCCGACTCGATTTCAGGTCGACCACGAGCCTGTCCGGGCCACGCAGGGTGAAGATGTTGTGGGCCGCCGGCTGGCTCAGGTCAAGGACGACGCGGGTCTTGCCGTTGTCGGACCAGATGCGGATATTCTCGACGGTGGTTGCCGCCTGCGCTGCCGTGCAGAGCAGGACCAGGACACCGCTGACGAGAAAACGCGAAATTCGCATCGCGAAACAACCACCCAAGCCTTGTGTTATGTCGCGTCAGTATACGAAATCCGCAGCAAATTCCAAGAATAATCTATTCAAAATTAGAAGGATAAAACGGTTTATTAATCTATTGACTCAGTAACAGCGGTGCCCTCGAGCCTGGCGACGATGCGCTCGCCGTGCGCGCTCAGTGCGTTGACGGTGACGCGGCGGCCCGGATCGTCGTACTCGAGTTCGACCCTCAGGTCCGCCTGCGCCGAGATGCCGGGGGCCCGATCCGGCCATTCCACGATGCGGAAGCCCTCATCGAGTTCGGTCCAGCCCAGGTAACGGAGCTCGTCCTCGCTGGATACCCTATACAAATCAACGTGATACACCATGCCTCCCGGCAGCTCATAAGGCTCCACGAGCGTGTAGGTGGGGCTCGGCACCGCGCCGGTGTGGCCGAGTGAGCGAATCAGAGCACGCGCGAACGTGGATTTGCCCGCGCCGAGGTCGCCCTGCAGGAGCAGCGTCAAACCGCCGGTGCGTCCCGGCAACGCGTCGGCAAGCCGCCGCGCAAGCGCAACGGTAGCCGCCTCGTCGGGGAGCGAAACCTTCACGGGTTCACGACGCGGCGCAGTTCCACAATCAGGTCCGACGCGATAGTGCCACGCTCTCCGGCTTTCGCCGCACGGTCACCCGCGCGCGCGTGCACCTCGACGCCGACCACGGCGGCAGCCTCCTTGCCCAGTCCCTGCGCCAACAGGGCCGCAATAATGCCGGTCAGAACATCACCCATACCCGGGCTCGCCATCCCCGGATTGCCGCCGGTGCAGAGCCACGGGACCCCCTTCTTCGACGTGACGAGCGTGTTGGCGCCTTTCAACACGACCACGCCGCCGTATTTATCCTGCAGCGAAACCAGCGCGGCTCGGCGGTCGCTCTGCACGGTCGCCGTCGACTCGCCCAGCAGCCGGCCGGCTTCACCGGGGTGCGGCGTAATGACGCGACGCTCGCTCGCGGCCGGCAATTCCGCGAGCAGGTTCAGCGCATCGGCATCCCACACGCACGGTAACTCGAGCGACCTCACGGCACCATAGAGCTGCCGCGCCCAGTTGGACGTCCCGAGGCCCGGGCCGAAGGCGATCGCTGTCGCCCGCTCGAGCAGCGGAGCCAGGGACTCGGAATCCTCGATCGCGTGGCTCATGAGTTCCGGGCGGGAGCCGACGATGACCGTCGCGTGCGACGGATGCGTGGCGATGCTGACCAGTCCCGCTCCCGTGCGCAACGCGGCCTCGCCGGCCAGTCTGACGGCGCCCGGCATACCTTCGCCGCCGCCAATGATCAGCACATGGCCAAAATGACCCTTGTGGGCACTCCGCCGCCGCCGTTTGAGGCAGCGGTCCAGCACCCGGCTCGAGATCCGCCGGAACAGGGCCTCGCCGTGCGGCCGGCAATGCTCCGGAACATCCAGGCCGTCGAAAACGAGCGTGCCGCAGAGTTCCGCGCCCTCGTCGGCGAACAATCCGGCCTTCAAACCGACAAAGGTTACTGTCAGGTCAGCCGTGACTGCCGTTCCCATCACCTGACCGGTATCGCCATGAACGCCGGTCGGGATATCGAGCGCCATTACGCTGGCCGCATGCGCATTCATGGCCGTCACCGCCTTCGCGAATTCACCGCCGACGTCACGCTCGAGACCGCTGCCCAGGAGCGCATCGACCAGCAACTCGGCTGCATCGTCCAACGCTCCTTCCCAGGGCAGCGTGACGCCCCCCGTTGCCGCATATTCGCCATAGGCTGATGCAGCGTCACCCGTCAGTAATTCGGGATCGACCAGGGCGACGACGGAGACGACGATGCCTTCCTGCGCGGCTAGCCTCGCGACGACGTAGCCGTCGCCGGCATTGTTGCCGGCGCCACAGACCACCTGCCAACGCATCGCATTCGGAAAACGCTCGCGCGCGGCGCGTACTGCCGCGGCGCCTGCACGCGTCATCAGCGTGTAGCCCGGAATGCCTTCGTCTTCGATCGCCGCACGATCGATCTCTCGCACGGTTGCTACGGAATAGATTTCAATCGGCAGTGGGCGCATTACTACGATTATACTGGCTGTGATGAACGAGGGCCGGCAAAGAATCGACGATCCCGTCAAGCTGAAGTCTGCTATTTCTGACTGGGCGCTGGATCTCGGATTCCAGCAGATCGGCGTGAGCGACGTCGACCTCGAAGGCGCGGAGTCCAGGCTGCAGGAGTGGTTGCGCGCCGGCTATCACGGTCGCATGGACTACATGGCGCGCCACGGAACCCGCCGCAGCCGCCCGCAAGAGCTGGTTCCCGGCACGCTGCGCATCATTACCGCCCGCATGGACTACCTGCCGGAGAGCCAGGAGGCAGCGCTCGGCCTGCTCGACCATGAGCAGCGCGGCTACGTATCGCGTTACGCGCTCGGGCGCGACTACCACAAGGTCCTTCGTGGCCGATTGCGCACACTGGCGCGCAGGATAGAGTCCAGTGTCGGTCCATTCGGCTACCGCGTATTCGTCGACAGCGCCCCGGTGCTGGAAAAGCCGATCGCGGAAAAGGCCGGCCTGGGATGGATCGGTAAGCATACGAACCTGATCAACCGCGATGCGGGCTCGTGGTTCTTTCTCGGCGAGTTGTATACCGACCTGCCTCTGCCTGTTGACGCTGCTGAGGAATCGCACTGCGGTACGTGCCGCACATGCATCGACGTCTGCCCCACTGGCGCTATCATCGCACCCTACAAGCTCGATGCCCGGCGTTGCATTTCTTATCTCACTATCGAGCTAAAGGAGTCGATACCGGATGAATTTCGAAAGGCGATCGGCAATCGAATTTACGGCTGCGACGACTGTCAGTTGTTCTGTCCCTGGAACAAGTTTGCACAGCAGAGCGACGAGGCCGAATTCTCGCCGCGACACGATCTCGATGCAGCGGACCTCGTCGAGCTGTTCGCGTGGAACGAGGCGACGTGGCTTGCGAAGACCGAAGGCAGTGCCATCCGGCGTATCGGTTTCGAGCGCTGGCTGCGCAATATAGCGGTAGCACTCGGCAACGCGAAAGCAACGCCCGGCGTTATCGACGCACTGAACAAACGACGTGATTCGGACTCAAAGCTCGTAGCTGAGCACGTCGAGTGGGCGCTGGCTCAGCATGAAGAGCTTTACTGAGAACCAGGGGGACACCATGTTCGAGGCACCGGAGTCCGAGTACCTCGTGCCGTTCGACGGCTCGTTCCGAGTCAGCGCGGCCAGTACCACTGCCGTGACCCAGCGCCACCCACACCGGGGAAAACACCGCAAACGCGCCACCGATCAGCTGAAACAACTGCAGCGCATACTCGCGGCTGGCGATCGGCACGCGATACTGTTGGTTTTCCAGGCCATGGATGCCGCCGGCAAGGACAGCACGATCCGCGCGGTCATGCAGGGTGTCGACCCGTCAGGCTGCCAGGTGTTCAGTTTCAAGAAACCGTCGAGTCAGGAACTCGACCACGACTTCCTCTGGCGCACGACCCGGTGCCTGCCGGAACGCGGGCGCATCGGTATCTTCAATCGCAGCCATTATGAGGAAGTTCTGGTCGTGCGCGTGCACCCGCAACTCCTCGCGTCGCAAAAGATACCGAGTGAACTGAACCTGGAGACGATCTGGGACGAGCGGTTACGATCCATCCGCGAGCACGAGGAGCATCTCGCGCGCAACGGCACCGTGATCATCAAGTTCTGGCTTAACGTATCGCGCGAGGAGCAGAAACGCCGTTTCCTCGCGCGGCTCGACGACCCGTCAAAAAACTGGAAGTTCGAACCCCGGGACGTCATCGAGCGGCAGCACTGGGACGGCTACATGCATGCGTACGAGCAAGCACTCAACGCAACCTCGCGGCCGTGGGCTCCCTGGTACGCGATCCCTGCAGACAACAAGCGGTATATGCAGGCACGGGTTGCCGAGACAATAATCAACGCGCTCGAAAGCATCGGATTGCGCTACCCGGAGCCCAGCGAGGAAGACAGGGTCGCTTTTGCCGCCGCTAGACAGGATCTCGAAAACGATCATTAGCGGTTCAATGAGCGATTTTGCTCACCATACTGTGTTCCAGTCGGCTTTTTTCGCTCCCGAAATTCGACAAAATCAGGCGAATGGAACAAGCGCTGGCCATGAACTCGGACTATAAACGCTCACTGTTGCAGGCCCTGGAACTGTTCCAAGGCGTGCGCCCCGGGGACGTGCAGGACCAGCTGCAGCGCTGTGACCGCCGCGACCTGGCCGGCGGCGAACTGTTGCTGTCGCCGGGCGCGAGAAACGAGTATGTGTTCATCGTGCTCTCCGGAGGCCTGAACGTGCACGTTGGATCGCCCGGGGGGCCACTGGTCGCTACGATGGAAACGGGCGCCTGCGTCGGAGAGATGTCGATCATCGAGGACCGGGATCCTTCCGCGTACGTCATCGGTGCGGAGGACACGCACCTCCTCGTCATTCACCAGTCCGTGCTCTGGGAAATGGTCGACGCTTCGCATGAGTTTGCGAAGAACCTTCTCGTCGTCCTGTCCGAGCGGGTGCGCAGTCACAACAAGGTAATTGCCGAAAGCTACGGAGAGCTGCGCAAGTTCGAACAGCATGCTACGACCGATGCACTGACCGGGCTCGGCAACCGTCACTCGATGGAAGACTCCTTTCCACGCGAGATCGCACGCTGCGTGAAGAGCGACGCACCGGTGTCGCTGATCATGGTCGACGTCGACAACTTCAAGGACTTCAACGACCGTTTCGGCCATATCGCCGGCGACCGCGCGCTGTCGGCCGTGTCGCGAATCCTGCGCAAGCAATTCAGACCGCGCGACGTGCTCGTTCGTTACGGCGGCGATGAATTCGCGGTGCTACTACCGGAGGCGGACGTGAATGCCGCTCTCGTTATCGCTGACCGCGTACGCCGTTCGGTCAGCGGAGACACCGGCGACAGCACCGACTCTCTCATCCAGATTCCGGTACGCATCTCGATGGGAGTTGCCGGGTTGCCGCCCGACGGCAACCTGGACAGCCTTATTCGTGCCGCCGACGCCGCACTCTATCGAGCCAAGCACGCCGGGCGCGACCGCGTATCGGGTTAGATCGTTACGACGATGTTATCGATAAGGCGCGCCTTGCCGAGGTGCGCCGCCGCCAGTAAGACCAGTTCGTCGCAGTCGCGATCCGGCGGTTCGAGATTCTCGGCGCGGCGGATCGCCACGTAGTCCGGAACGAACCCGACGGCGCCGAGCATCCTTCGGGCCTCGATCTCGAGTTCATCGAAATTCCGTCTTCCGGATTGCAGTTGCGCACCGATCGTTTCCAGCACCGCATGAAGCTGCGGCGCCACCGCTCTTTCGGCCTCGCTGAGGTATTGATTGCGCGAACTCATTGCCAGGCCGTCCGGCTCACGCACCGTGGGAGCAGTGACGATCCTTATCGGCAGGCTCAGGTCGGCGGTCATGTGCCGGATCACCAGCTGCTGCTGGTAGTCCTTCTGA
Organism: Woeseiaceae bacterium; assembly: GCA_041559075.1. GTDB lineage: Bacteria > Pseudomonadota > Gammaproteobacteria > Steroidobacterales > Woeseiaceae > UBA1847. The sequence goes on along the minus strand of JBFFEB010000014.1, from coordinate 35,211 downwards.
CCGAAAATGGCGACGTCCGGCTGGACGAGCGCAAACAGGCGCGCCACGACCGTTGTCACGCCGTCGAAGTGGCCCGGCCGCGATGCACCGCAGAAATTACGCGTGAGCCCCGGTACGGAAACTATCGTGGCTTTATCAAGGCCGAAAGGATAGACGGTGTCCACGTCGGGAGCGAACACCACATCTGCTTCGAACTTGCGGAGCCGCTGCATGTCCCGCTTCAGGGTACGCGGATAGTCTTCGAAATCTTCACCCTCGCCGAACTGCGTGGGATTGACGAACACCGTCACGACGACGCGTTCCGCGTGCTCGCGAGCGAGTTCCACGAGGCTCAGATGCCCCGCGTGAAGATTGCCCATGGTCGGTACGATAGCGACGTGTTCCCCATGGTGACCCCAGCCCTCGTGAAGCTCGCGAATCTCGTCCCGGGTGGTCACTACTTCCATCGGGGTCTTCCAGCTATCAGGAAAAGCAATGCTCGGGTGCCGGGTAACTGCGGTCCTTTACGGCCCGGACATAGGCGCGGATCGCTTCCAGTGGCGACGTCTGTTCTGCCTGAAAATTCCTGACGAAGCGCGGCGTCTTCCCCTGCGTAATGTCGAGGATGTCGTACAGCACGAGGATCTGGCCGTCCACGTCGGGGCCAGCCCCTATTCCGATCACGGGCACCTCGAGTGCGTTGCGGATCGACTTGCCGAGTTCGTTCGGAACACACTCGAGCAGGACGATGTCCGCACCGGCATCCTGTAGCCTTTTCGCGGCGCGTTTCATCTCTTTCGCCTTTTCCGCCTCACGGCCCTGCACCCGGAACCCGCCGATCTTGTGCACGGACTGGGGCTTGAGCCCGAGATGGGCGCAAACCGGGATGTCGTGGCGCGCAAGATGCTCGACGATCTCGACCTGCCCTTCGCCCCCTTCGAGCTTGATCATCATTGCACCACCTTCCTGCATCATGCGGACGGAATTCTCGAGCGCCTGGTCGGGATTCGCGTAACTCATGAACGGCATGTCGGCGACCAGAAACGGGCGTCGCAGCCCGCGTGCCACCGCGCGGGTATGGTAGACGACATCGTTGACCGTAACCGGCACGGTCGTATCGTGCCCCTGGATGACCATGCCCAATGAATCACCGACCAGCACGAGGTCCACGCCAGCGGCATCGACCAGCACCGCAAAGCTGGCGTCATACGCGGTCAGGCAGGCGATCGGCTGACCCTTTTCTTTCATCGCGCGTAATGTCGCGACGTTGACCGGGGGTTCGGGCATGCCCCTTTGCTCGAGCTGGGTATACATCAAAGAGTCTCCGGAAAGGCTTCGAGACCCGAGCGTTCAGGCCAGTGCGGCCGCCGTCGGATTGAAGAAATGACGTCCGCCGGTCGTGCGCTCGATCTGGCGATACAGCTGCTCGTAATCCGCATCGTTGTTTACCGGGTCGATTTGCGACGCATTCACAATCAAGAGGGGTCCGTCGTTATACGCGTGAAAGAAGCGCGCGTAAACATCCGCCACCCGTTCCAAGTAGGTCCGGTCGATCATGCTTTCGTAACCGACGCCCCGCCGGGCAATGCGCTCGAGGAGCACGTCGACGGATGCCTGCAGGTAGATGACGAGATCGGGCACCGGCGGCTCTACTGCGAGTTTATCGGCGAGCTGCCTGTACAGCGCTTGTTCGTCGGCATCGAGGTTGATCCCCGCAAACAGGCGATCCTTGGCAAACAGGTAGTCGCATATCCGGACCGAGGTGAACATGTCAGCCTGACGCAACTGCTCGACCTGGCGCGCCCGCGAAAACAGGAAGAACATCTGTGCGGGTAATGCAGCCGGCTTGCCTTCACGGTAGAACCGCTCGAGGAACGGGTTCTCGGAAGCTTCTTCGAGAATCAGCTCGCCCGAGAGGCTTTTCGCAAGTCGCTTTGCCAGCGCCGTCTTGCCCGCACCGATCGGACCTTCCACTACGATGTAGCGAGGGCGGCCGGCACCTTGGGTGGGACTGCGAGTCGACACGATGGCGTTCCTGTCAGGCAAACCTAGAGATTGGCGGCTCGCTGGTATTCACCGGCAGGTCGCGCACGCGTCCAAGCCCGGGTATCCGGAAGTCGGGCGCGATCTCACGTAGCGGCAACAATACAAAATTTCTCGCGGCGATGCCCGGGTGGGGCACCGTCAGTCCCGGTTCGTCGAGCGAAATATCATCGTAGGCGAGAAGGTCCAGGTCGAGCACGCGTGGACCCCATTTGACCTCGCCCCGCTCACGGCCGCGCGCCCGTTCGATCGCCTGAAGTTCCTCAAGTAATGCACGGGGGCCGAGTTCTGTCTTCAGCAGCGCAGCAGCGTTGACGAAATCGGGCTGCTCTATGCCACCCAACGGCGTTGACCGGTAGAGCGACGATTTCGCCACCACGGTAGTTTTGCTAATCGCCTCGAGCATGCCGAACGCGGTATCGATCTGGCGCACGGGACCGTATAGATTGCTGCCGAGACCGACCAGGACCTCTGCAACACCTGGTTTCACGACGATTGCCTGGCTTTCGACCGGCGCCTGCGTCGGCGGCTGCCGCGCCGCGACCCGGGCTTGCGATGTATCTGGAAGCTCTGCGCCCTTTCATCAGGCGACTGGTTCTGCACATCGGTCCAGAGGCGCGCAATTTCGCGGTCGAACTGGCCGGCCTCAGTCAGCAGCATCATGAAATCGTAGGCCGCCCGAAAACGGCGATGTTCCAGCAGGTTCAACGCGCGCTTCCCGCGTGTCGTCGTAAAACGCGGTTGCAGCGCGATCATCTCACGCATGGGTACGGTGAAGCGGCGCGGTATCGAAACGCGCCGTTGCTGCTGGCCCGAAAGTTCGTAGGCGGCAAGACTGAGCGCCTGAGATTCCGACATCTTCTCCTGGGCACGCAGTTCCGCCGCGAGACGCTGGGCCGGGGCCCAGAAGAACACGCCAAGGAGAAACATCGGCGTGACCGACAGGCCCTGAGCGACACGCTTATCCGTATTCCTGAGCGCCGCGCGAACGAAGTCTGCAAACGCGTCGTCCCGTTCGATCTCCTGATCGGTCGCCGGGAACAGCTTCGTAAACAAGCCGTATTCGCGCAGCATGTCGAAGGTTCGCTCGGCGTGGCCCGCCTGGAACAGCTTCAGGAATTCGTCGAAGAGCCGTGCCGGTGGAACGTTTGCGATCAGTTCCACCTGGCTACGGATCGCCTCGCTGACGGAGTCGTCCAACGTAAAGCCCAGCTTGGCCGCAAAGCGCACCGCGCGCAGCATGCGCACAGGGTCTTCGCGAAGCCGCTGCTTCGGATCGCCGATCAGGACGATGTGCCTTTGTCTTATGTGCTCGACACCACCCACGAAGTCCCAGATGCTGTGGTCGGCGATATTGTAATAAAGCGCATTGCACGTGAAGTCACGGCGCCAGACGTCTTCCTCGATGCTACCGTAGACGTTGTCGCGGATGATGCGGCCTTCGTCGTCGTGAGCATGGTCGTCATCGGCGTGGTTCGCAGCAGCCCGGAAGGTGGCAACCTCAATGATCTCGCGGCCGAAACGCACATGCGCCAACCGGAACCGCCGCCCAATCAGGCGGCAGTTGGAAAAGAGTGCACGCACCTCGTCAGGTGTCGCATCCGTCGCAACGTCAAAGTCCTTCGGGTGCAACCCCACCAGCGCATCACGTACGCAACCGCCGACCAGGAATGCCTGATAGCCGGATTTATGCAGTCGGTACAGTACCTTGAGCGCACTTTTCGAGACTTCGTCCCGGGAGACGCCGTGGGCTGAGCGGGGAATGATTGTGGGACCTTGTGACGCAGGTTTCCCGGTGTTCTTCAAATGAATTCCGCTTGAGGATTAGATATGCGGCCGTATAATAGCAGCCCCTGCCCGGCCGGGCAGACAAAATAATCGGCGACCCCGCTCCCTTCGTCTAGCGGTTTAGGACGCCGCCCTCTCACGGCGGTAACAGGGGTTCGAATCCCCTAGGGAGTGCCAAATAAGAAACGGGGCCCATCGGGCCCCGTTTTTGTTTGGCTGTCCGTAGGCTGGATGCAGAAGCCCCCGGGTTCGACAAACTCGCGCAGCGAGTTTGGACGCCGCAGGCGCCCCGAATGGGTGAGCGCCGAAGGCGCGAATCAATCCCCTAGGGAGTGCCAGATGAAGCAAAGGAGGCCCTGGTGGCCTCCTTTTTTCATTCTGCGGTTTCTCTGCAGGATGACGAACCGCGGGTTCGACAGACCCTCGCAGCGAACCGGGACGCCGAAAGCGCGAACAAATCCTCAGCCCGCAAAGCGCCGGACAGACAACCGCTCGCGTTCGCCGGCCATCGCCAACTTACCGCAATATCGGCAAGTCTACCTGCGCGGCCGCAATCGATCGACGACCACGCTACCATCTGCGTCGATCGTTCCGCGAACCTCGACATAATCTCCCGGGCGCGGCGACTTGTCGATGCGGGTCGATCGGGTTATCACCAATTCCACGTCGTCGAGCCGGTGCGGCGATACCAGCGTGCCGTGCAAACGTACCCGGCTGCCTGCCGGAACCGGTGCCGGCGTGCTTGCCGAATCCCGCGCGCCATCGGCAATCCACTGCTCGATCAGCGCTATTTCTTCCCCGGTGAGGAACGGCGGGCCGTCGTACGGCATACGCGGCAGCGCCTGACCACGAATACGCCGCACGAGCTCGCTGGCACCCGGGTTGCCAGGAACGACGCGAACGCGATCGCCCGCGCTTACCGTATCCGCGTGGGACCCCAGCCGATACCCCTCCGGCGGAGTACCCATCAGACCGCCCTCCGTGTGGCACTTCACGCAACGCTGCGCGAGTATCGACGCGACGTGATCGTATCGAACGGGACCGCTGATCGCCTTCGGCTCAGGCGTCGCGCCCGGCTTTTCGGGACTCGGCTCGGTCACTGCCGCCGCCTCGCCGGCCGGCATACCCTCGAGAATCCACTGTTCGAATAGAGCAACCTGTTTCTCCGTGAGGTACGGCGGACCGGTCATGGGCATGCGCGGCAACGAGGTACCCTTGATCCGCTTGATCAGCTCGCTCGCGATGGGGTCCCCGGCCACGACGATGGCGCCACGAGTACTTCCGGCAAGGACGCCCTCGCGGCTCTCGAGCCGCAGGCCGAGCGGTGCGGCCGGCCCGGAATGGCACAACACGCACCGCGCTTTCAGGACCGTGTCGACGCCGGAAAAGTCCTTGCCGGTAGACGCCGTCGGCCCGGCGAGCAGGCACGCCAGGGACAGAGCAGCGATTCCGTGCCGATTAACGCCCATCACTCCCGCTAAGGATCAATGAAATGCGCCTCCCAGGGCCCGAGTCCAGTGATCTGGATTTCCGATGACTTGCTGGCCCAGACGGTATGAACCGCACCGCGGGCATTGACGTAATAGTCACCGGGTCCGAATTCCTTAGCGTCCGCTCGCGCTCTGTCCGCGCCGAAGGCAACCGCGATTCGCCCCTTCAGAACGGTCACACGCTCGTCCCTCGGATGGGTGTGCGGCGGCATGACGAACTCCTCGCTCAGGCGAAAACGCACCGTGAATAGTCCGGCTGTCCGCGGATCGCCCTCAAGCACAGCGATTTCACAACCCGACGGCAGATGTGGGGGGCAGGCCTTCCACGGCATCTCGCCGTAAGGCACGGCGTGCTGCACCACGCCCTCGGCAAAGTCGAACTCTCCGACGCTCGGCTGTACACACCCGGCAGTCATCACTATCAAAGGCAGATAGGACACCAAAAACCGTTTCATTACCCCCCCTGTTCAACCCGTACGCACTGCATCGGTGCTGTGATCACATCTTACAGGCAATCGCCGCTCATGAGGTCCACGATACGCTTCACCGCCTCGTGCTCGATGGGCAGGTCCGGGTTCAGCCCTTTTCCGGCGCGAGGTGCAGTCCTGCGAGTGCGTCGCTCGTGTCCAGCACGATCGAATTCTCACCCCACGCATCCGCGTAGTCGATTTGCACCTCGATCGGCGACGGCGCGATTGGAAAGAACAGGTCGAGGACCTGCTCCGAGCCAGGCTCGAACCGCAGAGGCAGGGGCGTTTGCCGTGCTTCGATAGACTCATTCACCTTGCTGTTGTTGACCCCTCTCACGACCCCGCCCACGACAAGCACTGGAGCAAGGACAAGGGCGCCGGCCGTGGCGCCTACCGCCGCACCGCTACCATAAACCGCCGCAACCCCGGCACCGGCGCCGACGCCCGCACTGAGCCCCCCTGCGACGACCAGGGCGCCACCGCCAAGCCCGGCTTTGACGTCGATGCCCTGCCCCTTGTAGCGCTTTGCTGTTTGCTTCGAGGCCTTGACGAGTCTCTTCCGGTTCGCGATCGAGCTGTGCGGGTGCTCACTCGAGTCGGTCACGGTTATTGCGGTTATGGTGACGGGTTCATTTGAGACGTTCCGAACCGTGATCAGGTATTCGTCCCAGTCGGCGTTCCTCGCCCATGTTCCAGGGCCATCGCGGACGATCACCCAGTCCAGTGTGGCTGAAACACGCGTATCGGAGCCTGCCGCCAAGGCTCCCTGCACGGTCAGTGGCTGCGGTTCCTTGAGCAGCTTCGTGCCACCACAGCCGCCGAGGACGGCGAGCATCGCCGCGGCAAAGAAGCTCCTGAGAAACATGGAGGTCGAAAACATCATGGGCATCTTCCGGGACTGAACCTGGCACGCAGTCTGGCTTCCGTGGAGCAGTCATTCCTGATGCCCACCTGATGTCTGCCTGATGATTCCCGGGCTAGAGCCCGTCGGGCTCTTTCAGCGTGAACCAATCGGGATTGCCACCGAGTTCGACGTAGGTCGCCTCGACCGGTTTACCTTCGCTGTGGGCCGGTATGTAGCGCCCTTCGCCGACGACCTGCGTCATCCAGCGCTCGCAGGTGCCGTAGTGTTCGGGTACGCCGTAGGACATGACCAGGTCGACATCGCCGCGCGCCCTGCCGTCTGCGCTAACCTGTACCCGCGATATGCCTGCAACGGAACCGCACTTGGGCGGGGATGTATCCTCGTTGTAGCGCTGCGGGGCCTCGTATTCCAGCCCGTATTTCTCGATGTCGTCGCCCCAGTTGGGGAAAACGCCCGCACCGTAGAGATCGCCCTGGCGACCGAAAAACACGCGGAAATAGATTTCGACCGACCGGGGTTCTCCGTCCACCGAAGCGGGCGTCAGTTCTGCGCTCTCGATGAATGCCTCGGCCGCCTGCCGGAATTTCGTGTCGCGAACCCCGTAGTAATCGAGACAAAAATAGCGCTCGACCTCGCCCGCCTCGCTAAGCTTGGCGGCGCAATTGATGTAGACGCTGACGTCACGCTTGTAGTTCGGAAAACGTATCTTCCCTGATGCAGCATCCAGACCGCCGGCAAAGCGCGCGGGCACGACGGCGGATTCATCGGATGTCTCGGACATATCCGCGACTGCATGGGACACCATGGCAATCGTTATGATGAGAGCAACGGCGAAAGTACTTGGCTTCATGGTCACCCCGACTGTCGAATGCGGCAAATTTAGCAATATTCGACAACCGGAGAGCCAAGGCGTTCAGCAAAAGGCCGGGCTACGACGTCATTGCGGTGACATTTGCGACTCCTTCTCAACAGTATCGAGTTGAATCAAGCGCCTGATGCTCTGGCGGAGACCATCGTCACGGAAACGCACGACGTCACTGCCGGGATCCTGTGCCATCCGGTACTGCACCGAGTCCCGAACGGCCTGCCAGCTGCGCATCACGAATGAGCGCTCGTCTCTGCTCAACGGCGGCATTGCCGGATCGCTCGTCGGATAACACTGCGACAGGAAATGGCTCAGGCAATAGTCGCCGCTGTAGCCCGTGTGAAATCCCCACGTGACGTAGATATTCGAACGTCGTAACGCGGCTTTGTACGCACCGGTCACGCCGCGCGTCGCCTGGTTACACAAAGTGATCTCGTTGCCGGCCGAATATAGCGGGTCGCTTCCGTGCGTTGCCGAAAATCCGAGCCGGGCCTCCGTGACTTCCGTGTAGACGACCGATGCGAGGATCGCGCAACCGTCTACACCGATAACGAGATTCTGTCCGCGAGCCACGCCCGACCACGCGAGTTCTGTCGCCAGCAGGAAACCGATAACTGCGAATGTCCGTTTCGTCATCTTGCCTCTCCTAGGATGGATTGAACGACAAGCATCAGGCTACGACCGGTCGCGGGCGACCGCCAAATTTCGGCATTCAGCACAGTTCGGACTATGATTCGGCGTGATGTCGCAGCCCACTCCAGTCAGCGAGCAACGCCCCCTGCTCAATCGTGTACTCGGACTCGAGCGCCACGAGTACTACGCGGTCGCGTGGTCGTTCGTGTATTTCTTCTGTGTTCTGTCCGCGTACTACATGCTGCGCTCGGTGCGTGAGACGATGGCCGTGGAAGGCGGCGTGCAGAACGTACCGTGGCTTTTCTCGAGTACGTTTATCGTCATGCTCGCCGTAACCCCCGTATTCGGGTGGGTTGCGTCGCGCTTTCCGCGGCGTCAATTCCTGCCTTGGGTCTATTATTTCTTCGTCCTAAACATCCTCCTCTTCTGGGCCGGCTTCAGCTACGCGATCAACAACGGTCTGAGTTTCGTGTGGCTGGGCCGCGCCTTTTTCGTCTGGCTCAGCGTTTTCAACCTGTTCGTGGTGTCCGTGTTCTGGAGTTTCATGGCGGACATCTACACCCGCGAGCAGTCACGGCGATTGTTCGGCGTGATATCGGCCGGGGGCAGCGCGGGCGCGCTGATCGGGCCGCTCGCGACAGGCTCGCTGGTCGTGCCGATCGGGTTCCAGAACCTGCTGCCAATCTCCGCAAGCTTGTTACTGTTCGGTGTCTATTGCATCACACGCCTGCGGCGCTGGGTGGAATCCGAGCACCGCGGCGAGATCGAGAGCACGATGGCCGCAACTGCACCGCTGGGTGGGACGCTGCTGGGCGGCATTTCACTGGTCACCCGCTCGAAGTACCTGTCGGCCATCGGCCTCGCGTCGATAATCGCGAGCCTGCTCGGCACCGCGCTCTATATGTTCATGACCGAACTCGTTGGCGAGGCATTTGCAAGCACGGACGAACGAACCCGGACGTTTGCTTTCATCGATGCCGCAACGAACACCATGGCGATGCTCGTGCAACTGTTCATCGTCAAGCGCGCCGTGTGGCGGTTCGGCGTCGGCATCACGCTATCGCTGCTACCCATCATCTCGATCGTTGGCTTTGCGCTGGTTGCCATCAATCCGTCCTTCCTGGTCGTTGCCGCCGTGCAGGCCACTCGCCGCGCGGTCGGCTTCGGGCTATCCAAGCCGACGAACGACATGCTGTACTCCGTCGTCACGCCAGAGGAAAAATACAAGTCGAAGAACTTCATCGATACGGCGGTGTATCGCGGCGGCGACCTCATCGGCACTTGGACAGTCCGTGCACTTTGGGGCCTCGGGTTCGCGGGCATCTCGATCATCATGCTGCCGTTTGCCGCGCTCTGGGTTGCAATCGCCCTTTGGGTCGGCAAGGCTTATCGCGCGTATGACAGTCGTGCGGCACGAGGAATCCGGAAATGACGAATCCCGTTTGGCATGTGTTCAGCCAGGAGTCGTGACGATGAAGAACACCGGGCTGTTGCGGCGTTTCGCCGCCATACTCTACGACTCCCTGCTCCTGCTCGCGCTGTTGTTCATGGCCACGATTCCGTTCATCGCGATAGAAGGCGGCGAGTCTATCGAAGCGGGCAGCGGTCCGCTGCACATCGTCTACCAGTTAACGCTGGTGCTGGTTGCGTTCGTGTTCTTCGTGGGCTTCTGGCGCCACCGCGGACGGACGCTGGGCATGCAGTCGTGGGGGCTGCAATTGCAGACGCCGGGCGGCGAGCTGCCGTCGCTCGGCGCAGCAACGATCCGGTTCTTCGTCGCGATCCTCTCCTGGCTTCCGCTTGGGCTCGGCTTCTTCTGGCAACTCTGGGACGCAGATCACCTCACCTGGCACGACCGCCTGAGCAAGACGCGGGTCGTCTACTACCCGCGCACGAAATCATCGCACTAACGTATTCGCGCCAGTGCCACGACCGTAACCAGCAACAGGGCGATCGAGGGCAGCCAGGACACCAGCGCCGGGTTCAGGTTAAAGACCTGTCCGGAATTGGCGACCATCTCGCTCGCCAGGTAATAGGCAAGCCCCACACCCACCCCCATCATAAGGCGGGCGCCCGTACCACCTGTTCTCAGCGAGCCGAACACGAACGCGAGCGCCAACATCGGCATGATCATCACCGCGGCGGTCCGCGACACCCGGTACCAGAGTTCCGACTCGTAGTTCCGCGCATCGAGACTGTTGCGCTTCAGGTAGTCGATATAACTCATCAGGCCCCGCGCCGAGAGGCTTTCGGACTTCACCATCGAACTGCCGAGCATCTCGGCATTGACTTCGAAAGATTCCACGGCAACGGACGACTCCACGGCCTGCACGCTGTCCCGCCGGAAACGCGTTTCGCGGAAATTCTCGAGCAACCAGCGATCGTCCTTGCCGATTCCGGCGTTTTCCGCCCTGGCGATCGATACGAGTCCGTTGGCATCATCGAAGCGGAATACGTAGAGCCTGCCGAAATCGAACTCCGTATTGACCCGCTCCAGGTGCAGATATACCGGGCCGTCCTTGACCCAGGTCTCGTCACCCAGTCGGACATCTTCCTCGCCGTAACGCGCTTCGTTGCGCATGTTGCGCGCGTAGTAGTCGAGCGGTGGACCGATGAACTCGCCGAGCAGAGCCGTGATGACGAGCATCGCGAAACCGGAGAGCGCGCTCATTCCCGCCAACTTGCCGACCGAAAGACCGGAGGCACGCATCACGATGATCTCGCTGTTCGCCGCGAGCCCCCCCAGCCCGAGCAGCGATCCGATCAGCGCGGAGACCGGCAACATCTGGAACGCGAGATTCGGCAATCGAAGCGCTGCGAACAGGATAGCCTGTGGCGTCCGGTAGTCGGCCTGCACGTCCTCCAGCTCCGCTATGAATTCGAACAGGCCGGCCAGCGCGAGCAGCACGACTAGCACGAGCGCGGTGCTCGCAAGTATGGTGCGCATCATGTACTGGCTGAGTATGCCGGTCATCGGAACACCCGCCTGTGAACCTGATCCTGAATGCCGAGCAGCACGAGAGCCGCGAGCAGGAACAAGCCGTGTACCCACCAGAGACCCACCGACGGATCGACTTCGCCTTTCTCGACCCAGGCTTTCGCCGCACTCAAAAGATTGAAATAAATGATGAATACCAGCAACCCAACCGCCAGCCTGCCGTAACGCCCCGAACGCGGCTGGCTCCGCGACAACGGTACCGCGAAAATCGCGAGTATGACCGTCGACAGGGGCACGCCAATGCGCCATTGCAGTTCGGCGCGGTGCACCGGGTCCGCCGAGCGAATCAGCGTGGAGATAGGCATCTCGCGCGGCTCCGGTTCCGCGGGTTCGAGGCTCGGCAAGCGGTAAGGAATACCGTGCTCCGCGAATTCAACGACGCGAAACCGCGGCGTGCCCGGCACGCCTTCGTAGCGCCTGCCGTTGTGCAGCACGAGGAAACGGATATCCGGGTCGTCCGAGTCCACCTGTTCGCCGCGCTCCGCCACGACAACCTCGACAATGTTCGCCTCGCCGGCATCGTCCTCGACGAAACGCTGCAGGAAAACATTTTCCATGAAGCCGTCGGCCGTTACCCGTTCACCGTAGACCACCGCACTGCTCGGTCCGAATACCGTGAAGCGCCCGGGTTCGATGCTGGCGAGGTCCGCTTCGCGGCGCGCCTCCGCGCCGATCCTTTCCACTGTCTGCAGCGCGCGCGGCCCGAGGTCGATCGCGAGCCAAGCGACGCCGAATACCAGCGGCAGGGTGAGCCACACGAGCGGGCGGTATACGCCGGAAGGGCCAACCCGGCACGCCATCATTGCGGGCATCTCGCTGTCACGGTACAGCCGGCCGAGTGCCAGCATGATCGACAGGAAAAGGCCGATCGGGACGAGGACCGTCAGGTACTGCACCGCCGAGAGGCCGATGACGTCCATCACCGCGCCCTTGGGGAGCTTGCCCTTCGCCACGTCTCCAAGAATCCGAGCGAACTGGTTCGTCAGCAGGATCATCAACAACACGAACGTGACGGCGAGCCAGGTCGTTGCGATTTCACGAAATATGTATCGATCGAGGATGCGGAGCATCGATGTCAATGATTTGCTTAACGGTTTTCGGCCGAATCGGTTAGACTACCGCTTTTATTTTGCCTCGGACAGCCCGGATTTCCATGGATTATTTCACGACCACCAGCGACGCCTCCAAGCGCGCAACCGACTGTGTCATCGTCGGCGTTTACGACAGCGGTAAGCTGAGTGCGGGTGCCACAGAGATCGATGCCGCCAGCGGCGGCGAGCTGCGCCGCCTGGTGAAGAGCGGCGACGTCTCGTCGAGGCCCGGGCGTTGCGTCCTCTTGAGGAATCTCGGCGGCGTGAAGGCATCGCGCGTCGCAGTGGCCGGCCTCGGCAAGCAGGGAGAATTCGATACCCGCAAGTTCTGCCGTGCCGTAGCCGCGACGATCGGTTCCGTATCAGAGAGCAAATGCCACGACATCCTCAATACGCTGACCCTCGAGGACGTTGCCGGTGCGAACCTGTATTATCTCGCAAGGCAGACCGCGCAGACGATCGGGGATTCCCTGTACCGCTTCACGGAGATGAAGAGCGGAAAGAAGAACGCTCGCATGCCGCTGAAGAAGATCGGCCTTTCAGTCGCGGACCGCGGCGCCGCAAGAAAGGCCATGCTCGGGGCGAAGCACGGCGACGGGATCGTCGGGGGTGTGTCGTTCGCGAGAGACCTGGGCAACCTGCCCCCCAACGTTTGCACACCGACCTACCTTGCCCGTGCGGCGCAGAAGCTCGCCAAGGGTAACGGCAAGCTGACGACACGGATCCTCAACGAATCGGACATGAAGCGTCTCGGCATGCATTCGCTGCTGTCGGTAACTGCGGGTAGCAGCGAACCCGCCAAGATGATCGTCATGCAGTACAAGAACGGCGGCAGGTCGAAACCGATCGTACTGGTCGGCAAAGGGGTCACCTTCGATTCGGGCGGTATTTCCCTGAAGCCCGGTCCGGCGATGGACGAGATGAAATTCGACATGTGCGGTGCGGCCGGCGTGCTCGGCACGATGGCGACGGTCGCGGCACTCGAGCTACCGGTCAATCTCAACGTCGTCGTTCCGGCCGTGGAGAACCTGCCGGGCAGCAAGGCCACGGTACCGGGTGACATCGTCAAGAGCATGTCCGGCCAGACCATCGAGATTCTCAACACGGATGCCGAAGGCCGCTTGATACTCTGCGACGCGCTGACGTATTCGCGGCGTTTCAAGCCCGACGTGATCATCGATGTGGCAACCCTTACCGGCGCGTGTGTCATCGCACTCGGACAGCATCACAGCGGCGTGATGAGTTATGACGACGGGCTGGCCGACGAGATTGTCAAGGCAGGCGTCCACGCCTCGGACCGTGCGTGGCGGTTGCCGCTCTCGGAAGAATATTCCGAGCAACTCAAGAGCAACTTTGCCGATTTCGCGAACGTCGGCGGACGCGATGGCGGCGCGATCACCGCAGGGTGCTTCCTCGGCAAGTTCACGGACGGCCTGAAGTGGGCGCATCTGGACATCGCCGGCACCGCCTGGAAGTCCGGCCAGAAGAAAGGCGCGACGGGCCGCCCCGTGCCGCTGCTGTCAGAACTCATCCTGTCGCGGTGCAACGCCCTGCCCTGACGATGCCATGGCGCGAATCGACTTCTATGTCCTGAATCAGTCGGGTGAAAAGGCGCGGCAACTGTTTGCATGTCGCCTTGCGGAGAAGGCGTACAAACTCGATCACACGGTACATATCCACACCGGCGACGAAGCCACCGCCGGCTTTGTGGACGATCTGCTCTGGACTTTTCGCGACGGTAGCTTCGTGCCGCACGACCTGTTGCGAGCGGGCACGGATGCGCCGCGTACACCGGTCACGGTCGGATGGGACCCGGCCTGCGGCGTGTCACGCGACCTGCTCATCAATCTCGACGACGTCGTTCCCACCTGCGCGAGTGCTTTTCCGCGCATCGCGGAGCTTGTAACCTCCGACGAGGACAGCAAACAAAAGAGCCGCAGGCGCTTCGTCACCTACCGTGACGAGGGACACGAACTCGAAACGCACAACGTCTGAACTTCCGCGACCGAGCGCCGACAACGCATGGACAAGTCCTACCAGCCGAACGACATCGAAGAACGTATCTACGCCCATTGGGAAGAAGCCGGCTATTTCGCACCGCGTGGAGACGGCGAGCCCTACTGCATCATGATCCCGCCGCCGAACGTGACGGGCACGCTGCACATGGGGCACGCTTTCCAGGACACCATCATGGATGCCCTGACGCGCTACAAGCGCATGCGGGGATACAAAGCGCTCTGGCAACCGGGTATGGACCATGCCGGCATCGCCACGCAGATGGTCGTCGAGCGCTTGCTGACCTCCGAAGGCACCTCGCGGCGTGAACTCGGCCGCGACAGGTTCGTCGAGCGGGTGTGGCAGTGGAAAGAACAGTCCGGCGGCCAGATCGCGAGGCAGTTGCGGCGCCTCGGCGGTTCCGTAGACTGGAGCCGCGACCGGTTCACGATGGACGAAGGCCTGTCGGCGGCCGTGGCGGAAGTGTTCATCACGCTGTACGAAGAGGGGCTCATCTACCGCGGCAAGCGCCTCGTCAACTGGGACCCGGTTCTGCACACAGCGCTCTCCGATCTCGAAGTGCTGTCTGCTGATGAGGACGGGCAGCTGTGGCACTTCCGCTACCCGCTGGCATCCGGCGACGGCCACCTCGTCGTCGCGACCACTCGGCCGGAAACGATGCTCGGCGACAGCGCGGTCGCCGTGCATCCGGACGACGATCGCTACCGAGCCCTGGTCGGGCAGGAAATCATTCTGCCAATCGTCGGACGACGCATCCCCATCATCGCGGATGATTACGTCGACCCGGAGTTTGGAACCGGCTGCGTGAAGATCACCCCCGCACACGATTTCAACGACTACGACATCGGCAAGCGGCACGACCTGCCGCTTTACAACGTGCTCACTGACGACGCTGCGATGAACGATGAGGTGCCGGAAGGCTACCGTGGCCTCGATCGGCTCGAGGCTCGCAAGGCGATCGTCGCAGAATTCGAGACGCTCGGATTGCTGGAGAAGATCGAGGCGTACACGGTCAAGATTCCACGCGGCGACCGCAGCGGTGCCGTCGTCGAGCCGTACCTCACGGACCAGTGGTACGTCAGCATCAAGCCGCTGGCCGAACCGGCCATCGCGGCGGTCGAGAATGGCGATATCCGCTTCGTTCCGGAGAACTGGTCCAAGACCTACTTCGAATGGATGTATAACATCCAGGACTGGTGCATCAGCCGCCAGCTCTGGTGGGGCCACCGTATCCCGGCATGGTACGACGATAACGGCAACATATACGTCGGCCGCTCCGAAGGCGAGGTTCGCGAAGCGCACGGTCTCGGCGATGACATCGAACTGCGCCAGGATGAGGATGTGCTCGACACATGGTTTTCGTCCGCATTGTGGCCCTTCAGCACGCTCGGCTGGCCCGAGAAAACCGCGGCGCTCGACGATTTCTATCCCGGCAGCGTGCTTGTCACGGGCTTCGACATCATTTTCTTCTGGGTCGCCCGCATGATCATGATGGGCCTCAAGTTCATGGGCGACGTGCCGTTTCGCGAGGTGTACATCCACGGACTTATCCGCGACCAGGACGGTCAAAAGATGTCGAAGTCGAAAGGCAACGTGCTCGATCCGCTCGACCTGATCGACGGTGTCGACCTGGAAACGCTGCTGGAGAAGCGCACCACCGGACTGATGCAGGACCATCTGAAGCCGAAGATCGAGAAGGCTACCCGCAAGCAATTCCCGACCGGTATCGAGCAATACGGCGCTGACGCATTGCGGTTCACGTTTGCGTCGCTGGCGACGACCGGGCGCGACATTCGTTTCGACCTTGGCCGTATCGAAGGCTACAAGAACTTCTGCAACAAACTGTGGAACGCCGCGCGCTATGTGCTCATGAACACGGAGCAGCTCGATGACGGCCACGTCGAACTGAGCTCGGCCGACCGCTGGATCCGGGCACGATTCGACGAGACCGTCACGTCCGTTCACAGGAACTTCGACAACTACAGGCTCGACCTCGTCGCGCAGGCCATTTACGAATTCACCTGGCACGAATTCTGTGACTGGTACCTGGAACTCTCGAAGCCGGTCCTGCAGTCGGATAATGCCTCGGCGGCTGCGCGGCGCGGCACCCGCCGTACGCTGGTCGGCGTACTCGAGGGCCTCCTGCGCCTGCTGCACCCGATCATGCCTTTCGTTACCGAGGAGATCTGGCAACAGGTAGCCCCGCGCGCCGGCATCGATGCGGAGACGATCATGCTGCAGCCCTACCCACAGCCCGCGATGGAGGAACCGGACGGCAGGGCCGTGACCGACATCGAATGGCTCAAGAAATTCATCCTCGGCGTGCGGCAGATTCGCGGTGAGATGGACATCCCTCCCGGCAAGCCGCTGCCCGTCGTCCTCGATAACGCTTCCGCAGCGGACCAACGCCGTGCCGACGAGCACGCGGCGCTGCTGCAGCGCGTCGGCCGTGTCGAATCGATCACCCTGCTAGCCGCCGGCGGGGAACCGCCCGCGGCAGCCACCGCGCTGCTCGACGACCTACGGCTGCTCGTGCCGATGAAGGGCCTGATCGACGTCGAGGCCGAGCGCAAGCGCCTGTCCAGGCAGGCAGACAAGATGCAGGTTGACCTCGACCGTGCCCGTGCCAAGCTGGACAACCCCAATTTCGTGAACAATGCCCCTGCAGACGTTGTCACACAGGAGAAGCAGCGCGCAGCGGAATTCGAGCGGCAGATCGCGCAGCTGCGCGAGCAGCTCGATAAGCTCGACGAACTCGGCTGATGTCGCGGGTTTCTGGGTACTGCGTCACACTCCGCGTCGCCTGTAAGTGGAAAGGGTCGTCGGTTTGACGACCATACTGATAACATAATCGGCCGATCACCCAGGTTCGCCTCAGCAGGAAGCAGGATATGAACGGCGGAAGCTCGCTTGAAAAGGCTTCGCTCGGCAAACACGAAGGCCGCGAGGCACTGGCACGCGCTCGCGCCGCGCTGGGCACGATCATCCTCGACAAGGATAAGCCTATCGCGCTCGCACTCGCATGCTTGCTCGCGCGCGGCCACCTGCTGATCGAGGACCTGCCGGGTCTCGGCAAGACAACGCTGGCGCAGGCGCTCGCAAAAGTACTGGGCCTGAGCTACCGGCGCATCCAGTTCACGAGCGACCTGTTGCCCGCCGACATTGTCGGGGTTTCCGTGTTCCGTCGGGACTCCGGGAAGTTCGAGTTCCAGGCCGGCCCGATCTTCGCGCAGCTGATACTCGCCGACGAGGTCAACCGCGCCACGCCCAAGGCACAGAGTGCGCTACTGGAAGCCATGGAGGAACACCAGGTATCGGTGGATGGCAATACCCGCACGCTGCCCGTGCCGTTCTTCGTCGTGGCGACGCAGAATCCAGCCGACCAGATCGGCACGTTTCCGCTGCCCGAGTCGCAACTCGACCGCTTCCTGATGCGGGTAACGCTCGGTTATCCCAATGCCGAGAATGAACGCGAGCTAATCACCGGCGAAGACCGCCGGAGCATGCTGGAGAACATGGCACCCGAGATGACACCGGAGATCCTGGTGTCGCTGCAGATCGAAGCCTCGAAAATGCACATGAGCGAGCATCTCATCGACTATATCCAGGCGCTCGTGCGTCAGACCCGTGAATCGCCGGACATCGAAATCGGCTTGTCGCCTCGCGGCGCGCAGTCCCTGGCGGCGGCTGCCCGCGCGCACGCCTTCGTCGAGCGCCACTCCGGCGTGTTCCCAGACGACGTACAGGCCGTATTCGCGGCCGTGGCCGGGCACCGCCTGAAACCCGCAGGCAATTCCAGTTACCGCAGCCCCGCCGAGATGTGCCAGCATGTCCTCGATTCGGTGGCTATCCCCTAGCCGGCTTCTGCCCGGCATCAACAAGGCGGCCAGCCAGCGCATAGGTCGCTGGGCGCGCAGGCGCCAGGGTGACGACGGGCCGGTTGCCCGGCTGCAGCCCCGGCGTATCTACATCCTGCCGACGGGCGTCGGTATCGTGTTTGCGCTGATGACCTTCGCGATGCTGCTCGGCTCGATGAACTACAACAACAACCTCTCCTTCGTGCTCACCTTCATGCTGATCGCCGTCGGCTTCGTTTCGATGCACCAGTGCCAGCGTAACCTCGTCGGGCTCGAAGTCAGCTTTGCGGGGACCGAGCCCGTGTTTGCCGGACAGGCAGCGCAGTTCCGCATTGCGGTCGCGAATCGCTCGAAGAGCCCCCGGCACCGCCTGCGCCTTTACCTCGACGATGTGCAGAGTGACATCGAGGACCTGGAACCGGGTGAGAGCCGGATCTTTGTTCTCTCGGTCAGAACCGAGTATCGCGGCCGGGTAACGCTCGAACGATTCGGTATCCGTACCCTTTTCCCGTTCGAACTGTTTCGCTCCTGGGCGTGGCTGCACATGAACCCGACGGGCATCGTGTACCCACGTCCGGCCGAGCATGCCCCGCCGCCGCCGGCAACACAGACAGCGCTCGGTCACCGCCAGCACGACGCCCGCGGCGAAGAAGATTTTGCCGGACTGCGCAAGTTTCACACCGGTGACTCACCGCGCAACGTCGCCTGGAAAGCTTACGCGCGCAATGACCTGCTGCTTTCGAAGCAGTTTGCGGGCGCCGACATGAGCAGCCAGTGGTTCGACTTCGACGCGGTCGTCGCAGACGACCTCGAGCAGCGGCTTTCCATCCTCACACGTTGGATCATCGACGCGGACCGCACGCGCGAAGATTACGGTCTGCGGCTCCCGGGCCAGTCGTTTCCGCCCGCGCACGGCGACGTGCATCGCCGACAATGCCTGGAGGCGCTGGCGCTGTTCGGCCTGGAAGGCGCCGATGGCTAAGACGCGCGGCACGGACGGTTCCCTGCTCGCGAGCCTGCCGTGGACGCTGCTCGCGCTGGCGTTCGCGCTTCTTCCGCACGTGCCCTACCTGCCGGTGTGGATCACGGCAGCGCTGCTCGGGTGCGCCCTCTGGCGATACTCGATCGAGGTGCGGCGCAAGCCCGTGCCACCCACCCTGTTACGGGCTGTCCTCGCCCTTGCATGCTTTCTGGGGGTCCTCTACACGTACCACACCATCAGCGGCGTTGGCCCCGGATCGGCACTGCTCGCGATCATGGCAGCGCTGAAGCTGCTCGAGACGCGGCAGCGGCGCGACCAATTCGTATTGCTGTTCATCGCGATCTTTCTGGTCATGTCGTCATTGCTGCGCGAGCAGTACCTCTGGTCGCTGCCCTATCTTATTGTCGGGGTCATACTTATCATGACGGCGTGGCTAAGGACGGCGGCCGACGATGCCGAGTCAGTGCGCCGCAGCCTCGGCACCAGCAGCCGCCTCGTCATGTATGCGGCGCCGCTCGCGCTCGCCATGTGGATATTCTTCCCACGCATCGCGACGCCATTCTGGGCGCTGCCGATCGACACGGGCACCGCGATCTCCGGGCTCAGCGACTCGATCAGCCCAGGCGATATCAGTGCCTTGTCGAAATCGGACGCCGTCGCTTTTCGTGTCAATTTCGAGGGGGAGGTCCCTGAGCCCAGGGATCGGTACTGGCGGGGACTCGTGCTGCACCGTTTCGACGGCCGAACGTGGTCAGGAATCCCGGAACCCCGGATTTCGAGTGGCGCCCAGGAAAACACCGAGATCCGCGGCCAGCCAGTGAGTTACCGGGTGACCATGGAAGCGACGCGGCAACACTGGGTCTTCGCGCTGGACATTCCACACCGATGGGACATGGAGAATACGTTTCTCGGACCGCAACACCAGCTGGCGCGAGTGCACCCGATCGACCAGCGCATCGCGTACAACGCCGTCTCCTATCCCGAGTACCGCATCGACGCCGAGATACATCGGTACCGGCTCGGCTGGTATCTCGAGCTGCCCGAGGGCCGCAATCCGCGCACGGCCGAGCTGGCGCAGGACATGCTTGCAGATGCCGGTTCCGCGGAGGCTTACATTCGCGCGGTGCTGTCCCGATTCAGCCAGCAGGACTACTACTACACGCTGCAACCACCGCCGCTCGGCAGTAACCCGGTCGATCGCTTCCTGTTCGAGACGAAGCGCGGATTCTGCGAGCACTATGCCTCGGCATTCGCTGTAATGATGCGCGCTGCCGGGATCCCTGCCCGCATCGTGCTCGGTTATCAGGGCGGCGAACTCAACCCTATGGGTGACTACATGATCGTCCGCCAGTCCGATGCGCACGCGTGGGCCGAGGTGTGGTTGCCCGGAGCCGGCTGGCGACGCGTGGATCCGACAGCTGCGGTCGCCCCCGAACGCGTCGACGAGGGTCGAACGGGTGCGATTTTCGACGGTTCGGCTTCGGCGTGGGGCCTGAGCGCCCCGTCGATGTTGCTGCACAATGTCGTGCTGGCGTGGGACGCCGCCAATGCCAAATGGAACGAGTGGATCCTCGGATACGGCCCGGAGAACCAGGAACGGTTCATGAGCTGGTTGGGCATGGACGAGCCCGACTCGGGCAAGATGATGCTTACGCTGGTCGCCCTCGTTACCTTGCTGACGATGGCGATCAGTGTCGCATTGATGCTGCGCAACCGACCGCCTCGCAAGGACCGGGCGGCCATTCTTTACGACCAGTTCGTACGCAAGTCGGGACTGATGCCGGCAACCGGGGAAACGCCCTGGGTATTTGCGACCCGAGCAAAGCGTGAAAGTCCGCTGCCCCCGTTGGCCGTGCGCAGCATCACGGACACCTATCTCGATGTGCGCTACGGGCCGCCGAACCCGGCGCTACTCGAGCGCCTGGAGTCGGATATTGCCGCCCTGTAGAAGCGGTTCGAGAACCGCTTCTACGTTACACGCTTTGCCTGCTTCTCCCGGACCACGCCGAGCAGCATGCCGCCGCCGATGAACAAGGGCAGCAGCGTGAGCAACACCCACTTCGGATCGTCCGATAATGTTGCCGCTATGCCGACGAGCATCGGGCCGAGCACATGGGCGAACTTGGTCAGCATGTTGTAGAAACCGAAGAACTCCCCGGGAGCATCCGGTGGGATCAGGGCAGCGTAAAGCGACCGGCTCAGTCCCTGCACACCGCCCTGCACGCAACCAATGATGATCGCCATGACATAGAACTGCCAGACGTCGACCATGAAGATCGCCCACATTGACATGAGGACGTAAACGAACAGGGCAAAATAGATGCCGCGTTTCGGTCCCCAGCGATGGCCCGCCAACCCGTAAAGCAGGGTCGCGGGAAAGCCGGCGAAATTGGTGACCAGCAGGGCCGTGACGAGATCCTGTTGGCCGAATCCGAGACGCTGGCCGTAATTCACGGCCATGAAGATCACCGTGAACACGCCCCCTATGTAGAGCCAGTAAGCGATCAGAAATATCACTACGTTACGGTATTGACCGATCTTCAGGATCGTCGTCTTGAGCTCGGCGTAGGCAGCGCGAATCACATCCCCGGGTACCTCCGTCCGGCTATGTCGCTCCGGCACGAAGATCATCAACGGCAACATGAAGACGGCCCACCACAGCCCCACCGTCACGAATGCGAAGCGGATGACCGCATCCGTCGAAGCGAAGCCGAATGCCTCCGGTCTCAGCAGCATCCAGACGTGCAGCGCAAGCAGAACCGCGCCACCCAGATAGCCGAGCGAGAAGCCCAGCGATGAAACGAAGCTGTAGTAACGCGGCTCGGTAATGTCGATGATCAGCGAGTCGTAGAACACGGTCGAACTGTAAAAACCGACCGACGCCACCAGGTAAAGCGTCAGCGCGAGGGGCCAGTCACCCTTTCCCACGCCTGCGAGCACGGCCGTTGCCAGGGCGCCCGTCATCGCGAGCACGAACAGGAACCGCTTGCGGTAACCGCCGGCGTCCGCGATGGTCCCGAATACGGGGGCGACGATACAAACGACGGCGCTGGACGCGGCCGTTATCCAGGCAAGGCGTGCCGTCACGGCGGCACCGGGATCGCCGGCGCTCCAGTAACTGCCCAGGAACAGCGGGAAAAGCACGGCGAGCACCGACAACGCAAACGCCGAGTTTGCCCAGTCGTAAAACGCCCAGGCGAGCACCTTGCTGTCAAAGAGTGCCGATCGCTTCAATAGTCCGCGGCCGGCGCCATCGTCAGTGCTCACGCGTCTTGCGGAACACGATGTCGGGCCAGCGCTCCTCGGTCAGGTTCAGATTCACCCTCGTGGGCGCAATGTAGACGAGACACTCGCCGTGATCCAGAGCAAGATTGTCCTCCGCCCTGCGCTTGAAGTCCGACAGCATCTTCGGATCGTCACACTCGACCCAGCGGGCCGTGGCAACGTTGACGTTCTCGAACTGGCACTCGACCTTGTATTCGTCACGCAGCCGGTGCGCCACGACGTCGAACTGCAGTGGGCCCACGGCACCGAGAATCAGGTCGTTGTTGCGCAGCGGCCGGAACAACTGTGTCGCCCCCTCCTCGCATAGTTGCGCCAGCCCCTTTTGCAGCGCCTTGAGGCGCAACGGGTCCTTCAGTACGGCACGGCGAAATATCTCGGGCGCGAAATTCGGAACACTGGTGAACCGCAGGACCTCGCCTTCGGAGAAACTGTCGCCGATATTGATCGTGCCGTGGTTGTGAAGGCCGATGATGTCTCCCGCGTAGGCCGTCTCCGCATGCTGCCGATCGGCAGCCATAAAGGTGATCGCGTCGGGGATCTTCATCTCCTTCCCCGAACGTACGTGCAGCACCTTGAGCCCCCTGCGGTATTCGCCCGAGCAGATACGCATGAAAGCTATGCGGTCGCGGTGCCCGGGATCCATGTTCGCCTGTATCTTGAAAATGAAGCCGGTCAATGCCTCTTCATCCGGCAGGACCACGCGCAGCTCGGCCTCACGAGGCAGCGGCGGCGGTGCGTGACTGATGAACTCGTCCAGCAGCTCCTTGACGCCGAAATTGGACAGCGCGGAACCGAAAAACACCGGTGTCTGCTTCGCCGCAAGGTACTCGCCGACATCGAATTCGGGACATGCCCCCCGGACGAGTTCGATCTCGTCCCTGAATGCCTGCAGGTCGCTGCCGAGCACTTCCGCCGCCTCTTCCGAATCAACGCCGTCCACGATGCGCCTTTCGGCAGCACGCGCGCGCTTGCTACCGTGATAGAGAAAGATCCGGTCCTGCTGCAGGTGGTACACGCCTTTCAGCGAACGGCCCATGCCGATGGGCCAGGTGATCGGCGCGCAATGGATGCCGAGCACGGATTCGATCTCGTCGAGCAGGTCGATCGGTTCGCGGCCCTCGCGATCGAGCTTGTTGATGAAGGTCATAATCGGCGTGTCGCGCAATCGGCAGACTTCCATGAGTTTGATCGTGCGCTGCTCCACGCCCTTCGCGCAATCGATGACCATCAGCGCCGAGTCAACGGCAGTCAACGTTCGGTAGGTGTCCTCGGAGAAATCTTCGTGGCCGGGCGTATCGAGGAGATTGACGACGCAGCCGTCGTACGGGAACTGCATCACCGACGACGTCACGGAGATACCGCGCTGCTGCTCGAGCGCCATCCAGTCGGAAGTGGCATGGCGGCTCGCCTTGCGCCCCTTGACTGTACCCGCCAGCTGGATCGCGCCGCCGTAGAGCAGCAACTTCTCGGTCAGCGTGGTCTTACCGGCGTCCGGGTGCGAAATAATCGCGAAAGTCCGGCGCCTGCGGACTTCATCAGCGATCATGGGTTATCAGTTTCTTTGCAAGTACGGCAGCGTCTTCACGGCCCTCCGTCGCCTGGTAATAGGCCGGGCGTCGGGCAACCTTGTGAAAGCCCTTTTTCCGATACAGGGCCAGCGCGGTCGTATTCGACGGCCGCACCTCGAGGAAGATCTCCCGCACGCTGGCCGAACGCGACTTCGCCAGGATCGCGTCGAGTAATGACTCCCCGTAGCCGCGGGAGCGGTACTTTGGATCGACGCAAAGATTCAGAATGTGTGCCTCGCCGGCGGCGATCGAGAGTATTCCGTAGCCCGTGACGCGACCGTCACGTTCCAGCACCATGCAGTGGTAACCGGCGAGCAGGCAGTCGCGAAACACGCCATGGCTCCACGGGAATTCGTAGCTGCGGCGCTCGATATCCGACACCATGGCAAGGTCATGGTGGCCCATCGCGCGGATGCATGCGAATGGTTCCGCGATCGACCGGATCATGCGGTGCCCCCCGCCATGATGCTGGCGGCGATGCACAGATCATGCCACGACTTGCGCTTTTGCGAAGGACTGCGCAACAGGTACGCCGGGTGATAGGTCACCACCAGTGGCGTGGCGCCAAGCTGGTGCACCTTGCCACGGAGGCGACCGACGGGAGCATCGGTCTGCAGCAGCTGCTGGGCTGCAACGCGGCCGACGGCAAGGATGATACCGGGCTTCACCAACGCGATCTGCCGCTCCAGGTAAGGCCGGCAAGCGGCGGCCTCGTCCTTGCTCGGGTCGCGGTTGTTGG
Source organism: Woeseiaceae bacterium (assembly GCA_041559075.1). Taxonomy (GTDB): domain Bacteria; phylum Pseudomonadota; class Gammaproteobacteria; order Steroidobacterales; family Woeseiaceae; genus UBA1847. The sequence goes on along the minus strand of JBFFEB010000014.1, from coordinate 10,542 downwards.
GCGGCCGGCACTTCAGGATGTTCGCAATGAAAACGCTGTTCCGGCCCTGACCGACCGCCAGCAGCATTTCGTCCAGCAACTTGCCGGCGCGCCCGACGAAGGGTTCGCCGCGCCTGTCCTCCTCAGCTCCCGGCGCTTCACCGATGATCATCCAGTCCGCATCCGGATTTCCCACGCCGAACACCGTCTGCGTGCGAGTCTCGTGCAGCGTGCAGCGCTCGCATGCGGCGACGGTCGCGCGCAACGCGTCCCATCCCAGCTCCCCGGGGCCTGCCTGCGTCTCCGGTTCCACCGGCGCGGGTTCGTCGTCCATCTGGTCGCGGGGGACCCAGACGTCGATTCCCATCGCACGCAGGTACGCGCGGCGCTCGTGTTCGGACTGCATCATTCTCGTGATTCGGGTATTGGTCTGCTGATCAGTAGTGTGCCACGGCGAATCTGGCAAGTATTGTCTCGCCAACAAAAATCGGCGCACGATCCTCTTCTTTTGCCGGTGAGTCAACCGCTATTCGGCGGCAATACGCCACACCGGCCGCACGTTTCGGCTAGAATTCGCGGCTGATTCATCGGGATACCAAGACATGCGCTACTCGGAGTTCGGTCTCACGACGCTCAAGGAAGTACCGGCGGAAGCAGAGATAGTCAGTCATCAGCTGATGCTCAGGGCCGGCCTTATCCGGCGCCTTGCCTCGGGCCTTTTTACCTGGATGCCGCTTGGGCTGCGCGTGCTACGCAAGGTCGAAAGAGTGGTACGCGAGGAAATGGACCGTGCGGGTGCCCTCGAGCTGCTGATGCCGGCCGTGCAGCCGGCCGAGCTGTGGCAGGAATCGGGCCGCTGGGAAGAGTATGGCCCGTTGCTGCTGCGCATGCGCGATCGCGGCGAACGCGACTATTGTTTCGGTCCGACGCACGAAGAAGTGATCACCGATATCGCGCGCCGGGAGTTGCGCAGCTACAAGCAGCTGCCTATCAATTTCTACCAGGTCCAGACAAAGTTCCGCGACGAAATCCGCCCGCGGTTCGGCGTCATGCGCTCGCGCGAGTTCATCATGAAGGACGCCTACTCGTTCGACCTCGACGAGGGCGGCATGCGTATCGCCTACCAGAAGATGCACGCCGCCTACACCGCGATCTTCGAGCGCCTGGGCCTCAGGTTCCGGGTCGTGGACGCGGACAGTGGCGAGATCGGCGGCAGCCGCTCACAGGAGTTCCACGTACTGGCGGACTCGGGCGAGGATGCGATCGCGTATTGCGACGCTGACGGCTACGCATCGAACATCGAGATGGCGGCGACCGAGGTTCCGCCAGGAGAGCGCCCCGCCGCGTCACAGGCGATGGAAAAGATGGAAACGCCGGGGGCGCGAACCATCGAGGCGCTCCGCAAGTTCATCGGCATAACGGCCGAACAGACCCTGAAGACACTGATCGTCGAGGGCGAGGAACAGCCGGTCGCACTGGTGCTGCGCGGCGATCATGAACTCAACGCGGTCAAGGCGCAGAAGATCCCGGGGGTGGCAACGCCACTCACGATGGCAGATGCAGCAACCGTGCGCCGCGTGACCGGCTGCGAGCCCGGGTTCGCCGGCCCGATCGGGCTCCACATCCCGGTCCATTACGACCACGCGACGGCCAGCATGGCCAACTTCGTCACCGGCGCCAATGAATCCGACATGCACTACACGGGCGTCAATTTCGGTCGCGATATCGAGGAGCCGGACACCGTGGACCTGCGCAATGTCGTCGAGGGTGATCCCACGCCCGGCGGCACGGGCACGCTGTCCATCGCACGCGGCATCGAGGTCGGGCACATCTTCCAGCTCGGCTCCAAGTACAGCAGCGCCATGGGGGCCAAGGTACTCGACAGCGACGGCAAGGAACGTATCCTCGAAATGGGCTGTTACGGGATCGGTGTCACCCGCATCGTGGGAGCTGCCATCGAACAGAACCACGACGACCGCGGCATCATCTGGCCGGAGCCGCTGACGCCATTCAACGTCGTGCTGGTGCCGATCAACATGCACCGCTCGGAGGCGGTGCGCGAAGCGGCGGAAAGCCTGTATGCCGAGCTCGCGGAACTGGGTCTCGACGTCTTGCTCGACGATCGCGACGCACGTCCAGGGGTGAAATTCGCCGACGCCGAACTGATCGGCATTCCGCACCGACTGGTGATCAGCGAGCGGAATCTCGCCAGCGGCGAATTCGAGTACCGTCACCGTCGCGACAGCGAATCGCGCAACCTGAACCGTGATGAAGCTCTCGAACTGCTGAAGAATTACGCCATAAACTGATGTTTTTTATCCAATAAGCCTTGCGAATGAAGACACTCGCACGAATCGGAGTCATTGGCTTGCTGGCGGCCCAGCTGCTGCCGGCAACGCTGTGCGCCGAGCAGCGCCCCGATCCGGAGCTGCGCGGTATCCTGCGCGAGGCGGCCAGCGAGGTGGATACGTTCCCCGACCGCTTCGACGCTGAGGTCTGGCTCACCGACATGTCGCGCCGCCTCGCCCGGCAAGTGAGCGACCCCGAAGAGCGTATCGAGATCCTGACCCGCGTGCATTACGAGGCCAGCCGCGTGGAGCTGCCACCGGAGCTGATCCTTGCGGTGATCGAGGTCGAGAGCAATTTCGACCGCTACGCGATCTCGGTGGCCGGCGCCATCGGTCTGATGCAGATCATGCCGTTCTGGCTCGATGAGATCGGGCGGCCCGACGACAATCTGCTCCACATCGACACCAACCTGCGCTATGGCTGCACGATCCTGCGCTTCTACTACGATAAGGAAAATGGCGACCTGCGCCGGGCGCTTAGCCGCTACAACGGCAGCCTGGGCAAGCGCAAGTACCCGAACAGGGTGATCGACAAGCTGTCGAAAAAGTGGTTTCAGGCCTAGCCGGTCGTAAAGCCCTCCGGCCCCTCGCACTCCACATCACGCGCGAATACCTGGTCGACACGCGCATGCGGCGGACCCTCCTTCAGCCACTTGCCCAGCCGGTCCAGCGCATCGCTCTCGCCACAGGCAAGCACCTCGACGTCGCCGTCGGACCGGTTAATGGCATGGCCTTTGAGGCCCAGCGATTCGGCGACGTGGCGGGTACTTGCACGAAAAAAGACGCCCTGAACACGCCCCTGGATGATGAAGAGTCTGGCTGACGGCATCGGACACTCAGCCGCCGTCGCCGTCCTTGGAGGCTTCACTCAGTTGCAGGGCCTTTTGCGCACGGTACTTGGCCTCGAGGGCGGCATGGCGCGCTTCCCGGTACTGGTGGTGGTCGAGCTTGTCTTCCGCGTTCTGCAGGTACTTCTCCGCCTCAGCGAGTTCTGCTGCCGCGAGGTCGGCTGCGCCAGCCTCGCGCGCAACCGTGATCGCCTGTCTCGCGTCGCTCATCTCCTGGACGGGTGGCGCCGTTTCGCACGCAGCGAGGACCAGCGCCAGCACGAGTACGCCGAGAAAACGGTTGAATGATCGGTTCGAAGACATTGTTGTTATTTTGAAACGCGTAGCCGAGAAAAGCTACCAATGCCCCTCGGCAACGTCAAGCCGACAATCGGGCGCTGACGGTTCGCGCAGGGCCTGCTAGAGTTCGCGGCAGTTCATTTTCTCCCAGATACAGCCGAACGCCATGACGATCACGATCTACCACAATCCTCGATGTTCCAAGTCCCGGAAAACACTGGAATTAATCGAAACCGCGGGCGTCAGTCCGCAGGTTATCCGATACCTCGATGATCCGCCCGGTGCGGACCGCATTCGCGCACTCGCGGCAGCGATCGGGCTTCCGGTGGCCGAACTACTGCGCCGCAACGAGGACGACTTCAGGAACGCGGCTGACCTTCCGGACCTGCATGACGATGCCGCGCTTGCCGCCTGGCTGGCCCGGCATCCGCGCGTGCTGCAGCGACCCATCGTGATCGACGAGGTCTCCGGCGCCGCGGTGGTCGGCCGCCCGCCGGAGAAGGTCAACGATCTCCTGGGATCATGAACGATATCCTCGTCCTCTTCGACTCCGGCTACGGCATGACCGAAGCGCTGGCCCGCGAAGTGTGCCTTGGCGTTGACTCGGTGCCCGGGATGGCCTCCCGACTGCGGACCGTGCCCACTGTGTCGAGCACGATTGAGACCCGTAACGGACCCGTACCCGAATCCGGCCCCCCGTATGTCGAGCCGGTCGATCTCGATGAATGCGCGGGCCTGGTGCTCGGCAGCCCGACACATTTCGGCAACATGACCGCATCGCTCAAGCACTTCTTCGACAACACGATCACCCAGTGGCTGTCGGGCACGCTGGTCGGCAAGCCCGCAGGCGTATTCACGTCGACTTCGTCGCTCCATGGCGGGCAGGAGACCACGCTGCTGACGATGGCGATGCCCCTGCTCCATCACGGCATGCTCCTCGTGGGCCTCCCATACACCGAGAAGGCGCTGTCGGCAACGACCACCGGCGGCACCCCCTACGGCGCCTCACACGTGTCTTGGAGCCGCGAGCAGGACAGCCTGTCCGAGGACGAGAAGACGCTGGCGCGCGCGCTGGGCAGACGCGTTGCCGATATCGGCCGACGGCTTGCCGACTGACGCCGGCGGCGCGCAATCAGACGCCCCGCAGTACGTCCCTGACGAACGGTATGGTCAGCCTGCGCTGGGCACGCAGGGCTTCGAGATCGAGCCTGTCGAGCAGCGCGTAAAGGCTCTGCATATCCCGCCGGCTGCGGGTCATCAGGTATCGAGCGGTGTCCTCCGGCAATTCGAGGCCGCGGTGGCTGGCGCGCAGCTGCAAAGCGGCCATGCGCGAAGCCTCGTCGAGCGCACGAAGATGGAAGGTCGCGAGGCGCTGGAAGCGGCTGCGCAGGTCCGGCAGCGCGATGCCGCTCTCGCGCGGGGGAGCTGCGGCACTCACCACCAGGTGGTGCCCCGCCTCGAGCTGGGCATTGCACAACGCAAACAGCCCGCGTTCCCAGCCGTCGTTGCCTGCGACGCTATCAACGTCATCGATGCAGACGAGCTGCCGGGTTTCCAGGCCCTCAAGCAGGGCGGGTCCGGCCTCGGCAATGTCGACAAGCGGCAGGTAGGCGGCGCGATCTGCGAATCGTTCGCAGGTCGCCTGCAGAAGGTGCGATTTGCCCGTCGCGGGCTGCCCCCAGATCCACGCGCCCTGCCCCTCGCCGACCTCCGCCAGCGACCGCAGGTAGTCGACGACGGTGTCGTTGCCGTTGGCGAGAAACGTTTCGAACACCGCGTAGTCGGCAAGCCGTAGCGGCAGCGCAAGCTGGCTCAAGACGAGTCCCTTTCGCCGGCCCCGGAGTGACCCGCTTCGTCCGCCGTTTCGCGCAATTCCTCGGCTTCCCGAGGATGTTCCTCGAGGTACGTCCGGTACGCGTAACGGACGATGACGGACAGAACGGCGGCAGCCGGCAACGCCAGCAGGATGCCAAAGAAACCGAACAGCTGGCCGCCAGCCGCGACCGCGAAGATGACCAGCACTGGGTGCAGCCCGATGCGGTCCCCGACCAGTTTCGGCGTCAGGATCGAGCCCTCGATGAGCTGCGCAATCGTGAAGGTGGCGAAGACGCCGACCAGCCGCCACAGCGGATCGGGCTCGAGGACCACCGTCATCGACGCCAGCAGGACCCCGAAAACAAGGCCGAGATAGGGCACGAAACTGACGAGCCCGGCAACGACGCCGATCGCGACCGCGAACTTGAGCCCGACGAGACTGAGCCCGGCGGAGTAAATGGCGGCCAGCGCCATCATGACGAGTATCTGGCCGCGCAGGAAGGCCCCGAGCATGTCATCCGCGTCGCGGACCAGGCCGAAAATCGTTTCGCGCTGGCTTAGCGGCACCAGCGCGCCGATGCGGGCGACGATGAGGTCCCAGTCGCGCAGCATGTAAAACGTCAGGATGGGCACGAGGAACAGGCTAATGACGGCCGCCGCCAGCGCACCACCTGACTCGGCAACGCCCAGCAGCACCTTGCCACCCCAGTTGCCGGCCATTTCGCTGTAACGTGCGAGGAACGGGCCGATACCGATGTCGTCGCCCAACTCGATGTCGAAGGTCTCCACCACCCATGGCAGCCAGACCTGCTCGACCTGGGCGCCGATCGCGGGCAGCGCGTTCAGCAGGGCCCCCACCTGGTTGCGGATCAGCGGCACGATCAGCAGGATCAGCAATCCGAGCGTGAGGAAAGTGAGCAGGAACACGGCCACCACGGCCAGCGTGCGCGGCAGCTTCAGTTTCTGCAGTCGATCGGCCAGCGGGTCACCCACGTACGCGAGCAAGGCCGCGGCGACGAACGGCGTCAGGATCGGCGCAAGCAGGTACATAAGCCAGCCTGCCAGCGCGACCGCGATCAGCCAGTTCAAACGCAGGTCAGTTCTCATCCTTGCCTCCCGCTCGTGCACGCCGCGACCACGACCACACGTAGTCTGCACCACTGATGACCACGGTCACCAGGATGGAAGCCCCGAGCACCGTCAGGGTGATGGGCTCGGGCCAGCTGAATCCCGCTTCGCTCAGAACGAAGAACAGGAACATCAATTCGAGCGCCGTGTTCAACTTGCTGATCCGCGACGGTTCGCCCTGCACCGGTTCGATGAGAAAATTGTAGGCCACCGCACCGCCGAAGATAACCACGTCGCGGAGGATCACGACCGTCGCGAGCCAGGCCGGGATCAGCCCCACCCAGGCGAGCGTTATGAACAGGCCAGCGACCAGCAGTTTGTCGGCGACGGGGTCGAGCAGGCCGCCCAGGCGCGTCTGCCAATTGAAACGCACGGCCAGGTAGCCGTCGAGGCCGTCGGAGAAACCCGCAAAGAAAAACAAGCCGAGCGCCCACGCGTGCTGCCCCTGCAGTATCAGCATCAGGATAGGCGGCACCAGTGCAATACGCACCAGCGAAATCGCATTTGGAATCCAGCCCAGGTACATCGGCAGGGGCGTCAGGGACTGTAAAAGAATTCCAGCGCCGCCGCCGGCGGTGCTTCCGGAAACGTTGCGCTGTCGAAACGGTCCTGCTCAATGAGCCCGCTGAGACGCAAGGCGCGAGCCAGCCTCTCCGCGCCGCCGTGCGCCTCCACCCGGTACAGGATCCGGTCGCCCGCAACAGAGGTAATCGCGAAATTCTCGACGACGTTGAGACCGGCAAGGATGCGCTGTACGCTGCCGTATGCATCCACGGTGTTGACTCCCGCGATCCCCAGATCCACGCTCTGTAGCGTCGCGTCGCCGCCGATGGCGAACTCCGCCGCGAGCATGTCCGCAACCAGGTTGATCACCAGTTCCGGCTCGCCGGTCCAGGCGCGTTCCGCGCCGCCGAAGTGATACGTCCAGCGATTACGCTGGGCCGAGTCGGGCCGGATCCGGCCGATCAGCACGGAATTCGCCTCGTAACGCTGCGAAGCGTCGAGAATCAGTTCGTCGAACCCGCCCCAGATATCCGGGAAAGTGGCCCGCGCCAGATCCTCGGTATCAAGCAGCGGAAACGCAACCGGCAGGCCGCGGCGCTCCGCAACGTCAAGCACGCGTTGCCGCAGCAGCCGATTTCTGTCGATCGTACGCGCCTGGTCGTCGCTGCGTTCGGGATCGTCGGCACCGATGATCTGCCGCTCTCCCTGCCCCCAGTCCACGGCGAGCCAGATCAGCGTGAGCGGCCTTTCACTGCCCCAGACCGCCTGCCCGTTGTTCCGGAGCACGTCCTCGACGGCATTGCCGTCGAAGGTCACCCAGAGCGTATCGTCCTCGCCCGGCCGGAACTGCACGACGTAGGACGCGGGATGAGGAAACAGCAGGTCGATCATCTCCGGATCATCGCCAATGCCCGAGCCCGAGACGCGCAGCAACACCACTGCGAGCGCGTCCTTGTAGGCAACCGACCGCGGGTCGTCCTCGTTGGGATCGAGTGGCACTTCCGCGGTATAGAGCGACGTCATCTCGACGGCCGTCAGCACGCCGGGACTCGAGATCGCTGCGAGAAACAGCGCAACAAGGGCGAAGCGCCGGCAATTCGCAGCCGGCAAACGCAAATATGGGTGTGTCAGCAAGGGTGGTTTCCCCGTGGAGGCCCAGCGACTATTATATCGCCCTCTCAGAAATTGCCACTTATCGATGGCCAACGAGAATCTGACCTACAGGGATGCCGGTGTCGACATCGACGCCGGCAACGCGCTCGTCGAGCGAATCAAGCCCGTCGTCGCCGCGACGCGCCGGCCCGAGGTCATGTCGGGTATCGGCGGTTTCGGTGGGCTGTTCGCGCTGCCGCCCGGCCGTTACCGGGAACCCGTGCTGGTATCCGGGACCGACGGTGTCGGGACCAAACTCAAGCTCGCCCAGCAGCTCGGGCGGCACGACACGATCGGGATCGACCTCGTGGCCATGTGCGTCAACGACGTGCTCGTCCAGGGCGCGGAACCGCTGTTTTTCCTCGACTATTTCGCCTGTGGCAAGCTCGACGTCGAGGTCGCCGCCGCCGTGGTCGAGGGCATTGCCGCCGGTTGCAGCCAGGCGGGCGCCGCGCTGATCGGTGGCGAGACCGCGGAGATGCCCGACATGTATGCGAACGGCGATTACGACCTCGCCGGGTTCTGCGTCGGTGCCGTGGAAAAGGATTCGATCATCGACGGCAGCGGCATCGGTCCTGGCGACGCGCTGATCGGTATCGCCTCGAGCGGGCCGCACTCCAACGGGTATTCGCTGATTCGCAAGGTGCTCGAACTGGCCGGTGACAGCGACATCGACGGCGTGCCTGCGAGTGAACGCCTGCTCGCCCCCACGCGCATCTACGTGAGGCCGATCCTCGAACTCATGAGCGTGGTCTCGATCAAGGGACTCGCCCATATCACGGGCGGCGGGATCACGGAAAACCTGCCGCGCATTCTCGACGACAACCTGCATGCGGAAATCGATACGGCATCCTGGGATCACGGCCCGGTGTTCGACTGGCTGGCTGACGCCGGCAATATCACGATGGACGAGATGCGCCGCACCTTCAACTGCGGCGTCGGGATGATCGTCGCCCTCGATGCCGCTGATGCCGTCAAGTCCATCGAGATGCTCAATGCAGCGGGCGAGTCGGCCTGGGAAATCGGCCGCATCGCCGAGGGCTCCGCAGCGGTTCAGTTCCTTTGAGTTCCGGGAAGTGCAAGACGGCGATCCTGATATCCGGGTCCGGCACGAACCTGCAGTCCTTCATCGATCGTGTCTCGCAGGGCTCCATGTCGATCGAGCTGTCCTGCGTATTCTCGAACCGGCCGGACGCCTACGGCCTCACGCGGGCGCACCAAGCCGGCATCGATACTCTCTGCATCGAGCACCGTGGCTACGATACACGCGAACAGTTCGACCGGGCCGTGGCCGACGCTCTCGCCCCCTGGGAGCCCGACCTGCTGGTACTCGCCGGTTTCATGCGCATCCTGAGCCCGTGGTTCGTGCAGCACTACCCGGGCCGGATCCTGAACATCCATCCTGCGCTGCTGCCGCTCTACCCGGGGCTCAATACACACGAGCGCGTCCTCGAGGCCGGTGATGCCTGCCACGGCAGCACCGTCCATTTCGTGACCGAGGAACTCGACGGCGGCCCGCGGATCGCCCAGGGGCGGATACGCGTCGCTCCCAGCACCGATCCCGACGAACTGATGCACCGGGTGCAGGCCGTGGAACACCGGATCTACCCGACCACGGCAGACTGGTTCGGCGCCGGGCGATTGCGTATGCAAGACGGCGCCGCCTGGCTCGACGACAAACGCCTCGACGAACCCATCGTCCTCGATTTCGACCTCTGACTGAATTAGAACCCGGCGACGCCCTCCCGCCGCCGATTCCTGCCAATCGGACCGTCAGTGGTATTCGGGGCGACCGGGGCATTTGTCTCCCTCATGGCTCCCTTCGGTCCGCATTACTTCGGTCGACAAGCGCCCCGTGCCGCCGCGCTACCGGGCCGGAACTCTGCGCGTCAACAGCAGACGCGATCGCCCGCTCCAGCAGGCTCCTACAGGAGCGCGAGGAGCCTCTCGCCAACCAGGTCGCGGCGCCAGTCCCTGAAGACACGGGAGTCGGTATTTCCGTTCATGACCACCGCCGAGAGTTCCTTGCGTGGCGCAATGATCTCGGCGCTGAGCGCGAGGTTGTCAGCACACTCGGCGACCATCGACTGCATTGACTTCAGTACGCGTTTCTGGACTTCGGACGGCGCGGATGGCGGACGGTATTCTCGGTCGTTGCCCGCCTCTGCGATGATGCGGATCAAGCGGTCACCTGCCCGCTGCACGAGTTTGGCCGGAAAATTGTCAATGCGTTGCAGGGCCTTTTTCGACGTCGGCATCTTCGTCGCCATATCCAACAGGACACGATCTCGCAGAATCCATTGGCGTGGCCGATTCATGCGCAGAGCTTCTTCCTCGCGCCAGCGCGCGAGACCGGCCGCCGCCGCACGCCGACGCCCGCGCAGATTCCTGGCTCCCTTCAGGCGATCGATCGCCTGGGACAGGTCCGTCGTGTACAGCGACTCATCCAGAAGAAGCGCCGAGTCCTGCTCGGCCCATGCCAGCCTCCC
>JBFFEB010000013.1:0-64518 GCA_041559075.1 Woeseiaceae bacterium | reverse complement strand
CATCGTGCCGCTGACCTACAAAGTACAGAACGGCGACAAGATCGAGATCATCACGGGCAGCCAGGCGCAGCCGAGCCGCGACTGGCTGAGCCCGCGGCTCGGCTACCTGGCCGGCAGCCGCAGCCGCGCCAAGGTGCGAAGCTGGTTCCGCCTGCAGGACAGGGACCAGCACCTGCGCCAGGGCCGCGAGATCCTCGAGCGCGAACTGGCGCGCCTGAACGTCAGGGACGTCGCGACGGACACGATCGCAGGACAGCTGAAATTCAGTAACACCGACGCGCTGTGCGTCGCCCTCGGGGCCGGCGATGTCACGCCCGCCGCGGTCGCAACGGGGCTGCAGCAGATGCGGGGCGTCGATTCCATGAAGGCGCTGAAGCGACGGCGGCCGACAAATCGCAAGATCGGACAGCCCGACGGCGTCGCCGTGAGCGGCGTGGGCGACCTGATGTGCAATTTTGCCCGTTGCTGCCGGCCCGTCCCGCCGGAACCGATCTCGGGTTACATCACCCAAGGCCGCGGCGTGAGTATTCACCGCCAGGATTGCGGCAACTTCCTGGGTCTCAACAGGCGTCACCCGGAACGCATCATCGAGGTGAACTGGGGGCGCTCGGAATCAGCCACCTACCCCGTCGACCTGACGCTCAGGGCCTACGACCGCAGTGGCCTGATCCGCGATATCAGCACGATTCTCGCCGACGAGGCGGCCAACGTAACGGATCTGAAGAGCAAGACGGACAAGAAAACGCTGGAGACGGTGATGGAGATCAGCGTCGAGATCCGCGACCTGCCTACGCTCAGCACCACGATTGCAAGGCTCGAGCAGCTGCCCAACGTCATCACCGTGCAACGAAGGTCCTGAATTCGGTTACTATCCCTGCGGGGGCAACAAGCAGAACAACAAAGGAAAGGGGCATGCAGCAATTCGTCGATCAGATCAACAGCTACGTCTGGAGCCCGGTACTCGTCTACCTGCTGCTCGCGGCGGGCCTCTTCTATTCCGTTCTTACCCGCTTCGTGCAGGTGCGCCTGTTCCGCGAGATGATCAGACTGCTGTTTTCCAGCAAGGAGTCCGATCGCGGTATCTCGTCCTTCCAGGCATTGTCGGTGTCGTTATCCGGCCGTGTCGGCACCGGCAACATCGCCGGTGTCGCGGCAGCGATCGGATTCGGCGGTCCCGGTGCCGTTTTCTGGATGTGGGTTGTGGCATTCCTCGGCGCTGCGACCGCCTACGTCGAGTCGGCCCTCGGCCAGATCTACAAGGAAGAAGACGAGGGCCAGCTGCGCGGCGGACCTGCGTATTACATCGAGAAAGCCATGGGCCAGAAGTGGTACGCGTGGATATTCGCCATCACGACCATCTTCGCCGTCGGGCTGCTGCTGCCGACCGTGCAGTCGAATGCCATCGGCAACGCGGCCGACCTCGCATTCGGCGGCTCCGGGGTCATGGAAACGTCGCTTGGCTCGGTGACTTATACCAAGCTGGGCACCGCCATATTCGTCGTGCTGCTGCTCGGCTTCATCATCTTCGGCGGCGTCAAGCGCATCGCGCATTTCACGCAGGTGGTGGTGCCGTTCATGGCTGTCGGTTACGTGCTGCTCGCTATCGTCATTATCCTTCTGCACATAACCGCACTGCCGGGCATCATCATGCTGATCATCACGGATGCGTTCACCCCGATGGCAGGCATCGGCGCGGCCATCGGCTGGGGCGTGAAACGTGGCGTCTACTCGAACGAAGCCGGCCAGGGCACGGGCCCGCATGCTGCCGCGGCCTCCGAGGTCGAACATCCGGCGCAGCAGGGGCTGGTGCAGGCCTTTTCGGTGTACGTCGATACCCTGTTCGTCTGCTCCGCGACGGCCTTCATGATCCTGATCACCAACCAGTACTACGTGACGGGCGTCGAAGCCACGGAGAGCGGTGGAATGCTGTCCAACGACGTGCTCGCAAACAGTCCGGCCTTCACGCAGTACGCGCTCGAGAGTGTCATCGGCGGCTTCGGCAAGACCTTCGTCGCGTTCGCGCTGTTCTTCTTCGCGTTCACCACGATCCTCGCCTACTACTACATCGCCGAGACCAACGTCGCCTACATACGACGCACGATCCGTATCCCCGGCGAGATCACCGTGCTCAAGATCCTGATGCTCGGCGCCGTCTTCTATGGCACCGTGCGCACTGCGGACCTCGCCTGGGCGCTCGGCGACATGGGGGTCGGCCTGATGGCGTGGCTGAACATCGTCGGCATCCTGATCCTGTTCCTCATGGGCAAGCCCGCGCTGAAGGCGCTCGAAGACTACGAAGCGCAGATGAGAGCGGGTGTAGCCAAGTACACATTCGATCCAAAGAAGCTCGGCATCAGGAACGCGGACTTCTGGGAACGCGAGGGCTGACGCCTGCTGGATCGGGCACCGGCGCCGGATCGGGTCGCGGTTCGATAACCGCTCCTGCACCGCATTGTTGTAGCTGCAGAAGCGAGCCTGGGCCTACGAAGGTCGCGGCGCACCTGTCAGTTCATATAGTTCAGCGCACGCTTGTCGACGTTGAGAGCAGCCTCGTGAACCGCTTCGGCGAGGCTCGGATGCGCATGGATCGTGCGCTGGATGTCCTCGGTGCTGGCCGAGAATTCCAAGGCGAGCACGGCTTCGGCAATCAGTTCGCCGGCCATCGGCCCGACGATATGTACGCCGAGGATCTCATCGTCATCCTCCGCCGATATGATTTTCACCATCCCGGTCGTCTGTTCCATCGCCTTTGCGCGGCCGCTCGCCGCAAACGGGAACGAACCCTTCTTGTACGGGCGGCCGCTCGCCTTTACCTCGGCTTCGGTCTTGCCAACCCAGGCAATCTCGGGTGACGTGTAGATAACCGACGGAATGACGTTGTAGTTCACTTCGGCAATCTCGCCGGCGATGAGGTCAGCAGCCATGACGCCCTCTTCCGAACTCTTGTGGGCAAGCATCGGGCCACGTACGGCATCGCCGATGGCAAACACACCCTTGACACGCGTGCGGCACTCGTCGTCGACGACGATGAACCCGCGATCGTCGATCTGGATGCCGGCATCGTCCGCCAGCAGCCCTTCGGTGTAGGGCTTGCGCCCGACCGCGACGATGAGCTTGTCGACTTCGATGGCGTGCGAACCCGACTTATCGTCGTACTCGACCTTGACGCCTTTCTTGCCGGTCGTCGCCGCAGTTACCTTCGCGCCGAGCCGGATATCCAGACCCTGCTTCTTGAAGTCCCGCGCGGCAGTGTTGGCGACATCGCGGTCGGCCATGAACAAGAAGTCTTCCATGGCTTCCAGGATCGTCACTTCAGACCCGAGACGTGACCACACACTGCCGAGCTCCAGGCCGATGACACCCGCGCCGATGACCCCGAGCCGCTTCGGCACGGCCTCGAGTTCCAGTGCGTCCCAGGAGTCGATAATGCTCGCGCTATCGTATTTCGCGAATGGCAGTTCGATGGGGACCGAACCCGACGCCAGTATGACGTTATTCGCTTCGAGCACTTCCGGGTCGCCTTCAACGGGCGTGAACTCGACTTTCTTCCCGGCGAGCAACTTGCCGTGCCCTATGAGCCCTTCCACCTTGTTGGCTTTGAACAAGCCGGCGATGCCACCCGTCAACTGGCGCACGATACCGGCCCGGCGCTTTTGCATCGCAGCGATGTCGAGACCGAGCTTGCCGGTCTCGATGCCGTGTTTCTTGAACTCGTGGGCGGCACGATGGTAGAGCTCCGACGACTCGAGCATGGCCTTGGACGGGATGCAGCCCGCATTCAGGCAGGTACCACCGAACGCATACTTGCCGTCACGGTTCTGCCATTGGTCGATGCACGCGACGGTCATCCCGTGCTGTGCGGCTCGAATCGCGGCAATGTAGCCGCCGGGGCCGGCCCCGATAACTACGACATCAAATTTTCTGCTCATCGTCTACCTGGTTCCTCAAACCTGCAACAACAATCTGCCCGGGTCCTCGAGTTGTTCCTTGATCGTCACGAGAAACTGCACGGCCTCGCGGCCGTCGATGATCCTGTGATCGTAGGTCACCGCGAGGTACATCATCGGGCGAACCCTGATCTCACCATCCACGACCATGGGCCGCTGCTGTATGTTGTGCATGCCGAGAATCGCGCTTTGCGGCGGATTCAGGATCGGCGTCGACATCATTGATCCGAAGATGCCGCCATTGGTGATGGTGAAGGTGCCACCGGTCAAGTCGTCCATGCCGATGGTGCCCTCCTGGGCCTTCTTTGCCATCGCTCCCAGCTCCGCTTCGAAGCGGGCAAAACTCATCTGATCGACGTCACGCAGCACCGGAACCATCAGTCCCCTGTCCGTCGAGACCGCAATGCCGATGTCGTAATAATTATGGTAGACGATATCGTTGTCTTCGACCGATGCATTGACGACCGGGAACTTCTTCAGCCCCTCGACCGCGGCTTTTGCAAAAAAGGACATGAAGCCGAGGCGCACACCGTGTTGCTTCTCGAACGAGTCCTTGTAGCGGCTGCGCAGGGCCATCACCTCGGTGAGATCGACCTCATTGAAGGTGGTAAGCATTGCAGCCGTGTGCTGGGCGTCCACCATGCGCTCGGCGATACGCGCCCGAAGCCGAGTCATCGGCACGCGCTGTTCCGCGCGCTCCAGCCCGACCGACGCTTCGTCCGACTCAGCGCCATGAGCGTGGTCAGCCGGCGTCACGTCGCTGCTCTTGTCCGCCTTCAGGAAGTCCATTACGTCAGACTTGGTAATGCGGCCCCCTTTCCCGCTACCGCTCACCATTGTCGCATCGAGATCGTGCTCATCCAGCAGGCGCCGCACAGCCGGGCTGGTCTTCCCGGCTTTTGAGGGACGCTCCGTGCCCGACGATGCCGATTCGGCCTCTGCCGGCCCTTCTGTCTCCCCGGTCTCCTTCGCCTCCGGTTCGGCTTCGGCGGCGCCCTCGCCCTCTGCGAGTACAGCCAGCACGTCCCCGGCCGTGACGGTAGCGCCGTCTTCAACCCTGATTTCCTGCAACACACCGTCCACAGGTGCCGGGACTTCGAGCACGACCTTGTCGGTCTCGAGGTCGACGAGGTTTTCGTCTCTGCTCACACGTTCGCCGGCCTTCTTGTGCCAGCCGACAAGGGTTGCATCGGTCACCGATTCCGGTAGCGCCGGCACTTTGATTTCAATCGTCATTTGGTCTTCCGTTTCGACTTGCGCGGCTTCGCCGACTTACTCGCCTTGATCTCGATATCAAGCGCGGCCTCGACCAGAGCCTGCTGCTGTTGCAGATGAACTTTGAAAATCCCGGACGCAGGCGCGGCCGAGGCGGGGCGGCCCGCGTAATAGAGGCTCTGATGCTCGCGCAGCGGTTCCTGCAGGCGATGCCGTATCTGGTACCAGGCACCCTGATTCTGCGGCTCTTCCTGGCACCAGACAACGTCCTCCACGTGCTCGTACTGCTCGATCACCGCGGCGTACTCTTCCACGGGGAATGGATAAAGCTGCTCGATTCTGATCAGCGCAATATCGCCGATGCCATGGACCTGGCGGGACTCGAGCAGGTCGTAGTAGACCTTGCCACTGCAGAACACGACTCGCCGCGTTGCGGCCGGGGTCATCTGCTCTATCTCGGGAATGATGAGATTGAAGCAGCCATTCGACAGAGCAGAGACAGGCGACACCGACATCTTGTGGCGCAGCAGGCTCTTTGGAGTCATGACGATTAGCGGCTTGCGGAACTTGCGCAGCATCTGCCGGCGCAACATGTGGAACATCTGCGCCGGCGTGGATGGCACACAGACCTGCATGTTGTGTTCGGCGCACAGCTGCAGGAATCGTTCGAGCCTCGCGGAGGAGTGCTCGGGCCCCTGCCCTTCATAGCCATGTGGCAGGAACAGGGTCATGCCGCAGAGACGACCCCATTTCGCATCGCCCGAACTGATGAACTGGTCGATGACCACCTGCGCACCGTTTGCGAAATCACCGAACTGGCCTTCCCAGATGACGAGCGTCGCCGGGTCCGTGGTCGCATAGCCGTATTCGAACCCGAGGACCGCCTCCTCAGACAACAGTGAATCGATGACGCGAAACGCGTTCGGCCGCTCCACGATGTGCTGCAGCGGTGTGTATTCGCGGTTATTGACCTGGTTGTGCAGCACCGCGTGGCGATGGAAGAACGTACCCCGGCCGCTATCCTGGCCCACAAGTCTGCAGGCGTAACCATCTTCGATCAGCGTCGCGTAGGCCATGGTCTCTGCAAAGCCCCAGTCCATGGCAATCTCGCCGGCTGCCATGCGCTTGCGCTCTTCGACGATGCGCTGAACGCGGCCGTGCAGCTTCAGGTCATCGGGGAGTTCCGTGAAGTAGCCGGCCGCCCGCCCGGCACGCTCCGGCGTGATCGTCGTGTCGACGGGTTCGTCCCACGTTGCGTCGAGGTACGGCGTCCAGTCGACCGTAAACTCGTTACCTATCATCCCCAGCGATGCCTTCGGCACGGGTTCGCCGCGGTCCAAGCGGTCACGGTACTGCTCCTGCAGCTTGGCGGCGCTCTCCTTGCTGATGATCTTTTTCTCGACCAGTTTCTCGGCGTAGAGATCGCGCGTCGTGCGGTGATTGCGTATCGCGGCGTACATGACCGGCTGGGTGGCTGCCGGTTCATCGGCCTCGTTGTGGCCATGCCGTCGATAACAAACCAGGTCGATAACGACGTCCTTCTTGAACGTCTGGCGATACTTCAACGCAAGCCGCGTCACGACGATCACCGCTTCCGGGTCGTCGCCGTTAACGTGGAAAATCGGCGCCTCGATCATCTTTGCGACATCACTGCAGTAATCGGTCGAGCGGGCATCCGACGGCCGGTGGGTCGTGAAGCCGATCTGGTTGTTGACCACGATATGAACAGTGCCGCCCGTACGGAAACCGTTGGTCTGCGACAGCTGGAATGTCTCGGTGACGACGCCCTGGCCGGAAAATGCCGCGTCACCATGTATCAGCACCGGCAGGACCTCGCCACGTTCCAGGTCGTCGCGGCGCTGTTGCCGTGCCCGCACGGATCCTTCGACGACCGGGTCGACGATCTCGAGATGCGACGGATTGAAAGCGAGCGCGATATGCACGTTGCCGCCGGACGTCTTCATGTCAGCGGAGAAACCCTTGTGGTACTTGACGTCGCCGGACCCTCGCAGCTCGTCGAGGTCGTAATTCCCTTCGAATTCCTCGAACAGCTCCTCGGGCGACTTGCCGAGAATATTGACGAGCACGTTAATGCGGCCGCGGTGAGCCATGCCGATGACGATCTCGTGAATCCCTGCCGCACCACCCCGGTGGATCAGGTCGTCGAGCATCGGGATCAGGCTGTCTCCGCCTTCGAGCGAGAACCGCTTCTGCCCGACGTAACGCGTGTGCAGGTAGCGCTCGATACCCTCGGCACTGGTCAGCTGCTCGAGGATGGCGCGCCGTTCCTCGTCGCCGAGCGACGGATTGATCATGTCGTGTTCGAAGTGCTCACGCAGCCACAGGCGCTCACGCGCCCGGGATATATGCGCAAATTCGACCGTCGCCTTGCCGCAATAAATGGACCGGAGCAAGGCGATGATGTCGCGCAGCTTCATACGCGTGTTGCCGGACCTCGCGAGACCGCCTGTGTAGAACTCGGTGTCCATGTCGGCCTCGGTGAGGCCCAGGTAATCGAGCTTGAGGACTCCCGGGAGGCGACGCTCCATCAGTCCGAGCGGATCGATATCCGCGATCTGGTGCCCGCGCAGGCTGTAGACCTGGATGAGTCGGGCAACAGCAGCCTGCTTTTCGGCGGACGATGCAGCGAGCCTGCGGTTGCCGGGCCTGAGTTGCCGTGGCCGACCGCCGTCGCGCGCTGACTGGAGCAGGTCCTCGCGAATCCTGGAATGAGCGATTTCATTCTGCGAATCCCCGAAGGACTCGAAGTACGCACGCCACGCCGCGGGGACCGATTCGGGATCGGCAAGATACTGCTCATACAGGGACTCTACGGCGCTGGCATTGCTGCCGAACAGCGGAGTCTCTGCGTATTGGTCCTTGAGAGAACTGCCCATGAGAGTGGATTTTCGGGGCAATTACCCCGCGAATGCGCGCTTATTTGATCAGGCTGCCAAAAAGGCTGGCTAGTGTAGCCCAAGCCACCGGCATTGGAAACGATACGATAGTCAAAGCACCGCTAGCAGGTGCACGACCTCGTAGCAAACCAGGCAACAGTAGAAACTGAAGAAAAAGGTGAGGAATAGGCCGGTCCGAAAGCGATTCATGAAACGGAACTTGGCCAGAAAGACGAGGATCAGGATGCCCGTGCCCGTCATCAGCAGCTTGCTGACGGCGAATGCCGCGCCGCCCTGCCCCAGCATGGTCGCCATGAAGGGGTTCGCCTCGATCATGCCGTTATGCAAGAGGGAGAGCGTCAGGAATGCGTCGGCGGTGCTCAACAGCATGATGCCCACCGAAAGGAAGAACAGCCAAGGATGATGCCAGTCCACGAAGACCATGTCGCCTTCGTCGTCGCGACGCGGTGAGTGCCGCCGTGAGCGCGTGAAACCGAAGAACACGGTTTGCCAGGTGAACGCGCGTCGGTCGTGTGCCGCGCGCCGATCAGCCTCGCTGCTGCTCCCGGTTACACCATCATCCATTTCCGCCAACGTCTCGCTTCCTGCTCTCATTCTCTGTCACCGTATCGACAATACCGCACGCGGCCGCCCGGCAGCTAGTTGCCATCCTTTGGGCTGGTCGCCTCCAGCAGGTAGGCGATCATGTCCGCCCTATCGCCCGCGTCGGACACGCCGGGAAAACTCATGCGGTTTCCCGGCAGAAACCGCGCCGGCCGTGCAAGCCAGGCATCCAGTGCCCGTGGCGTCCAGGCGAATCCGGCCTCCTGCAGCGCGGCGGAATATGCGTAGCGCTCCGCCGAGCCCGCCGGCCTGCCGAAGAATCCGAACAGGTTGGGTCCGATCATGTGCACTCCGCCTTTTCCCAGCGTATGACAAGCCTTGCACATCTGCGCGAGACGCTGGCCGTTCTCCCGATCGGCACCGGCGTACGGTGGCTGTTGCAAGTATTCCACCGACGGCAACACCGACTGCCCGCCGAGCGTGGCTGCTGTCGGCGCCGCGGCAGCGTCGTCAGCTCCTGCGGACGATGAGTCCGATTCACCACCGCAGGCCACAACCAGGCACGAGGCCGCAAGCAGCGCAGTCGCCGTTTTGCCATTCACTCCGAGCCAACTTTTCGGCTTCGATTCCACGTCGAAAACTATAAGGCAATTTGCGTACCAGTGCTCCTGGGGCTCGCCGTTGTGCCATTTTCCCCGGCATTTCCCGGCCGGCCTGTTGAAATATGTATAATTTTTCGACGACCTGAGCGTCGCATTGGAGCGGCTCTTTGAAACAGGCGATAATCCCAGTTCCTTACACGGTCGCGCGCATACGATGACAGGCTATACAGGAACGCTGCCGAACGGCGAGCTAGTCCATTACGTCGACCGCAAGCGCCGGCTCTGGTTGCTCTCGGTCCTGTACCCGTTACAGCCGTTCGCCGGAATCGCGCTGCACGCCGCAACGGGCAGCGAAGTCTGGCTGCTGCTGCCCTTCCTGCTCAACTACGTTATAGCGCCCGTCCTCGACGTGATATTCGGCGAGGACGAGAACAACCCGCCGGAAGAGGTCGTCATGCAGCTCGACCGCGATCCTTATTATCGGCGCCTCACCTACATCGTCGTGCCGCTGCATTTCGTGGCCCTCCTGGGTACGGCCTGGTACGCGGCGACGCAGGACCTGAGCGTATGGGCGTTTTTCGCACTCGCGGTGGTCGCCGGCATGACCGCCGGCCTCGCAATCAACACGGGCCATGAGCTCGGTCACAAGAATTCCAGGCTCGAAAAACTGCTGGCGAAGATCGTCCTCGCCGTGCCGGCTTACGGGCATTTCACCATCGATCACAATCGCGGCCATCACCGCGACGTCTCGACGCCCGAGGACGCGGCCAGCGCGCGCATGGGCGAGAGCATCTACCGGTTTGCCGCACGTGAGATGCCCGGGGCGTTGCTGCGCGCCTGGGATATCGAGAAAGACCGGCTTAACCGGCGCGGCAAGTCCACGCTGAATCCGGGTAACCAGATTCTGCAGTCTTACGCACTGACGGCGGCAATATGGGCGGGGCTGGTGTGGGCCCTCGGGTGGGTGATGGTACCGTTTCTTATACTTCATACCGTGTTCGCCTGGTGGCAGCTGACCAGCGCCAACTACGTGGAACACTACGGCTTGCTCCGCGTCAAGGAGGAAAGCGGCAGGTACGAACGTTGCGCGCCCCACCATTCCTGGAACAGCAACCACGTGTTCAGCAATCTCGTCCTGTTCCATCTCGAACGCCATTCTGATCATCACACGCACCCGCTCAGGCGCTACCAGTCGTTGCGGCACTTCGACGACGTGCCGCAATTGCCGAACGGCTACTTCGGTGTCTACCTGCTTGCGTACGTGCCATCGCTCTGGTTTCGGGTCATGGACAGACGGCTGCTCGCGTTGCCCCACATCCGGGGCGACCTCGAAAAGGTCAACATCGACCCCGACGCACGCGGCCGGATAATCCTGCAGTTCGGCCGCGACAAGATGAAGGAGCCCGTGATCTCGTAATCGCGCCAAAACGAGACGTTTTGCACGGATTGTCGCGTATCGAAATACGCATCCGCCCCGTAGTGTCTCCGCGACTTCCACCGCCGGGCCGACGATGCAGCCACTCGCCCTTAGCATCTCCTGTCGCCACCTGCTGCTGGCGATTCTCGCGCAGATCTTCGCGCTTATGATCCAGGCACGGCTATCGCGCGCACTACCGGCGCGGGGCTACGGGGACCTCGAGGCGCACTATCTCGCGTACCTCATCGTACTGCCGATCCTGCTGCTGATGCTTTCGCCAATGCTGTTCGCGCACCGTGACTTTCTCACTCAGCTCTTCAGGCGAAACGTGCTGACCGTCTGCCAGGCTATCGCCGCCATTGCACTCGGGGTAACGATGCGAATCGCGTGGTGGTCGCAACTCCTGGCCCGTGTATCGCTCGGCAACATCGTAAATGACAATCCCCAGGCGATTGCCGGTCCCGTCTTTTCCTGGGGCTGTCCGTCGCTACCCTCGCTGCTCCTTGGCCTGTTCGTCATGGCGGTCCTGGTCCCGATCATCGAGGAAACGGTGCACCGCGGCATTCTGCAGTCCGCGTTCGTGCACTACGGAGCGCTCCCGGCCATCCTCGTGTCGGCGTTGGTCTTCGCCGTTTTCCATCCGCCGTCGTCCTACTGGTTCGTGTTCCTGATGGGTATCGTATTCGGCACACAGTTCTGGGTGACCGGTTCGCTTCGGGCGACGATGATCACCCACGCGACCTACAACGGGCTCATCCAGTTCGACTGGCGCTGCCTTCAGGGCCAGTGGAATCCGCCACCGGAGAGCCTGCCACAGCTCATGCCCGGCGTCGTATCGCTCACGGTTCTCCTTGGAGCCTCATCGATGATCGTGGCCCTGCTCCGCTATCAGCGGGCCGGGGCGCAGACGGCCCCGGCCCGTGCCGCTAACCCAGAGCGTTCGCGACGCGCTCGATAACGTACGAAGTCGCCTGAACAAGGCCCTCGTAAATTTCGATCAGATCGTCACCCAGGGACCCGGTATCCGTGACGCCGCCGTAGTTATTCCCGCCCTGGTCCGACGAACACTGTTCGCTGCCGCCGCCGATGAAGCCGATTTCGCTGACTGTAAGTTCGCGCATGATTCAATCTCCTTCTCGATCACTTCAAGACATGGTGCGCTTCCTGCGCACTGTCACCCTAGCCGCACCCACGGGGCTCTGCGCGCCCCGAATCCCGCCGGATCGTCCGGTTTTTGACATAGCCCGCCGCCCCGGGGGCGGCAGGTTGTGATACGCCGCACGGAACCGCGTGTGAGGCCGGTCTACGCTGGATGACGACCAATCGCTCGGGCAACAGGACACGTATCATGACGACTTTTTCACTCAGGCTATGCGCGCTGATCGCGGCGCTAACCGCAACCGGCTCGGCGCTCGCGGACCACAATTTCGGCGTCGGCGTCAAAGCCGGTACGCTCGGCATCGGCGTCGAGGGCACCTGGCGGCCTCTGCCCTACCTCGATTTCCGCGCCGGCGCCAACCAGTACGACTACAGCGACAGCGGCTTCTACACGGGCATCCACTACGATGCCGAGATCAACTTCGAGAGTTATTACGTAACCGGCAACCTGAGCTTCCCGCTCAGCCCGTTCCGCCTCACGGGCGGGCTGTATTCGAATGGCAACGAGTTCAATGCATCGAGTGGCGACAACGGCGCGATCATCGTGATCGGCGGTGATCCGTATCCCGCGGACGTCGTGGGCACGCTCTCGGCGAAGGCTGCGTTCGACAGTACCTCGCCGTACTTTGGCGTTGGCTTCGACTTCACGGTGTTGGGCAAGGTCGGCATGAACCTGGACTTCGGCTTGCTCTGGCAGGGGTCCCCGCAGGTATCCATGGCCACTGACGGCCTGCTCGCGGGCGACCCGATTTTCGAAGCGTCGCTCGAGGCCGAGCGCGCCGAACTCGAGGACGAACTCGGCGACCTCAAAGCCTGGCCCGTAGTCAGCCTCGGCTTCGTCTTCAATTTCCTCTAGAAGCGATCCAAGAAGCCTGCAATGAACAGCCCGGTACGCAGGTAGGCACGGCGCAGTACGGGAACCGGGTAGCGCGGCGGCAGTTCCCGGACGAGCCTCGGCAAGTCCTGCGGGGCGCGGCCGCTACCCATCCAGTCGGCGAGCTGCTTGCCGGCCCACGGGGCGGTATTGACGCCATTGCCGTGGTAGCCGAAGCCGAAGAAGGTAAACGGATCGTCCGTGAGTCGGCCGATTGCAGGTCGCAGCGACGCCGTCGTGCAGATCAGGCCGTGCCAACGAAACTCGATCTCGACATCGGCCCAGCGCGGCCAGAGCCTCCGGAACGTGGCGATCATCTTCCGGTAGGTCGCGCACTCTCCCTCCGGCGTTCCACGATCGCTGCCCCGCGCACCGAACAGGAAACGGTTGTCGGGAAGTAACCGGAAGTAATTTAGGAGGTGCCGCGAAGTGACGGCCGGGTGTTCAGTGTGCCAGCCCTGCTCCAGTCTCTCGTCATCGGTCAGCGGGCGTGTAACGACGATTGCGCTGATGACAGGCAATGTACGACCGTAAAACTCCGCCCGGAGCCTTTCGGGCATGAACGCGTTGGTCGCGAATAGCACCTTCGAGGCGCGCAGCGTGCCGCCAGCGGTGTGCAGCCTGTGGCCACCGTCCGGCGTCCTCGACCAGTCGAGTACCTCGCTCGATGAGTGCAGCATCACGCCCCGATCGCTCGCCGCCAGCGCGACGCCCCGGCAGAAACGCAGCGGATGCAGGCCGAGTGCCGGCCTCGAGATCAGCGCGCCGTACTGGTCGGGCGTGTCGTAGACGCGTTCGCTGACCTCATAGCGCGTCAACAACTCTGCATCGACACCAAGCACTTCGGTCAGCGCCTGGTGATCGGCTTCCAGACCGGTGAAAGCACGCCGCGAGTGGGCAATTTCGATTTCCGCTGCGCCGAACGCCTCGATGTCGATCCCCTCGTCGGACGCAAGGCCGCGCACGAGCCGAACTGCCTGAATCTGACTACGATACCAGTCCCGCGCAGCTTCGACGCCGAAACGCCGTATTGCGCCTCGCGGCGACAGGCCGGTTCCGCCGACGCAGCAAAAACCCCCGTTCCGGCCGGATGCTCCCCAGCCGATGTGCCCTGCCTCCAGTACGCGCACGTCGATACCGTGGTCCCTTGCGAGGTGGTAGGCCGCCGACAGTCCCGTGTAACCGCCGCCAATAACCGCGACATCGCACGATTCGTGCCGCGTGAGTGGCGGCGATGCGAAGTTCGGCGGTGGTGCCGTGGCCTCCCAGTAACTGGGCGGCGGCGCAGCGAAGTCGTAAAGGTTGTCGTCGTACAGGCGCCGCATCGACGTCAGTCCACCGCGATGCGCTCCGCACAGGCCAGCATGGCCTCGAGACTCATGTCCACGTCCGCCCCCGTCGTGGACCAGTTGCACACGCTGATGCGCATCGCGCGGCGCCCCTGCCATATCGTGCCGCCGCACCAGCAGGTGCCGTCGCGCTGGATTGCCTCGATGACGCGCCGGGTGGTTTCGTCGTCGCCAAAGGACACAAGGACCTGGTTGAGCACGACCTCGTTCAAAATCTCGTAGCCCGCGTCCCCCAGACCATCCGCGAAGCGCCGTGCATGCACGCAGCAGCGCTCGATGAGATCTTCGACGCCAGTTCGGCCGAGGCACCGCAAGGCAGCCCAGATATCCACGCCCCGCGCGCGGCGCGAGAGTTCCGGCGTGAAATCGGAAGGATTGCGGTTTTCGGTACTGGTTGGCAGGTAGTCCGCGGTGATCGCCATCGCCGCTTTCAGAGCCGCCGCATCCCGAGTTATCGCCACACCGCTGTCGTAGGGCACGTTGAGCCACTTGTGGGCGTCCGTGGCCCAGGAGTCCGCTTCCTCGACGCCGGCGACCAGGTGCCGCATGCCCGGCACTGCGGCCGCCCAGAGCCCGAACGCGCCGTCGACGTGAACCCAGGCGCCGGCGGGCCGCACGGCACTGCAGATTTCAGCGACGGGATCGAATGCCCCGGTGTTGATATTGCCGACCTGCGTGCAAACGATTGTCGGCCCGTCGATCGGCGGTACATCGGCCGCAATCATCCGTCCTTGGCCATCGACCGGCACGCGTACGGCTCGGTCCCGCCCCAGCCCCAGAAGGCCGAGCGACTTCGTCAGCGTGGGGTGCGCTTCCTCGCCGACAATGACGGTCAGTTCGGGCGCCCCGATCAGGCCACCCCGCTCGACATCCCAACCCACATCGGCGAGCACCTTGTGCCGGGCGGCAGCGAGTGCCGTGAAATTGGCGATCGTCGCACCGGTCACGAAACTGGCAGCACTGCCCCGCGGCAGACCGAACAGTTCGCAAAGCCAGCGCTTCGCTACGTTTTCGAGCGTCGCCACCGCGGGGGTGACCTCGCTCATGACCGAATTCTGGTCCCACGCGGTTGCGAGCCAGTTCGCCGCGACGGTCACCGGCATCGAACCACCAATCACGAACCCGAAGAAACGCGGGCCTGCCATCGCCACCGACGCGGGCGAGCCGATCTGGTCGAGCTTCGCCAGCGTTTCGGCTTCGTCATGTCCTTTGACGGATAGCGCCTCATCGAAGTCGGCCGTTGCAGCCATCGCCTCGCGAGTCGGCCCGACGCGGCGCCTGTCGAGCGACTCGCGATAGCGAATACCGCGATCGGCTGCGTCGCGCATGATGTTTGTGTAGTCGCTCATATCGATTCCGTCGTTCAAGCCAGCGGGTCGCGTAACGCCGTAAAGCACGCACGCAATGCGTGCATTGTCACACATCCGGCGCCCGACTTTGCTGCCGCCGGCGACCCCGTATAATGCCTGCAACGTGATCTTCGATATGCACTCCCACAGCAACGCTTCCGACGGCTCGCTCGATCCCGATGCCCTGCTCTCCCATGCTCATGAATGCGGCGTGGGCGCGCTCGCAATAACGGACCACGACACGCTCGCGGCGTTCGATCGCGTCGACCCCGCGGCGGCTTGCACCCGCCTCATTCCCGGCATCGAGCTCTCGACCACCTGGCGCGGCCACGGCGTGCACGTCGTCGGTCTCGATGTCGACCCGGCGTGTGCTGCCCTGCGCGGCGGCGTCGAGCGACAGCAGCGTGCGCGAAACGAACGGGCACGTCTGATCGCGCGACGCCTCAGATCGACAGGACTCCCGGATCTACTCGGCGACGTCCTGGGCATCGCAAACGGCCACCCTGTCGGACGTCCCCATTTCGCGGAACAGCTCGTCCGGGCCGGGATCGCGAAAGACAGGCGTACGGCGTTCCGCAAATTCCTCGGCCCTGGCAAGCCGGGGGACGTCCGGCACTGCTGGGCATCGTTGCCCGAGGTGGTGCGTTGGATCGTGCAGGCGGGTGGCAACGCGGTGCTGGCGCATCCGGCCAAGTACCGACTCACGAGAACCAGGCTGCGCGCGCTCGCAACCGAGTTTCGCGATGCAGGAGGAACAGCCATCGAGGTCGTGTGTGGGCCACAGTCGCCGAATACCACGACACACCTCGCGCAGCTCGCCAGGGACATGGGCCTCGCCGCATCCTGCGGCTCTGACTTCCATCATGGCGGCAGCCGCTGGTCGCGGCCGGGCGGATTCCCGCCCCTCCCCGAAAACCTCCGGCCCGTCTGGACGGCATGGCAGATACACTCGACATAGACGGCGAGATCGCCATCCCAATGGACGAGATCCTGCTGACCGCAGTCCGCTCCGGCGGCGCCGGCGGGCAGAACGTCAATAAAGTCGCCACGGCGATCCACCTGCAGTTTGACATCCGTGCCAGCAACGCGCTGCCCGGTCACGTGCGCGAACGGCTGCTCGCCCTCGATGACCGCCGCATCTCGCCGGCGGGCGTCGTCACCATCAAGGCTCAGGAACACCGAACGCAGCAGCGGAATCGCGAGGCCGCGCTCGATCGCCTGCGCGAACTCGTGAGTGCGGTCCTCGTCGAGAAGAAACCGCGGATCGCGACCCGGCCCGGCCGCAGGTCGATACAGAAGCGCCTGGACGAGAAACGTCGGCGCGGCGACCTCAAACGGTCACGGGGGCGCGTCGACGACGCCTAGGCCGCTTCGCAGACGGCGCCAGCCGGCGTCCACGAACAGCCGCGTTCGCGCCAGTAACCGGCAATGCCCAGCGCTTCGAGCAGATCCGCAAAGTCCGCGCGCTCGCGGAGGGGGGCAACCTCTGGGATGAACAGCAGGTCCATCTCGAAAACTTCGCCCTCGCTCTCGAGCAGGCGGGCGACGCGCATCGCACCGTCGAGATTGCCGAGCACCGTGCGCGTGATGAACTCGATCTGCCGGCTGATGCCGTTCTGCTTTGCCGCAGCATCGACCGCGGAAATTGCGGCATCGCTGAGAGCAGGGTCGTCGAGTGCGGCAAACACCGGGTCGATCCAAGCGTCGCTGCTGCCTGCCATGCGCGCTGCCTCCTGCGTCACGCCATAAGCTTCCGCGCTGCGTCCCTCGCGGAACAGGAACAGGGCATACCCCATCGTGTGCGTCGGTCCGCTCGCGCCGAACTTCCCGGCACGCTCGAAAAATTCCTCGGCTTTGCGGGTATCACCGAGCCACAGGTAAGCGAGCGCAACGCGGCTGTTGATCACGGCAGACGTCGGGTCAAGTTCGAGCGCGAGCAGCGCTTGTGCCAGCGAATCATCGAGACGCCCCACCGATGCAAGCATGCGCGAATACCAGTTGAATGCATTCGGGTCGACTACTTCCGACGACGTGGCCGCTCGGTAGGCCTCCTCCGATTTCAGCCATTGCATCTGCTGGTGGTAGACGAAACCGAAAATGGCGTTCGACGCATCGCCAATGCCCGGGTCCACCGCCACACCTTCTTCGACGGTCGCAATTGCCGCCCGGCTCATCTCGTCCGCGGGTGCATCGCGGTAGGTCGGAAGCAGCACGTATGCGGTCGCGAGCATGAGATACGCCGGCCCGAAGTTCTTGTCCAGCCTGATCGTCTCTTGGAAGAGTTCGATCGCTTCTTCGAGGCTGTTACCGCTGCCCTGGCGTTTGTCGAAAGCATACAGACCACGCATATAGCGATCGTAGGCACCGAAGTTCGCCGGCCGTGTCCCGCTGATCAGTTGCTGCGACGACTGGCCGAAGAGGTCACGGCGCACCATGCGCGCCAGGTCCTCCTGCAGCTGGAATATCTCGCTGACCGGGCCCTCGATTTCGGCGGTCGCCACGACGTCGCCATTCCGGCCGTCTTCCACCGTATAGAAAATCTGCAGCTCGTCGCCGTTGCGGTGTACCCGCCCAGACAGGACCGCATCAACGCCCAGGCTGCTGGCGATCGACGTCACTTCCTCGCCGGTGTGCACCACCCTGCTGCTCTTGACCGTGAAGTCCGGGATGTTGTGCAGCGTATTCACAAGTTCGTCCTTGAAGCCCGCAACCAGGTAGTCGTTCGCCGAATCCTGGCTCGCGTTCTCGAACGGCATGACACCGATGGATCTGAAATCGCCGGGAGGCCACAGGACCCACGCCAGCCATGCAAGCACCGCAACAAATAGCGCTGCCGCAATCGGTTTCCAGCGGGCCGCTGGCGCTGCGGTATTCGCCGCGGGCGTCGGCGGAGCGTCCTGCCCGGACGGCTCCAGCAGCTCGACCGGCTGCAAGAGGCGGTAACCCCGACGGGTCAACGTCTCGACGTAACGGTGAGGCCTGGACTTGTCACCCAGGTGCCCGCGCAGCTGCGACAGGCAGCGATTGATCGGCTCGTCACTCGTGGCCCGGCCGTCCCAGAGTTCGTCGATCAACTCGTCGCGCGTTACGAGATCGCCATCGCGCTTGGCCAGCGCGATCAGGACGCCGAATACGCGCGGCTCCGGCTTCTCTTCGTGACCACCCCTGCGCAGGACGCCACGCAACGGCAGCACCTCCCAGTCACCGACCCGGAAGCCCAGTCGTAACTCGTCTTCTGTCGGCATCCCACATCCCCTCAGCGCCCCCCGGCGAAACACCCGGGCCGATTGTACGGCATTGCGACCGCTGCCGGGGCCGGCTTCGGAGGCCCGCCCGTCCAGTGTTACGATGCTAACTCGCCGAACGATAAACAAGCTGGACCGGGACTATGCAAAAGCGCACCGTGCATCGCACCCAGACCGGGGTACGCATCGAAACTTCCTTGCTGAAGGTCCTCAAGGGCCTCGCCGAATACACCAACCTGTCGCTGGGCGACCTGCTCGAGGGCATCGTCCTGCACAGTTTCGAAGGAAAAGTGCCCTTTTCCCCCCAAACTCAGGCCGTCATCGAGAAGCTCAAATCGGTGTACGGCTGCACCCTGACCGCGGCGGACAGCCACCGACTCGAGGAGCGCATCTGAGACGCGTGGCGTCTAGAACAGGCCCTCTATCTCTCCGGCGCTGTTGACGCGGATACTGTCGGCCGCGGGCCTTCTCGGCAACCCCGGCATCGTCATGATCGCGCCACAGATCACGACGATGAATTCCGCGCCGGCCGCGAGGCGTACCTCGCGAATTGGAACGACGTGTCCCGAAGGCGCCCCCAACAGGTTGGGGTCCGTCGAGAAACTGTACTGAGTCTTTGCCATGCACACGGGATAGCGGCCGTAGCCAGCCGCGTCGAACTTCGCAAACTCCTCACGAACCTTCTTGTCAGCGATGATGTCATCGGCACCGTAAAGCTCGCGGGCAATCCTCCGCGCCTTTTCCCAGAGGCTAAGATCGTCGCTGTAGAGGGTTCGGAATTGCGCGGTGCCGCTGTCGCAGAGCGCGGCGACCTGTTCGGCCAATTGCACGACGCCCCTGCCACCGTCCGCCCAGTGCGTGCAGTCGACCGCATTGACGCCGAACTCCCGGCAGTAGTCCAAGACGACTGCCGTCTCGGCATCGGTATCCGCCGTGAAGCGATTGACCGCAACGACGACCGGCACACCGAATTTACCGAGATTGCGTATGTGGCGGCCGAGATTCTTGCAGCCCCTGGCGAGCGCCTCGGTGTTCTCCTTGCCCAGTTCATCCTTCGGCACACCGCCATGCATCTTCAGTGCCTTGATCGTGGCGACAAGCACCACCGCGTCCGGATGCAGCCCGGCCTTGCGACACTTGATATTGAAGAACTTCTCGGCCCCGAGATCGGCGCCGAAACCGGCCTCGGTGACGACGTAGTCGGATAACTTGAGCGCCGTCTGCGTCGCCATCACGGAATTGCACCCGTGAGCGATATTGGCGAACGGGCCACCGTGCATCAGCGCCGGGTTGTTTTCCATGGTCTGCACCAGATTGGGCTGCATCGCATCCTTGAGCAACGCGGTCATCGCGCCCTGCGCATTGATTTGCCGCACCGTCACGGGCTCGCTCTTGTGCGTGTAGCCAAACACGATGTTGCCGAGCCGCTCTTCGAGGTCCGACAAGCTCGTTGCGAGGCAGAAAATCGCCATGATCTCCGAAGCGACCGTGATATCGAACCCGGCCTCGCGCACGACGCCGTTGTGGTAGCCACCGAGACCGGACGTGATCGAGCGCAGCGCGCGATCGTTCATATCCACGACACGCCGCCAGGTAACGAGCCGCGGGTCGATGTCGAGCTCGTTATCCCAGTGCATGTGGTTGTCGATCAAAGCGGCGAGCAGGTTGTGCGCAGCGCCGATCGCGTGGAAGTCGCCGGTGAAGTGCAGATTGATGTCGGTCATCGGCACGACCTGCGCATAGCCGCCGCCGGCTGCACCGCCCTTCATGCCGAAGCACGGGCCGAGGCTCGGCTCGCGCAGGCAGATCGTGGTCTTCTTGCCGATGAGATTCATACCGTCACCGAGCCCGACGGTTGTAGTGGTCTTGCCCTCGCCGGCGGGCGTCGGCGACACGGCGGTTACCAGGATCAGCTTGCCGCCCTGCTTCCTGCCGTTGGCCTCGATGAAGTCCGCACTGATCTTTGCCTTGTCGTGGCCATAAGGAATCAGCGCGTCAGGCGGTATTTCCAACTTTGCCCCTATCTCCTGGATAGGAAGCATCGTTGCCGCTCGTGCGATCTCGATGTCTGACTTGACGCTCACTACGCTTCTCCCCGGCCGGACCGTAACCCCTGAAAGGGCGAGATTCTAAAGGAAACTACCCGCGAATGAGACCGTCAGGGAACACCGACCACCTGGTGTATCGAGCCACCATAATTCAGGACGAAGAGTTCACCATCGACCGACTCGCCGAAAGCGGCGATAGCGAGGCCCGTTTCTAGCAGCACTACGGGCTCGGTGCCCGACACACTGTCTTCCGGAACCGCAAGCAGCCTGCCGCTAACGAAGTCGCCGAAGACATACCAGCCAACGAGGTCCGGAACCGCACTGCCGCGATACACGAAACCTCCTGTCACAGAGGCGCCTAGCGAGCGGTCGTACTCGGTGACCGGGTCGATGGAATCGGTGATGCAGTCGGCTTGCGGTTCGAAACAGTGGGCACCTTCGCGATCATCCCAGCCGTAATCGCCGCCGGCGACAATGACGTCGACTTCCTCCCAAGCGTTCTGGCCGACATCACCGGCCCAAAGGTCGCCGCTCTGGCGGTCGAAACTGAAACGCCATGGATTGCGCAGCCCCCACGCGAATATTTCCGGACAGGTCTCGCCGCTCACCGTGAAGCCCTGCGTGCAGGTCGCGTTGGCTGCGAAGGGGTTGCCCGGGTCCGCCGACGGAATCGCGTATGGGTTACCGCCGTCAACATCGATACGGACCATGGTGCCGAGAAGATTGGTGTTGTCCTGCGCACGGTCGAGCGGATCGCCGGCATTACCCCCGTCGCCGAAACCGATATAGAGGTTTCCGTCCGGTCCGAAAACGATATTGCCGCCGTTGTGATTGCCAAAGTCCTGCGGCACCGACAGGATCACCTGCTCGGTCGCCGGGTCCAGGGTCTGTCCGCCGTTCACGCTCGAGAACCGAGAAACGTACGAGGTCAGGTTCGGCTCCCCGGTGTACGACACGTAGACCTCCGCCGTGTTCGGGAAATCGGGGTGGAATGCCATGCCGAGCAGGCCACGCTCGCCCCCGGATATGACACGCCCAGCGACGTCGAGGAAGATCAGGGTCGCCGTGGCGTCGTTGGCGTTTTCGAAAGCACGGATGGTGCCTGCCTGCTCGACGATGAACCAGCGCGTCGCATCGCCGGGTGCCTGCTGTAGCGACACCGGACCGTTGAACGTCAGCGATGTGAACACCTGCACCAGGTCGATCGTCGGCGCGACGTCTATCGCCGGTGGTGGTGGCGGTGGCGGCGGTGACACCCCCGGCCCTTCGCCGCCGCTGCCGCCGCAGCCCGAAACCAGCAGCGCGAGCCAGGAAGCCCAGCCAACGAAGCGTGCGTTGCCCATAGCGATCTCTCCGGTGGTTTGCGAACAAGCTTAGGGGCCGCGCGCGGCGCTGTCACGATGTCGCGCGGTGGCGACACGAATTTCTCCACTCGGATCACATTCGTATCGCTGCGGTCGACCTATACTTTGAACGTGTCGAAATAATCAGGAATGTTCGACACGTTCAACGATCCTGTCGATCGAATCGACACGTACGTTGACGTTGTCGATGCTGACCGAAAATGTCGACCTACATGGAAAACCGGTCGATTGTATCGACATGTTTCTTTTATATGTCGATTTTTTCAGTTTTTATCGACATATTTGTCCTAGAATACGCCTGAATTGAACATAAGCTCCCGCCGGAGGCTCCGAAATGCCGGAATTCGACCCGAAACTGCCGTATAACGACCTGCCGCCGCTGCCGCCGCCGCTGGAACTCATCGAGAGCCGGGCGGTATTGAAACGGTGCATCTCGGCCCGCGTCGCCCTGGCCGAGCTTAAGCAAGCGGCGGAACTCATCCCCAATTCGGCCGTGCTGGTCAATGCCCTACCCCTGCTCGAGGCACGCGCCAGTTCCGAGATCGAGAACATCGTCACCACCACCGACAAGCTGTTCGAGTTCGCCGACGTCGCCGAGGACAAGGCCGACCCGGCTACCAAGGAGGCACTGCGCTACCGCACGGCGCTTTACGAAGGCACGAAGATGGTCCAGCGGCGCATGCTGACAACCGACATGGCCATACAAATTGTTAGTATTGTCAAGGGAATAGAGCTGGATATTCGAGCAGAATCTGGAACTAGACTGAAGAACCGGGTATCGGGCGAGGTAATCTACACGCCCCCGGTCGGCCAGAAGCGCTTGCAGACGATGCTCGACAACTGGGCCGAATTCATGCAGAAGAGGACCGATATCGACCCGCTGGTGCGCATGGCAGTGCAGCATTACCAGTTCGAGGCGATCCACCCGTTCGCGGACGGCAATGGCCGTACCGGCCGCATCCTCAACATCCTGTTTCTCGTCGAGCAGGGCCTGCTCGACTCGCCCATCCTCTACCTGAGCCGCTTCATCATCAGTAACAAGGCCGCCTACTACCTGCTGTTGAAGGACGTCACGTACGCGCAGACATGGGAGTCCTGGATCCGGTTCGTCCTCGAGGGCGTCGAGGAGACCTGTACCTGGACGACGGAGAAGATCAAGGCCATCCGTGAACTCATGGTCCACACGGCCCAATATGTGCACACGAGTCTCCCCAAGATCTATTCGTGGGAACTCGTCGAAGTGCTCTTCAAGCAACCCTATTGCCGCATCGGCAACCTCGTGGACGCCGACATCGCGAAGCGCCAGACGGCATCGGTATACCTGAAGCAGCTCTGCGATATCGGCGTTCTCAAGGAGCTCAAGTCGGGTCGAGAAAATATCTTCGTGCACCCGAAGTACATCGAGCTGCTGACCGGCGAAGAAAACGTGTGGATCTACTACGCGGATACCGCCGATCACGAGGTCGACGACCTGCCGGACTGATTCGCCGTGAGCGCCCTACCGCTTGAATCCGAATAAGCCGGCACGGGCCATTGCTTGTGCTGCTGGCTTTGTCTAGGTTATGCGGCTATCCGTCAAGATCAGCGTTCACGGCCCGGCAGCGGACCGTGTTCCCGGAGGAACCACTGCTTGAAAATAAACGGCAGAGTCCTGTACCAGCTTTTCAAGTACTTGATTTATAGCCTACTGACCGTCAACGTCTTCGTGTTCTTCGGCGAGGAATGGCAGGCTGCGCGCCTCGAATATCCGCACGGAATCCCGGGCAGCGAAATCTTCAAAGCCTACGCCGCAACAATCGATACCGCGGCGTGGGTGGTACTGCTGCTCATGTTCGAACTCGAGACCTACGTCCTGGAAGACCGTCACTTCACGCATCGCGTCAAGCTGTCACTCCACACTCTTCGGGCCACGTGTTATCTGTTCATCGTCTCCGCGCTGTACGGCTATGTCACCGACGCGCTGTATGTCTTCCAGACATCACCGCTGACCGGCGTCACCGATCTGTGCGCGCTCGCCAGCCAGAGCTGGTCCTATGCCACGACTTTCGGTGAATACGTCGAGATCACGGCGGCCAACTGCGCTTCCCTGAGCAGCCTCGACTCGTTCGTCCGTTTCGACGGGGTAGCGGCCGTCGTCGACGAACCCGGGCTCGCCGGCATCCATTTCCTGGCGATGGTCGATGTCGTGAACGCCAGCGTCTGGCTGCTCGTCGTGCTGCTCCTGGAAGCCGACGTACGGTTGCAGGAGAAAAACCGCTTCGAGGGCATGGCGTTGTATGTGAGCACGACGGCGAAGTTCGTCCTGTACTCGATTCTGGCGCTCGCCGTGGTGGCCTGGATGGTAACCGGCGACTTCGTCGATTGGTGGGACGCATTCCTGTGGCTCGTCGCCTTCGTCTTCATCGAGCTGAATGTTTTCGAATGGCGCCATGAGAGCCAGGAAGAGGTTGCCGCCTGAACGCGGCGGCGCTAGTCGATGCCCAGGATCTTGTGGGTCTGCAGGCTGAGCTTCCAGCGGGGATGTGCCAGACAGTAATCGATCGTGGCCCGGGTGTTGGCGTCGCGCCGCTCGTCATCCCGTGGCTGCAGGTAGAAATGATCGAATTTCAGTAACTCGAATCGCTCAGGTTGCGCCGCGTCCTCGGTCTGAGGATAGACGAGCTTCAATTCGTCGCCGGAGGTTTGCGCGAGCCTCGCGTTGCCTTTCGGGCTGACGCACAGCCAGTCGACGCCCGGCGGCGCGGCGATCGTGCCGTTCGTCTCCACGCCGACTTCGAATCCCGCCGCATGCAGGGCGTCGATCGCGGCCGCGTCGAGCTGCAGCAGGGGTTCGCCGCCGGTGCATACCACGTACCGGCTGCGCTGTGCGCCGCGCGCCGGCCAGGCGCCCGCCACGGCGTCCGCCAGTTGCCTCGGTGTTTCGAACTCACCGCCACCCGGGCCACCGGTGCCGACGAACTCCGTGTCGCAGAAACGGCAAACAGCCTCGGCGCGATGCTGCTCGCGGCCCGACCAGAGATTGCAGCCGGCAAACCGCAGGAATACGGCGGGCCGCCCGGTGCGGGCACCCTCGCCCTGCAGGGTGTAATAGATTTCACGGATCGAATAGGTCATCCGATATCCACCAAGGGGTCCCTTACGCCCGCCCCCGCGAAGCCCTTCGCACGCAGGCGGCAGGCCTGGCAGTCGCCGCAGGGCGGCCTGCGGCCCCGGTAACAGGTGTGCGTCAAGGCCATCGCCTCGAGCGCACCCAGCCGTACCGCAAGCTCGACCGTTTCTTTCTTGGAACGGTGCATCAACGGCGTGTGGATCGTGAAATCCCGGTCCATACCGAGGCTGATCGCCTTCTGCAGCGCCGTTATGGTTTCCTCGCGGCAGTCCGGGTAGCCGCTGTAGTCCGTCTGCGCAACACCGGTCACTAGGTGCCGCATACCGTGCCGGTAGGCATACGCTGCGGCGAAGGTCAGGAAGATCAGGTTGCGGCCGGCGACGAACGTCACCGGCAGCTCGGTTTCCTCGTCGGTGTCGTCGCTGACCTCGACGGACGTGTCGGTGAGCGCATCCCCGCCGAGCGCGGAGAACGTGTCGACGGGCAGGCAGACGTTCGACACGTCGGCTGCCGCCGCGACGTCGCGCGCACAATCCAGCTCGATACGGTGCTTCTGGCCGTAATCGAAGGTAACACTGGAAACGCTGCCACGGCCGAACCGATCGACGGCCCAGTAAAGACAGGTGGTCGAGTCCTGCCCGCCGGAGAGTACGACCAGCGCTTTTTCCCCGTCGCCGGTCACGCGCCGCTCCGGTGTCCCGCGTTCAGCGGCAGCATGTCGATTGGCGAATTCAGGACCCGGATCGTTTCAAAGCCTGTGCCCGTCGCGCCGCCGGTGACGACGGCGATCGTCCCTGCCAGGTCTATGCCTTCCGTGACCTCCTCCGCGCTGGAATCCTCGTCGAACGGGCCGCGCGGCACCCCCGGTGCCGGGATATTCTCATGACCACTGCAGGCCGTCGCAAGCGGCGCGGCCGCGAAAGCGGCCGAAAAGCCGATGACGTGCCGGCGGTCCACGCTCATGAGACAGCAACGGCCGGCATCATGACCGGAACAGTTTCTCGGCATCGCTTTGGGCCGAATCAGGACTCTCCGCCGGCGCGTCCCCGTCCCCGAACAGTGCGTCCAACGATTGTTTCGCCCGGTCTGCCTCGGCTTTCTCCGCAGGGTCGAAGGCGTCCTCGGCCGGCACGAACCACTCGCAGAAATTCACGCGCTCCTTGTCCCGTACTTCTTCGGCATCATCCTCGCGGCACTGGTTGACAGCGCCAGGGTCGAAATGCCGGCACATCCTGCACACGTACAGCGACGCGCTGCACTCGGGGCATTCGTCCCTGCGCGACAGCGGCAACGACAACGACGCCAGCGACGCGCCGCAGCGGAAACAGGCGATCGTGTGACTCATCCAAAAAGTATACCGCCGCGCCCGGCAGCCGTCTCACGGCGCGAGCTGCGCGGGAACGAAATCGTTCATGACGGCTTCCTTCAGGATGTCAGGCGGCAGAATGCCCTGCGCGAGCACGAAGTCGTGGAAGGCGCGCTGGTCAAACCGGTCCCGGAGACGCAGTTCCGTCTGCGTGCGCAGCGCCTGCATCTTGTTGTAGCCGTAGTAATACGCCGTCGCCTGCCCCGGGATACGATAGGTGTAGCGCTCGATCTCGTTTTGCGCCCAGGACTCGTCGAGCGCAATGTCTTCCATGATCAGGCGTTTCGCCTCCTCCGGCGTGATCATGCCGAGATTCAGCATCGGATCGAGAAACATGCGGCCCGCCCGTATCAGGCGGTACTGCAGGCTGATAAGCTGACCTTCGAGCGGCAGGTACGGGCGCACGATCGCCTCGGCATACAGGCCCCAGCCTTCCACGTTGGCGCTGTTGAATGCGAACAGCGCGCGCGCAATGGATACGCCGGCCTCGATGATGCTCGAGAACTGCATCTCGTGCCCGGGCCGTGCCTCGTGTGCCGTCAGCGTCCATGAGCCGGCGACGTAGGTGTCGTCGGTCTGTTGCCAGCTGCCATCATCGTTCTGCGTGAGCTTCGGGATCACGAAGTACGGGTACTCGCCCGTATTGCCGAGCAGGCGCGGGATATCGAGATGCGCCGCTGGCTGCACGGCGCTCTCCGCCTCCGTGGCGATGCGGATCCCGGCATCTCGCTCCGGCAGTGTGACAAGGTCCTCGCGAACAATGATGGCCTCGATCTCTCGCAAGACGTCGTAGTAATGATCGAGCAGCTCGTCGCCGTCCAGCGCGCCATCGCGCTTGAGCAGAGCGATCACCTCGCGGTAATCGGTGGTCTCGTAGCCCTTCTCACGCGCGACAAGCGGCGCGAGCGCCTCCATCTCGATGCGGATGTCCATGTAACCCTTGGTCGCCTGCTCGATCAGGTCGGCGGGATCTGCATTGACACCCCAGTTTCGGAGCGCGTCCTCGTAGAGCGCCGGCGGGAGGCGATAGTCCTGCCGCGCCCTCGGCAGGATCTCGGCCCGCACCCAGTCGTTGTAGTCGCGAAGCTGGCCCGCCAGTTCCGCATACGTTTCCTGCCATCCCTCGAGATCGGTGCCGGCAAGCAGTTCCTCGATACCGCCGATCATCGCCTCGGACCGTTCCAGGTCCTGCAGCACTTCACCCCTGTAAGGACCCACCAGGCCCTCGACACCGTAGCGCTCCCGGGTCCTGTCCTTTGCGAGTTCCGTCAGCGGCTTCTCCGCACCCCGCTGCCCTGCGTACTTCTGCATGCGCACGACGGCAGCCGGATAGCGTTCACGAGGCACCTGCGGATCCACGAGCGCGCGGACGCCGCCGAACACGATGAGGCTGACGTTGTAATACGGCAGGAGATGCTCGCGCATCAGCCGGGCGCTCCTCAGGCCGTCCTCGACGGACTGGATCAGTATTTCCAGGTCCTGTCGTACCCTGGGCTCCTGTTCCGCGGCCAGGCGTTCGCGCAATTCCGCCAGCACCGCCTCGGAAGCGGACCGGTTGCGCTCGTAAAGCCCGGGCCGGTAATCGATGATCGCTTCATCGAGCCCGTCGACGCCGAGGCCGGACGCACCTTCCGGATTGAACTCGGCCAGAAGCTCGAGCACGACCTGCGCGTTCTCGTTGCTGCTCTCGACCCAGCCGGGCCCGTCCGCACCTGCTGCCATGCCGCCTACTGAGAGGAAGGTTGCAGCCAGGGCCGCTCGCATCACATGGGTCATTGAAGTTCTCCGATACCTGCGCGTCCGCACCATTCTGATCAGTACAGATGCATGTCCGACGCGTTTCGGTGCAAAAAAATCACTGCAACGGGCACGGCGTAGCCGTGCAACAGGCAACTATTTATCTTGTTTTACTTTAAAAAATATTCTTAATTAGCTGTTTTAACTACTAATAGTAAGTACCTTTGCGCCTCGGATATGGCCACGCCGAAGGTCGTTCAATGCATCGTTGGCCGCCTCGAGCGGATAGGTCTGCGTCTCCACGTGCAGTGGCACCTTTGCCGCAAGCGGCAGGAACTCTGACACATCCCGGTGCGTAACGTTGGCGACCGTCTTGACTTCTTTCTCGAGCCACAGGTGGTCCTCGTAGCGCAACCCCGCGAGTAGCTCACGGTCGACGTCCTCCTTGCGAATCGCATTGATGACGAGTCGCCCGCCGGGGCGCAGGCACTCGAGGGCCGCGATCACGGGTTTCCAAACGGGCGTGGTATCGATGATCGCCCGCGGGGCCTGGGGCGGCCGCTCCTCCGTGTCGCCGCTCCAGTCGGCGCCGAGTTCGAGCGCAAAACGACGTTCGTGCTCGCTGCGCGCGAAAACGAAGAGGCGGCTGTCCGGAAACAGGTGCCGTGCCATCTGCAGTACGAGATGCCCCGACCCGCCGAAACCGGTGAGCCCCAGAACTTCGCCGTTCTCGAGCCCGGTGAGCCGCAACGAACGGTAGCCCACGGCGCCCGCGCACATGAGCGGGGCAGCCTCGACGTCGGTGAACGGGTCGGGGATCGGGGCCGCGTACGTCTCGGGGACCGTCATCAATTCCGCGTAGCCGCCGTTGACGTCCCGGCCGGTCGCGCGGAATGCAGGGCTGATGTTCTCCGCTTCCGTACCGTCGGAGGAATGGATCCAACCGACGCCCACGCGGTCGCCCCGGCGAAAGCGGTTGGCCGCATTGCCGCAGGACACGACGCGCCCGACCACTTCGTGCCCCGGAACGACCGGCAGGCTCGGCGGCGGCGTGCGGCCCTCGATCTCGTCGAGTTCCGTATGGCAGACGCCACATGCCGCGACGCGGATCAGGATTTCGTCGTCGCCCGGGCTGGGGTCGTCGATATCCGCGAGTTCCAGGGGCGCGGGATTGGCGTCGAGACTCCCCGTCGCCGTCAACAGCATCGCTCGCATGATTGTGCTCCTTTACGCTGCCGGTGCCAAAGTATAAGGTGCGCCAACAAAAGGCCCGCAATAGGTATTATGCACGGCAACAATCTTCCTCGGTCGGTCGTAGCGGCGGCTCTCGATGCCTGCGCCCATGAATCGGAGCGACTCAACAGCGAGCGGATCGCGGAGCGCTTCGGCAGCTACGGCATCGAAGTCCTGAGCAGCAAACCGGGACTGCGGCGCTCCAATCTCTACAGCAGTGAAAGCGGTGTGCGAACCTGCCGCACGTACGCAGTGGTCCGGTTTGTCGACGAGCCTGATGCAGTGATCGATACCGAGCACGCGCAGATTCTGGCCGGTCAGTCGATCGGAGCAATCTTCAAGGCGAGTGGCTGGACGATCGTCAAGGAGACGCTGCACATCGGCACAGCCGCGCTCGACGACGCTGCCCACCCTGTAGCAGCCCTGATGCGCCTCGATCGCGGCGCTGACGTGGCCATGCACGTTTACCGGCTATTGCTCGAGAAGGGGGAACAGGCCATCGATTACGCGACCCTCATCGAGATGCATCACCCCCGTTACCTGGGCCGGTTCGATCTACTGAAGCTGTTTTCCATCGATGCGAGGACCTCGTTGCATCCGCGACAGGTCGAAGAACTGAAAACGCTGGGCCTCAGTGCCGCTTAAGCTCCCCGCTAGCCCCGACTGTGGGCCCAATCCATCAGGCCTCGACTCCGAGTGGCTTCGTCGCTCGCTCGCGGCAAGGGCATCGTTGCGTTCCGGTTTTGCCGCCGCACCGGACACTACCGCTAAAGAGCCTGCTGGCGTTAAGCGTCGGTTAAGGTAGCTATGGCTAACCTAGTCTGCAAGGTGGGCCCGGTGGCCCATGAAGCAGGACCGGGAGGCCGCATGAAAACCTTACGCGCAAGACTTCCAATCAGCCTCTTGCCGTTCCTCGCGGCACTGGCGGTAGCGCCCGCCGGCGCGCAGGCACCCGTTGATGGCAGCGGGATGCCGCTCGCGGATTTCGAGTCGTTCGAACCCGAGGGGACAGCCGGCAACGAGGACATACCTCTGCTGACGCACGGCGAACTGCAGGCACTCGTCGGCCCGATCGCGCTCTACCCGGACGACCTGCTCGCGATTGTCCTGCCGGCATCCACCTATCCGCTTCAGCTGGTCCAGGCGCAGCGATTCCTCGAGGACCTCGAGGAGGACCCGTCGCTGAAACCCGATGAGTCCTGGGACGACTCGGTTATCGCGCTGCTCAACTACCCGGAAGTGGTCGAGCTACTCAACCGAGACCTCGACTGGACATGGCGCCTCGGGGAGGCCGTCGTCGCCCAGCAGACCGACGTCGTTGGCGCCGTGGAGAGTTTTCGCGAACGCGCCTACGCCGCCGGTAACCTCGAGAGCGATGCGCACCAGACGGTTGCGCGCAACGCCGGCGCGATCGAGATCACCCCGGTCGAGGACGACGTTATCTATGTGCCCTACTATGAGCCGGAACGCGTCGTCGTGCACCAGACCCGGCCCGTGTACCACTACTATCCGCGCGCCTACCCGGTCTACTACTACCCGTATCCCGTCGGCTATGCTTTCAACAGCGGCTTCTTCTGGGGCGTGACGACAGCGTTCACCGTGGGCTGGTTGAACGACAGCGTGTACGTCTACCATCACAGCTTCCACGGCCACCCGTACTACGGGCGCCACTACTGGGACGGTTGGTGGTACCGGCGGCCGTCCATCCACGTGCACAATCACTATTACTCAACCGGTCGGCACACCGTTTCTCGTCATCGCTACAGCCATGGTGATCACTGGCGACCGCGCTACGAAACAAGGCGCCGGCTGCACGATCAGCGCATTGCCCGCAGCAATTACTACACCGGGCGCAGCGTGCAACATCGTTCCTACACCGCGACGAGCACACGCGAAATCGAGCGGCGAAGGAGTGCCACCAGGAACCCAGAGCGGCACCGGGACATCAGTAGCAGCGTCGAGCGGCGCCACCACGTCAATGGCAGTGCGGCCGACAATCGCCGTGGCCAGCGGCAGGCGGTGGCGCCGGCAGCAACCAGGCAGACGTCTCGGCGGGAAACGCGTCCGCAGCGATTCGTCGAGGAGCGGCAGACACGTCATACCCCACAGCGAGTAGCGCGAGCCGAGCGCGACACAGACACCCGGCGCCGGGCTTTCGTTCAGCGACAGCCGGCGCGGCCAGATGGAACTGCCCGGCAGGAACGCCGCGCAGCCGATTACCGCCAGGAGCAGCGCCGCGTGACGGTCTCGAGGCGCGAAGAGCCACAGCAGATGCGGCCGCAGCCTTCCAAGGAAAAGAGCTCGACAAGGCACACGGAGCGCAAGAGGCGCGCGTCATCGCGTGGCGACTCCGAACGGCGCCAGCGGCATTGAGCGCCAGCTACTTCGTGCCAGGCTTACCGTCCTTCGGCAGGCGTCCCGCCTTGCGCAGGCTCTCGCGCAGGACGAACTCGATCTGCGCATTCAGGCTGCGCAGATCGTCGTTCGCCCAGCGCTGCATCGCAGCCAGGGTCTTCTCGTCAATACGCAGCGCAAAAGCCTTTCGGGCAGCCATGAGGTTCGGGTCCGTCGATCGCCGCGTTGATCAGGTGTACAGGGAACCCGTATTCAGCACCGGCTGAGCACCCTCCTCGCCACACAGGACCACCAGCAGGTTGCTCACCATGGCCGCCTTGCGTTCCTCGTCGAGGTCGATGACCTGGTTCTGGCGCAGCTCGTCGAGCGCCATCTGTACCATGCCCACCGCACCACTCACGATCTGCCGGCGGGCCGCGATGATGGCCGAAGCCTGCTGACGGCGCAGCATGGCGTTGGCGATCTCGGGCGCATACGCCAGGTGACTGATACGGGCCTCGATGACGGTGACACCGGCGGTTTCGAGACGGTCCTGGATCTCCTCGCGCAGCGCATGCGCAATTTCCACCGGGTTGCTTCGCAAAGCGAGACCTTCGCCCTCGTGGGGCTCATACGGGAACGTTGTCGACAGGTTGCGTAGCGCCGATTCGCTCTGGATCTGCACGAACTCTTCGTAGTCGTCAACCTCGAACAGGGCTTCGGCAGTATCCACGACTTTCCAGACAACCACCGCTGCGATTTCGATCGGGCTACCGTTGGAGTCGTTTACCTTGAGCTTGCCGCTCTCGAAATTCCTGACGCGCGTCGAGACCGCAGTCTTCTGGAAAAACGGGTTCGCCCACTTGAGGCCGGGTTCGTGCGCCGTCCCTGCGTAGCTGCCAAAGAGCTGCAGCACCTTGGCCTCGTTGGGGTGGATCATAAACAGGCCGGCCCACATGATGAGCACGACGACCGACACCAGAACCGCGGCTACCAGCTGGGGAATCGACATGACCAGCACAGCCCGGTAAATCCAGTAGCCCGTTGCGAGCTGCGCCACCAGCAAGACGATCAACATCAGGTATCCGGAGGAAACCTTGCGCACTTTTTCTCGAATCATGGGCCTCTCCTCGGCTGAATAATGTATCAAATAAATATCATTTTGATATCATTCTTGCGCGCGGTCAAGCGTGCCGCACGGGGTTCCCGTCACCACCGAAATGCGCAGCGGCTGGAGAGTATTATGTAAAATTCAGTTACGGCACGGCAGCCGCGTCTCGAAGCAGGCGCCCGGCTCTCCCGTGTCGACGAGTTCCAGCGAACCGCCGTGCGCACGCGCTACCAGCGTGGCGAGATAGAGC
This sequence comes from Woeseiaceae bacterium, assembly GCA_041559075.1. Taxonomy (GTDB): domain Bacteria; phylum Pseudomonadota; class Gammaproteobacteria; order Steroidobacterales; family Woeseiaceae; genus UBA1847. The sequence goes on along the minus strand of JBFFEB010000013.1, from coordinate 31,349 downwards.
CCCAGGCCGGTGCCTCCGGTATCCCGGGTGCGCGACGGGTCACCTCGGTAGAAAGGCTCGCCGATATGCTCGGCGCGTTCCGGTGCAATCCCCGGTCCGTGGTCACGCACGCGAAGTACCAACTCTCCTTCCTCGACTGCGAGTGTCAGTTCTATCGGGCCGCTATCCACGGGGGAATAGCGCAAAGCGTTGCTGACGAGATTCTTCAACAGCAGCGACACGCGCGCTTCGTCGACAATGACCGAGGCACCGTCGCTACGGTCGATGACGCGAATTCGGTCTCGATCGCGCGCGAAGAAGTCGTCGATCAGCTCGTCGACCAGCGCCCGCACCCGGATTTCGGACCGGGCAAGAGGCTCATGGCGGCTGTTCAGTCGCTCGGCCTCCAGCAGGGAGACGATGATCTTTTCCATCTCGACCACCTCCGCCTTCAGCTCCTGCTGCTGCTGGTCGTCCTCGATGAATTCGATGAGCAGGCGCAGCCGCGACAGCGGTGTGCGCAGCTCGTGGCTGATCCCGAGTAGCAGCGCGCGCTTCGCGTCCAGCATGCCCTGGACGTCGGCAGCGAGCTGGTTGATATCCCTGGCCAGGTCGCCCAGTTGATCGTGCCGCAGCGTCTTGATGCGGTGGTCGAAGTTCCCGCGGCCGATATGCTCGGCACCGGCGCGGATGGCGCGGATGGGTTTGAAGAGCCAGCTGACCGCCGCGTAGCCGAGCAAGAGGAAGGTCAGGCCAAGCCCGACGATGATGTAGCTGAGATCAGGGCCCGATCGCACATCGGCGATCCTCGGCGTCACCACGACGATGTCGTATTCGCCGTCCTCGCCCGACGACATCCGGAGGAAATTGTGATCGTTCTGCCGCGCGAATTCGACGCCGAGCAGTTCGTCGACCCAGGCACCCGGCTCATCGCTGAACGCTGGACTCGGCCCGAAGTTGAGTTCAGACAATCGCGGAAAGTCGGGGTCTGATGCCCAGTCGATGTCCGGCCCCAGGATGCGTATGTCGACCGGCACCCGCTCAGTGATCGCGACGGCCCGGTCGATGCGGGGCGGACTCCCGATATCCTCTCTCACATACTGGACGTGCAAAGAGAGGTGGCCGCTGATCAGGCCGCGGATGTCATCGCTGTTGTAGACCCAACGAATCGCAACGATGGTGCCGTAAACGAACAGGCCGCCGAGCAGCAGGAAGATAAGCAGTAGCCGGAACGAGAGTGATCGCGCCAGCCGCCTAGTCATCGCTCAACGGCACCCCGATGAAAGAATATCCCCGACCCCACACGGTCTGGATGAAACGCGGCGGCTTGACCGAATCGCCGAGTTTCTGGCGCAGTCGCGAAACCATGATGTCGACGGACCGCGTCAGTATGGCGGCGTCGATCCCACGCAGCTCCCCCAGTATGTCGTCTCGAGAAAGCTTTTTGCCGTGCCGCCGCGCAAGGATGAGGAGCAGCTCGTATTCCATGGACGTCAGATCGACACTCTTGCCGTCGACTGAGACGGAGCGCGATTCCGTATCGATTTCCAGGCCGTCAAAAGCGAGCTTGCCCGCACCCGGGCCCGCAGCATCACTGCGGCGCAGGATGGCCTGTACGCGCGCCACGAGTTCGCGCGGTTCGAACGGTTTGCCGATGTAATCGTCTGCGCCGAGCTCGAGGCCCGACACTCGGTCGATGACATCACCGCGTGCCGTCAGCATGATGATCGGGATGTTGCTCGACTTGCGCACCTCGCGGCAGATCGCGAAACCATCTTTACCGGGCAACATCACGTCGAGCAACAAGAGGTCCGGGTCCTCGACGGAGAGCTTGCGGAATCCCTCGTCGGCATCGGCCGCGGTCACCAGCTTGATGCCGAAACGCTTGAAATACTCCTGCAGAAGCTCGGAGTGCTTGCGATCATCATCGATTATCAGCACTTTGGTCATGGACGAATGATAGCGTGTCGTGCGGGCCTCGTCCCCACCGAACGCGCCCGGGAAACAACTGGAAACATCCTGGCACGTGATCGAAACGCGCTGTACCGGCAACGGATAGCATTGTCGATGGCGAAGCGGTTCGAAAAGCGCTCCTACGCCTCAGCTCGGCGCGCCGCCGCGAGCTTCTGCTCGATCGACGCGCGCACCCGCTTGGCGAGTGGTGCCTCGAGAAAGCGCTCCATGGCGGCGGGATCCGGCCGCAGTTCGTAAGCGAGGCAGTACAGTTCGAGGATCGACACCACGGGTGCGGGATTTTCGATATACGTAACGGCGTCACCCGCCGACACCTGACCTTCGTTGAGCACTCTGAAATAAATCCCTGGCCGCTCGGCGTTGCGAAACGTCATGCCAAAACCCGAGTCCTGCATTTGCGCGGCGAGGGTGCCGCACGGGATACGCGGGGCGGTTGCCTCGAGCAGGACGTCGCCGATCAGCAACCGGTCACCCACGTTCATGTCCGACGGCAGGCCCGCGACCGTCAGGTTGTCGCCGAAAGTACCGGGCAACAGTTTGCGGCCGAGTTGTGCCGACCACCATTCGTAGTCGTCCATACTGTAGGCATACACCACCTGGTCGACGCCGCCATGGTGCTTCTTGTCGGAAATCGTATCCCCGGCAACCGTATCCGAGCCGATGAAGACGGGGCCTTCGACCGGTCGCTTGCGGATTCCCGTCGTGAAACGGCGATTGCCGTGATCGATAGTCTCTTCGCGTCCGACATTCACGCTGGTGACGCGCATGTCTTCCATGGGCTCTCCTCTCACGTGGGGTACGCCGCCGAATAATACCCGCGCCGGGCCCGCCGACGCCACGTCAGAAGGTGAACGGCTTGCTATCCCCGCCTTCGCCGGGCAGGTATCGACTGCGCAGGCGTTCGTGGTGCTTCGGCGGGAATTCCTCGACGATGATCCTGCGTACATGGTTCTCCGCAATCAACGCCTGGTCGGCGGCGATCTTCAGCAGCGCTTCGGCATCCTGGACCGCCTCTCGCGCCGCCTGCAGACGGCTGGGTTTCACGGAATCGGACCTGCCGGCCAGGCCCTCGAACTTCGCCCTGGCGCGCTCACCCCGTCGCAGGCACCCCGCCGCCTTCCGACGCTTTTCACGCAGCCGCTTTCGCGCACTTCGGAGCCGGCCCCGCGGTGAGTCCAGCCAGACGCGCCACCCTGCGAACAGCAGCGCCGCTACGCCGAGAAAACTGCCGCCGAGCAGGGCCCAGTGTTGTTGGAGCTGAACGATCGTCATTCGCGGAACTTAACGCAGTCGCGCCGAGATTGCGCCGATCCAGCCGCACATTCACCGTCGAGAACACGCAAAATGCGTTACAATTTATATTTATTTGCGTTATATTGTGTTGCATGCCAAAAACTCGCACTTCGACGCTCAATCTGCGCATCCACCCTGCCCTCAAGGACGCCGTCCGCGAGGCGGCCGCGCGGGAGCATCGCAGTGTCGCGAACATGGTGGAAGTGCTGATCCGCCGTCACTGCGACCAGTCCGGCATCACGGTCTACGAAAAACCCGACCTGTCCTCTAGGAGAAGGAATGGATGAGCGAATGCTGAGAGCGCTGGTTGCCGCCGGCGCCGTCAAGAAGATCAGTATTATCGCGAGCGGTGCACGATTTCACGTCGAGGCAAGGACGCCAAATGGCGCCGTTACCGCCGAGACCCTCAAGGGCAAGGTCAAGACCTGGGTGTCCCTGGACGCGGCCGCTCGCTGGGTCCGGGGGCTGGGCGTCGGCGCCGCCCAGGTGCATCTTACCCACTGGCAACCCGGCCAGCGGGACCTGATCTGATAACGTTCAGTCCGCGATATCGGCGGACGGCAATTCGTTGCCGAACGGGAACGGCTTGTCCTCGGTATTGAACGTCAGGAAGCGCACGAGCTCGTAAAGGTAGGCAGCAATCACCTGCCCCGCCTGCTGCAGCTGGGCGTTCTTCTCGCCCAGGAACAGAACCCATAGAAAGCCCAGCACAACCACCACCGAAAGCACGGTCATCGTCACCGTTCCGATCACGCAGAAGAAGAACATGAACAACAGCCGAAGCCAGGTCGACCGGGACTTGATGTTCTCCTCGATGGGTATACCTGCTTCCGAGTCGTCAGCGATGACATGGTCCGCGGGAGGCTTGTTGTCACTCATCGAATTCTCCTGTGATAGCCGTGTTTGACGCAGGCATTGGCGGTTTGTTCTCGGCAATATGGTTACAATGCGCGCCTGTTTCAAGCAGCCGACTTCGAATCAATGACTTATAAAACACGTGCCCTGGCACTCACCCTTGCCCTGTCGACCGCGTGTGGTACCACTCCGCCTGCTCTGGATCTGGCGGCCGAGGCACGCCGAATCTCGAGCGAGTCCATCATCGTCGACACCCACATCGACGTGCCGTACCGGGTCATCGAATCCGGCGAGGACGTGAGTCACCCGACCGAAACTGGCGATTTCGACTACCCGCGCGCCCGGGCGGGAGGGCTCGACGCCGCGTTCATGTCGATATACACGCCCCCGGGGCTGGAGGCAGAGGGAACGTCGCGCGACAAGGCTGAGGAACTCATTGATTTGGTTGAGAAAATCGTGGCAACCTCGGAAGGGAAGTTCGCGATCGCCACTTCGCCCGCGGATGTCAGGAAGCACTTCGAGGCGGGCATCATGTCGCTGCCTATGGGCATGGAGAACGGCTCCCCGCTCGAGGGTGACCTGTCCAACCTTGCACATTTTCATGCGCGCGGAATTCGCTACATCACGCTCACCCACGGCCTGTCGAACCACCTCTCGGATTCGTCGTACGACGAGAGCCGGCAATGGAACGGCCTAAGCGAGTTCGGCGTCGAGGTAGTGGGCGAAATGAACCGTCTGGGCATCATGGTGGACGTCAGCCACCTGTCGGACGATGCTTTCTGGCAGGTGCTCGACGTGAGTGCGACTCCGGTGATCGCATCCCATTCATCGGCGCGCCATTTCACGCCTGGCTGGGAACGCAACATGAGCGACGACATGATCAGGGCGCTGGCTCAAAAAGGCGGCGTCATCATGATCAACTTCGGCTCGGCCTTCATCAGCGAAGCGGCCCGCCAGTACTCCGTAGAGCGTTGGCCCGCATCGAGAGCCTTCATCAAGGAACACAGCGGGCTCTCTCGCGAAGAGGCGCAGGCGCAGTTTGCCGCCGCCTGGGAAGCAGAGCACGGTCCCATGCCCTACGCCTCGCTCGAGGACGTCCTCGATCACTTCGACCACGTCGTCGCGCTGGTCGGTGTCGACCACGTCGGCATCGGCTCCGATTTCGATGGGGTCGGCGATTCACTGCCAACGGGACTCAAAGACGTGTCGGCTTACCCGAATCTGGTCGAAGGACTCCTAAAACGCGGCTATCGCGAGGCCGATGTGCGCAAGATTCTCGGCGAGAACCTGTTGCGGGTCTGGCAGGCGGTCGACGATTACGCCGCGACGACGTCGACCAGCACGTAGCGCAGGAGTACCTCGTAGCTACTGCGGTCGAGCTTCATGCCTTCCGGCAGTTCCAGCGTATGGACCGGCGCGCCGTCGGTCTCGCAGATCTCCTGGTAGTGCTTGCTGCCATCGCGGTAAACACGGTATTGAACTTCACGGTACTCGCCGACTTTCATCGGCACCTTGCTGAACGTCCAGTCCTGGACAGTCGCTCGCTCCATCATGGCCTCCATAACGCAAATCGAAATGACTCGTGTCGTCGGTACTCACTCGAGAGGCTGCAAGCGGCGTGCCAACCCAGTATCGCGGTTTCGGCTTTTTTAAAATGTTTATAATTCAATTATTTATGCTGTTTTTCTAGAAATTCTCTTAATCACTTCCGCCCCATCAGTGTCAGGATGTGACGCTCGAGTCGTGCAACTGGCGACAATCGCCTGACATAAAGCGCGGGGCTCAAATCGGCCATACGACGAGTATCATCGGTACCGAGACGAGCACGATCAGGATCTCGAGCGGCAGGCCCATGCGCCAGTAGTCGCCGAACTGGTAGCCCCCCGGGCCCATGATCAGCGTATTGTTCTTGTGACCGATAGGGGTCAGGAAGGCACAGGATGCAGCTACCGCCACCCCCATCAGGAAGGCGTCCGGATTGGCGTCGAGCCGGTCGGCGATCTCGATGGCTATCGGCGCCGCTATGACTGCCGTCGCCGTGTTGTTCATCACGTCAGACAGGGTCATTGTCACGATGATCAGCAGCGCCAGGACCATCACCGGCGAGAGGCTGCCCGTTAGGCCGAGGATCGTGTCGACGATCAACGTCGATCCGCCCGTCGCCTCGAGAGCGCCACCAATCGGGATCATGGACCCCAGCAGGACGATGACCGGCCACTCTATCGCGGTGTAGATATCCCGCAGCGGCACTATATTGAGCAGTGCGTAAGCCGCGACCACACAGCCGAGCGCAACCGGCAGGTAAACGAGGCCGGCACTGGCGGCTGCGATCGCTGCAGCGAATATCGCAACCGCCTGCCACACCATGTGGCGCTGCACGACCCGCTGACCGCGGTGGGCGAGCGGCAGGAGTCCGAGTTGCCCCGTGACGTCGGACAGGCGCTCCTCCGGACCCAGCAACAACAGCACGTCCCCGGGCCGCAGGGTGAGCTTGCGGACGTTTTCCCGAAATCGCTTTCCCGCGCGCGACACGCCGACCAGGGCCACCCGATAACGATACAGCAAGCGTATCGACATCGCCGAGCGGCCGGCGAGCCTGGACGATTCCGGAACCACGACCTCCCCGAATTCAAGGTCCCCGTCCTCGAGCACCCCCTCCGACTTGCCGACGTACTCGAGTTCCAGCGCACCGAGCGCTTCGTCGAGACTCTCCGGGCTTGCCTCGATGACGAGGATGTCGTCCGCCTTGATCGTGGCGACCCGCGCGAGACCCGGCAGCCGCCTCCCCCGCCGGGTGAGTCCGACGATTTCGATATCGCTCTTCGCGGCCAGTTCGTCGAGTTCGCGGACGCGTTTGCCGATCACCGTCGAACCCTCCGGCACCCGGACTTCGGCAATGTAGTCGGAAATATCGAAAAGGTCGGCCTGGGCCTCGCGAGAGGTGCGCGACGCGGGCAGCAGGCGCCAGCCGAACAGCGTGACGTAAGCGACGCCAACCGCGGCACAGGCGATGCCTACGGGTGTGAAGTCGAACATCTGGAAGGGCTCGCCCAGCGCATCGTTGCGAAATTCCGCTATCACGATATTCGGCGGCGTGCCGATCAATGTGATCATGCCGCCGAGAATGGACGCAAATGACAGCGCCATAAGCGACAGTGACGGGCTGCGGCCGCTCTTCTTCGCCGCCTGGAGATCCAGCGGCATGAGCAACGCAAGCGCCGCTACGTTGTTCATCACGGCCGACAGGGATGCCGCAAGCCCGGACATGATGCCTATATGCGCCCGGAGCTTGCGCGACGTGTCGATCACGTAGCGTGCCAGGAGTTCGATGACACCCGAATTGGACAGGCCGCGGCTGACGACGAGAACCAGCGCAATAATGACGGTAGCGGGATGCCCGAAGCCCGAGAATGCTTCCGAAACCGGCACGACGCCCGTAAGCAACGCCGCCATCAGCGCAATAAAGGCAACCAGGTCGTAGCGCCAGCGCCCCCAGATGAGCATTACGAATACGAGTACGAGAATGACGAAAAGGATTGCTTGCTGCGCTGTCATCGTCTTCCATGCACTACACGACCGTGTGACGATACGCTATTCGTCACGCGAAAGGCACGCTACGATCACACCATGGGCTTTGTCGTCATGGTCGTAGTATTGCTTGCAGTGGTTTTCGGGCCCGGCATCTGGGTACGGAGGGTGATCGAGCGATACAATAATCCCCCGGACCGGTATTCGGGGACGGGTGCGCAGCTGGCACGCTTCCTGCTGGATCGTCTCGGCATGCAACATGTCGTTGTCGAATCCACCGACCAGGGCGATCATTACGACCCGGAGGCGAAAGCGGTCCGTCTTACGCCCGACAAGTACGACGGCCGATCGCTCACTGCAATCACGGTCGCCGCACATGAGGTGGGACACGCCATCCAGGACCACCAGGGTTATGGACCACTCAGGCTTCGCACCTATCTCGTCCGCGCCGCACGCCCCGTGGAACGGATCGGGGCCGGCGCACTCATGGTGGCGCCTTTCATTGGCGCCCTGACCCGCGTGCCGAGCATCGGGATCATCATGTTCCTGGCCGGGTTCCTCACGCTTGCAACCTCGACCCTGGTGCACCTCGCGACGCTGCCCACGGAATTCGACGCGAGTTTCAACCGCGCCCTGCCATTGCTTGACGAACAGCGAGTCCTGAAACAGGTCGACCGCCCACATGCCCGCCGCCTGCTAACGGCAGCCGCCCTGACCTATGTCTCGGCCTCGCTGATGAGTCTGCTCAATATCGCGCGCTGGTGGGCGATCCTGCGGCGTTAGCACCGCAATTCGGCCTGAGTCGCTCCCCAGCGATTGAAATCCCGCCCCCCGTCGCCATTTCGCCCGAAGCCTCGCAATAGCCTTAGAAATTACTGGTTTAGGGGCGGCAGCGCTGCTATCATCCGCGCCCGAAAGCCGCTCTGGACCGGGCGAACGCGCCAAGAGAGACGCCCGCAGAAATTCCCCGGACGGCACTGAACACAGGCACCCACCCTGCACGACGACGCTCCATGTTCTCTGGCATGCCGAGAGCGACGTCATTGGAATGTGGGGGCGTGGGTGCGTATTGATAGGAACATAGTTGAAGACTCGATATGAAAGACTTAAGCACTTACAGAAATATCGGCATATTTGCCCACGTCGATGCGGGCAAGACGACCACGACCGAACGCATCCTGAAGCTGACAGGCAAGATTCACCGCACAGGCGAAGTCCATGACGGCGAAGCGACGACCGATTTCATGGAGCAGGAGCAGGAACGCGGCATCACGATTCAGTCGGCCGCGACCAGCTGCGAGTGGAACCAGCACCGTCTGAATATCATCGATACCCCGGGGCACGTGGACTTCACGATCGAGGTCTATCGCTCTCTTAAAGTGCTCGATGGGGGCGTCGGTGTGTTCTGCGGTTCGGGCGGCGTGGAGCCGCAGTCCGAGACCAACTGGCGCTATGCCAACGACTCGGAAGTCGCACGCATCATCTTCGTCAACAAGCTGGACCGCGTTGGTGCCGATTTCTACCGGGTCGTGCAGCAGATCAAGGACGTGCTGGCAGCCAACCCGCTCGTAATGACCTTGCCGATCGGTGTGGAAGACAACTTCACGGGCGTAGTGGACCTGCTCGAGCGCAAAGCCTGGGTCTGGGGTGGTCGGGACGATCCCGAGGACTACCGGATCACCGACGTGCCCGAAGACATGCAGGACGCGGTCGAGGAATGGCGCGAGAAGCTTGTCGAAACTGCCGTCGAACAGGATGACGACCTGCTGGAGCAATATCTCGAGGGCAACGAGCCCTCGACCGACGACCTTAAGCGGTGTATCCGGAAGGGCACGATCAATCTGGACTTCTTCCCGACCTACTGTGGCTCAGCTTTTAAAAACAAAGGAATACAGAATGTTCTTAATGCGGTCGTTGACTTTCTGCCAAACCCGACCGAGGTCAAGCCGCAGCCCGAGATCGACCTCGAGGGACACGAGACCGGCGGTTACGCCGCCGTGGATCCGGAAAAGCCTCTGCGGGCCCTCGCGTTCAAGATCATGGACGACCGTTACGGCGCACTGACCTTCACGCGCATCTATTCAGGCGTCCTCAAGAAGGGCGACAACGTTCTCAATACGTTCACGGGCAAGACCGAGCGCATCGGCCGCATCGTCGAGATGCATGCGGACTCGCGCGAGGAACTCGAGACCGCCCAGGCCGGCGATATCGTCGCCCTGCTGGGCATGAAGAACACGCGTACCGGCCACACGCTGGCAGATCCGAAAAACCCGGCAACACTGGAGCCGATGGTCTTCCCGGAACCCGTGATTTCGGTGGCGATCAAGCCGAAGGACAAGGCTGGCAACGAGAAGATGGGGGTCGCCCTCAACAAGATGGTGCAGGAAGACCCGTCCTTCCAGGTGGCGACGGACGAAGACTCCGGCGAAACCCTGATCAAGGGCATGGGCGAACTGCATCTCGATATAAAGGTGGATATCCTCCGGCGCACGCACAAGGTCGACGTCGAGATGGGCAAACCACAGGTGGCCTATCGCGAAACGATCACGCAGATGATCGAAGACAGTTACACGCACAAGAAGCAGTCCGGCGGCTCGGGCCAATACGGCAAGATCGACTACCGAATCGAGCCCGCTGAAACGAATGCCGGCTATGAGTTCGAGTCCCAGGTCACCGGCGGCAACGTCCCGCGCGAGTACTGGGGTGCTATCGAGAAGGCTTTCGAGGCGAGCATGTCGGAGGGAACGCTTGCTGGCTACCCCCTCCTCGATGTCAGGTTCACGCTGCTCGACGGCGCCCTCCACGCCGTCGACTCGTCGGCGCTGGCGGTCGAGATTGCGACCAAGGCAGCCTACCGTCAGTCAATACCCAAGGCCGGACCGCAGCTGCTCGAGCCGATCATGAAGGTGGACGTGTTCTCTCCGGAAGACAACGTCGGCGACGTCATCGGCGATCTCAATCGCCGCCGCGGCATGATCAAGTCACAGGATGCCGGCGCAACGGGCGTGCGCGTCAAGGCGGATGCGCCGCTGGCAGAGATGTTCGGTTACATCGGCCATCTGCGGACACTGACCTCGGGCCGCGGCCAGTTCTCGATGGAGTTCTCGCACTACTCACCGTGCCCGCAGAACGTCGCCGAGGAAGTGATCAAGGAAGCCCAGGAGCGCCGCGCGAAGAAGTAGGAGCGGGTTCTCGAACCGCGAACCCGGGCGCGGACCCATGCCTCGCTCCTATAGTTAAGAACGCTTTTCGGACCGCGAGCCGGTCGCTGCTACAGCGCGGCTCGGCCCTTTTGCTGATAGAACGCGTCGATACTGAATATCGCGACGGCCGCCCAGATACAGCTGAAACAGACGACGTGTGCCGTGGTCAGTTCCTCGCCATAGAAAATGCCGACGACGAACTGCAGCGTCGGCGCGATGAACTGCATGAATCCGATAACGGTCAGCGTCAGGCGGCGTGCGGCAATCGCGAACAGCAGTAGCGGTACAACGGTAAGCGGCCCGGCGAGCGAGAGCAGCAATGACATGGTCATGCTGCCGTCGCCAAACTCCGCCTGCTGCGACAGCATCAGCCAACTCAGCCATGCCATCGCGAATGGAAACAGCAGCAGCGTCTCGATGAACAGGCCGGGCATCGCACCGACGGCGACCTGCTTGCGGATCACGCCATACAGCGTGAACAGGAGCGCCAGGGAAACCGCGACAAACGGGAACTGTCCACCCATGATCGTCAGGTAGGACACTCCTACGGCTGCGAGCAATACCGACATCAGTTGCGCGCGCCGCAGGCGCTCCTTGAGAAACAGCACGCCGACTAGCACATACATTAGCGGGTTGATGTAATACCCGAGGCTCGCCTGCAACACCTCTTCCTGCTGCACCGCCCAGATGTAGATCAGCCAGTTTGCGGATATGAACAGCGCGGCGAGCGCGAGCCAGAATATCGTAGACGGCGAGGAGAAGGCTTGACGAACCTCGGGCCACTGTCCGCGCACATGGAGAATCAGCGCGCCGAACGGCACGGCCCAGATGATGCGGTGTGTCAGCACTTCGGTCGGCGGCACAGTTTGCACGAGCTTGAAATAGACCGGGAACACGCCCCATAGCAAATAGGCAACCAGCGCCGACAGGACGCCGTCGCGCTGGAATCGCCTTTCTGCAGCCTCCTCCGGCCGTGTAGTCAAGCGGAGGATTCCGAGCGTTCAGGGCGGCCGAGCAAAAGGTCCCACAGGTAGCGAATGTGCGTGATGGCGTCGATCTGCAGCAGATACAGGGCCGGCACGAGGAACAGTGTAATGACGGTTGCAAAGAGTATGCCGAAACCGAGCGATATCGCCATCGGGATCACGAACTGGGCCTGCATGCTTGTTTCCGTCATGATCGGCAGGAGGCCGGCGGCCGTCGTGAACGACGTCAGTACGATCGCACGGAAACGCTTCGTACCCGACTCGATCACGGCTGTCCTGATGTCGCTGCCGCCCTGCCTCGCGCGATTGATGAAATCCACCATGATGAGGCTGTCGTTGACGACGACACCGGCCAGCGCGATCAGCCCGAACATCGAGAACATACTGATCGCCTTGCCCATGACGATGTGTCCAAACACGGCGCCAATGAAGCCGAACGGAATGACCGACATGATGATCAGCGGCTGGCCGTAGGAGTGCAGCGGGATCGCTATCAACGCATAAATCAGGAAGAAGGCTGCGACGGAGGCGATAGACAGATTGCGGATGAAATTCCGCTCCTCCTCGCTTGCCCCTTCCAGGTCGAACTTGACGCCCGGATGCCGCGCTAGCAGATCCGGGATGAAATTTTCGCGTATCGAACGAATCACTTCCTGCGGCTCGACAGCCTGCGGGTCGATGTTGGCACTGACGGTGACGGTGCGCTGCCTGTCCTGGCGGCGGATGCTGGAATAGCTCTCGCCGAAGCTGACGTCGGCGACCGAGGAAAACGGAACCTCGTCACCGGCCGGCGTGCGAATCCGCATGTTCTCCAGATCCGCGATCGAGCGGCGCTGCTGCTCTGGGTAACGCACCATGACCTTGAGCTCGTCCTTGCCGCGCTGAATGCGCTGTGCCTCTTCCCCGTAGAATGCCTGGCGTACCTGCCTGCCGAGGGAAACCAGCGTAAGCCCGAGTGCCTCTGCTTCCGGCTTGATCGTAAGGCGAATCTCGTCGCCGCCGCTGACCGCGGAGTTCTGGACTTCGAACACCCCGGCGTACGAAGCCAGTTCCCGCTCGAGTTCCGCCGCAGCCGCTTCCAGCGCTTCGTAGTTGTTACCGTTCAACCTGAAACTCAACGGTGGACCGCCGCCCATATGGATGGCCCCCGAGAACGTCAGTGTCTTGATACCGGGTATCTCGCCCACCCGCTCACGCCACATGTCGCTAATCGCGACGCCCTCGTACGGACGATTTTCGTCCCTCGGCATCTCGACCACCATCCCCGCCCCGGTGTCGCTCCTGGTAAAAACACCAACCTGCCTGATCATGGGCACGGAATCAGGATTCCCGTCGATATACTCGCGGTTCATCGCCAGCAACTCGCCCTCGATCCTGTCGAGGGCCGCATCGCGAACCTGCGGCGCCGTGCCGGTCTGCATCTGCATGTCGACCTGGATGAAGTCGCTCTCGATCTCGGGCACCATGACCTGCCGCACGATTCCGCTCGCTACCACGCCGCCCGTCACGATCAGCACCGCAATAAAGATCGTCACCGTGACACCCCGATTGTCAATCGCCGTCAACAGCAGCGGACGGTAGTAGTCGTGGATCAGCTTATGCAGGCCGTGCTGCACGCGGCGCTGAATCTTGAGGAAGAAACGCGGCACTCGCTCCAGCAGGCCGACCCTGCGCTGCGGATTGAAAAGGTCATCCTCGTCGATGTCCGGGATCCTCGCGTGAACCAGGTGCGCCGGCAGGATCAACTTGGACTCGATCAGCGAGAACAGTAGGCACAGTATGACGACCACCGAGATCGCCTCGAAGAACGGCCCGAATATGCCGCCGATGAACAGCATGGGTGCAAACGCCGCCATCGTCGTCAGCACGCCGAAGGTTGCCGGCACCGCGACCCGCTGTGCACCGTCGATCACGTTGTCGAGCGTATGGCCGTCGGCTCGTATCTTTGTATAGACGCTCTCACCGATAATGATCGCGTCGTCGACGACGATACCGAGCACGACAATGAAGCCGAACAAACTGACCATGTTGATGGTTACGGGCCAGGGATTGACCGGCATCAGCCACAACGCACCGAAAAAGGTAATCGGGATGCCGACGATGACCCAGCCTGCCACCTTCATGCGCAGGAACAGCGACAATACAATGAACACAAGCAACGCGCCGAGCAGCACGTTGTCCAGCATCATGTCCAGGCGATCCTGCAGGTAATAAGCGCGATCTGCCCATATATCCATCTGGATGCCTTCGGGCATCTCTTCTGACTTCTTCGCCACGTACTGCCGCACGGCGACGGCCGTCGCGAGCTCGTTCTGCTCCCCGACCGTGAGTACCTGAAGTATCGCAGAGGGCCGTCCATCGAAGCGGCTGTAATCATTGCTCTCAACGAACCCGTCCCTGATCGTCGCGATATCGGCGAGTGTCAGGCGAGTGCCGTCGCCGAACGTACGCAGCACCAGCTCCGAGAATTCAATGCCGGTATACACCTGGCCTTCCGTGCGCAGCAGGATGTCACCGCCCTGCGACTTGATCGTGCCTCCGGGCAGGTCCGCCGATGAGTTTTTCACCGCCTGAGAGATTTCGCTCATCGTCAGGCCATATTGCCGGAGCGTATGTTCGGATACTTCGATGCTAATCTCGAAAGGCCGGTCGCCGAGAAACCGCACCTTGTTCACATCGGGCAGCTTCATCAGTTCGTCACGCACGTTCTGTGCGATCGACTTGCGCGTGACCGGGTCCATGTCACCATAGATGGCGATGAAGCACACGGCGAACGGGATCTCTTGCTTGCTGATCACCGGCTTCTCTGTGAGCGCAGGGAACGTCGATATCGCATCGACGCGCGTCTTGATCTCGCTGAGGACCTCGTTGAGATCCGCATCGCGAGACACTTCGGCAGTCACGGTGCCGACACCCTCTGACGCCGTAGACGTCAGCTTAACGATGCCGTCGACGTCCTGGATGGCCTCCTCGACCTTGATCACGACGCCCTCCTCGACTTCCTGCGGCGCCGCGCCCAGGTATTGCACCTGGACCTGCACGTTGTTCAACTCGAAGTCCGGCTGGGTCTGCTTTCGAATCGTCGCAGCGGAGAGCAGGCCAGCAATGATTATCAGGAACATCAGAAGGTTCGCTGCCACGTGATTGGAGGCAAACCAGGCAATGATGCCCGTTCGGTCTGTCACTCCGCGTAGCTTCACGGTGATTCGTCCTCGTCCTTCACAGCGAGCTTGTCCTCGTCCTCCGCACCGGTGTCGCCCGTCGTTCGGACAGCCATGCCGTTGATGGGCGACTCGAGTGCAGTGAGAATTACTCGCTCCCCGGTTTCCGCTCCACCATTGATGTAGGCATACTCGGCATCGGCGCGCACGATACTCACGCTGCGGATACGAAGCCGATTCTCACTGTCGACGAACAGCAGCTGGTCGGAGCCGTGCAGCGCATGCCTCGGCGCACGGAGCAGCCCCTGCATCGCCACCCCCTCGATACTCGCCGTTACGAACGTGCCCATCGGAAGCGGCGCTCGATCCCCCTCCAGCGCATAAGGATCCTCGACCTTCGCAACAGCGTACGTGACGCGACTGCTTTCATCGACGACGCCTTCGCTGCGGACGATCCTTGCCGACCACTCCGTGACACGGCCGCGTTGCTCGGCGGACAGGACGACACCGGGCCCGCGTGCTTCCCCCGTCGCGGTGATCTCCGTCGCGTATGGAAGATCGACGAAGGCCAGGTCACGGTCAGTGAGCGGCAACCTGACTTCGGCGTAGTCAGTGGCGAAGGTGACTCCGAGCCGGGTACCGGGATTCACGAACTGTCCCAGGTCGGCCTCCTTGCTCCGTATCATGCCCGCGTAAGGCAGGCGTATGAAAGTGCGATCGAGATTGCGCTTCGCCCGCACCAGGTCGGCCTCCGCTGTCGCCAGCGCTGCCGCGGCAGACGCGTACTCGGACTCGGCCCGAAAACCCTGGGTCCGCAGTTTTTTAGCCCCTTCGTACTCGATCTGGCGCTGCCTGACCAGTGCCTCGGCTTGGGTGACGGCGACCCGGTAGTTGGTTGGATCGATACGCATCAGCACTTCGTCGGCAGCGAAGACGCCACCTGCGACGAACTTCGCGGAAATCTCGACGACGGCGCCCGACACCTCGGCGCTCAGAACCGTCTCGGTTCGGGGCCGCACCGTGCCCTGGCTGCGCACCGGAAAACGCGCCTCCACAGGCTCGAGCTCCGCAACCTCGACCAGCATCGCGAGACTCTTCACGGGCTTCTTCGGCGGCTCCTTACGCATCGACGACATGTAAAAGGCAACGGCGCCTGCGACCGCCAGGATACTGACGATGAGAGCGATGCGTTTGGCTTTTCGCGACATGAGAATCCTCTGCGGAGCCGAGGCCTCGTATTGTGAGTGATCTGACACAGAAAACCAGTCGTTTGAGCGATCGCACCAGGGCATCTGTCGTCCCGCGCGATGTGCTTTTTGTGACATAAACCCACGAATTGCAGCTGGATTGCCCGCAGAATTCTTTCTGCTACCTGAAATTGTGCGTTGCAGCGATCTAACCAGATACGGGGAACTATGTACACGAACCACTTCGGGCTCGAACGACGGATTTTTCGCGGCAACACGGCGGGCGCAGATGTCTTCGTCGGACCGCAGATGGCTGGCTTCCAGCAAGGCATCAAGAAAGCGCTTACGGCGCCGGACGCCGTGGCCACACTGACGGGCCCGGTCGGTTGTGGAAAGTCCACGGCCGTTGCTCACTCGCTCGGTGCAATCAACGGCAAAAACGCGATAGTGAGGGTCGGCCGGTTCCCTCTGCGGCGGGGCGAACTCCTGGACCTGCTATTCGATCATATGCGTATCCAGCAGCGGCCGCAGCGAAGCAACCAGAAGCTCGCGCTCTTCCGCGCGCTGTTGTTCAACCTGGCGAAGAACGACTCGCGTATGTTCATTCTCGTCGAAGACGCCCCGTTCCTCGGAACCGACATGCTCGCCGAACTGGAGGTCGTTACGGCGGCCGACACCGGACCGTCCGACGGTGCAGCCATAGTCATGATGGGCGATGACTATCTCAAGGAGCTGCTGGCTTCCAAGTCCCTTGCCCGTCTCAGGCAACGAATCCGGCTACGCCGCAACCTGAAGCCCTGCGGCGCAGAGGAACTGGACGAGTACCTGCGGCACTGTTTCCTGCGGGCCGGTGGCGACTTCGACAGGGTATTTGACGATGGCGCAATCGACTTGCTGTGCGACCTGAGCGGCGGCATCCTGCGCGTTGTAAACAACCTGGTGGAATCAGCGCTGGAGGCGGCCGCGGAAACGAAGGCGGCGAATGTCAGCCTCGACCTCATCAGCCGCGTTGCCGACGAGGAATTCGGCCTCACGGGCAAGTTCACGCGGCTCCCGGAAATCAGCAGCAAGCAACCCGAGCCGCAACATAGCGACGATACGACGACGAAACTGGTTGCCCTGTCCCTGCCCGCAGGGCAAGCGCTGGCCGGGAGCGACGACGATGACCTACCGGAGTTGATCGAGGACACGCAACCGGACCTCGCGATACTCAGTGATGCGCCCACCGCAACGAAGGCGGCGGAGCAGGAGAGCGGCCGCGACACGCCGCAAGCCAGCGAAACCGCGAGCCCTGGACCCGAACCGGGACCGATGCAGGACCCGAAATCCGGGGCCATCAGGCCGCCGGAAACGGAGCCGAAACCCCGGGTGCAACCTCGAGTGGGAATGAGGCCGGGCACCGACGTGGAGCCCGGGCTGGAAGCGCCGCTCGAAGGCGAGCTGGAAACCGAACCGGTCGCCGGGCACGAGCCGCAGCCGGCCGACGACGACACGATTCCGACGCTGACCGAGGCAATCGGTACCATCGCTGTACCGGCCAAGGACTCACCGGCAGACGACGATACGCCCGACTGGGAGCGCGACCCCACGCTCGCCGAACTGCGCCCCGACCTCGACGCACTGGAGCGCGCGATGGCGGTTGCCCACGGTCGGGACCCGGACGCTGCCGAGGAATCCGCAGCCTTCCAGGAACGCGAGCGGAAAGAACCCTCCAGAGACGAGACCGAGGACATCCCCGAGATTACGCTGGACGACTCGATCAACCGCAAGGTCGACATTGCCGCCCTGAAGAGGAAGATACGGCTCGAGAAGGAGGGCCTCGTCGAAGAAGACGACGCTGACACCGATAAGGCCGAAGCCTCCGTGGAGGAGGGTGCCCGCCAGGACGGGTCTGCGGCGGAGCTCGAGAAGATTGCACAAGGCCTGGCGCGGGCAAAGAACATCGAAGACGTCGACGACCAGCTGGCCGAAACGCTCTTCGGCGAAGAGTTCAGTGTAGCCGCGGCAGCAGTTGCTGCCAGGGTCGCGGACGATACTGCGGTGGAAGCGGCAGGCGCCAGCGAAAAGCCGGCTGCCGCGGCGCCCCCTCCGAAATCAGAACTGGAGAAGGAATTCGAGACCGTCTGGGGCGAGACGCCCAGCGTCGAGGTTTCCATCGATTCCGAGATCGAGGACCAGAACGGCGGCATGGACATGGCGGCTTCGCTGCGACTCGCGACCGTGCGCGCGCTGAACTCGGACTATACCGACACTGCCGCGGCAGACGCCCCCGACGCCCCCGTGGCTCAGCGGGTGAAGCCGGACCCCATCGAGGAACAGATTACGACGTCATTGACACAAACAATGAATGCGCTCAAGTTCGATCCGGACCCGGCAGCCATCAATGACGATGACGATGACGATGATGACGAGCGTGAAGGCGGTTTCTTCAGCCGCTTCCGGCGTTCCTGACAACCAGCCGCGACGATAGGCAAAAGGCCGGGCTTCTGCCCGGCCTTTTTCGTGGCAATCGCTCGCCCGCATGACCTGCCGCACCTAAGTAGTCCCCGAAGTTTGTCGCGTCGCTTACGGATTTTGCATCTCGCGCAATACCCCTATCCTCTGATAGGCGGCGGTTGTGTGCTGCTCCGGTATTGGATTCGAGGGAGAATCGAATGAGCGAGACTGTTCTGACAATCATCGAACTCGACAACTATCCTGAAGACGTTGTCGCTCGAGCCACCTGGCTGGCAAAGCTCATGGACTGCGATCTTGAGCTCCTGCTCTGCGATCCAACGACAAGCTTCCTCAGCGAGGTGTTCATCATTTCGAGCGAGGTGAGGGACCTGGCAGAGGATATCGAGAAGGCACAGAAGCACGCGCTGCGTGACCTGGCGAAGACC
This sequence comes from Woeseiaceae bacterium, assembly GCA_041559075.1. Classification (GTDB taxonomy): domain Bacteria; phylum Pseudomonadota; class Gammaproteobacteria; order Steroidobacterales; family Woeseiaceae; genus UBA1847. Next base: position 12,301 of record JBFFEB010000013.1, on the reverse strand, counting down.
GCCGAGTCGTCAGGTTTGAGGGTTACGACTCACACCAGTCACGAGAGGCCCGTTGCCGATGCCATCATCTCCCGGGCAACGGATCTCGATCCCATGTTCGTTATCAAGGGAACCCACTACCACTCGCCCGCGGAACGCGCGACGTTTGCCGACACCGACTGGCAGCTTATGAAGAAACTGGATTACCCGTTGTGGTTCGTGAAGCCCGTAGCCTGGAAGGAAGAACCTCTGATTGTCGCTGCAGTTGACCCGACACACGAGAAGGACAGGGAAGCGCGCCTCGACCGGATGATCGTGGAATCCGCACAGTCGCTGGCATCGGCCTGCAACGGCCAGGTTGAGCTCGTGCACACCTACCAGCGTCTCGTCGAGATCGGCTCGTGGGCGATGAAGACCTTCAAACCCGTCAAGCTGCCCATCGACGAACTGGACAAGAAGATCCGTGACGAGCATCGCAAGGCACTCGACGCTTTCGCGAAGGAAACAGGCGTGCCGCACACGAACGTCCACCAGCTCCCCGGGCGTGCGCACGAGCTCCTGCCGATGTTCGCAAAGACGCACGGTGCCAGCCTGATGGTGATGGGCGCGCTGTCACGGGGCGGCATCGCGCGGCGTTACATCGGAAACACGGCCGCCCGGGTACTCGACCACCTGCCCTGTGACGTCCTGGTGGTACCGGTGGCAGCAGACTGAACGGGGAACCATTCCCCGCAATGCTGCGGGGAACGGCCGCCTCTAATCTTCCAGGTCCGAGATCGCTTTCAGGCGCGCGAACTCGAACTCGTCTCCCGGTTTCCACTCAGGCATTTCATCCGCGTTCGCGACCGCGAGGCCGGTCCAGTAACCGAGCAGGGCGTCTTCGATCAGTCCCGAGAAGTCCCAGCTGTCGTTGTACTCGTCGGACGGCTGGTGATAGTGCACGTTCGTATAGTGCTCCTGCTGCTCGCGACCCCAACCCGGCGGCCGGTCCACATAATCGGTGCCAGGTTTCAGGTACATCGCCGGCACACCAATCTTCGCCAGGCTGAACTGGTCCGAGCGGTAGAAGTAGCCCTTGTCGGCAAACTGGTCGGGTTTGACCTCCCTGCCCTGTTCCTCGGCGATAAGCGTGAGAATCCGGTCGATCGAGGACTTGCCGAGCCCAACGAAGGTCACGTCGTGGGTGTCGCCGAGGATGTTCGGATTGTCGTAGTTGATGTTCGCCGCAATGCGCCCCGGCGCAAACGTCGGATGATTAGCATAATACAACGACCCAAGCAGTCCCTGTTCCTCTGCGCCCACGAGTGCAAACAGCGAAGAACGCCGCGGCGCTTCGGGAAGCGCTTTGAGCGCGCGTGCGATGGCAAGTACAACCGCGACGCCTGACGCGTTGTCCCTGGCTCCGTTGTAGATCGTGTCTCCCGCCTCGTTCGGCTCCCCGATACCGAGGTGATCGTGGTGCGCCGTATAGATCACGACCTCATCCCGGAGCTCGGGATCGCTGCCGGGAAGAAGCCCCAGCACGTTGGCGCTCTCCGTCCGGTTGAGCTTCACATCCATTGCGATGGACGTCGTAACGCCCAGCGGCACCGGCTCGAAGTCCCTGTTGTAGGCGGCCTCGCGCAGCGCGTCGAGATCCCTGCCGGCCATCGCGACAAGTTCGCGCGCGGCGTCTTCGGTCACCCATGCATTGACCCGGTTGCGCGGCTCGTCACCTGCCGGCAGCTCGAATTGCTCGCCGGTCCATGAAGTCTGCACGACCTGGAACGGATAACCCGCCGAGGGCGTCGTGTGGATGATGATCGCACCCGCGGCACCCTGCTTCGCGGCGCTCAGGTACTTGTAGTCCCAGCGTCCGTACCACAGGCGAGTCTCACCCTCGAACAACTGCGGGTCCCAGTCAGGGTCGTTGTTCATGATGAGCAGCACCTTGCCTTCGAGGTCGACGCCTTTGAAATCATCCCAATCGTATTCGGGGGCCTCGATACCGTAACCGACAAAGACGAGCTCGGCGTCGCTTATCTCGACGCGTTCCTGCTGTACGCCGCTCGACACGATGAATTCTTCCCACTGCGCAAGGGTCTTTTCCTCGCCGTGGCCCTCGAACGTCCAGGTGTCGGGCTGCACGGTGTTCAGACCGACGAGATCGAATTTCTGTTCCCAACCGCCATCAGCTGCGCCCGGCTGGAGCCCCAGGCGCTCCATTTCCGCGGCAAGGTAGTTGCGTGCCTTGACGTCGCCGCGGCTTCCTGGCCCGCGCCCCTCGTAGTCATCACTCGAAATCTCGACGATGATGTCGCGCATGTAACCAGCCGCAATCTCGGTGGATGCTTCTTCTGCCGCGGGATTACCGCCGCTGACCTCGACCGCGACCGGTGAGGAGATTTCGGGCGGCGCCTCTGCCGCAGGCTGCGGCGGCGGCTCCTCGCCGCAGGCAACCGCAAGGACCGGCGCAACGATAACCACGATGAGACTTCTCAAAATCACGATTGACCTCCGGCAGACAATGCTTGAAAGCGCCTGGCGCGGCGCAAACCTTGCCGATCGATACTCAGGTATCGAACAGCTCTGATAGAAAGTATTTCGCCGCCGCCCAGGAACGGCGGTCCGCGTCCGCATTATATACGGTTACGCCGGTGCTCGCGTCCGCGGCGGGGTTCGTGAACGCGTGGCGCACGTTGCCATAGCAGTGTAGCTGCCAGTCGGCACCCATAGCAGTGAGTTCCGCCCCGAGCGCCACGGCCTGCTCGGGCGTTGCGAGCGGATCGTCCCATCCGTGCAACGCGAGTATGCGAGCCCGGATCCGGTTACACGCCGTATTGCCGGGCGCGTCGAACAGGCCGTGGAAACTGACCACGCCGGCGAGCGCCTCGCCGCTACGCGCGATGTCCAGTGCGCAGAGACCGCCGAAGCAGTACCCGATGGCCGCAACGCGCGATGCATCGACCTCCGGCTGGCCGCGCAACGTCTCGACCGCGAGCAGCAATCGCCGCTGCAGCGTCTCGCGGTCGTTCCGCAACCCCTCCATCGTTCGGCGGCAGTCGTCGAGCTCGCCGCCGATCTCATCCTTGCCGTAGACATCAATCGCGAAGCCGGCATAACCCATTTGCGCAAGCCGTCCCGCCTTATCCTCTTCGAACCCGCTGCGGCCACGGATGGTGTGTGCGACGAGCACGCCAGGGCGCGGGCCTTCAATAGTGTCGTCCCAGGCCAGCATCCCCTCGAATCCGTGGCCATTGTCCCGATAGTCGATCAGGCGCGTTGCGATAGCCACGCGAGTCTCCGTCGCCTGCTAGCCGCGCTTGACGACAATGACTTCAACGCGACCGTCCGGCCCTATGTACCAGGATGCGATCGTACTGGTGATGCCGACGATGATTGCGCCGAACAGTGCCGACCAAAATCCGGTCACGACGAAATTGTCGAGCATCGCGGCAACCAGCCCGAACATGGCGGCATTGAGCACGAACAGGAACAACCCCAGCGTGATGAGAGTGATCGGCAACGTCAGCACGAACGCGATCGGCCTGACGAAGGCGTTGACGAGTCCGAGCAGCACCGCCGCCAGAATGAATGTCCAGGCACCCGAGATCGAAACGCCCGGCACGAGCGCAGAAGCCAGGAACAAGCCCAGCATGGTAATGAGCGTTCGTAATACGATGCCCTGCATAAGCGAATTATGCGACGAGAACGCCGCCGAAGAAAGGACCGTCAGGCCGGAAGGGCTGCGGGCCGGGCATCCGGGCGTATCATGAGCAGCTGCACATTACCGATTGCACGCTCGAGAAAGCCGCCTTCGCAGTAGCACAGGTAATACTGCCACATGCGAATGAATTCTTCCGAGAAACCCATGCCGCGAACCGCGTCGATATTGGCGAAGAAGCGCTCGCGCCAGCGCTGCAGCGTCTCCGCGTAATGCGGCCCGATATCCTCGAGGTCCACGATACGCATGTCGGTAACGCGCGTCAGCGTGTCGGACATCGCCGTCACGGACGTCAGGCAGCCGCCGGGAAAGATATACCGCTTGATGAAGTCGACCGTCTTCTTCGCTCGATCGTAATGCTGGTCGGCGATGGTGATCGCCTGCAGCAGCATCAGGCCGTCCCGCTTCAGCAGTTCGCAGCACTTGCCGAAGTAGGCGTCGTGATACTCGTGACCGACAGCCTCTATCATCTCGATGGACACGAGCTTGTCATACTGTCCCTCGAGATCGCGGTAATCGCTTTGCAGCAAGGCGATGCGATCCTCGAGCCCTGCCTCTGCAATTGCATATCGTGCGTAGTGGTGCTGCTGCTTCGAAATCGTCGTCGTTGTCACGCGGCAGCCGTAATTCTCCGCGGCAAAGATGGCGAAGCCGCCCCAGCCCGCGCCGATCTCGAGGACGTGATCGTCGGGACCGAGATCCAGTTTCCTGCAGATGCGATCCAGCTTCGCAGCCGAGGCAACGTCCAGGGATATGTCCGCGTGCTCGAAGATAGCGCTCGAGTACATCATGCGCTTATCGAGCCACAGCGAATAGAAGTCGTTGCCGAGATCGTAATGCGCGGCGATATTTCGACGGCTGCCGTCCCGGGTATTGCGATTCAGCCTGTGAAAGATCTTCTGCAGCGGCTTCGTCAGGTAAGAAGTGCCTCCGTCCATGTCCAGTAGCACGTCGCGATTCTTCACCAGTATCCGGACCAGCGTTGTGAGTTCGTCGCAGGACCAGCAGCCGTGGATGTACGATTCCCCTGCCCCGACCGCGCCTCCGAACGCGATATCGCTGTAGAAACGCGGATCGTTCACGGTGAGCTGGACCGTCAGCGGCAGGTCATCGGTCACGTCACCGAAACTCTCGTGGCGGCCGTTCTCGGTCACGACGATCTGGCCGTTACGTAACGACTCCAGCCGCGCGCGAACGACGCGCCGCGCGAGCGACTCGAGCGCCGTCGGTGTCCTGCTGGCATCGAGGAATTTTGGCGAGTGGATGGAAACTGATCTCATCGTGCCTCTGCCTCGATCTTCTGTCGCTTGTCGGGATGCGGGTACACGGGACATCGCTTGACCCACAACCTGAGTGCCTGCCAGTAAATTCCCGCGATGATCTTGACCGTCATCAACGGGAATCGCGCCAGCACGCTCGCCAGGGCAGGACCCGTAATCTCGGTACGCTCGAGATGGATGGACGCATCGAACAGACGCTTGCCGTTGCTCGAATTGGCCATGTACACCGTTACTCTGTCGGCGGGCTCAGTAAAACACCAATCGTATTCGACTTCCATCGGCATGAAGGGCGACACGTGCATCTTCTTCTCCGGCCTGAATCGCTTCACGCAGCGCCGGCCCACGTCCTCGGAGTCCGGCAGAACATAAGTATCGCGTTCTCCCCACGGGGTGTTGTTGACCTCGGCGACGATGGTCTGCACGGTCTTGCCGTCCGCGTCGAAGCAATAATAGAAACTCACCGGGTTGAAGCAATAGCCGAAGTAGCTAAGGTTCGTCAGCAGCCGGATCGGCCCTTTCGGGCGCCTGCCGGTCTCGCGTTGCACCAAAGCACGGACTGCCTCGGCGAGCGGCTCGTCGCGCGCACCGATATGATCCTTCCGGCGGAAACGCGCGAGCGCCGGCCGCGTCGCCGACCACAGCCAGCGTTTCCTGAATAGCCCTGGCAGTTCATCGAGATCGACGTACATCATGAATATTCGGTAGCCGAACCGGTGCAGCACAGGCTCCGTGCGCGTGTGCTTAACCCGCCCTTCGTAGATGCAGCTCTCCACGGCTCTGCCTCTCCTCGAAATGGGCAATTGCATTCAGCGCACTGACGACGCCGTCTTCATGGAAGCCATTGCGCCAGTAAGCTCCGCAGAAATAGGTGCGATCGGCGTTCACTTCCGCCTGGCGCAGCTGCGCGGCCACTGCCTCCCGCGAATACACCGGGTGCTGGTACCGGATCCGCCGAATCACCTTCGCCGGATCGACGCGGCGGTCGTTGTTGAGCGTCACGCAGTACTGCTCGTCGCAGTCCAGGCCCTGCAGCATGTTCATATTGTAGGTCACAGCGACGTGACGATGCGGATCCTCCGGAATGTGGTAATTCCATGCGGCCCACGCACGCCGGCGCTTCGGCAGTACGCTCGCATCCGTGTGCAGCACCGCTTCGTTGTCCTGGTAGCGAATGACGCCGAGCACCTCCTCTTCGACGGCCGTCGGTTCGGCCAGCAGTGCAAGGGCCTGGTCGCTATGGCAGGCAAGAAATACTGCGTCGTACCATTCGCGCCCGAAGCGTTCCGTGACAATCTCGACGCCGGACGAATTCCGGATAACCGCTTTGACCGGTGTTTCCATCCGAATACGGTCGCGGTGCCCCGCGACCAGCTTGTCGACGTACTCCCGTGATCCTCCCTTGATCACCCGCCATACCGGGCGGTCCTTGAGCTGCAGCAGGCCGTGGTTGTCGAAAAAGCGCACGAGAAACTGCAGCGGCATATCGTGAATCGCCACCGGCTCGGCCGACCAAATGGCGGCAGCCATCGGCACCAGATAGTTGTCCATGAATTCCCGGCTATAGCCATGCTTCACCAGGTAGCCGCCCACCGTCTGGCATTCCTCTTCGAAAGTCAGCGTGGCCATCGCCTCGCGGTTGAAGCGCAGGATGTCGCGGATCATGCGATAGAACCGCGGGCGCAGGATGTTGCGACGCTGTGCGAACAGCGCGTTCACTCCCGAGCCGTTGTACTCCAGCCGGGCATCGCCCGAACTGACACTGAAGCTCATGATGCTCGGCTGCGATTCCTGCCCTATCTCGTTTAGCAATTCGATGAAATTGGGGTAGGTACGGTCATTGAAGACGATGAACCCGGTATCGATCCCAACCGTCCTGTCATCCTCCGTCACGTCGATCGTGTTGGTGTGCCCGCCGATGTACGACGAGGCCTCGTAGACGGTGATGTCGTGCCACCCCCGGAGCTTGTAGGCCGCGGTGTTGCCCGCTATGCCGGTGCCGACGATCGCGATTCTCATGCTCTCTGCCCCCTCACCACTTCTGTGGTACACGCTCGACCTTGGCGAGGTCGTAGCCGAGCGACTCGACGACGCCGAGCAGCATCTCGTAGTCTTCGTCGGAAATATTGGGTTCGCGCGCCATTACCCAGACGAAATCACGCTTATTGCGGCCGATGATCGTCTGTGAGTAGTCCTCGTCGAGGTAGACGATGCGGTAATCAGCCTTTATCGGCCAGATGAAGCGCATTCCCCAGAGCGCGTTAGACCCGGTATCCCGGACGAACCCCTTCGGGTTGTACTCCTTTTTGTCACCGTCGAACGCGCCGTCACGGAAAGTAAAGGTCGTAGCGATCGTGCCGTCGTCGTTCATCTCGTAGGTTTCCACGGCGTTGTGCGCGCCCTCCTCGAGGAAGGTCGGGATATTGGCGATCACATACCAGTCGCCCATGAAGCGCTCGAGGTCTACGTAATCCACGGTTCTCATTTCGGGCCCACTGCCGGCACACGCGGCCAGCGCCAAAGAAGCGGTCACTGCAAGCGTGGCGTTGCTAATAGCTTTCATATCAACTCAACTCGTAACGGATTATCCGGCCGCCTTTTGCGACCGACTCGAGGGCCAGCCACTCGGCGTTGTCCGAGTACCACAGGGTAATGTCCATTTGCCGCGCGGTAAGCCTGACCGAGCGGGCGGAGATCTCGCGACCGTCCAGCTTCACCACATCCTTGCCGAGTTCCTGGACCTCAACGTCGAGGTACTCGCCCGTCTGCGGGTTGAGCAGGCGGGATTGATCCAGGAACCCGGGATTCCAGTAAGCGAAACTCATGACGCACTCGGGCAGCCTGGCTTCCTCGTCACCGTTGTCGATGACGAACGCATCGGCGGCGCGCTCGCCGACGACATTCAGCTTTTTGCCGTTCGAGTCGGTGCGTGCCTCGATCTCCTCCAGGCATCCGCCGGTCCAGTTCTCACGGGCGCTGTGGCGGTAGCTGAACGCCGTTACGAACAGGAACTTGACATCGAAACTCGCCTCGCTGACCACGGCCGCATTGCTCTTCGAGCCGTCGATCTCGAAACGGTGGTAGCCGATCTTCTTGCCATCGAGAAAGACGTCGAACATTAACGTCCTGCTGGACGAGTCTCCGGCCATCGAGGTCCCCGATACCAGCACGAGTAGCAGCGCCGCCGCGACGGTATGGATGAATCGTTTCATCGTTCCCGCCTTGCTCACGCTGTTGTCGTGCCTTTCGGCACACCAGGGAAGAACGCATTGGTGCTGCGGATGTACTCCGCGTACTCGGGGCGGCGCTCCGTAATGGTCTTCTCCAGCAGCGCGACGCCGGACACCTTCAGCAGCAACAGCGACATCAGGATCGGCGAAAGCACCGTCCACCAGCCGCCCGCGGCGACGGCAAACAGATAGAATGCCCACCAGACGCAAAAGTCGCCGAAGTAATTGGGGTGCCGCGTGTAGCGCCAGAACCCCGTTTTGAGCACGCGACCCTTGTTTGACGGCTCCCGCTTGAACTTCGACAGCTGGTAGTCGCCGCCGGCTTCGAAAGTGAAGCCGACCAGCCAGAGTGCGGCAGCGATGATCTCGAGCGCCCCGATGTTACCGGGGTTCATGATGGCCGGCAGCAGCGGCATGGCAACAATCCAGGCCAGGACGCCCTGCAGCCCGAAGATGATGTACAGACTCTTGACCGCGAACCCGGGCTCGTTGTTGGCGCGAATCTTCTGGTAGCGGTAGTCCTCGGGTTCGCCCCAGTTTCTCGCTGTAATGTAAGTGCTGAGCCGCAACGCCCAGATGGCGACGAGCACCGTTACGAGCAGTCCGCGCGCGCTGAGCGGCCAGGCCGCCGTCGCGAACACGAGCGCGGCGACCAGGAAGAATAGCGACCAGAGGCTGTCGACGAATGCCACGTTGCGGATTGCCACACTGACGACCCATGCGACAACACCGATGCCGAGAATCAACGCCAGCGCTGACAGGTAGAGCTGAAAGTCCATCAGGATACCCTTTCCCCAACTTCGGTATCTCGGGGCAACCCGGGCGAGACACCATCGAGACGCTCGCCGAGCTGCATGAGAAGCGGCATCATGACCGCCCAGCCGATCGCCAGCATCGCGATCGCAGCCGGCTGGTCGACGAACTGTATCCCGCCGATCTTGTGACCACCGAGGTAGGCCAGCGGTCCGCCGACGAATCCGAATGCCGAGGCCAGCAGCGGCCTGCCGCGCATCCAGCGCATGGAAAGATTGATCGTGGTGCCGAACAGCATCCACATCGTCACGATCCAGTACGGCGCCATCAGCTCGCTGAACATGCCGGACGGAAAGGTCACCCAGCTGGCGGCGACCAGCACGCTGTCGAAGACGGCTCCGATCAATCCGCAGCTCAGAATGAGCACGAGCTCCGAACTCGGCCGCTGCGCGCGGGAGAGGTGCAGGGCAACCGCGGCGAATACGACCACCGGGCCCAGCCAGGGTATCTGCTGCGCCCCGCCGACGACCGATGAGATCCAGCCCAGCTTGAAGGCAGCAACATTGATCAACAGGTTCATCTCAATCCCCCACCCGCTTCAGAAGGTATTGGCTGACGTACCATTCGCGCCCTTCGTTGTAGGCGAACAGTTCCTCACAGGCCATGAAAAAGATGCGCCACCGCATCCGCCAACGGTCCGCCTCACCCTTGCCGTAGGTTTCCTCGAGGATCGGCATGACGGCATTCCGGCGGGAGTCCATGCGCTGCAGCCACGCGCGCAAAGTCCGCGCGTAGTGAAGGCCATTCCACTGCCAGTGCTCCTCGACGGCGAGGTGACCGGCGATGCGTATCGGCAGGTCGGCACTCGGCATGATGCCACCGGAGAAAAAGTGGCGGCTCATCCAGTCGCTCGGGCCCTTGTCGATGTACTCGTACGGCGTCGTGCGATGGCAGAAGATGTGCAGGAAGAAGCGCCCCTCGGGCTCCAGCCAGTCGCCGATCCGACGGAACAACTCCGGGTAGTTGCGCATGTGCTCGAACATCTCGACGGAGACAATCCGGTCGTACGTACCTGACGAAGCGAAATCGTTCATGTCGGCGACATGCACTTCGATGTTGTCCAAACCACGATTCTCGGCGGCCTTCGTTATGAAATCGTGCTGCGAGCGCGAATTCGAAACACTGGTGACCGAAGCGTTGGGGAAATGCTCGGCGATCCAGAGCGATAGCGAGCCCCAGCCGCAACCGAGGTCGAGGATTTTCATGCCGTCTTCGATGCCGGAACGCTCGACCGTCACCTGCAACGCCGCCTCTTCCGCCGCATCCAGGTCTTCCACGCCGGCCGGCCAGTAGCAACAGCTGTATTTGCGGTGCCTGCCAAGCACTTCGGAGAAAAAGGCCGCGGGAACCTCGTAATGCTGCTCGTTGGCCAGGTGGGGAACGATTGCCACCGGCGATTCGCCCATCATGTGAACGAAACGATTCTTGATGCTCGCTGACTTTTCCACGTCCGTGGCATGGATTTCCTTCAGCTTGCGATCGAGAAGGCGACGGATTCCGGCGCGGATGACCGAATCGGGTACGAGGCCCGTTTCGGTCCAGTCCACGGCTTTTGCGGTTACGCTTGACATGCGTGATCTCCAGAATTGCTAGAGAGACTATACGAACGGTGCCGGGGGCCGCCAACCGCCTGAAATGGTTTGTTACATTCCCTTACAAGTCGGCAACTTATGGTCGCGTAAACTACTGTCTCCGCTAATTTTCGAGCCACACCGATGAGTCCCGTGATCCTCTGGTTTCGCCGGAACCTGCGCCTTCATGACAACCCGGCACTACGCGCTGCGGCCGACGCCGGTCGGCCGGTCATCCCGGTGTATGTCTCGGACGAACTCGATTCGGGCGGCGCCAGCCGCTGGTGGCTGCATCACAGCCTGGCGAGCCTCGATGCGGCGTTAAAAGAGTACGGCACGGGGCTCGTCATCCGCTCGGGGAAGCCGGAAGTGCTGCTGCCCGAACTCGTCGAGACTACGGGCGCCGGAGCAATTTATTTCTCCCGACGCTACGAACCGCAGGCTCGGACGCAGGAAGACGCGCTTGCAGACGTGCTGGAGGGCCACTGCGAGGTGCACGGCTTCGACGATGCCGTGATCCGGCATCCCGAGCGTGTCATGACGGGTTCCGGCACGCCGTACAAGGTCTTCACCCCGTTCTGGAAGGCGGCATCCGCCCTCGGCGAGCCGGGCACGCCGGACCCGGTGGCTGCGGCACTCGAGACGACGACGGCCGGGCTCGAGACCGGGGACATCGGTGAGCTCGGGCTGCTGCCGACGGCGCCCGACTGGGCCGGCGGGCTTCGAGAGACCTGGATGCCCGGTGAAAGCGGCGCATTCCAGCGCCTCGAGGCTGCTTGCGAGATCGCCGCGGATTACGATGACCAGCGCGACCGACCCGATCTTGAGGGTACGTCACGACTGTCGCCGCACCTGCATTTCGGCGAACTGAGCCCGCGGCAGGTCTGGCACGATATCCGCTCGGCCGCGTCAGTGAGTGGCCAGAAAGGCGCCGACGCCCTGCTCCGCCAGCTCTACTGGCGCGACTTCAGCCGCTACCTCCTGTACCACTTCCCGAGGCTCCCGGAGGAACCGCTGCGCGCCGAGTTCAGGGACTTCCCGTGGACGGACGACCCGGAGGGCCTGGTGGCGTGGCAGCGCGGGCGAACGGGATACCCCATCGTCGACGCCGGCATGCGGCAGCTCTGGGCGACGGGCTGGATGCACAACCGCGTGCGCATGATCGTCGCCTCGTTCCTGGTCAAGGATCTGCTCGTGCCCTGGCAGGCGGGTGCCGACTGGTTCCTCGACACGCTGGTCGATGCCGACCTCGCGAACAACTCCGCCAGCTGGCAGTGGGTGGCCGGTTGCGGCACGGACGCGGCGCCCTACTTCCGCATCTTCAACCCGGTGCTGCAGGGCAAGAAGTTCGACCCGATGGGCGACTACGTGCGCCGCTGGATCCCGGAACTCGAACGCCTGCCGGCAAAACTCCTACAGGAACCGTGGAAGGCCGACCTCGATGAACAGAAATCGGCAAACGTGATCGTCGGTGAGGACTACCCGGAACCGATCGTGGATCACGGCAAGGCCCGCGACCTGGCGCTGGAAGCCTACCGTGCGATCCGCAAGGCGGACGATTGATACCCTAGCGACGCTCCGCACACCGTTTCTCTGCTAGAATTCGGCGCCGTGCGCTCGTAGCTCAGCCGGATAGAGCACCGGATTCCTAATCCGGGGGTCGCAGGTTCGAATCCTGCCGGGCGCGCCAGTCAACGGAAAATGGGCCCATCGGGCCCATTTTTTGTT
>JBFFEB010000012.1:0-65952 GCA_041559075.1 Woeseiaceae bacterium | reverse complement strand
TTCGGCAACGAGGCCTGAAGCTCGCGAAGCGAGCAGCCCGTTGCCGAACACCGGCAAGCCTTAGCTCAACCTACATACTTGTAATACTCGATCCCGAAATCGCTGAAGTGCCGATCGTCCGACCGGCCGACGCGATCGATGACGAACTCGTTGACGGGCAGGTAGTCGAGGTCCTTGGCCTTCCGGCCGGCGTGCAGCGCCTCGTACTGATCGAACGTGATATCGACCGCATGCCGAATCGCGTCGCCGAATCGAATGGCCGCCGTTGCCTCGCGCCAGCCGTCGGCCATGAAGAACGGGATAACCTCGGCTGCGTCGCCGCTACCGTAACCCAGGGTGAGTACCTCGTCACCTGCGTTCAGGCTGCTTTCACCCAGCGCCTGCTCGAACCCGGCGGCCATCCACGCCGGCAGAGCCGCCGTGTAGAGGTTGCCCAGGTCGCGCATCGCGTCGCTGCCAAGCGCCAGCTTGTCGAGGACCTCCCGACCGTAATTGTCCGACCCCCGAAACGCCCTGAGGATCGCCATCGTGAGCGGGTAGGCCTCGTATTGCAGGCGCTCCGGCTCGGCCAGCTCGGCGACGCGCGGGCTGAAGTGCATTTCATCGAGCAGTGCCCGAAGGTCGATGCCGGCTTCTTCGCAGTAGGACGCGAGTTCGGCGTGATCGGGAGAATCCCCGTTGCCCAGGGCGAAGAGATACGAAATTGCCCAGCCCGTTTCCGGCATACGCCGGTATGGCCGGTGCATGAAGACGGTCTTCAGCGAACGCAGGTACTCGCCCGGCTTCAGCTGGCGCTTCTCGTACATGTCGGCAAGGGCGTGCAGTGTCTCGTCGACGTAGCAGGTCGTCGAGTACTTGCCGTTGAATACCGGGAAGTCCTGGATATGGTGGGTTTCAGAGCGGTCCTGGCCACAGAAGCGCACCATCGGTTTGCGGAAGTCCATGATGCGATAATCCGATGCAGATCCCGAGCCGACGAGGTCCACGACGGCGAGCTTCGGGTCCTCTTCCAGCAACATGGCCACGGCGCCGGCGCCCTGTGTGGGTTCGCCGCTCGATCCTCGCGCGTACTCCGCGATATCGGCGCAGACCACGATCGCCTGGCCGCCGGCGCCATCGAGCGCCAGGTGCCGGATCGCCCCCTTCATGCCGTAGACGCCACCGAGGCAGGCATGTTTGAACTCCGGCACCTCACAGCTGCGTGAAATCGCCGGCATACCGCGCGCCTCGAGGGCGTTGTCGACCATGCCCTTGATGATGATGGCGCCGGCTGAGTTGTCCGTGCTCGACTCGGTGCCCAGGCCCAGGAACTTGATGCGCGTCGGATCGACGTCGTACTGGTCGATGAGCCGCATGACGGCGGTCGCCGCCATCGTGTACACGCTGTGATGCGGGCCGCGCATGCGGAAGCTGCGCCCGACGACTTCGCGTACCTTCGGCCAGTGCCCTCCCGTCCATTCGCACCAGTCTTCGAGCGAGACGCGGTAGGGCGGTACGTAGGCAGCAAGGCCTGATATTCCGATGGGTTTCCTGGTCGACTGGCTCATAGGCTGGACTTTTGTTAGCCCGGGAATTTTAGTGGTCTCGGCGCCACTGCTCAACTAATTATTCACCGGCAAGGTCGCGTCCGCCCGCGATTAATCTCGCTGCCTGCCCGGTTACCGCAATAATAAGTTGTTTCCGCGGCCGCAGCCGGACAAAAGCTCAGACCGAGAATGCCGCCATGAGCGCCGCGCCCAGCATGGTGACAGTGAAACCTGCGAAGTACGACACGCTCAAGGCGATGTACTTGAAGGCCGTGACCAGCCGCCCCTGCCCGTATACGCGGCGCATCGCCACAAAAAGGTACACCGGGACGTAAAAAGAAGCAGCGACGATGACGAGTATGCCGACGGCCTCGGGCGTCGGTAATACCGAATTCAACCGGCCGATAAGGATCTGCAGCGTCAATATCAGGAACAGGAAAGCGTGAAAGTGGACGAAGAACAGGAGATGCTCGACGTAATAGCGGCGCGACAGCGGGTAGAGCAGTTTCAGGACGAACGCCATGATCGGCAGCAGCACGATCAGCGCAATCGGGATGTTGTCGTACAGGTTCCTCAGGAACTGGCGGCCGTCGTCCTTCTTCATCTCCTCGCAAATCTGTGCCAGGCGTTCGGGCGTCAGCCGCCGTTTCAGCCATTCGGGGCCATTGATCGAGAACTCGTCGACCTGGCAGTCCGCTTCCGCCTGTCCGTCGGTATTAACTCGTATATTGAGTCCGTCTTCCGGTTCTTCGCCGGCTTCCGGGCTCGCGTGCGGGGCACCCGCGATGATTCCCTCTGCCGCGAGATCCCTGCGCACCTCGTCCGCTATTCTCGCCGCCTCCCCGTGCTCCCGGGCGGTTTCCTCTTCCGCGGTTTGGGGTTCGTAGAAGATTCCGAGTGATTCGCGAGGATCGAAGAAGGCAACCAGGAAGAACAACAGGCTCAGCACGAGATACATGCGGAACGGCGGCATGTAGCGCACGCGGCGTCCCTGCAGATAATCGTGGGTCAGCCTGCCGGGCCGGATGACCAGCGGCACCAGCGTCCGCCACAGGCGCGAATCGAGTTCGAACAGGTCACCGAACGCATCGCGCAACAATTCCCACAGGCTGATCAGCCGGCTGCTGCCCCGCTGGCCGCAATTGCCGCAGTACTGTCCCCGGAGGTGGCCGCCACAGTTGAGGCATTCCGGCATTTCACCGGCCGGCAACTCGCGAAACTCGTCTTCGCGCAGGATCCGCTCCTGCCACGAAATCCTCTCGCCAAACCGGTCGAGTGCATCGGCCTCGAACTCCGTCGCAATCCCGTCCACGAAGCTTTCAAGGGCCACCTCGTCTTCGAGCGTGAACTGGCACGCCCTGCCTGGCCGGCCTCCTTCGTCCGGACCGATACTGAAAGGAACGACATCGGCGACGCCGTCAGTGCGCCGGGCTCGAAACACCTGCTCATCGAGCCAGGCGTCGAATTCGTCGAGTGATTCCGGTTCTACGAAAACGCGGCTTTCATAGATCGGTCCGGCACGATTTCTCATTAGCGCTTATTCGGCGTCGCTGTTCTTCTTGCGACTGACTTTCTTTTTCGCGACTCTCTGACGCGGGGCCTGCTTGCGCTTCGCCGCTTTCTTCGCCGGCTTCGGCGAAGCGGGTTCGGCCGACTTGCCGCCGGTGCGTCGCAGGTCCTCCGGCGCGAAGTCGTCGACGGCGAGCAGGGCGAACACCTTGTTATGGTAGTCCCGCAGTTTCGCGGCTTCGTCCTTGTCGATGACCTCGGCGCTCGCCGCTTCCTCGATCTGCCGGCCGAGGTACGCGGCGCGGATGAGCCCTTCCTTGTGTGCCTGTCGCAGCCTGCGTTCGAGCGGCGCGAGCTCGATGCTCAGTTGCAAGGCCTGCTCAAGAAGGCCAACAGGATTGCCGGGCTCGACGGTGGTGTATGCCTGCTCGCTGAGCCGTTCGCGGGCTTCGCCCGGCGTCGTCACCAGCGCGACGACCTTGTGAACGAGTTCGTCGGACGGTGCGGAGTAGGTGCGGCCGCGCGGGAAGATGAAGATGCGCAGGAATGCCGCCGCCCAGCGGTTCGGAAGATTACGCAGGAACGAATGCAGCGCTTCCTGGGCCTGGTACATCAGTGAGCGCACCGACCACTCGACGAACGGCAGGTCGGTCGCGCGCCGGCCCTGATTCTCGAAATGCTTCAGCACGCAGGACGCGAGGTAGATACAGCTGAGCACGTCACCGAGCCGTGCCGACAACAGCTCGCGCTTCTTGAGCTCTCCGCCGAGCGTCAGCATCGCGAAGTCCGACGCGAGTGCGAACGCCGCGCTGTAGCGGTTGATGTTCTGGTAGTAGCGGCGTGTCGGCGTATTGAGGGGCACCTTGCTGAATTTGGCATGCGTCAGCGCAAGGAAGAACGATCGTGCGACGTTGCTGATAGCATAGCCGACGTGGCCGAATAGGGCGTCATCGAACTCGATCAGGCCGCGGTCGATGTCCTCGTCGCCGGCCGCCGCGAGCTCGCGCAGCACGTAGGGATGGCATCGGATAGCGCCCTGCCCGTAGATGATCAGACTGCGTGTCAGGATGTTGGCGCCTTCGACAGTGATGGCGATCGGGGCAGCCATGTACCCGCGACCGAGATAGTTGTTCGGCCCCAGGCAGATGCCCTTGCCGCCATGCACGTCAATTGCATCCACGCTGACCTTGCGACCCAGTTCTGTGCAGTGGTATTTCAATATTGCCGACGGTACCGCGGGCTTCTCACCCTGGTCGATCGCACCGGACGTCACCGAAACGGCGGCATTCATGATGTAGCTGTAGCCGGCGATGCGAGTCAGCGCTTCGCCGACGCCCTCGAAGTTGGCGATCGACGTATTGAACTGCTTGCGGATGATCGCGTATGCGCCGGTCGCGTAACTGGCTGCCTGCGCGCCTCCCGCAGCGCTCGACGGTAACGTTATCGCCCGACCGACGGACAGCAGCTCGACCAGCATCTTCCACCCCTTACCCGCCATCTCCCGGCCGCCGATGATGTAGTCGATCGGAACGAAGACGTCCTTGCCGTATGTCGGACCGTTCAGGAAGCCGATGGTCAGCGGGTGATGGCGGCGCCCGACCGTCACGCCCGGCGTGTCGGTCGGAATGAGCGCGGCCGTGATGCCGTATTCGTCCTTGTCGCCGATGAGATGATCGGGATCATAGAGCTTGAAAGCCAGTCCGAGCACCGTCGCGATCGGTGCCAGGGTGATGTAGCGCTTGTCCCAGTTCAGGCGGATGCCGACGATGGTCTCACCTTGCCACTCACCCTTGCAGACGACGCCGCTGTCGATGATCGACGCCGCATCGGATCCCGCCTGCGGCGAAGTCAGTGCAAAACAGGGGATCTCGGTGCCGGCTGCGAGCCCCGGCAGGAAGCGGTTCTTTTGCTCCTCGGTGCCGTAGTGCAGCAGCAACTCCGCTGGACCCAGCGAATTCGGAACGCCTATGGTCGACGAGGCCGTGGCGCTGCGGCTGGCAAGTTTCATGATGACGCAGGCGTTCGCATAGGCCGAGAATTCCAGCCCGCCGTACCGTTTGGGGATGATCATCGCAAAGAACTTCTGCTCGATAATGTAATCCCAGACCGCCTTGGGCATATCTGCCTGCTCGTGGCAGATCTCCCAGTCGTCGATCATGCGGCACAGTTCTTCGCAGGGGCCGTCGAGAAACGCCTGTTCCTCGTCCGAGAGCTTCGGTGCGGGGTAGGACATCAAGCGGTCCCACTCCGGCATGCCGGAGAACAGCTCACCGTCCCACCACACGTTACCCGCCTCGAGCGCCTCTCGCTCCGTGTCGGACATCGACGGCAGCATCTTGCGGTACACGTCGAGCAGCGGCTTGGTGATCTTTTCGCGCCGGAACTCGATCAGGTTGGGCACGATCATGGCGCCGAACGCCGCCCAAAGAACCAGTTTCCACAAGAAGGCGCCTTCACCGAAGATCGTGTACGCCAGCACCGCGAGGCCTGTCGCGATGGTCGATGTACGCAGGTCGATCCGCTGGTAGGCAAGGTAGATGCCGCCACCCACGAACAGCAGAAACCAGAAAAGGCTCACGATAAAACTGGACACGCGCGAAACTCCCGATTCAGGACATTGCGTTTGAAACAAACCCTATCATCGTGACGCATACCGCGCCATCGAGCACGTCACGTCACAGCAAGGACTCTATCGCGGCCCGCTCCTCGCGCAATTCGGCGTCGGTTGCGTCCATGCGGGCACGGCTGAAGTCATTGATGTCGAGGTCCTGAACGATTTCATACTTGCCGCCGCTGCAGCGCACCGGATACGAGTAAATTATGCCCGGTCCGATGCCGTAACTGCCGTCCGCGGGGATCGCCATGCTGACCCAGTCGTCGCCGTCGGTGCCGAGCGCCCAGTCACGCACGTGATCGATCGCCGCCGAGGCCGCCGATGCGGCGGACGAGGCCCCGCGGGCCTTGATGATGGCGGCGCCACGTTGCTGGACGATCGGAATGAATTCGTCGGCCAGCCACGTACCGTCGACGAGATTCATAGCCGGCTTCCCGGCGACGCTCGCATGGTTGATGTCCGGGTACTGGGTCGCCGAGTGGTTGCCCCAGATGATCATGTGCTTCACGTCGGTGACGTGGCTGTCCGTCTTCTGTGCGAGCTGCGCGATGGCACGGTTGTGGTCCAGGCGA
Source organism: Woeseiaceae bacterium (assembly GCA_041559075.1). GTDB lineage: Bacteria > Pseudomonadota > Gammaproteobacteria > Steroidobacterales > Woeseiaceae > UBA1847. The sequence goes on along the minus strand of JBFFEB010000012.1, from coordinate 59,731 downwards.
GTCATGGCGGTGATGTTGGCCGGGTCGATGTCGGGTGCGTTGCTGGCCGTGATCAGCGCGTTGGTGTTGGCCGGGTTGCCGACGACGAGTACGCGGATGTCGCGGCTGGCATGCTCGTTGATGGCCTTGCCCTGTACCGAGAAGATCGCAGCATTGGCTTCAAGCAGATCCTTGCGTTCCATCCCGGGACCTCGCGGGCGTGCGCCGACCAGGAGTGCGTAATCGCTGGCCTTGAAGGCCACGTCGGGGTCATCTGTCGCGACGACGCCCGCGAGCGTCTTGAATGCGCAGTCATCGAGCTCCATGACGACACCCTTGAGGGCATCGAGGGCCTGCGGTATCTCGAGCAGCTGCAGGATGACGGGTTGGTCGCTACCGAGCATCTGCCCGGAGGCAATACGGAAGGCGAGTTGATAGCCGATCTGGCCGGCAGCCCCTGTGATCGTTACGCGAACGGGTGATTTCATGGTGTTATTCCCTGTTGGCCGGTCTCAATGGATGCTGCCGTCCCCCGGCGAGCCCGCAGCACGACTTTGCAATATCCGGGGCCGGCGATTCTAGCATCGCCCTCAGCGGGGGACATCGGGAAGAACCGAAATCAGGGGATCATCGGCGGCGGAAAGGCTTCCGCGAGGCGTCCCCTCTCGAGACGTGCAGCTTCAAGAAAACCCTGGCGTTCGAGTTCCAGGATGCACGCCAGCCAGCTGTTCGCATCCGCGGTCTGCGTTTCATCGCAGTATCGCTCCGTTACCGCCTCGTCCAATGCATTCGTCGCCGGCGCCATGTGCAGCAGACGATTGGGAGCGGTGTCTTCCATGAGATTTCCCTGCTGTCGCAGCTCCCGGGCCGGATTCGTTATCTCGGCCCCGTCCGAACGAGACTCCGGGTCCGCCGACGGTCGAGGCGCCGATTCTTGCGCAGGCTGCGCGGTCGCCGGTTCGGCGGCCGCCGGAACGGTTTTCTCCAAGCGCTGCGTTCCTGCGGCCGGAGCCGTTACCGGCGATATTGCCGCAGGCGGTGCTACCCTCGGCGCGGGGCTGTCCAATTTGGCGGTGCCCTCGTCCTCAAGCAATGAGATTTCCACGACGATGGCGAGGCAGACTCCGATCGTCGCAACCCATGCTGCCGGGCGCAGCCAACCGATCGCCGTGTTCCAGCGGGGTCTTGCGGCGCTGCGCGCGGCGTTCAGAACAATGTGGTCGAGATGTTCCGGCGTGTGCTCATCGGCTATCTCGCGATACGCCGCCGACACGCGCGGATCGACCGGTTCGTCAGTATTCGTGCGCTGGTCGCTCATGCTCTCTCCCGGGGTTCGTCCAGTGCTGCACGTAGCTTCCGGACCGCATAGCGCAGGCGGCTCTTGGCCGTCTCGCGTTTGCAGTCGGTGACCGTGGCGATTTCGTCCAGGGTCAGTCCGGCCTCTTCGTAGAGGAGGAAAACGTCGCGCTGCTCGTCCGGTAGCACGCTCAGCGCGGCATCCAGCCTGCGCCGGGCAAGGCTCTTTTCGACCAGCGTCTCGGGACAATCCCCGCCATCGGGCCGGGAATCGGGCGCAATGTTCGTCGTATCTCCGTGCCGCTTGTTGCGGCGAATGTGATCGATGAAACAGTTATGCGCCACGTGATAGAGAAACGTCGTGAATTTTGCCGTGGGCCTGTAATTGTCGCGCGACCTGATGATCTTGCCCCAGACTTCCTGGAAGACGTCTTCCGCGGCGGCGCGCTCGCGGCAATGCCTCAGCAGGTAGCGGAACAGCGGGTCCTTGTGACGCCGGTACAGCGTCTCGAAGGCCGCGACGTCCCCTTCCCGGTAACGCGACATGAGTGCGCTGTCTTCAGGCCTGTGGTCCATGCGTGCAGCATAGGTGAGGTAGGGCTTCTTCGAAAGCGCCCGTGGCGCACGGAGTGAAGCAATTATCACGTGCCATTGTCTCGATGAGCCGTCAGACGGCCTACGAGTCCGTAAACGGGGGGCGACGCAGGGCGGGGTTAATTTTTTTGTACCGGAGGGCTTGAAATTCGTCGAAATGGTGTTATAGTCAACTATAACACTAATTCAGCTAGATCCGATGCGGAGACCGACGGTGAAAAAGCATTTGACCCAATACCTTAACGAAATCCTGAGTATCACCATCATGTTGCTGATGGCAGTCGCTCTTATCGCCGGTCCGGCGACACCGATGGTCGCGGGTGCTGACGACGGGTCTGACAACGTGGCCTACCAGGCCGGACGAGTAGCCCTCGAGGAGTAGTGCGTTGATTTTTTCAACAGATTCATTTTCCGTCACCAAGGCGAGTGAAGTAGCGACGGAGTTGTTGTGCCGGCCTGCGGATGCGGGCCGGCGCCTTTTTGCGGGCCGCGCCGCGGCGGGCTCAGGCCTTGTTGCCGCCATCGGCAGATAGCGAGGGATCGATGGACCCGAAGTGGAGTGAAGACCTGCCGATCTATCGCCAGCTGCGCGATCGCGTGGTCGAGATGATCCTCGAAGGCGTGCTTGGCGACGGTGATGCCCTGCCGTCCGTTCGCAACGTGGCAGCCGAATACCGTCTGAATCCGCTGACCGTACTCAAGGGCTACCAGGAACTCGTCGACGAAGGACTCGTCGAGAAAAAGCGCGGCCGAGGGATGTTCGTCACCGACGGTGCGCGCAGGCAATTGCTGAAGGACGAACGCCGTCGCTTCATCGATAAGGAGTGGCCCAAAGTCCTCGAAACGATAGACCGCCTGGGACTCGATGTCGCGGAACTCTTGTCGGCGGCCGGCGAATCTGCGAACCCGGAGAGCGAGGATGACTAGTCTCGTAAGCGCGCGCGGGGTCTCGAAGCACTACGGCAAGGTGTGCGCCGTCGACAGCGTCAGCTTCGACATCGACAAAGGCAGGATCATGGGCTTGATCGGTCCGAATGGTGCCGGCAAGACGACCTTGCTCAAGGCCGTACTCGGGCTCACCGATTGCGAGGGCGAGCTCTCAGTGCTCGGCCTGGATCCTTTCAGGCAGCGCAAAGAGCTCATGCAGAATATCTGTTTCATCGCGGACGTGGCTGTCTTGCCTCGCTGGATCCGAGTCGCACAGCTGCTGGACTTCGTGGAATCGACACATCCCAATTTCTCGCGCGAGAAAGCCGAAAGCCTGCTCGCGAAGACCAAGGTAGACACTCGCAGGGATTCCAGGGTTCGCGAACTTTCGAAGGGTATGGTCACGCAATTGCACCTGGCGATCATTGCGGCAATCGACGCCAGGCTGCTCGTGCTCGACGAACCGACGCTCGGCCTCGACATCATCTTTCGCAAGGAGTTTTACGCTAACCTCTTGTCGGACTACTTCGACGAGGAGCGTACGATCCTGGTCACCACTCACCAGGTCGAAGAAATCGAAAACATACTCACCGACATCATGTTCATCAATGAGGGACGGATCATCCTCGATACATCGATGGATTCCATCGGCGAAGATTACGTCGAGCTTGTGACCGCCGGGGACAGGGCTGACGAGGCGCGCCGGGCTGGTCCGATCGCAGAACGTGACGTCTTCGGCAAGAAAGTGATGCTGTTCGAGAAACCCGATCGCTCGCGTCTCGAGGGGCTGGGCGAGCTGCATACACCGTCGGTTGCCGACCTGTTTGTCGCCAAGGTGAAAGGATCCACAGCATGATTGGACACCAGCTGGCATTGATCAGGCGCGAAATCTGGGAGCACCGCGCCATTTATGTGACACCGATCGCAATTGCCGTCATCGTATCGTTGATTTCGCTGGCAGGCATGGTCACGGTCTCGGCATTCGACAAGGAGGTCAGCGTCGCCTTGTTCAGCGCCTCCAATATTGCCGGCGACGCCGAACGGCAAGCGGCGCTCACGGTGTTCTTCCTGGGCACGTCGTGGGTGTTCCTGTTTGCGCTCGCAATTCTCACCACGTTCTACTCGCTCGATTCGCTGTATGCCGAGCGCAAGGACAAGAGCATCCTGTTCTGGCGGTCGTTACCGATTACCGATGCCGAAACCGTCGTATCGAAGCTGCTTACGGCGATCTTCGTGCTGCCGCTGTTCACGGTTTCGGCAATTATCGTCACCCATCTCGTCAACCTGGTCATCACGTCCGGGTGGGTGATGGTCAAAGGTGGCAATGCAGCGCACCTGATCTGGGGCTCCGTTACGTTGTTCGACAACTGGATAGCGGCGCTGGTGGTCACCATAGCCAGCGCCATATGGATGTCACCGCTGATCGGCTGGTTCCTGTTCGTGTCGGCATTCACCAAGCGTTCGCCTCTGCTCACGGCGTTTATGCCTATCATCATCATCCCGATCATCGAGTGGATATTCTTCAGGTCGAAGCTCTTTGCGAGTGCGGTATTCGGTCGCGGCGAGATGATCCCGCTGTTCCGGGAAATGGATATCGAGCACTTCTTCGATGAGGAACGCATGAAGGTGAACGAGGAGGTTGTCAGCCTGCTTGCGCACATCGACATCGGCAAGTTCTTGCTGAGCCCCTCCGTCTGGGCGGGCGTCGTCGTCTGTGGATTGTTCGCGACGGCAGCAATATACGTGCGGCGTTACCGAGACGAATCCTGATTACAGCGGCTGGGTGCTGATGCCGTACTTGCGGAGCTTGCCCCGGAACTGGTGGTAGCTCAGATCGAGCAGTTCCGCCGCCATCGACTGATTGAACCGTGCCTTTTCCAGCGCGGCGCGCAGGAACTCCTTCTCCGTCTCCTGCAGGCGCTCGGTGAGACGCATCGGCAACAGCGGCGCGCGTTTGCCCTTTGCCCGCGGTGCCGGTTGCGTTGCGGGCGCTTCGATCTGAAACGGTGAGTCGAAAGGGTCGAAGGCGATTTCTGTAATCGGCCTCTCCGGATCCGGCTCCCGGTAAACGGATCTTTCGATCGTGTTCTTGAGCTCGCGGACGTTGCCCGGCCAGACGTGCCGCAGGAGCGATGACGAGGCCCTCGCGCCGAACCCGGGAAACAGCTTGCGTTTCAATTCACTCGCCATGTTGATTGCGAACGCATAGGCGAGCGGCAGGATGTCTTCGAGACGCTCACGCAGCGGCGGTACGGTGATCACGTCGAACGCCAGCCTGTCGAGAAGGTCGCGGCGGAACTTGCCGTCCTCGGCGAGTTGCCGCAGATCCGCATTCGTCGACCCTACGATCCTTACGTCCACCTGCAGCGTCGCGCTGCCGCCGACACGCTGAATCTCGCCGTACTCGATTACCCTGAGGATCTTCTCCTGCATGCGCAGCGAGATAGTCGCCAGCTCGTCGAGGATAAGCGTGCCACCGTCAGCCCGCTCGAAATGCCCGACGTGGGTCTTGACCGCTCCCGTGAAAGCACCCGCCTCGTGGCCGAAGAGCTCGGACTCCAGGATCGTCTCTGTTAGCGCGGCACAATTGACCTTTACGACACTCGATTCCCAACGGTCGGAAAGGTAATGCAGCCGTGAGGCAACGAGTTCCTTACCGGTCCCGCGTTCGCCGACGACCAGCACCGGTTTCGACAGTGGTGCGGCGCGGGACACGTGCTCCAGCATTTCGAGGAACACCGGTGCTTCCCCGATGATCGGTTGTACGGGCCGTTCGGAAGACATTGGTGTATTTAGCCATAAATTAGCAAAAACCACCAATAACTAGCAAAACGTGCTATCCGGAAATCCTTGGAGCACCGCATTGTAGACCCATAACCTATTGATTATTATTATATTATTGACATGAACGGCCGGTTGGCACAGATTCTGCACATCTATGGGTGACATTCACGCTACCGAGAGGACAAATCATGGGTATTTTCACGAGATTCAGTGACATCGTGAACTCCAATATCAACGCCATCCTGGATAAAGCGGAGGATCCCGAGAAGATCGTGCGGCTGATGATCCAGGAGATGGAAGACACGCTCGTCGAGGTGCGATCCGCGGCTGCGCGCTCGATCGCCGACAAGAAAGACCTGAACCGCAAGCTCGAGTCGCTGGAGTCGGAACTCGAGGATTGGGATGAGAAAGCGGAGCTGGCCCTGCGCAAAGGACGAGAGGATCTTGCCAAGGCCGCTCTGGTGGAGAAATCCCGGGTGCAGTCCGCGGCCGATGCGGTCAAGTCGGACTATGCTGCCGTGGACGAAGGTCTAACCAAGCTGAACGACGACATCGCGCGCTTGGAAGCGAAGCTGCAGGATGCCAAGGCACGCCAGAAGGCGCTGCTTGCGCGGCACAAGACGGCCAACAGCCGGTTGGCGGCGCGCAAGAAGATCCACGATTACAAGATCGACGATGCGATGGTGCGGTTCGAGCAGTACACGCGGCGCATCGACGACGTCGAGGGGCGTATCGAGGCCTACGATCTCGGCCTGCCGAAGGACCTGAATCACGAGTTCGCGAGCCTGGAAGCCGAAGAATCCGTGCAAAAGGAATTCGACGAGCTGAAACGCCGGGTTCAGGGCGAAGCGAGGCCGGCCGCGGATTCGGAGTAAGTGGATATGTATGCACTCATGACCCTGGCGGTCATTCTGTTCCTTACGGTTCTCGCGCCACTGATCGTTATTTTCTACTTCATAACGAAGTGGAAGCAGACACGGGAAATTTCCGGCGACGATGAGCGCATGCTGGAAGAACTCTGGACGCTGTCCCAGCGCCTGGAGGAGCGGATCGAGACGCTGGAGCGGATTCTCGATGACGATTCACCAAAACACAGGAGACAATAGATGAGTCAAGGCACCTGGAATATCGACTGCGGTCCATTCCGAGGTTTCTACCGCGACCGGGAAAACGCCTGGATATTCGGTGTTTGTGCCGGACTGGCCGATCGCTTCAACCTGCAGGTCGGGGTGGTGCGAACCCTGGCGGTGATCAGCCTGCTCGTGTTCTTCTGGATGACGGTTGCCATCTACATCGCAGCGACGATATTGATCCGGGAGAAGCCGCTGATGTTTTCCGGGATGCAAACGGAGTATGAATTCTGGCGCCGTGAACGCAGACGGCACTGGAGGGAAGAATGAGTAGCGAGGCTTCAATGTCCGAGCGGCGCTTTCATCGTAACGCCGACAAAGCGATGCTTGGCGGCGTATGTTCCGGCATCGCCGATTACTTCGGGTTTAACCTGTGCGTGACGAGAGTGCTGGCGGTCATCGCGTTTTTTACCATGCCGGTGACCCTGCTCGGCTACCTCGCTCTCGTGCTCCTGGTTCCCAGCGTCTCCACGAGAGACGATCCTCGGCCGGTCGATCCCGACTTCCGCAGGGCGGTGCGTTCGTCGCCTTCGCAGACGATGGGCGATCTGCGCAGCCGGTTCAAATCGCTGGACAGGCGTCTCGCGCGACTCGAGAAATATGTTACGTCATCCCGTTACCAGCTGGATCGGGAATTTGATCGGCTGAAAGACTGATCAGTCAGCAATCAGGGGAGCTGTGGATGAACACGATGTTTTACGTGGTTTGTATCGTTGCGATAGTGCTTGCCGCGAATACGATGCAGCAATACTTGAAACTGCGGCACCGGAAAGAGACCCGAAGCACGCTTGCGGACGAAACGCAGGCGCAACTTGACGCTCTCGAAGAGCGGATCAGGGTGTTGGAGAGAATCGTCACCGAGAACAAATTTGATCTTCGCGACGAGATCAATAAGCTCTGACACATGAATGAGCATGCGCCGGGCATTGCGTCATTACTCGACGACCTGGGGCTCGTGGCCCGGGGTGTCAGCTTGGTGACCATCGGAACTGCGGATTTCCGCCTGCCGGGTGCCAATATCGTCGAGGCGTATGAGGCGTTGACGGGACCGGGCGACCTGCCGGAGACTTTGAAGGTGACACTGGGTGTCGTCGTTGCGCCACTCGATTTCATGACGCGCAGGAGCGCAGAGCAGTTGCTGTCACGTCTCCGGGACGTCCACTGCGAGAAAGTCTTGCTCGTCGACACGAGCGGCGAGTGGAAACCAGCGGAATTGCGGCCGCTCGGTTACCTGGAGGCAGGGCAATCGCCGGCGGGCATGTGCTGCTACCTGTTCGATCCGGACGCGTTTAACCGGCCGCGCGAATGGAACAATCCTTCGGACTGGGCCAACCCGGAAAACTTCCGGAAGTATCGTTGGTAAGCTCTACTGCGACTTCTGTTCGGCCTTGCGGTCGTTGTAAGCGCGAACCTGCTGGTTCCACTTCTCCCCGAACAGGAATTTCTCCTCGTTTGCCGCATCAAAGCGCTTTGCCAGTAAATCGTCGCGACGCTTGATCTCTGCCTCGCGGCTCTGTAACGCGTCTTCATCCGACTCGTCGATTTCCGGGAGAGCGGCGATCGCATCCTTTTCTTCCTGCTCGATGCAGTTCAGGTACTCGTCGACATCCGCGAGAAATGCCTTGACGGAAGTCTGCGCAGCAATCATCTGCTCTTTTGACGCAGAACTTCCGTCGGGTAGCGTCGGACGTTCAGGGTATTCGCACGCGAGGCCGAACGCCGGCAAGGCAAACAGGACGGTCGCGATCATGGCTTTTGTCAGATTCTTCATCGGTTCACTTCTGGCAATCGGGCTGTTCTGATTCTTGTGCGCCCCTGTTAGCGGGAGAGCGTATTTAAGCATGATGTCCTTCGCGAACGAAAGCGTCGCACTATCAGGCAAACAGAGCGCGGTGAGAATCCGTGCCCTCGGCCTGGGCAAGGAGAAGTTCGATGTAGCTGTCCGAGCTCATGGGATCCCCGAACAGCAGGCCCTGCGCATATGTGCAGCCGAGTTTCTGCAGGAAAGCGAGCTGGTCCTCGTTCTCCACGCCTTCGGCGACGACGTCCATACCAAGGTTGCGGCCCATCTGGATAATCGTACTGACGATAGTGGCATCATCCGGATTGCTGGACACGTGGCGTACGAAAGACTGGTCGATCTTGAGTGTGCTGATCGGAAATTGCTGCAGCGCGCTCAGGGAAGAATAACCGGTGCCGAAATCGTCAATCGCGAGATGCAGGCCGAGAGCATACAACTGATCCAGAAGCTTGATCGTGCGCTCGAGGTTCTCCATGAGCGTGGTTTCCGTGATTTCCAGCTCCAGGGACGTTGGTGAAACCTCGTAACTGCGCAGTATCGAGCTGATCCGGCGTATGAAATTCGGTTGCCGCAGTTGTTTGAGTGACAGATTGACGGAGACGCGTCCCGGATAAGACACGGAACGTTGCCAGAAACGGAAGTCTTCGCATACCTTGTCCAGCACCCATTCCCCGATCTCGATGATGAGGTTGGTCTCCTCTGCGATCGGGATGAAGTCCGACGGCAGGATCATGCCGCGCTCGGGTAACTCCCACCGAACGAGTGCCTCGGCGCCGAAGACCTCGCCGGTCTCCAGGTTGTACTTCGGCTGGTAATGCACGAGTAACTCGTCGCGCTCGAAAGACCGCTTCAGCTTGCTCTTGGTCATAAGGCGCTCGACGGCGGCTTCATTCATCAGTGGTTCGTAATACGAGTAAACGTTACCGCCGGATTTCTTGGCGTGGTACAGGGCGGCATCGGCATTGCGAATCAGGTCGATGACGTTGGGCGCATCATTCGGATAATAGGCGATGCCCATGCTCGCAGTCATGAAGACCTCGTGGCCCTGGACGAAGAAAGGATCGGCCAGTCTGTCCAGCAGAAGCTGCGCCATGGCATCGGTCTGTTTTCGGCCTTGTTCATCCGGACCGATGCCGTCGAGGATGACGGCAAATTCATCGCCCGCCAACCGGCCGATGATCGAGTCGTCAGGCAGAGCTGCGCCCAGGCGCTCGGCCACAGTCTCCAGTGTCGTGTCGCCGGCGAGGTGCCCGAATGTATCGTTGATTTCTTTGAATGCGTCGATATCGATATAGAAAAGGCACAGCGGTTTGGAGCTTCGACGCGCCCGGGCGATGCAACGCTGCAGAAGGTGCTGGAACTGCATGCGATTCGGGATCTTGGTCAGCGCATCGATCCGTGCAAGGTAACGAATGCGCTTTTCTGCACGTCGCCGCTCCGTAATGTTTTGCGCCGCGTAGATACGGTCGCCGGATTCCGCCTCCTTACCGCCGAGAAAAGAGCACGTGTAGGAAATCGGGATCGATTCGCCGAGCTTGCTTTCGAAAAACGCTTCGCGCGGCAAACCGGACGGTTTCTGATCGACCAAAGAGCCGCTCTTGGGAATGTTTACGATATGGTCGATGGACATCCCGAGGAGTTCAGCTTCCTCGTAACCGAGCATGTGCGAGGTCGCCTTGTTGATGCGCTTGATTCCGCCGTCGCTGGAGGTAACGACAAGTGCGTCATTCATGCTCGACAGGATGCTGTCGACATAGTCACGAGAAATCGTCGTGGCTTTCAGCTTGTCTCGCATGTCGTTGAATACGGCGGCGAGTTCACCGAGTTCTCCCGGCCGGACGCTCAGCGGCTCGCCAAAATCGGCGTCGCGAAGCTTCTCCGCTTCACGTTTGAGCTCCCGGATTCTTCTTGTCTGCTTGTGCGCTGTGATCCAGATCGCGGCCCCGGAGAATAACAGGATCAGTGCGGAGATCACCTCGATCCAGACGAAGCTCATTGTCAGCCCGTCTATCGTGACCTGGGCTTGCGCGGCGGGAGAAATCGCCACGACTAACCACCGCGCGAGCCCTGGAAGGGCGTGCGCCAGCGCAGCAATCCGAGAAGTGTTACAGCCGATCATCGCATTGTCGATTTGTAGAGTGTACGGGGCGCCGGGCGCAGCGGCCGCCAGGAGCCGCACACATCTGACTTATTATTCTCAATAGAGTTTAGCACCCGCGCGGAGGCGGCGCCGGGTTTTCCGGGTGGGGTCGGTTACGATTGTAACTATACGCGCGGACTTCCGGGCCGGGCTCAGGGCCGGCGCTTTTCGACGAAATCGGTCGGCTCTGAATGGCTCGTCGTCTTCATGATGCCTTCAACGACGGCACCCTCGGCTACGGCAATGGCTTCGGCAGACACGGTCCCCGTTATTCTCGCAGTATCCGTAATCTCGACGCGACCGGAGGCAGAGATGTCGCCCTCCACGTGACCGGACACGATGACGTTTCCCGCCCGTATCGTGCCCTTCCAAAGCCCGCCCCTCGCGAGCATCAAGGTGCTGTCGATTTCGCAATCGCCCTCCACCTCGCCATTAACCTGGAAATCGCAGTTGCCGGTAATTACCCCCATGATCCTGCAGCCCTCGCTGATGAGCGTGGCAGTGCCGGAGGAACGGTCGCGGATACGTCGACGGCGGGATTCACTCATGCTCTTTCAGCTCCGTTCTGAGGGCGGGTAATAGCGCGCATGTTACCTGCAGATACGCGGGATTGTCAGCGATCCGAGATTATTGTTGAAAGGTCTTGCGCTACTTCTCGATATAGCCGTAGCCTATCGTCTCGATCTCCACCAGTACGTTGCCCTCGAAAACCAGCCGGCGCATGAGCTTGCGCGGCCCGAAATTATAGACAAACTCGGTGACGACGACCTCGGTGACGAAATGCCCGACGCCGGGCGTGCGGTAGTAAATGTGGCCCGGGTTGCGCAAGCGGAAGCGATAGTCGTACGCACGAATCGCGTGTCCGAGGTGCCTGACGGACGTCGGCTCCCCGCAGGCCGCGATTACCTGCTGCTCGTGCATGCCGTCGCGCACGATCTTGCTGCCGCAGCGGAATGCCAGCGCCGTGTCTGCGCCGAGCAGTAATACGCCGGCCAGCAGTGCGAGTCCGATCGATTTTGGTGGAATCAGGTTCATCGTCGCCGGTAAAAGCCCGGTTGGCGCGCGGTATGTATACCGTATCGCATTTTCCAAGGCTGCGCAGCGTTCTGGTTGCTTTCCGTCGCGTGTCGGACAGCATAGCGGTGGCAGCGTTCACCGTTCGCCCATCGTGGATAAAGCGCATTGCCGAAGCTTGTGGTACAACGCACCTCATGAATCAGGTGTTTGAGCACCGCCTCAGTGCCCTGCTGGCGCGTGGCGACGCTTTCGCGGCCGGCGGGAAGAGGGGCGTCGAGAAGGAATCACTGCGCGTCACTGCCGACGGATACCTCGCGCAGACGTCGCACCCGCAGGGTTTGGGTTCGGCGCTCACCAATCAATTCATTACAACGGATTTTTCCGAGGCGCTGCTGGAGTTCGTTACACCGGCCCTCGAAAGCACATGGGAAGCGCTGCAAGTCGTCTGTGACATACACCAGTTCACTCACGAGCAACTGGGCGATGAGCTGCTCTGGTGCGCCAGCATGCCATGCCGTCTGCCCGCTGATGCGGAGATACCGCTGGCGCGTTACGGCAACTCCAACGTCGGCCGCATGAAGACCATCTACCGCCGAGGTCTGGGTCATCGCTACGGACGGAATATGCAGACGATTGCCGGGGTGCATTTCAATTACTCCTTGCCGGAGTCTTTCTGGCGCGCATACCGGGAGATACTCGGCGAAGACAACGACGATAGTGAGTTCCGCTCGAGGCATTATCTAGGGCTGGTTCGGAATTTTCGACGATACGGCTGGATCGTACTTTACCTGTTTGGCGCTTCGCCGGCCTTGTGCAAGTCCTTCGGGCGTGGCAGAGACCTGGCGATGCCGGAGCTCGATGCAGAAACCTGGTACGAACCTTACGGTACCTCATTGCGCATGAGCGACCTGGGCTACAACAACCAGACGCAGGCCGGGATCTCGATATCGCTGAATCGGCTGGACGAGTACATCCATGACCTGAGTGAGGCGATCCGAACCCCGGAACCGGTCTATGAAAAGATCGGGGTCATCAGGAATGGCGAGTACCAGCAGTTGAGCACCAACAAGCTGCAGATCGAGAACGAGTATTACAGCCCTATCCGGCCCAAACGGGTCGCCCGATCCGGCGAGAGGCCTACGGCCGCTCTCAGGCGCGGCGGAATCGAGTATGTCGAGATTCGGTCTCTCGATCTCAGCGTGTCCGATCCTGCAGGTATCAACCAGAACACGATGCGTTTCATCGAGGCGTTCCTGATCTATTGTCTGCTCGAAGACAGCCCGCCGTTCGATGCCGAGTCCTTCCAGGAAGCCCTGCAGAACCAGTCGCTCACGGCGAAGCGGGGGAGAGAACCGGGTATCCGGCTACAGCGAGACGGCCGACCGGTCAGCCTGTCGGCCTGGGCACGTGAAATCGTAGAGAAGGTCGCGGCCGTTGCGGACCTCGTCGATAGTCGCGAGGGTGATGGCTGTTACCGGCAAGCGGTTGCCCTTGCGGCAGCGCACGTGGCCGAGCCCGAAAGTACACCGTCCGCGCGGCTTCTGCAGGCACTCCGCGATTCGAAGTGCAGCTTCTTCGAGTTCGCGCTCGACCTGGCGCGGCGCCACAGGCGCTACTTCTCATCGATTGCGCCGATGCCGCCCGAGCGCGCGCGGCAACTGGAAACGGAGGCCGTGGAGTCGCTTCGTCGGCAACGCGATATCGAGGCCGCGGACCGCCTGAGTTTCGAAGAGTACCTGGCGCGCTATTTTTCGACCGGCTGATTCAGGAAGGAATTTCCTCGCCGTCGCGCCATGCGACTTCCCGATGCAACTCCTGCAGCCACCGGGTCGTATCACCAGCCTTCCCGTTTCCGATAGTGCGCCCGTCCGCCTCAAGCACCGGCGTCAGCTCCCCCATGGTCCCCGACGTGAAGACCTCGTCGGCCGTATAGAGCTCGGTGACGGACAGGTTGCGTTCAGCGACAGGGATGCCGTGTTCGCGACAAATGTCGATGACCATCTGCCGCGTCAGCCCGGGGAGACAGGCATCCGCTTGCGGTGTGCAGACCGTGTCGTTCCTGACCATGAAGATATTGGTGTCGTTCGTTTCCGAAACGAACCCGTTCAGGTCGAGCATGACCGCGCTGTCGGCACCGGCCACGTTGGCCTCGATTGCGGCGAGAATGTTGTTGAGCAGGTTGTTGTGATGGATCTTGGAGTCGAGACACGAGGGCGTGTTGCGGCGGGTCGATGCCGTAATGACACGGATTCCCTCGTCCGAGTATACCGGCGGCTTCCATTCCGCGAGCACGATCAGCGAGCAGCCCGTCTGGTTAAGCCTGGGATTCATTCCGGACGTGATTTTCTCGCCGCGGGTGAGCGTGAGCCGGACGTGGGCTCCGTCATGCATTTCGTTGGCTTTGAGCGTATCGAATACCGCGGTCCGAATGTCCTGCACCGGGGGCACCGCGGCGAAGGCAAGCGCTTTGGCGGAATTCCGAAGGCGTTCCAGGTGGGCGGAGAACGCAGCGATTCTTCCCCTGTAGACGCGCAGACCCTCCCACACCGCGTCACCACCCTGGACGACACTGTCGAAAACGGATACGCGAGCCTCGGCGCGCGGCCTCAAGTCGCCGTTGACATAGACGAGGATGTCCTGGTTGCGGGGATCGACGGTCTTCACTGATTTGCTCCTCTGGCATCGGCGCGGATCGCGCGCTCGAACAACCGGTCGTACCAGGGCTGGCATTCGGCGAGCAGCGGCCTCAGGCGATCGGGGAATGTCGTCTTCGGCCGGTAGGGTGCAAAGCCGGTGCTGCGGTGTACCGCGTGGTACCAGTGGGGCGCCCAGACGCCGTCTTCCGGGCGCGGACCGGCTTTCCAGCTCAGCATCGCCGGCGTGAATTGAAGGCCGATGTGTTCGCAAAGCTGGCGGAGCACGTCGCGCGGCGACGTGAGCAGCTCCCTGGAATCAAGGATGACCGGTTCCTGACCGGCTTCGAGCAACTGCGAAAACAGCTGCCACTGCCTCTGTAGACCGGTATCGGTCAATCGCGGTTCGGGCAGCTGGATCGACAGAGACGGCAGCATGTCCCTGGGGGCGCGAATCAGGAAGATGTTGCAGGTCTCGCGCAGGAACCCGAGATCGAGATCGACCAGGTGATGCGCCATGTGCTTCATGAACAACCGCGGCTCGGGGTGGTCCGCCTGGCGCCGGAGCAATTCCCGCATCACGGCATTGCCATCGCAATTCATGGCTGCGATCACTTCGGCACTTCCAGGGTGCTTCGCACCCGATGCCCGAAGATAATGACCGTACAACGGCTCATCGATCACGGCTACGTTCTCGTTCTGCGCGAAACTGTACATTAGTGCGGTCGAGACGTTTCGCGGTCCTGACCACAGGCATATGGCGGTTGTCATGGCGTCGCTTTGCCGGCATTACGGCTACTGCAATCGCAGTTTACTAGAAGCGGTCTCATATATATTCTTTCCGTGATTCTGCGGCCACTGGCCCGTTCTGCGCGTCGAACGCGTTTCGCCAGGTGGCTGCTCGTGGCAGTCGTGCAGCACAAGCCCGTTTTCACTGTGCGGTGCGTCACAATTTCAGGCGGGCGCGCTGTGCCGGTCCGGCCGATTTAACTAAACTCGGGGTCTTCGTCGTGGCTTGCGATGGACTGCGCATGTTGAAAACCACTGTTTTCGGATTCCTGGTTGGCGTCGTTGGAACCGTCGCGGCGGCCTATTACGTACCCGTTGTCGACCAGCATCGCGAGCCGTCGGTCATCTCGGTTTCCCCTAACGGCGGCAATACGGAAGTGTTTCGCATCAACATCCCCACCGACCGCATCATGGTCGGGGCGCCGAAGCAGGAGGAACCACTGCCGCCTGGCCTGCACTGGCCAGCCGACGAGCTGTTCGACGGTGTCCGCGTGGAGCTGTTCAAGGTAAGAAATACCCTGGATGCGGTAGTCGGTGTCGCCAGCCGCATGGTGGCCGACAGCGATGCGATAGAGGACAGTGTCGAGTGGGTATTGCATCTACCGGCCAGGGGCACATTCTATGTCGCCATGCCGGTCCAGCCAGCGGACGGAGTGCGGCGGGTCGGAGCTCTGCGGGCGGGAACCCGGGAATTCGCTCCTTTGAAGGGTAAGGTCAGCGAGCGCTGGATCCCTAATGCGGGCGATGACAGCGTGAATGCCCCCGATGGCTATATCGAACTCGAGACCTCGTTGGTCGGCGCCTTCTCGGACGATATGACTGAAAGCGCCTTGCGCGAGGGTGCGCCGTGATCAAGTACGTCGCAGGATTGCTGCTCGGGATCGTGCTGGGTGCGCTCGCCGTCGCCGCACTCGTCTTCTTCAACCCGTTCGTGGCACCCCATCCGCTGTCGCCGCTGTACGTCAGCAACAACAAGATGCTGAGCCTCGGCTACTCGGTCGTGCCTACGGATTCGATCGTCTATACCAATAACGGCGAATCACGCGTGCAGCCGTACCCGGAGAAGGTCAGTGAACTCTGGGAGGCTTCGATCAGGCACTCCGAGGTCATGGTGACTGTCATGAAGGACAGCCGTAATAATCCCGCAGGTATCGGCATCAAGTTCTCGTCGGACTCGGAGCGCACGCGAATCATCAATGGCGAGGCGCTCGTCGACAGCACGTGGCACATCCACCTGGTCGAGCGCGGCAGCCTGTTCGTGGAGCAAACCGAGAATTACTGGAATTTCCTGCGCAACATCGTCGTGCCCGCTTACTGGAGCATGGCGAATCACTGGAAAGGCGTCTGGAACGGCAACATGACCGTGGGACCGGGCGCGCTAGGCACCGCAGCAGTTTCGGGCGTTACGGGCGAATTTGCCGGGCTCGAGTCCGAGGCCGTAGAGGCCGTGCGTGCGAATGCTTACTCGGTGTCTCGGGGTCCCGTCGCAATGGACGGGCGACTGACCATCGATATTACCGGCAATATCGAGCTGACGGCGACGGATAGTGCCGAGCGCTGAATAATGCCCCTCAGCCCAACTCCTTGAGCTGCACTCCCGTATCGGCAAGGCTTTCCGGTGCTATCCTGAGCCTTGCCTCGATCAGGGCCTTCGATTGCACGAAATCCCGAGGCGCGTTGATTGCGTCACAGGCGATCAACACGCCGTCCCGCAAGTAAAGACAGGAAAACGAACGGGCTGCCGGTTCGCCGCGGGTCACGACCTCGTCGTAACCTTCCGACAGCCCGGCGATCTGCAGCTTGAGATCGTACTGATCCGACCAGAACCAGGGGATCTGCGCATACTCGACGGCCTCGCCGCAAATATTCGCGGCCGCGGTCTTCGCCTGCTCGAGCGCGTTCTGGACGGATTCGAGCCTGACGCTCCGTCCGTAAATGCCGTTGGGGTGTGACGTGCAATCGCCGACGGCGTAGATATTCGGGTCCGCTGTCCGGCAGCGAGCGTCCACGACGATGCCGTTGTCCACCTCAAGACCAGCCGATGCCGCGAGTTCGGTGTTCGGCAGGATGCCGATGCCCGCGATCACGAGGTCCGCGGGAATGGGTGGGCCGCGATTGGTACGCACCGCATCGATCGTCCTGTCGCCGTCGAAAGCCTCGAGCTTGGTCGACAGCAGGATATCTACGCCATGCGCCTCGTGTTCCGCCCGGAAGAACTCGGAGACGACAGGCGAAACGACGCGGCACATCAGCCTGTCCTCCATCTCGATCACGCAGACCTCGTGACCCAGCTGCCGGATGACTGCAGCAACCTCGAGGCCGATGTATCCACCGCCGATGATAACGACATTGCGTGCGGAATCGAGGTCCGCGCGGATCCGCGATACGTCATCGATGCTGCGCAAGTAATGCAGGCCGTGCTTGTCGCTCCCGGGTACCTCGATCTGTCGGGCGCGTGAGCCGGTCGCGAGAACCAACGTATCGTAGCGAATTTGCTCGCCGGCCCTCGTAGTCACGTATTGCTGTTCGCGATCCAAGGCGGTGATCCGCGTCTGCAGGCGCACGTCGATGCCCGGCGCGTCATAGAAATCCTCCGGTTTGAAGTACAGGCGTTCTGCCGGAATCTCCCCGGCGAGATACTTTTTCGACAGTGGCGGGCGCTGGTAGGGCAGCCATGCTTCCTCGCCGACAAGCACGATCTCGCCACCGAAGCCTTTGTGCCGCAGGGTGGCTATGACCTGACCGGCGGCGTGACCCGCCCCGGCAATTACGAGTTGCTGCGCCAGGGACCTGTTCCTTTAACGACTATGAGATCGGATCAAGTGGCCAGAAGAAGGGCAACAATATCATCACCGCGATGAATACCACGATGGTTAGCGGCACGCCGACCTTAAGGTAGTCGACGAATCGGTACCCGCCCGGACCCATTACCAGGATGTTTGCCGGGTGCGATATCGGGCTCGTGAAGCTTGCGGAGGCAGCCATTGCAATCGCCATCATGGCTGTCTCCGGCGCATAGCCCATGTCGGACATCGCGGACAGTACGATAGGCGACATGAGTACGACGAGGGCAGCCGTCGGGATGATCATCGTGGCCATGGCGGTGACGATGTAGAGTCCCATGATCACGGGCCATGGACCGGCATCACCGAGAAACGCCATTACCTGGTCGGCGATATAGGTGGCGGCGCCAGTACTCTGCATGGCCGTGCCGAGCGGCAGCATGCCGGCAATCAGGAAGATTGCTCGCCAGTCGATCGCACGATAGGCCTGCTCCATCGTCAGGCAGCCCGTGAGAACCATGATCGAACCGCCAACAACCGCCGCCACCGAGATGGGCGCGTAACCAAGCAGCACGCTGAGCACGACGCCCAGCATGATCGCGGCTGCCAGCGGCGCCCTCCGCGTATCCGGTGGCTTGCGGCCGAGCGGTGTGAGAACGAGAAAATCAGAATCGGAGTCGAGCAGTTCCAGCCGGTCGCGCGGACCAAGCAGCAGGAGTGCATCGCCGATTTGCAGGCGCTCGTCGGCGAGGTCGGCGCCGACCGTATCGCCTTCTCTCCATATTCCGGCCAGTTCGATGCCGTACCGCTCGCGAAAGTTCAGTTCCCCGACGGTGCGCCCGGCGAGGCTGCTGCGGGGATCCAGGGTCGCGTCCATCAGCGTGAGGCGCTCCGAATCGAAGGCACCGAGGTTGGCTGGAACGCTGGTATCAATCTCAAAGTCCTGCAGTCCGCGCAGGACGTCGAGATCGGCGGGCTGGCCTTCGATGAGCAGCAGGTCGCCGCCCTCGAGGACGTCGTCCTCTCTCGGCATGACGTGTAGCTTGCCGTCACGAAAGGTGGCCAGCACGCGAAAGTCGAAGACGTCGGCCAGTCGGCTCTTGGCCAGCGTGGTCCCGGCAAGGTTGCCGCCTTTGGGGATGCGCACGACGAACATGCGTTCGTCGGTGTGGTATTGCTCCGATAGTTGCTCGTAGTCGAGCGACTCGATATCGGTGAAATCGGAGAACCGTTCCAGACTCGCGATCGCCGAACGCTCGCCCTGGACGAGTACCCGGTCGCCTGAGCGCAGCGGCACATAAGCGAGGTTCGTTACGCGGTAGCCGCGCTTTCTCAGCAACCCGACGACCGCAACATCGAATCGACTGCGGAATGCGGCGTGCCGGATGAGTTCGCCGACCAGCGGGGAACCGTCGGAGATCGTGACTTCCGCGTACGCAACCTTGGCGGCGACCATCGACTTTAGCACCGGCGCCTCGCGCTCGATGACGAGATCGCTCCAGCGGCGCAGCTCGCGGAACTGGTCGACGCGGCCCTGCACGAGGATGCCGTCACCGCCGCGCAGCACCGTCTGTCTGCTGGGCAGGGTCTCGCTGCGGCCGTCCCTGATCAGGGCGAGTATGATCAGGCCGGTCGATGTGCCGATACGGCTGTCGGAGAGTGTCTTGCCGACGAGGATGGAGTCTCGCGGTACCCGCAGCAGGAAGGTGCGTTCATGCAGCTTGTAGCGCGTGCGCAGGCTGCGCTGACTGACGTGTCTGTCGCGCTCGGCTTTTTTCTTCGGCAGGAGCAGGCGTCCGAAAAGCGCGACGAACAGAACGCCACTGACCATGATCGTCCCGCCCAGCGGGGTGAAATCGAACAGTTCGAACGGCTCGTAACCGCCCAGCACCAGGGACTCACTGATCAGCAGGTTGGGCGGCGTGCCGATGAGGGTCATCAGGCCGCCCAAGAGCGTGGAATAGGCGAGCGGCATCAGCAGCCGGGACGCCGGGATGCGCGTCCGCCGCGCCACGTCCACGACGACGGGCAGCATCAGGGCGGCGACACCGATGTTGTTCATGAAGGCAGACAGCACCGCGCCCGTGATCATAATGACAAAAATCATTGACACTTCACGGCGGCCGGCGATGCGCATGACCTGTGTGCCGATGACGTCGGCTATGCCGGTACGGGTGAGGCCCTCGCTGAGGATGAACATGGCCCAGACGGTGATGACGGCGCTGTTACTGAATCCGGCAAAGGCGCTTTCGGCGTCGACGAGGCCCGTGATCGCCAGCGTGCAAAGCACCAGCAGCGCTACGAGGTCCATGCGAATGACTTCGCTGACGAACAGAACCAGCGACACGCCGAGAATGATTAGGACTATTAGTATCTCGACCGTCATTCGAGTTGTTCGCAAGCTGACCCGTTGCTCCAAGTGGCCCGATAATGCCACGATGCTCAATCGATGTCCGATCATTCAATCTACAGGGCACGTATTCCGGCGCGCGGTAACACGCATCGGGTGCGCGGCGTGGATTACCACATCAGCGAGTGGGGCGACCCGGCCGATCCCTTGCTCGTGTTCCTGCATGGCTGGGGCGACTCGGGCGCGACCTTTCAGTTCGTGGTCGATGCCATGGCGGGTCGATGGCATGTTGTCGCACCGGACTGGCGGGGATTCGGGCGAACGTATTGCCGCGCCACCGGATACTGGTTTCCGGATTACCTTGCCGATCTCGACGACCTGCTGTCGAAGTATAGCCCGTCGGCGCCGGTCCGCATCGTCGGCCACAGCATGGGTGGCAACATCGGCGGGCTGTATGCCGGCGTGATGCCGGAGCGTGTGCGAGCGTTCGTCAACGTCGAGGGGTTCGGTCTCCCGGACACGAGCCCCACCGAGGCGCCCGCGCGCTATGCGGAGTGGTTGCGGCGACAACGGGAGGTACCGGCGTTCACGCGTTTCGAAAGCGTGGAGGCGCTGGCGCGCCGCGTCGCGAAACGCAGCCCTCGTATGACAACCGCGCAAGCGCGGTTCGTGGCCGGAGCCTGGGCAGAGGAAGGGCCCGACGGAGCGACGCTGCTTGCCGACCCGGCGCACAAGCGGCCCAATGCCGTGCTGTACCGGCGCGCGGAAGCCGAAGCATGCTGGCGCAATGTTACGGCACCGGTCCTGCTCGTGGCAGGAGCCGACAGCGCCGTGCTCCAGGCCGTCGGCTTGCAGCCGGTCGACGGTTGCCTGGCTTTGCCGTTTCCGCACAGTCGCACCTGTATCATCGAAGCGTGCGGACATATGGTGCATTTCGAGGCGCCGGGACCGCTGGCCGCAGCGATCGAAGACTTCCTGCTTGCAACCCGTTGATGCTGACTTGTAAATAAACCCAGTACTGTATAAAAATACAGATTTTCTGGGGTATGCAGTGAACGTGAGCAGCCGCCGGTGCGAATATCTCGATGCGCTGAATCCGGCGCAGCGCGCTGCCGCGACTTTCGGGCGGCGCACGGACACCGGGCCGCTCGGCGCCGGGCCGTTGCTGATCGTTGCGGGCGCGGGGACCGGCAAGACGATGACGCTGGCGCACCGGGTCGCCCACCTCGTGGTCGAGGGCGTCGACACCCGCCGAATTTTGCTGCTGACCTTCACGCGCCGCGCCGCGCAAGAGATGACGCGCCGCGTCGAGAGCATCCTGCGTCGGGCGCTCGCCGAAACGACGAGCGGTACGCTTCCCGCCGGCATCCTGCCATGGTCGGGTACTTTCCACTCGGTCGGAAATCGCCTGCTCCGTCGGTTCGCCCCCAATCTCGGGCTCGATCCCGGGTTCTCGATTCTCGACCGGGGCGATGCCGCCGACCTGATGGACGTCGCACGCCACGAGTTGGGGCTCTCGAAGACCGCGCGCCGTTTTCCGAAGAAAGACACCTGCCTCGCCATCTACTCTCGATGCGTCAACGCGCAGGAGTCACTGCAGGATTCTCTGCTGCAGCATTTCCCCTGGTGTGCCGACTGGGAGAGCGAACTGCGAGCGTTGTTCCGCCATTACGTCGAGCGCAAGCAGGAAACCCAGGCGCTCGATTACGACGACCTGCTGCTCTACTGGAGTCACCTCGTGGGTGAACGGGATTTTGCGGTGGAGATCGGCAGCTGGTTCGATCACGTGCTCGTTGACGAATACCAGGATACCAACCTGTTGCAGGCAAGGATCCTCTCGGCACTGAAGCCGGACGGTGCCGGCGTCACGGTCGTCGGTGACGACGCGCAATCGATCTACTCATTCCGTGCCGCGGAGGTCGAGAATATCCTCGGTTTCCCGGAGCAGTATGCACCGCCCGCCCGTGTCATTACGCTGGAGCAAAATTACCGTTCCACCCAGCCGATACTCGACAGCGCCAATTGCCTGATCGCGGATGGGGAACACCGGTATCGAAAGAGCCTGCGGTCGCAGGCCGCGGCGGGCGCCAAGCCGCGCTACGTGACCGTCGAAGACGGCGACGCGGAGGCCGAGTTCGTCGTCGAGTCGATTCTCGCCAGCCGCGAGGAGGGGCTCGAGCTGAAGCGCCAGGCGGTGTTGTTCCGCGGTTCGCATCACAGCGACCGCCTCGAAATCGAACTCGTCCGCCGCAACATCCCTTACGTCAAGTATGGCGGGTTGAAGTTCCTGGAAGCGGCGCACGTCAAGGACGTGCTTGCAATATTGAAGTGGGCCGAGAACCCGAAGAACGAGGTTGCGGCGTTCCGCGTACTGAAGCTGCTGCCGGGCATGGGGCCGCGCAACGCCAATCACTGTTTCCGTCACCTCGCGGCCGCCGATTATCGCGTCGGCTCGCTGGGTTCGTTCAGGCCGCCCGCAGCGACGCGTCTGGAGTGGGGTGGTTTCTGCGAACTGATGACGATACTGGCATCCGCGGAGCTGGACGATGGTGGCTGGCAGGGCCAGCTCGGGGTGGTAAGGCGATGGTACAAGCCACAGCTCGAGCGCATTTACGACAGCGTGGAGACTCGCGAGGCGGACATCGAGCAGCTCGAACAGATCTCGGGGCGCTATCCGACGCGGGAACGCTTCCTGACGGAGCTGACGTTGGATCCGCCGGGCGCCGTTGGCGATCTCGCGGGCGACCCGTTGCTCGACGAGGATTACCTCGTGCTGTCGACCGTCCACTCCGCAAAAGGGCAGGAGTGGGATGCCGTCTATGTGCTCAACGTGACCGACGGCAACTTTCCGTCCGAGTTCGCAGCTGGCCAGCCGGAACTCATCGAGGAAGAGAGACGCCTGCTCTATGTCGCGATGACGCGCGCCAAGCAGTCGCTGACGCTGATCGCACCGTTACGATTCCATGTTACGCAGCAACGTCGCGATGGTGACAGGCACGTGTATGGGGCGCGCAGCCGCTTCGTCACGGACTCCCTTCTCGGAACCCTGCAGCAATGCTGGCATGGACGCAGCGAGGCGACGTCCGGGCGCCAGACCGTTTCCGCCCGGCGGATCGACGTGGCGTCAAGAATGCGCGACATGTGGGGCTGAGGCCAAAAAAAGCGGTGACAAATGCCACCGCCAACCAGTACGAAACAAACAACATAAGGGGTTTTCAGTTTGTTACGTCAACCTCGTTCGTGGCGACACGCACCTGCTTCGCTGCCGCGCCGTCGTCCACCGTCGCTTCCGCACGCAGGCGGTATTGCTCACCGCACACAGCGGCGGCTGCCAGCATGAGTGCGAATACCGAAACTATTGCTGCTTTAGCTTTCATATCGCACCCCATTTCCCGGCCTTGATAGTAATGAGATGCCCGGGAGCGAACGAAGGTTGCAAACTTTTTGGAATAAGACGCTGTGCCGTGGAAATGAACGGAGCAGGTGGTCTTCCCGGTCAGGCGAGGAAGATGCGGTACGCCGGGTTGTCGCTTTCCTCCCAGTGTGCGTAACCGAGCTCCGCGAGGTGTGCTTCGAGTTCGGCGGTATCGCGCTCGGGCACGTCGATGCCAGCCAGCACACGACCGTAATCGGACCCGTGGTTCCGGTAGTGGAACAAGCTGATATTCCAGCCGGTGCCGATGGCATTCAGGAAGTTGAGTAGCGCACCCGGACGTTCCGGGAATTCGAAGCGGTACAGCCGTTCGTTGGCAACCTTGGGCGAACGGCCACCGACCATGTGGCGCACGTGGAGTTTAGCCATCTCGTTGTCACTCAGATCCTTCACGCGGTAGCCTTCCGCCTGCAGCTGCTCGACGAGTTCGCGCCGTTCCACGCGACCCCGGCGCAGCTCGACTCCCACGAATATGTGCGCTTTCGACGAGTCGCTGTATCGGTAGTTGAATTCAGTGACGCTTCGCCGTCCCAGCGCCTCGCAGAAATGGCGGAAGCTGCCTGGCTCCTCGGGGATCTCGACGGCGAGCAGCATCTCCTTTTCTTCACCGATGGCCGCCCGCTCCGCGATGTGCCGGAGCCGGTCGAAATTTACGTTGGCGCCGCAGCAGATGGCGACGAGGTCCTGGCCCTCGGCCTCGTTGTCGACGATGTATTTCTTCGCGCCCGCGATGGCGAGACCGCCTGCCGGTTCGACGATCGAGCGCGTGTCTTCGAAGATGTCCTGTATGGCAGCGCAGACGTGGTCGGTATCGACCGTTATGATCGCATCGACATGGTCCCGGCACAGCCGGAAGGGTTCATCGCCTACGCGGCGCACCGCCACACCGTCCGCGAAGATGCCGACGTGGTCCAGCCTGACGGGTTGGCCGGCTTCCAGCGACGTCTTCATCGCTGCCGAATCGTCGGGCTCGACGCCAATGACCCTGACGTCAGGCCATAGCGATTTGACGTACACCGCGATGCCGGCGATCAGCCCGCCGCCGCCGATCGGGACGAATATTGCGTCGACCTTGCCGCCGGTCTGCTTCATGATCTCGACCCCGATCGTGGCCTGGCCGGCGATAACGTCGGGATCGTCGAACGCGTGTATGAAAGTGAGCCCCTGTTGTTCCTGCAGGGCGATCGCGTGCGCGTAGGCATCGTCGTAGGTGTCGCCCTGCAGGACAACCTCGCCGCCGAGTGCGCGTACCGCATCGACCTTGATCGAGGGCGTGGTCACCGGCATCACGATCACGGCCCGGACACCGCGGCGCTTCGCGGCAAGGGCCACGCCCTGAGCATGATTGCCCGCCGAGCTGCAGATCACGCCAGCCCGTAGCGCCTCGTCGGACAGCGAGGCAATTTTGTTGTAGGCGCCGCGCAGTTTGAACGAGAAGACGGGCTGCAGGTCTTCGCGTTTCAGCCAGATACGGTTGTGGAATCGCGCCGACAGGTTCTTCGCGATTTCCAGCGGTGTTTCGCGGGCGACGTCGTACACGGACGTTTTCGCAATCCGCTTGAGGTACTCGTCGGTGGTTATGACGGTTTCGGGCATACGGCCTGCGGTTATCGCATACCCGGGCAGGCGCCGCAAAAAAATTCGTGAATTGCATGGAATCGGGGCTCGCCACGCCGTCCGCCCGATGGTTGCATGTCGCCATGGCCGATCATCCAACCGCATTCTGCTCGGCAGACGACGGCTCTGTGCGGGAGAATATACCGCTGTTCCGGGAACGGGCGCTGGCCGCAAGGCGGCAGCGATGGTTCGGGCCCGCAAGAGTGGCGATGCCGCTGTCGGCTGCGCTCAGCATCGGCGCCGCGAGCATCGTCATCGTGCTGCTCGGCACGGCGGTCGTCTCGATCGAGATTCCCGATCGTGTAAGGACCTACGGCGTGCTCCTGCCGCCGGAGGGTCTCCTCAAGATCAAGGCGCCGCGCTCCGGGCGTGTCGAGTACCTGCCGGTCGCGAACGGCGACAGCGTGACGCCCGGCCAGGTGATCCTGCGCCTGTCCGGAGCTCAGCGTGCGCCCGGCAGGGAGCCGGAACCCGCTGTTCGTCTCGAATCTCTCAAACGCGAATTGCGGTTGGTCGAAGAGGCCGCCGCACGGCAGGCCGAGTTGGCGGCCGGGCGCGAACGCCTCAATCGCCGCCGCCTGCAGCTGACCGAAAAGCGCATCGGCGCGGCAAGCGTCGAAGCACAAATCCGCGAGGAACAGGCCGACATCGCGGCCGCACGGGCAGACAGGATCGGTCAACTGGCTGTCGCGGACGCGATTGCTGACGACGCGGTGGCGGATTCCGCGGCCGCGGTTCTCTTGTCCAAGGCGACAAGCCTTGCGGCCCGACAGCGAGTGTTGGCGTTGCAGGACGAGCGCCTCCTGATCGAGCAACAGCTTTCCCGGGACCGGGAGTTGCAGGCAGCCGCGCGGAGAGAGTCGGGCGCGCGGCGGGAAGCCATGCTGCGTCAGATCGCTGCGAGCGAGCTGCAATCGGTGCTCGAGATCACCGCCCCGGGCAGCGGCATCGTCTCAGGCTTGACGGTGCGACCCGGTGAAGATGTTGCTGCCGGTGAGGTGGTCATGACGCTGCACGCGCCGGAGAGCCGCCTCGAAGCGCGGTTGTTTCTGCATCCTGATTACGCCGGCATGGTTGCCGTGGGGCAGCGCGTCGAATTGCAATTGAAAGCGTATCCCCACCAGTTCTTCGGGACACAGGCCGCGGTGGTAACGGCGATTTCCACGGTAGCCCTGCCACCTGAAGAGATCGATACGGATGTACCCTTGACGGGCCCGGCGTTCGTCGTCCGGGCGAGGCTGAGGCATGCTGCGATAAAGGCGGGCGGGCAGAGCTGGCCGCTGCCCCCGGGAACGTCGTTCCAGGCAGACCTCGTTCGCAACCGCTGGCCCCTCTACCGCTGGCTCCTGCGCTCGGTGTCCGGCGAGCCGTTGCGATCCTGAATATGAGGGTTCCCGTCATCCTGCAGTCGCGGCGCACGGAGTGCGGTCTCGCCGCAATCACCATGATTGCCAATTACTTCGGCCATGACCTCGATCTCACGGCCATGCGCCGGCGCTTCGGTGACCCGCGACCCGATCTGAACTCGATACTCGGCATCGCCGATTCTCTCGGGATGATGGGTCGGCCGCTGCGGCTGGGCCTCGCGGACATGCGCCGACTCGGCTTGCCGGCGCTGCTGCACTGGGAGTTCGACCATTTCGTCGTCCTCGTGAAGATCAGCCGCCGTCGCATCGTGGTCAACGACCCGGCTGCGGGCCGCCGGGTGCTCGACTGGAAGGAGTTCGGACGTGCTTTCACGGGCGTCGCCGTCGAATTTACGGCCGCGCCGGACACTCCGGCGCAATCGGTGCGGCAACTGCCGTCACTGCGGGGCCTCTTACGTTCCTTCCGCGGACTGCCGCGCTACCTTTCGGTGATGCTGTTCCTGCTGGTTGCCACGCAACTGCTGTCGCTAGCACCGCCCCTCGCCACGCAGCTCCTGATCGACGAGGTCGTGCTCGGCCAGGATCGCCAGTGGCTTCATCGCGTCATCTTCGGCCTTGCCCTGGTCATGCTGGCGGCGGTGATCATCGATACGCTGCGGCGGCGTGTCGCGCTCTATACCGGAGTGCGGGTTGCTACCGATTCGACGACACTGATCATCCGGCACCTGCTGCGGTTGCCGGCCGTCACGGTCGGGCAGCACTCCGTCGGTGACCTGATGTCCCGGGTGGACTCGATGCGGCCATTGCGCGTCGCGCTGACCGATACCAGCCTGCAGCTGGTCGTTCAGGCAGTGGTGCTGATCGCAACGCTGACGCTGATGTTTGTTTACAGCCGGCAGCTGACAGCGATATCGCTGGCGGCAGTGCTTCTGATTACGCTGCTGCATGCATCGCTGTTGCCACGTTGTCGTGCGCTCAACACACGGCAAGTGGTCGCGGCTGCCGGGGCCGGTAATTCGCTGATCGAGTCGCTGCGCGCGTTTCCCGCGGTCAACGCAACGGGTCTGGGCGCGCAGCGTCTCGCGCACTGGCAGCACGGATTCGCCACGGCGATCAATGCGGATACTCGCAAGCAACAGCTGGCGATCATCGCGGGAGCGGGGCAGGGCGTGATCCTCGTATTCGAGTACGCGTTGTTTCTCGCTGCCGGTATCGGCGGCGTACTGGACAGGCAACTCACCCTCGGCGTGCTGTTCGCGTTCCTGAGCCTGCGCGGCACCCTGATGGCGGCCTCCGCCGAGCTGTTGGCCGCTGCCCGGCAGCTTTATCTCGTGCGCTCACACGTGGACCGAGTCGCTGAGATCGTCGCCGAGGCGCCGGAACCGGATGCGCCCCGCCACGCATTGAGGCGGCGGCTGCGTGGCGAAATAGCCTGCGAGGCCATCGGGTTCCGCTATCCTGGCGGCTCGCCGATCCTGGCCCGCATCACGGTAGCGGTTGCGGCGGGCGAATCGATCGTCATCCGCGGACCGTCCGGTGCCGGCAAGACCACGCTGCTGCGGCTGTTGGCAGGCTCGCTGGACCCCGACCACGGCCGTCTGACCTACGACGGCATGGACGTGAGACTCTGGGACCGGGGCGCTTTGCGCCGGCAGTTCGGCATCGTGCTGCAGTCCGACAGGCTTTTCGAGGGTTCCGTCGCCGACAATATCTCGGGATTCGAGGCCGATGCCGACATCGGGCGGCTTCGTGAAGCGGCGGAACTCGCGGCCATATGGGACGAGATCGTCGACCTGCCGATGGCCGTCAACTCACCGCTCTCCGGCGCGGACGGCGGGCTGTCGGGCGGCCAGGCGCAGCGGCTGCTGCTGGCGCGAGCTATATACCGGCGACCCCGAATACTGTTCCTTGACGAGGCGACCAGCCAGCTCGACCATGCGACCGAGCGTCGCGTCATTGCCAACCTCGGCACGCTTGGCGTGACGTCGATCAGCATTGCGCATCGCAGCAACGCGCTCGCGGCAGCGACTCGCTTCATCTGCCTGGACAAAGGCCGGGTCGTGGCTTTTGATGCCTGAGCCTTTCATAATGAACACTGGCAAGACTGCGCACCGGGATACGGGCGAGTGAACAGACTGCTTATTACCAATACGCGCCTCCTCAATGAGGGAGA
Source organism: Woeseiaceae bacterium (assembly GCA_041559075.1). Taxonomy (GTDB): domain Bacteria; phylum Pseudomonadota; class Gammaproteobacteria; order Steroidobacterales; family Woeseiaceae; genus UBA1847. The sequence continues at coordinate 30,918 of JBFFEB010000012.1, read as the reverse complement.
GATGCGTGATGCCGACGTCCTCATCGAAGGTGAGCGGATCAGCAAGATCGAGTCCTCGATAGCCGCGCCCGATGGCGTCGAGGTCATCGATGCAAATGGGCGCCTGTTGATGCCGGGCATGATCGACGACCAGGTGCACTTTCGCGAGCCGGGGCTGACCAACAAGGGGGACCTCGCCACCGAGTCCGCCGCCGCCGTCGCCGGCGGCATAACCAGCTTCATGGATATGCCGAATGTCAATCCTCAGACCACGACGCGGCAGGCCCTGGTCGACAAGTATGCGCTGGCCGAGCACCGTTGCACCGCGAACTACGGTTTCTACCTGGGCGCCACCAACCGCAACATCGAGGAGATCAAGGCGCTCGAAGTCGGCGAGGCCTGCGGCATAAAGGTCTTCATGGGCGCATCGACAGGCGACATGCTCGTCGACGACCAACGGGCGCTCGAGAAGATTTTCCAGCATGCGCCGGTCATGGTAGTCACGCATTGCGAACATTCGCCGACGATCTGGGACAACGAAGCAAAGGCGCGTGCCGAATACGGCGAATCCGTTCCGATGTCGGAGCACCCGGCGATTCGTTCGGCGACCGCCTGTCTCAAGTCGTCGAGCGTGGCCGTGGATCTGGCACGCCGCTACGATGCCTTGCTGCACGTTCTGCATCTCACAACCGCAGTGGAGATGGCGCTGTTTTCGAGATTGCATCGTTCCGAAAAGCGCATCACCGCGGAGGTGTGCGTGCATCACCTGTGGTTCGATGAAACGCGATACGAGGACCTCGGAACGCGGATCAAGTGTAATCCCGCCATCAAGGCGGCGAGCGACAGGGCGGCCCTCGTGAAGGCGTTGAACGAGGGGCGCATCGACGTCATCGCGACGGACCACGCGCCCCATACTCTGAACGAGAAGAATCAGACCTATTTCAAGGCGCCGGCCGGGTTGCCGCTGGTGCAGCATGCCCTCCTGTTGCTGTTCGATCTCGCGGCCCGAGGTGAAATTTCCCTCGAACTCGTCGTCGATCGCGCGTGCCACGCGCCGGCAGACCTGTTCGGCGTGAAGGAGCGCGGCTATGTCCGCGAAGGCTGGTATGCGGACCTCGTGATCGTCGACCCCCAGAGGCCGTTCCGGGTGGAGAAGTCCAACCTGCTCTGCAAATGCCGCTGGTCCCCGTTCGAAGGGCACGAATTCTCGTCAACCATCGATACGACCATCGTCAATGGCGAGGTCGTCTATCGCGACGGGGAAGTGACGAACAACGTCGCCGGGCAGAGGCTCCTTTTCGACCGGGCCCGGTAGGACTGCGGCATAGGGAGCGACCGGCTTCCTGCCGGCACCGATAACTGCTGCCAAAACGGTTTACTTTCCGGTTCATGTCATTATGCTAGCCCCAATTAGGGGATCGGCCCGTTCGCCGGGAAGCGGACGTGGCAACAGAATGAAACCGACGGATACATCCAACCCCGACCACTATCACCAGGTGGTCGACTGCCAGTGGGCCTGCCCGGCCCATACCGACGTACCCTTATATATAAGGCTAATCGCGCAGGGCCGTTTCGGCGATGCTTATATCGAGAACCGCAAGTCGAACGTGTTCCCGGGCATACTCGGCCGCGTTTGCGATCGGCCTTGTGAGCCGGCATGCCGGCGTGGACGGGTGGAAGACAAGCCGGTCGCGATCTGCCGTCTGAAACGGGTGGCTGCCGATCATCGAGAAGATATCACTGAGCGGCTGCCCAGGGGCGGGGAGAGCAACGGCAAGAAGGTAGCCCTGCTCGGCTGCGGTTGCGCATCCCTGACGGTTGCAAACGACCTCAGGCCGCTGGGTTACGACGTCACGATCTTCGAGGCGCTCGACACGACAGGCGGCCTGATGCGTACGAATATTCCGCGCTTCCGGCTCCCGCCCAAGGTTCTCGACGAAGAGATCAACTACATCATCGAGATGGGCGTCGACCTGAAGCTGAATCATCGTATCGACAGCATGAAGGCACTGCTCGACAGCGGCGAATTCGACGCCGTCTTCGTCGGCACCGGGGCGCCTCGCGGCAAGAACCTCGAGATCCCGGGTCGGTACGACAGCGACCGCATTCACATTGGCATCGACTGGTTGGAATCGGTCGCTTTCGAACATATCGAAGAGATCGGCGAACGGGTACTGATCATAGGCGTTGGCAATACCGCGATGGACTGCTGCCGTACTTCGCTGCGTCTCGGGGCCAGGGATGTCAAGGTAATGGCGCGTAAGCCCCGCGGTTTCTTCAAGGCGTCCGACTGGGAACTCGAAGACGCCGAGGAGGAGAACGTCGAGATTCTCGTCAACCATTCGCCGAAAGAGTTTGTCATCGAGGACGGCAAACTCGTGGGCATGACCTTCGAGCTGATGGAATACAAGGTCGACGAGAACGGTCGCATCGACCGTGGCACGGTCGTCGGCGAAAAGACCATCCCCTGCGACGACGTGATCCTTGCGATTGGCCAGGATAACGCGTTCCCGTGGATCGAGCGCGACATAGGGATCGAGTTCAACGAATGGGACTGCCCTGTCGTCGACGAGGCCACGATGATGTGCACGCGGGAAGGTGTGTTCTTCGGCGGCGACTCGGCTTTCGGTCCCAAGAACATCATCTGGGCCGTCGCCCACGGTCACCAGGCTGCGATATCCATCCACAAGTACTGCCACGGCGAGGACGTCACGAAGCGCATGCCGCAGGGTATGAACCTCCTGTCGCAGAAGATGGGAATGCACGAGTGGAGCTACTCGAACGATTTCGATCCGGCCGAACGCCGCATGATGCCGCACGTAGACTTGAAGGAACGCTTCAAGAAGCTCGACATAGAGGTAGAGCTGGGATACACGGTGGAGCAGACTATCCAGGAAGTCGAGCGCTGCCTGAATTGTGACATCCAGACCGTGTTCACTTCGAAGCTGTGCATCGAATGCGACGCCTGCATCGATATCTGCCCGGTCAACTGCCTGACGATCACCCACAATGGCGATGAAGCGGATCTGCGCACTCGGCTGTCGGCGCCTGCGGAAAACCTGGAGCAGGCGCTGTACGTGTCTGACGAGCTGCCCCACACGGCTCGCGTCATGGTCAAGGACGAAGATATCTGCGTGCATTGCGGTTTGTGTGCCGAGCGCTGTCCCACCGGTGCCTGGGACATGCAGAAATCACAGGTCCTGATACCCTACGCAGCCGACGAGGCAGTAGAGGCGGAACCGAAAAAGGCCGGCGCAGGCGGCGCATGAGCTGAAGGTCATCGAATGTCAGGAACCAACGACATCGTTATCAAGATTGCCACGGTTAACGGCACCGGATCGGCGAGCGCAAATGGCCTGTTGCGAAAGGCCATATTCCGTATGGGCGTGCCGGTCGTCGGCAAGAATTACTTCCCGTCGAACATCCAGGGCCTGCCGACGTGGTACGAGATCCGGGTGACCGGGGACGGCTACCAGGCGCGCTCGGATCGCGTCGACATCATGGTCGCGATGAACGCCCAGACCTATGCAAAGGACATGGCCGACGTCGTACCGGGCGGGTGGCTTATCTACGACTCCACGTGGCCGCGTAGCAGGCAGCTGAATCGGGACGACATCACTGTCATCGGGGTGCCGCTGTCACGCATGTGCAACGAGCGATTCGACGGTGTTCGCACGCGAATCCTGATGAAGAATATTGCGTACGTCGGAGTCATTGCCGCGCTTACGAATATCGACCTGGAAGTGATCAAGGGGCTGCTCGAGGAGACATTCGCCGAGAAGCAGCATCTCATCGCGGCCAACATGGAAGCGATCCATCTCGGCTACGACTACGCGAAGGAGAATTTCAGCGGGCCCCGGCCGCCGCGGGTCGAGAAAATGGATGCAACCGGCAGGCATATCGTGATTGACGGCAACACGGCCTCGGCGCTCGGTTGCGTGTACGCCGGCGCTACGGTCGGCGCCTGGTATCCCATTACCCCTTCGACGTCCCTGATGGACGCATTCCGCGCGTTTTGCGCGAAGTACCGTGTCGACCCGGAGACGGGCAAGCGAACCTACGCGATTATCCAGGCGGAGGACGAGCTCGCCGCGATCGGTATGGTGCTGGGCGCGAGCTGGATGGGCGCGCGTTCCTTCACGCCGACTAGCGGTCCGGGCATCTCGTTGATGAGCGAGTTCATTGGTTACGGTTACTACGCCGAGATACCCGCCGTCATTTTCAACGTGCAGCGGACCGGGCCGTCGACGGGCATGCCAACGCGGACCCAGCAGTCTGACCTGCTGAGCTGCGCCTACGCATCTCACGGCGATACGAAGCACGTCCTGTTGTTCCCGGCAGACCCCTACGAGTGCTTCACGATGGCGCCGCAGGCCTTCGACCTGGCGGACCGCCTGCAGACGCCGGTGATGGTGCTCTCCGATCTCGACATCGGAATGAATGACTGGATGGTGCAGGAGTTCGAGTGGGATGAAGAATACGTCCACGATCGGGGCAAGGTACTGTCGGCGGACGATCTCGAGAACATGGACGCCTTTTACCGCTACCTCGATGTGGATGGTGACGGCATACCCTACCGCACACTGCCGGGCACGCATCCCAAAGGGTCTTACTTCACACGCGGCTCCGGGCATACCAAGTACGGCGCCTATACCGAAAGCGCCACGGACTACCAGGAGGTCGTCGACCGACTGATTGTGAAGTGGGAAACCGCCCGCGAGCTCGTCCCGGAACCGGAGGTCGCGTATTCGAAATTCAACAACGCCGCTATTCTCACTGTCGGAAGCGGCAACGGTGCCTGCAAGGAAGCCCTGGACAGGCTCGGCCGAGAGAATGTCGGACTGAATTATTGCCGCGTAAAGGCATTCCCGTTCAGTGAGTCGGTCAGGGAGTTCATCGACAAGCACGAGGTCGTCTATGTCGTCGAACAGAATCGCGATGCACAGTTGCGAGCATTACTGATTCTCGAACTCGATCTGCGGCCGGACAAGCTGGTTCCGCTGCTGCACTACAACGGCATGCCGATGAATGCCGGGTTTGTCGTGGAGAAGGTTCTCGAGGAAATTTCCAAAGGTCGCGCTGCATGAGCTACATCGCAAAACCCCGCGTTACCCACCCCAGCCTGCGCAAGAACAAGCTGGGCCTGACCTCGAGAGACTACGAAGGTGCCGTGTCGACCCTGTGCGCCGGATGCGGCCACGATTCGGTGACGGCGGCGATCATCCAGGCTGTATTCGAACTCGACATCGAACCGCACATGCTCGCCAAGATGAGCGGGATCGGCTGCTCGTCGAAGACGCCGGCCTATTTCGTGAAGCAATCACACGGCTTCAACGCCGTGCACGGCCGCATGCCCTCGGTAACGACGGGAGCCAATACCGCGAACCGCCATCTGACCTACATCGGGGTCTCGGGAGACGGCGACTCGCTGTCAATCGGTGTCGGCCAGTTCGTGCACGCCATCCGCCGCAACATCAACATGTGCTATATCATCGAGAATAACGGCGTATACGGTCTGACCAAGGGGCAGTTCTCGGCGTCTGCGGATATCGGCACCAGGCCGAAAAAGGGCTTGCCCAACCAGCAGGAGCCGATCGATCCCGTAAGCACGGCGCTCAGTCTCGGTGCCACCTATATCGCGCGGAGTTTCTCGGGTGACAAGGCGCAGCTGGTGCCGCTCATCAAGGGGGCGCTCCTGCATCCGGGCTTTTCGCTCGTCGATATCATCAGTCCGTGCGTGACTTTCAACAATCACGAAGGCTCGACCAAGAGCTACGCCCACACCCGCGAGTTCTACAATCATGTCGTAGACGTCGATTACATCTCGGTCTCCGAGGAAATCACGGCCGAGTATGAGCAGGGTTCGGCGATGCCCGTGGCGCTTCACGATGGCAGCAGGATCATGCTGCGCAAGCTCGACAAGGATTACGACCCGACCAGCCGTGCACGGGCTTTCAAGTACCTGCGCGAGCGATTCAATGCGGGCGAGATCGTGACCGGGCTGCTCTATATAAACGACGAGCGCAAGGAAATGCACGACCTGATGGGCAACGTCGATACGCCGTTCGCCGAGCTGCCCATGGAGTCGCTGCGTCCGCCGAAAGGCGAGCTCGATAAGATTCTCAAACCTTACCGCTAGGTGACCGGGCGCCAGTGCGGCGCCCGACGCAGTTGCTTCAGTCCCAGAGCCGCGCCCACCAGGGAGTCGGCTTCTCTTGCGGCTGCGGCGTATCGGGGAAATCGATCCGAGCGCGGATGTCGTCGATATCCCAGCCGGTAAGACTGGCCAGCTGTTGCGCCTCACGTTCCTGGCGCTTCCTTACCTCCTGGTAATATGCTGACACGTCGCAACTGGTTTCGCCTTTCCACGGGTGGCGAATCACGTAACGTCCTTGGAAATTCTGGCGGTCGCCGGTCTCCTGGAACACCAGATCCTCCGGAAAGTTCGCGCGGTCGTACCGGACGTGCAGCCGGGTCACGAATACGTTCTGTGCGCCTTGCGGCATGATCGTGCGCGGATTGGACTGATCGGTCAGCCAGAACACGCCGAGGCTGCGGAGTTCGCGAGCCGAGAGCGGGTCGGCTGCGCAGGGGTCGCACCAGGACATATCCCACGCGTATTCGAGGAATAGGCCGCGGTTGTCTTCGGCTGCCGTCTGGCGCGCGAACATATCCCGATAGAAGCCTGCAAAGTCGGCCTTGACGAAAGCCGGGAGGTCCATGTTGCTGGGCAGCTTGACCGTGCGGTAGTTGGTGGTTTCCACGCGCCCGGTACGCGTCAGGGCATAGACATAGAGATCCTGTTGCTGTTTCGCATTCAGGGTGCCGAGCCGGATGGGTAGCATGAACTTCCTGCTCTCGTAGGCGACCTGCAAGGGACGGAGGTAGCTATAGCCGGATTTCTGCTGCTCCTCGACATTCACCTTCGCGACAAAGAAGCGCATGCCCTGCCTCAGGTAGCTGCCGACGACCTTGTCGGCACCGCGTGGGATCCGGTAGCCATTGTCGTTGAGCCACTTGATCAGCCCGTTGCTCTCCTCGGCCGAGAGAATGAGGATGTCGTACTCGCCGACGGTATAACTGGCCTCGATCGTCACGCCCTGGGATCGGGCTTCCCGTTCCATCGCCGCCTTGGAGGACGGCAGCGCAGCCATGTCCTGCAACATCTCCAGCCGCCGGCGAACCATGCACGGGTCGGGGTCGAAATACTCGACCAGCCGCGGCGATGTGTACGCGTCCAGGTGATCGATCACGGCTTTGTCTCCGACATTGACCTGGCCGCGCTCGATGAACGTCGGCACCGGCACCACGACCGCGAAGTCTTCCACGTCACCCTCGAAATCGTTCGCCATTGTGAGCACGGTGCGATTGCCGTCGCGCACCATCACGACCTGCGATGCGCGGTTGAACAGGCTCGTGTCGGCCTTCGCGACGTAAAAGCCGCAAAACGCCTGCGCCGTGGCGCTGATGCCGATAGTGAAGAGCGCTGCCAGGACGGTGACGAGTGGTTTCATAATCGTGCTCCTTCGATTCCATTAGCAGGCGCCGTTCCGAATTGCGCCCAGTCGTAAGATGTTCCCCGGAACAGGTAGTCGATGACGGGCACCAGCGGCGCGGTGGCGATAAGTGCGAGGATCGGACCGTGCGGCTGGTGCAGGACGTACTGGATGGCGAACGCGATGCTCGCCACCAGTGCGGAGTAAAGGAATCGTCCGATACGCGTGTCAGGTGTCGTTCTTGGATCCGAGATCATGAAGAAGGCGAAGACCAGCAGCGCTCCGTTCTGCAGCTGGTGCAGCGGAATGGCGAGAGGATCGCCTAGCCAGAGCGCCCTGCCGAACAACAGCAGTGCATAGAAGCCGAGGAAGCCGATCGTCGTCTCGGCTCGCTTGGCGCGCGTCAATACGATGAAACCCAGGCAGGCGAGCGCGAACGCACCGATAGCGGCGCTGCCCCATTGGCCCGAGGAGATCCAGGCGTGGTCACTCGACAATATGAGCGTGACGATCGCGACGTTTGCCGGGTTGAATACGTGCTTGCCGCGCACGCGAACCAGGAACTTGCTCGAGATCGCGATAAGGGCCGCGAGGGTGGCGACGCCAACCAGGTCCGTCCGCAACAGTAGGGTCAACGACAGCGAGGTTATCAGCGGGCTCAGGGGGTCGAAGCGCGGTAGTCCGGCCGCCCTCGTTCCGGCAAACTGGACCAGGAGCGCCGTCACCGCGATCGCGATAGCATTCTCGATACGGATGCCGAAATCCAGTGCGAGGACGCCGTACGCAACCAGCGCGCCGAGCACGGCGATCTGGTAGTAACGCGGATCCCGAAGATTGGCTTTGATGTCCATGCCCGGTAAGAACGCGTTGGCGCAGCCGACGGGGTTATCGCGAGGCCACGCCACGGCGAGTGAATTTTCAAGTGTTTGAAAAAGAAAAGAAAAAAAGTGACCACTTCACGCATCCAAACGGTGCATGAGGCTCATCTACCGGATGAAAACCAATCGTTTTTCTGTTTTGAGCAAGGAGTTCGAGAATGAATCCGCATGAAGTCTGGGTACCGCTGTCGATGTTTATCGGTCTCGCGGTCGTCTTGTCGTTATGGGTGTGGTTTCGCTACAAGGCGAAGCGTGATCTGCAGGTGACGATCCGAACGGCCATCGACAAGGGCCAGGGCCTGTCGCCCGAACTGATCGAGAATCTCGTCAATCCACCGGTATCGCCGCAGCGCGACCTGCGACGCGGCGTGATCAGTGTGCTTTCCGCCATAGCGATCGCCCTGTTTGCGATGTTCATCGGCGAGGAGGACGCGGTCGGGCCGTTGCTCGGTGTGTCGATGTTCCCGCTCTCAATCGGCGCGGGATACCTGCTGATGCACCGCTTCGGAAAATCGGCCTGAGCGATCAACGGGTCCGGCAGACGGAATTGGGAGAGCAGCAATCGACGACCAGCTTCTCGTCGCGCGTGTGGTAGCCGGCCAGGATGCGGGTGCATTCGGTGAACTGATTCGGCGCCACCAATCGCAGGTGCGGAATTTTCTCCGCAAGTTGAGTCGGGACGACACGCTTGCGGACGATCTCGCGCAGGATTGCTTCCTGCATGCGTGGGACAAGATCCATACCTACTCCGGTACCGGAAGCTTCATTGGCTGGGTGCTCAAGATCGCGTACACGACATTCCTGCAGTCGAAGCGGAAATCAAAACGCTACCAGGAGATCCTAGAGCAGGCGGGTCATGAAACGGATCGCTCGATGGTCGCCAGCGCGAATGCTCCGGAGACCGAGCTGGACATCGATACCCTGATGGCGGCATTGAACGAACAGGAGCGGGCAATTATGATCTTCTCGTATGCGTGCGGTCTTTCGCATCGGGAGATATCGGAAGCGACCGAGTTACCCGCGGGTACGGTGAAGTCGATCATTCACCGAGCCAAGGAAAAGATCAGGACGCAGTTTGAAATCGAAAATCATCAATATGGCTGACAAGACATCAGATGCACTGGATCGCCTGCTGGCATCGGCTTTCGCAGCAGAGCCAATAGCCGATGACGGCTTCAGCGCGAGGATCGTATCGAAGATCCGCCGCCGGGTATGGGTGAACCGCCTGGCGCTGCCGGTTGCTGTCCTGGTCGGCCTGGCTTTTGCCGTGAAGCCGGCCTTGCAGCTCGTCAGTGCACTGTTGCCGATCTTGAACGTCGTGCCGGTCGAAATCGCAAGCGCGCCGATGCAGTACCTGCCCCAGATGCAATTCATCGTGCTGGGCGGGATGGCATTTGCGGCGGGCGTAACGTTACTTAAGGTCCTGGAAGAGACCTGAGCGGCCGGCTGTACGCAAATTCGGAACCGCGTCATTGTCACGCGAAGCGGGCTCGGCTACAGTCGGCGAATGAGTCTTCGAGACCAGGTCGAAAAATTGCTGCCTAACTGGGAACGCTGGTACCCCAGCCTTTTCGATGCGGCCAGCGATCTGGGCCTGATCAAAGCCCGGGTCTGCGATCCCGGTTCCCTGTTGCTGACACGGCGGCACCAGAAGATTCGGCAGCGGGCCGAGGATGCGCACCGCGAGAAGTGGGGCGGCAAGGCCGAATAACAGAATCCAGCGCCGCCATGACACTCGACCTCGGAGCAATTCGATCGCAGTTTCCCGCGCTTGCTCGGACCGACGATGGCATTGCCAGGATCTACCTGGACAATCCTGCAGGCACGCAGGTTGCGCAGGGTGTCGTCGATGCCATGTCGCACTGCATGCTGCATGCGAGCGCGAATATGGGCGGCTACTTCAGGACATCCGTAGCCGTCGGTAACATAGTGTCCGACGCGCAGCAGGCAATGGCGGACTTTCTCAACGCGCCGTCCGCGGACGAAATCATTTTCGGACAGAACATGACGTCGCTGACATTTCACGTGTCGCGCTCGATCGGCCGGCAACTGCGCCCCGGCGACGAAATCATCCTGTCGCGCATGGATCACGATGCCAACGTCGAGCCGTGGGCGATGCTTGCGCGCGATCGTGGATTGACGGTCCGCTGGTTACCGTTCGATACGGAGACGTTCGAGTTCGATCTGCGTGAACTCGGGAAGCTGCTGAACGATCGAACCCGGCTGGTTTGCGTGTGCGCTGCCAGTAATCTGACGGGGACCGTCAACGACGTCGAGAGGATTTGCGCAATGGCACGCGATGCCGGTGCGTGGACCTACATCGACGCGGTACAAAGCGCTCCTCACATGGTCAACGACGTGCAGGCATTCGGCTGCGATTTCCTCGTTTGTTCGCCGTACAAGTTCTTCGGTCCTCATCAGGGCGTGCTCTGGGGTCGCCGCGAAATCCTGGAGGGGCTCGAGCCCTACAAGGTACGGCCTGCGCCTTCAGCGATCCCCTGGTGCTTCTCACCCGGCACGGCATCGCACGAAGGCATGGCGGGAACCGCGGCGGCGGTGGAATATTTCGCCTGGGTCGGCGAGACGATGGCTGGCGGCCAAGGTGATCGCCGGCAACAGGTGCATGCCGGGATGGTGGCCATTGCCGACTACGAGCAGAGTCTTGCGAAGTATCTGGTACAGGGATTGCAGTCGCTGGCGGGAATCAAGGTGCACGGCATCACCGCCGCCGACGCAATGTCGAGGCGGGGTCCGACTGTTGCATTCACCCACGCGCGGACCGGACCGGACCAAATCGCCCACGCGCTTGCAGAGGCGAACATCTTCGTCTGGAGTGGTCACAACTACGCCATCGAGGTTGTGAAGTCGCTGGGTATCTACGAGTCCGGCGGCGCCGTGCGCGTCGGGCCCGTGCACTACAATACGAAGGCCGAGCTCGATCGGCTCTTCGACGTGCTGGACCGTATCCTCGGCTGATTCGTCGTCTATACTTCCCCCATCCGCCCGGCTCAGGGGCGACACGATAATCACTATGGGGGAAAATCAATGAAAGGAATCCTGGCCGCGACCGCGGCATTCGCAGTCGCTTTCAGCATGGTGTCGGCATACGCCGAAAATCACGAACAGGAAGCGAGGCGCTACGTTCCCGTGGAGACCTATACCTGCAACTACCGTGCAGGCAAAAGCCCGGCGGACCTCGACAAGGTCATCGCCAACTGGAACAAATGGATGGACGACAACGGCGGAGAAGACTACTTCGCCATGACGCTGACGCCGCATTACTACGGGGAAAACACCTTCGACGTCGGCTGGCTTGGATCCTGGCCGAGCGGCGAAGCCATGGGCAGGGGGACGGACCTGTGGATGAGCAAGGGTAGCGACATCAGCCGGCAGTTCGATGAGGTGATCGAATGCGAAACCCACACCAATTTCGCGACAACCGAGTTCAAGTCACCCGGCGAGGGTCCGACGCCCGATACGCTGGTGCTTGCGTTCTCCGACTGTACGGGCCCCGATGACTCCAGCAAGTGGCCGGAACTGATGGGCGGCCTCGAGGCCTGGTCGAAGTACCAGTCCGAAACGGGCTACCGCGAGGGAACCTGGATGATGTTCCCTGCCTACGGAGGCGGCGAGTTCGATTTCGATTTCAAGATGGTCTCGGGCTGGGATAACCACACGGAGCACGGACAGGACTACCAGCGTTACAGTGACCAACAGGACTGGGACAAGCAGGGAGAACTCATCGGCGATCTCATGGATTGCGACGTGGCGCGCCTGTATGACGCGAAGGTCCGGCGCCGCCCGGCGCAGGAAGACTGAGCATTACCGGTGGTCGCGGCTCCGGCTGCCACCGCCAGGTCTGGATGCCCACAAGAAAGGCCGCCCAATGGGCGGCCTCCCGTGAGTGCAGTATCGAATAACCCGGGGTCAGAGGATTGCGGAAGGTTGCTCCATAATCCAACCAAGACCCAACGGCTCTCTCGATAACCTTGCAATCTCACTAGACATGGATCACCTCCTTTCAGTAGTTTGCCCACCGAAAGTATGTATCGGATCATCATGAAATCCAAGGAAAAATGACAGGAAAACCAGGGTACAAAAGCAATAGTCGATCAGTTATTCTGATCCGCTCGCTGTCTCGAATACCGACCCCGTCACCGCGGCCGAGCGGCTTCTCTCCCCGGGCACCCCGCCGTGATATTGCCGTGAACGGCATCGGGTCATGAACGTCTTCCGGATTGGCGATATCCCGTTTCATTACGCATTGATCGGCATGGTCACCTTCCCGCCAGGGCGGTGTGTCGCCGAGGACGTCGCGGCACGGGTTGCCACAAGCCGGGGCGGTCAGAAGCTTGTTCCGGTCGCTACCTTCGCCAGGCTGCAAAAGATAGTAAGTCACGGAATAATAATGTATTTCTGTTTCGAAGACGTGGGTGGGCCGTGGCGCTCATCCAGCTGTCGGCAAAGGCAGCCGATGTGCCGCTAGACGTGTATACTTTGGCTCTTGCCTGCCGTGCGGCAACCGTATGCGAACAATCAAGAACCCGGGAGAGAGGACGTAATGGCACTCGCAGATCTCAAGAACGTACTGAATATTTTCGGCGGCTCGGATATCGGCGAAGACAAGCAGAACGAGTTGTTCAAGGAAGTACTCCTGATGACCCTTGCCAGGGCCGCGGACGCAGACATCAACATCCAGTCGATCGAGGTTACGCGGATCCAGGAGATCATCAAGAAGCATACGGGGGAGGATGTCAGTGCTGCGGACGTGCGGGTTGCCGCTCGCGCCGAGCTTTACGCGGAAGCGGGTCTGCGTAAGTACCTGACGAGGGTCCAGGGCAAGATGCGACCCGAACACCGGGTGGAGACCATCCAGGCACTCGCGGACATTTTCCGCAGCGACCATGTGGTAAGCCCGCTGGAAATCGATTTCTTCAACAATGTCGCGGGGTCGCTGGACGTGACGCCGGCGCAGATCGCCGGACTCGAGGCAGGAGAGGTCTAAAGCGCCCGAGTCAGGCGTCGGTCCCGGAGGCAGCGCCACGCCGCCGCGATAACAGCGCGCTGCCGCTGCTTGTCAGGGCGCGTAGGTAGCGCATCGAAGCCGCGGCTCCGACCTCGCGGTACACGATGTAAAGCCCCGATGAAATTATGACCAGTGCGCCCGCCACTACCCAGCGGTCCGGTACCTCGTCCCAGATCAGGTAGCCTGCCGCAGCACCGGCGATCAGCGCGGTGTACTCGAATGGCGCGAGCACCGAGGGCGGCGCTCGGCGGTATCCGCCCACGAGGCCGATCCAGGCGATGACAGAGCAGGCGCCCGCCGTGACAAACAGCGTCCAGCCCGTTACGTCCGGCGTTATCCAGTCGCCATCCATTGAGAGCAGTGCCGAGATCAGCATCGGTCCGGCGATCACGTAGACCGACAGCCCGAAGGTCGACTCCGTATCGGCGAGCTTACGTGCCGTGATCGCCAGGCAGGCGTAGCAGAGCGCTGCGAAAAGCACGCTCAATGCAGCGATCGAAAGGGTTCCCATGCCGGGACGCAGGATCATGAGTACGCCGGCGAATCCCGCAACGACGGCGAGCCAGCGGCGCATACCCACGTGCTCGCCGAGCAGTGGTACCGAGAGAGCTGTCATTATCAGCGGCGCCGTGAATCCCAGCGTGAGCGCGTCTATGAGCGGCATTTTCGACAGGCCGAAAAAAAAGCCGAACATCGCACCGCAGGCCAGCAGCGTGCGCAACAAATGCCAGTGCCACCGAGTTGTCACGAGACTATTGAGCCCACCGAATTGGCGCGCGAGCAGCAGGAACAGGAGGAGCCCGATAAGGCTGCGGAGGAAGACGAACTGTCCGAGTGGATAGGTTTCGAGTATCGCTTTCGCGCAGAGGTCGAGGCCCAGTCCGCCCATCACACCTAGAAGTATCAATGCGATCGCGCCGCCGACCGGCGCGCTGTGAGTTTGCTGAACCACGGATTAACGAGTACCTCGAATGGGGTAGGGCCGTCCTGCATGTTCTCATTTAGCGCGAAGCCTTCCCAGCAATTCAGCTTCGATTCATGCGTCGACGCGTTAAATGGAATCGTCGAAAAGCGAATCGAGGAAGGAATGATGACCACGGCAAAGCTTGACAGAAAACCGGCAATCGCCCTGTTGGCTGCAGCGGCGATGCTGATGGCGATCGCGGCAACGTCGGAAGCGGCGGTTGGCGAAAAGCAAGCGAACAAGCGGGTCAGTAACACGACGCACTTGCAGGGCGACGGTCGCGACAACGCTGTCGCGATCAGGGAATCTCGCGACGAGTACGAGCCGCTGGGCACGAGCGACAGGAATCGCGACAAAGACAGGGCCCGCGCATCGTCGAAGGCGTCATCGCTCCAGTCGACGTCGGCCAACACAGATTTCTGGTTCTACCTGGCGGACGTAGAGCTCTACGGCGACAGTGATCGAGATGGTTACTACTCGGGCATCGACCTACTGTTCGATGTCGACACTTACTACTCCGTCGCGGAGATTTACGCCGTCGCCTACCTGAGCTATGAGGGCGGGCCCTGGGAAGAGTACGCGGTAACCGAGGATTTCACGATCTTCGGTTCGTCGGGCGCGGACGACTACGTCATCGTCACGGACCTGGTATCGGGCTATCCGAGGGGCGACTACGATATCCTCATCGAGGTTTTCGACGCAGGTACGTCCGAATTCCTCGCATACTTCGGCCCCGAGGATACGTCTGAGCTTGCATTCCTGCCGCTCGAGGATATGGATCGCGACGCTCCGGCGCCTGAAACGCGCGTAACGGTGAATAGCGGCGGTGGTGGTGCGAGTGACATGCTGCTGCTCGTGCTGCTCGGTTTCGCTGCGGCAGTCCGGCGGCCACTGCGGTTCAGGAAATCGTAGCGCTTCCCGGCGCCGGCACGTGCTGGCGGCGTGCGGTTCGCAGGACCTTCCTGCCCCATGCCGCCAATTTATCGAAGTAGATGTACAGGGCGGGAACGACGAAGAGTGACACCACCGTCGAGAATGCGAGACCACCGATGATGGCGCGAGCCATCGGATAGTAAGGCGGCCCGTCACCGCCGATTTGCGTGGACCCGAGCGCGAGCGGCGTCAGTCCGACGATCGTCGTGGCGACGGTCATCAGGATCGGTCGAAGTCGGTCTCGGCCCGCCTCGAGGATTGCGTCGCCACGCGAAAGGCCTTCCATGCGCAGATTGTTGACGTGGTCGACCAGCACGATGCCATTGTTAACGACGACGCCGATCAGGATCATGATGCCGATCATGGCCATGAACGAAAACGTCGTGCCGGTCGCCGCGAAGAACAGGAATACACCGAAGATCGAAAACAGGATCGAGCCGAGAATGATCGAGAACGGCAGCAGGAGGGACTCGAACAACGCAGCCATGACGAGGAAGATGCACGCGATGCCCAACAGGATGTTGGTAGCCATCATGGCCTGGGTCTCATCGGTTCGCTCGAAGCCGCGCCCTTCCTTCCAGCTATAACCGGGTGGCAGCTCGATCTGATCCATCAAGCTCTTAACGGCAGGCCTCACGTCTTCCTTGCTGACCCCGTCCTCCAGGTTTCCGGAGAGGATTACGGCGGTCTGCCTGTCGGTACGCCGGATCGTCGCCGGCGAGCGGCTGACATGCATTGATGCAACACTGCCGAGATTGATCCGTCGGCCGTCCGGCGTGAACAAGGGCAGGCTGGCGAGCTGCTCGACACTCTGCTTGTCATCCTCCCTGAACGCGAGTCGGACCTCGATCTCGCCCGTTTGCCCGCGAAACTCCCGCAGGTTTTGGCCGCGCATCGCAATGGCGATGGTCTGGGCGATGTCGGAAGCCGTCAAACCGACGAGGGCGGCCCTTTCCCTGTCGATCGAGACGCGGACCTCGTTCTCGCCTGACTCCGCGTCGGAGCGCACATCCTTGAGGCCCTCGATCGACGACAACGCGCGCGCGACCTCGTATCCCAGTTCGTTCAGCAGCTCCGTCGAATCGCCGGAAATCTGCACGGTGAATCCTTCGCCGCCGCCCTGCTGGTCGAACTGGAAGGACGGCTTGCCGATGGCGAGCGTCGGCATGTCGGCTTCGATACGCTTAATGACCTCCTTTGTCGACAGCGTCGCGTCTTCCTCTTCGGTCAACAGCAGCGCGGACTGCGCCTGGCCCTGATCGTAGTAGCTGTAGACGGAGCGTATATTGAACTCCTCCTGTCGCGAGAACAGGTACTGCTCTATCGTGTCGACGGCGGCCTCGACGCGTCCCACGGGATGTCGGCCCTCGATGTGATACTGCATGTACAGCCGCCGCCCGACGTCCTGGGGGAACATGTCGAACTTGACCAGCTGCAGCACCAGGGGCATGACGCCGATGACACAGGTCATCACGATGCCGAGGCCCGCCCACCATGGGTGAGCGATGATCCAGCGAAGGCTCCGTGTGTAAGCCCGCGTCAGTCGCGGTATCAGCGCGCCGCTCTTCGGGGCCTTCGGCAGCCTGATTCGTGCCGCGAGCATGGGGACCAGCGTCTGCGCGATCAGTAAAGAGGCTAGCAGGGCGACTATGATCGTCACGGCAACATGCGTGAGGAACACCATGATGTCGTTCTTGGTGCCGACGATAATCGGTGCGAAGACGATGATCGTCGTTGCCGTGCCCGCGATCACCGCCGTCCCGACCTCGCGAACGCCTTTGAGCGTCGCGTTGAAGGGCTTTTCCTTTTCCATCGCGCGATGCCGGAAAATACTCTCGGTCACCACCACCGCGTTGTCCACGAGCATCCCGATGGCAAGCATCAGCCCCATCATCGACAGGATATTCAGTGAGAGCCCGGCAAAATAAAGCGCGCCCAGCGTGATCAACAGCGAAAAAGGCACCGAAGAAATGACGATAAGCGTGGTGGATACCTGCCGCAGGAAGAGATACAGCACGATGATAGCGAGCAGGCCACCGAGCAGGCCCGCGTTCAGGAGGTCGGAGAGCGATTTGCGCACGCTGTCTCCGGCGTTGTCCAGCGGGAAGATATTGATCCCCCTCATTTGCGGCAGTCTGCCCACCGATTCCACCTCGGCAATTACGCGGTCGGTGACGTCGACGAGATTGGATCCCGTCGTCTTGTTAATCGAAACGCCGATCGCGTAGTCTCGGTCGAGGTGCCTGCCATAGTTCCGTTCGGGCGTGCGCAGCTCGACCTGTGCGATATCGCCCAGCCGCAGGCCGTCCACCGAGACGACGAGATTGCGTATGTCTTCTACCGATCCGAATTCGCCGCGAGGGCGCACGCTCAGGCGTTGGTCGCCGGCGGTCAGCCGGCCCGCGCTGACGGCGAAGTTACTTCGTGTGAGGAGATCGCGGAGGTCGGCTACGTCGATGCCGTAGGCTGCGATCAGGTCGGCATTGAGGAGGATACGAATCTCGCGCGGGTCGACGCCGTGCAGCTCGACGCGAGACACTCCGTCGATGCGCTCGAGTCGACGCTTCAGGAGGCGGTCGAGCAGGTCGTAACTGTCGGACAGGTCGCGCTCGCTCGAAATGCGAAGCTGCAGCACGGGCTGGTCGCCGAGCGAACCGGTGAACACGAAGACCCGGCGGATATCGTCGGGCAGTTGGTGGCGGATGCCGTCGACCTTGGAACGTGCTTCGATACCCTTCGCTCCCATGTTTTGTTCCCAGTCGAACTGCAGGAAGATCTGCGCTTCGTTTTCCGTGGACGTCGAAAACATCCGCTCAACCCCGGACAGCGTTGCAAGCGCCTCTTCGACAGGTCGCGTGATGAGGCGCTCGACTTCCTCCGGCGACGAACCTTCGTAGGGGATCTGAATGAAGATTCCTGGGAACTCGATGTCGGGAAACTTCTCGAGCGGCAGCAGCCGGGCCGCAATTAGCCCGACCAGGGCCAGCGCGACGAAGACGACGACGGTCGTTACAGGCCGCCGCAATGCAATCTCGGTATGCTTCATGGGTGACTCTGCGCTGCAGCCAGCGGGGCGGGCGCTGGCCAGCGCTTGCGATCCAGCAGCGAGTAGACGACCGGTATCACGAGGAGCGTCAGGAGTGTCGAAACCAGCAGGCCGCCGATCACCGTGATCGCCATCGGCGTCCTGACTTCCGACCCTTCGCCGAAGCCGAGTGCCATCGGTAACAGGCCGAGTGCCGTGGTGAGCGACGTCATCAGAATCGGACGCAGCCTGGCGGTGCCTGCCTCCATGATCGCATCGACACGGTCACTGCCGCTCGCACGCAACTGGTTGATGAGGTCGACGAGCACGATGGCGTTATTGACGACGATCCCCGCGAGCATGATGACGCCAATGAATGCGACGATATTGATCGTCGTGCCGGTGACGAACAATGCGAGAACCGCACCGACGAGCGCAAGCGGAATAGTGAACAGGATTACGAACGGGTGAATCAGCGACTCGAACTGTGATGCCATCACCAGGTAGACGAGAAAGACCGCCAGCGCCAGGGCGAACTACATGGACGTGAACGATTCCTGCATCTCCTCGCTCTGCCCCGACACGATGGCATTGATGCCCGGCGGCATCGGTATGCGGTCGATTATCCTGCCGGCCGCGGCGGCAGCCGCGCCGAGATCGCCATATGCCACGTTTGCAGTGATGATGGCGACACGTTCCTGGGCGACACGCCGAATCTCTGCGGGGCCCCGGGCGATCTCGACTTTCGCGACGGCTTCGAGCGTGACGGGCCTTTCTGAGTCCGGATTGACGATCAACCGCCTTATGTCATCGATGCTGGACTGGCGCGTGTCGACGCTACGTACGAGGACATCGATCTTGCGGTCCCGCCATGTATAGCGTGTGGCAACCTCACCCCTCACGCTCGCCACGACGCGGTCCGCTATGTCGCGCACCGCCAGCCCGAGCTTCGCGGCACGCTCCTGGTCGAATACGATCTGGATCTCGGGATTGCCGTTTTCGACGGTTGTACGGATGTCCGCGAATCGGTCGTCGTTCGACATCTGGGATACGACGGCACGGCTCACCAGCGCGAGCTGTTCGAGGTCGTAGCCCGCGATCTCGATCTGCAGCGGGCTCGAAAAGCTCAACAGCGACGGTCGGGAGAATTCGTACTGCACGCCGGGAACGACGGCAAGCGCCTGGCGCATGACATCCATCGTCGCGCTCTCGGCCTCACGCCCGGCGCCCGGTACCAGGGCAACGCTCAGCGTTCCGGTGTTGTCACCGGCGTCCACGGGATTCGCATCGAGCCGGTTGCCGGTTCCCGCGACCGAATAGTCGAGCGTGACCGTATCGATGTTCCCGGTGGCGCGCTGCGCTGCCTGGATGGCGCGGTCCGTCTCCGCCAGCGTGGAGCCGGGCGGCAACCGCAGATCCACGTTGAACTCGCCCTGCGACAGCTGCGGAATGAGTTCGCTGCCGAGGCGTGGCACGAGCCCCATGCTGCCAATGAATATCAGCAGAGCGGATACGAGGACGGCGGCGCGGTGTTGTAGCGACCAGCGAAGCAGCGCCGGATAGACGGCGGCAATGGCATTGTAAAGTCTCTGGAACACCTGCGTAGGCAGCCACAGCAGGGTCCAGAAAAACCACCTGAAGCCCAGGAACACGAAACCGAAAGCCCGGACCATCAACGCTACCAAGCGAGTGAAGCGCCCGGGAGCTTCATTCTCCTTTTCATCGACGTAACGGCTGCCGGCACCGAGGGAAGAAAGCATCGGAATGACGGTAAGCGCTACGATGAGCGAAAACAGCAGTGCGAAAGTGACGGTCAGCGCCTGATCGCGGAACAACTGGCCCGCGATGCCGGAGATGAAGACCATGGGGAAGAAGACCGCAATCGTCGTCAGCGTGGCAGCGACGACAGCGGATGCGACTTCCGCGGTACCGTTGGTTGCCGCTTCGGCGATGGCCTGGCCCTGTTCACGCTTGCGCACGATGTTTTCCAGCACGACGATGGAGTTGTCGACGAGCATGCCAACCGCGAGCGCGATGCCGCCCAGAGACATGATGTTCAGCGATACACCATTGCTGTACATCAAGAGGAACGTCCCGATCACGGAGATCGGGATCGCGATGCCGACGATCGTCGTCGAGCGTGCGTCGCGCAGGAAACCGTACAGGACGATGATTGCGAAGATGCCGCCGACGATCGCGGCGCTCTTTACATTGTCGACGGCCGAAGAAATAAACCGCGACTGGTTGTAAATCTCGACCAGTTCCATGTCCGCGGGCAATGACTCGCGAACGCGTTGCAGGCGCCCCTGGAGGCGATTCGCGACCTGCACCGTGTTCGCGTCACCTTCCTTGTAGATGGCCAGTTCGACAGACTCGCGTCCCCTGACGCGTGTTATCGCTTCGCGTTCCTTGTAGCCGCGTTCCACTGTGGCGATGTCGCGTAGGTAGACGGGACGGTCGGCAACGTAGGCCACGATAGCGTCCCTGAACTCGTCGACCGACTCGAATTCGTTCAACGTGCGAACCAGGAACCGCTGGTCGCCTTCCTCGAGCCTCCCGCCGGATAGATTGACGTTTTCGGCACGGATGCGTTCCGCGACCTGTTCGATGCCGATACCGAGCTGCGACAGCTTCTGCTGATCGACCTGGATCTGGATTTCGTCTTCGAGTCCGCCGCTCACCTTGACGGCAGCGGTGCCTTCTTCGGCTTCGAGGTCGGTCTTGATGCGATCTTCAGCAAGGCGACGCAACGCCTTCAGGCGCACCTCCGCGCTGTCCCCCGCACCCGTCGACTCCTCGTAAAGCAGGCCCAGCCGCATGATCGGTTCGGAGGAAGGGTCGAAGCGCAGCAACAGCGGCCGGCTCGCCTCGAGCGGCAGGAACAACAGATCCAGTTTCTCACGGACCTCGACGCCAGCCACGTCCATGTCGGTTCCCCAAAGGAACTCCAGCGTTACGTCGGACTGTCCCGAGCGGGAGACGGATCGAACCAGCCTGACGTTACGGATGACGCCGACGGCTTCCTCGATGGGCTTGGTAATCAGGTTCTCGACTTCAACAGGCGCCGCGCCTGTAAGTTCGGTGCGAATCGTGATCGTCGGGTAGGAAACGTCGGGCAGCAGGTTCAGGTTCAGTCGCGACAGAGCCACCATCCCGAACAGCCCCACGGCGACCATGAGCATGACGACAGTAACGCGGCGTTCGGTCGCTATCTCAATTAGTCGCCGCATCGTCCGACTCCCGTCCGGCGCCACTTTCGTCGCTCGCGTCTGCCGCGCGCTGTGCGTTGTCGGCCTGGTTGATTACGTTTACACGCGAGTCCGGCTTCAGGCTGGCCTGACCGACGGTGATCACCTGCTCGCCGTCCCGCAGGCCATTGATGATCTCGACCATGCCCTTGTTGCTGTAACCCGTCTCTACCGCTCTTCTGACAGCGTGGTCGTCTTCGACGACGAATACGCTGGCCGCGCCCTGATCCTCGATGATGGCGCTGCGCGGTATCTGCAGCACGTCCTCGTGAACGTCGTAGATTACCCCGATGCGGCCAAACATCCCCGGCTTTATGCGCCTCTGCTCGTCGACGATTTCCACCGTGATCTTGAAGGTCCCGGTCTGCGGGTCGACGATGGGGCTTACCCTGCTAACGGCCGCGACGATCGTTTCGTTGGCAAGTGCGTCGATCTCGATGCCGACGGGCTGGCCGGGATCGACGTTCCTGTATTCGCGCTCCGGCACGTGCAGGTAGGCCACGAGAGGTTCGAGGCTCGTGACTTTGAATAACGCGTTTCCCTCGTTGATCGTGTTGCCCAGTTTTACGAAGCGCCGAGCAACCACTCCGTCAATTGGGGCGCGGATTTGCGTGTAGTCGAGCTCGAGAGTCGCCAGGTTGAACGCCGCTTCCAGTGCTTCCATTTCGTACTTTATCTTCTCGAAGTCGCCGTCACTGATCAGTCCCTTGGTCTGCAGGTCGACGTTGCGCTCGTAGTCTCGTTGTAGCTTGCGAAGCTTCGCTTCTGATTCGTTCAGCTCGAGTCTCAGGCGTTCTCCGTCGAGGCGCGCGAGGATCTGGCCCTTACTCACCTCGTCGCCTTCTTCAACCAGTAGTTCTCGAACCTCGCCGCCGACCTTGGCGATGACATCCGCTTCAGCGAACGCTTCGATCGGTGCGGTGCCGGTGTACATCGCGTACACGTCACCACGAACCGGCACGCTGGTCTCCACGGGGACCGGCGGTGTTTCCTCCTCGGAGTCTTCTGCCTTGGACGCCTGCTCCGGTTGGCAAGCGCCAAGGAACAGGACGGCGAGCACAGCTGGCAGTCCGGAACGGAAAATGCTCATAGGATCCTCCCGAGATGCCGCGCGGTTATTCTGCGCACCGCTTGCGACACGAAGCTTGGTGCGTCAGCCTGCGTAACTCGCGCTGGAATAGTTGCTCGCAAGCACCTTGCTGCCGTCGCGCAGGCTCGCCTGGCCATTGACGACGATTTCTTCGTCAATGGCCAGACCACCGACAACCTCGACGAGGTTTCCGGATTCAATGCCGACCTGGACCAACCGGCGGATGACGGTGCCGTTGGCGACCACGTAGACGGAGGTCTGGTCGTCCTCCTCGACAATCGCGGCGCGGGGGATGACCAGTGCATCGGCATGCTGGTCGTATGCGATCGAGAAGCGTGCGAACATGCCCGGTGCGAGTTCGCCGGAGCCGTTTTCGATGAACGCCGTAGCGCGGAACGTGCCGTTGCGCACGTCGATGGTCGGGCTGATCCGCGCAATGGTTGCCGAGTACGTCGTATCCGGCATGGCGTCCACCAACAGTGTTGCAGCTTGCCCGGCCGAGAACTTGCCGAGTTCGCCCTGCGGTATCTGCAGGTAAGCGAGCAGTTCGCTGGTGTCGGTGATGCGAAATGCCTCGCCGTCAGCATCAATGCTCTGCCCGAGCTTGACGTAACGTGAGGTAACGATGCCGTCGATCGGTGCGCGGATCTTCGAGTACTCGAAATTCAGCCGCGCCAGCTTGTAGGTTGCCTCGAGTGCTTCCAGGTCGTATTTCAGGCCCTCGAACATCGCTTCGCTTACCAGGCCGCGTGCGGCCAGGTCGGTATAGCGCTCGTACTCGCCCCTGGCTTGTTCCAGGTTCGCCATTGCTGACAACATTTCGAGGCGTAGCCGCTCACCATCGAGTTCGGCGAGCACCTGTCCTTCCACGACTCGATCACCTTCCTCGACCAGCAACTTCACGACTTCGCCGCCGACCTTCGCCACGACCGGTGCATCCGCGTCCGATGCAATGGTGGTCGTTGCCTCATAGGTCGCGACGATATCGATACGCGACGGCGTGGCCGTTTCCACAGGAATCGGCGTAGCTGCATCGATCTCACTGTCCGAGGCGACGCTTGCTTCGCCCACTCCGCAGCCGGATGCCAGGGCGGCTGTCAGGGAGATCATGAGCGTGGCGACGATGATGTGTCTGGTATTCATTGGGGTGGCCGTCTTTTCAGTTGCAGTGTTATAGTGAAGTATAACACTATATTGGTATAACGCAACACCTTATGGCGAATTTCTTTTTGAGCCCTAACCACATAAAAACAAATACTTACAGCTATATGTGCCGATTCCTGCCGCCATTCCCGACCCAAGCCGACGAAAAGAGAGCCAGTTGCCGCTTTCCGGCGTTCGGGCCGCCTGCTCGCTGGCGGCATCCGGGACCTACCCATTAGATGCCGGCGCTACGGATTTGGATGCAACTCCGGATGAGTTCCTTACGGGGTTGTCGTGGTGGCCGGCGAGCCTTCGCCGCCGCGCGCGCGGCGCGCGGCGATACGTCGAGAGGCGTTGGCCTGGATCATGAGCAGGCTGGGTGTCAGCAGCAGGGTGAGGATCGTGGCAAAAGCCAGACCCCCGGCGACCGAAGACGCAAGTTGTGTCCACCACTGCGAACTCGGCGCGCCAACCGAGATGTCCCGGCCGATCAGGTTGATGTTGACACCCAGCACCATCGGCATCAGGCCGATGATGGTCGTCACCGTGGTGAGCAATACCGGCCGCAGGCGGATCGCGCAGGTACGCAATACGGCATCGTAGGCATCGAGGCCCCGCCTGCGGAGTACGTTGTAGGTGTCGATGAACACGATGTTGTTGTTCACCACGATACCCGCGAGGGTAATGACCCCGACGCTGGACATGATGACGCCGAACGGCTTGTCCATGGCGAGATGGCCGAGGAGTACGCCGCCGGTCGAAAACAGCACAGCGGTGAGTATCAGGCCCGCCTGGTAGATACTGTTGAACTGCGTCACCAGGATGATCGCCATGATCGCGAGCGCCATCAGCATCGCTCGCTCCAGGAATGCCATGTCCTCTTCCTGGTCTTCCGTGCCGCCGCGGAATGCGGCGCTGACGCGTGGATCGAGTTCGAGGTTGGGCATCAACTCTCGTAGTTCCGCGACCACTTCGGATACGAGATAGTTGCTGTCGACATCGGCGTCGATACTGATTGTCCGTTCCAGGTCGATCCGCGTAATCGTGCTGACCTTCTGCGCCGGCTTTCTCTCGACAAACGTGCTGATGGGGACCTGACCGCCGTCCGTCGGAATGCGCAGGCCGTCGATCTGGGAGAGACTGCGGTACTGTTCCGGATAGCGCACGCGGATGTCAATCTCGTCGTCGCTGTCGTCGGGGCGGTACTCGCCAATCTTGATGCCGTTGGTTACGAGCTGAACCATGGCGCCGACGAGCGAGATGTCGGCCCCGAAGCGGGCCGCTTCGGCGCGGTCGACGTCGATCTGCCATTCGATACCGGGGAGAGGGCGACTGTCCTCGATATTGATGACAGCGCGGTGATCTTCCATAAGCGCACGGATGTCGGTCACTGCGTCGTTCAGTAGCTCGGGGAAGCGTGACGAGACCTCGATATGGATCGGTTTGCCAATAGGCGGACCCGGATCGGGCTTGCGCGTTTCTATCGCTATGCCGACGAGGTCAGTCGTGTTCTTGCGAATTTCTGCGAGGATTTCATCAGCCTTGCGCCGCTTGTCCCAGTCGACGTAATTCAGCGTCAGCGAGCCGATGTGATCGGACGCAGAATCATCGCCGCCGGCACCGACTTTTGCATAGAGGTGTTCGATCTCGGGCATACCGAGGAGGCGGCTCTCGACCTGGCGGACGAGTCGGTCCATCTCGTCGATGGAGAGGTCACCGCGCGCCCGGATATCGACCATACCGAAAGGCATTTCGACCTCCGGAAAATACTCGACGCCGCGCCCAAGCGCAAAGAACGCGGCATAAACGGCGAGCAGCAAGCCGGTGACGGCCGCAACATTGCGCCACGGACGTTTGAGCGACCTGCGCAACAGCCTGATGTAGGTACCGGTGAGACCGGTCACACTGCTCAGGTCACCGGTCTCTGCCGCCGCGAGATTGCGCTTCGCCTCCTCGGTCGTGGCGCCGGTCCTGCCGAATATCGAGCCGAGCGTCGGCACGAAAATCAGCGCCATTATCAGCGATGCCGAGAGTACTGCGATGAGCGTGATCGGCAGGTACTTCATGAACTCGCCGGAGGTGCCCGGCCAGAGCGCAAGCGGCACGAACGCTGCAAGCGTCGTGCAGGTCGACGCGATAATCGGCAAGGACATGCGGATCGCGGCGCGCGAGTAGGCATCGAAACGGCTCTCGCCTTCGGCCATGCGCCGGTCAGCCATCTCCGTTACGACAATAGCGCCGTCGACAAGCATGCCCACGGCCATGATCAGCGCGAATAGCACCATCATGTTGATCGTGACGCCGAAGGAACCGATGAGCAGTATGCCCATCAGGAACGAGCCGGGGATCGCGACACCGACCAGCAGCGCGGTGCGGATGCCAAGGATGCCGATGATGACGATGAAGACGAGCAGTACGGCCGCAAGTACGCTGTTCTGCAGTTCGGTCAGCATGTCTTGCACGTCTTTCGATTTGTCGCGCGACGCGATGACCTCGATCTCCGCCGGCCAGTAAGCCTGTTCTTCGGCCACGAGTGCATTGATTTCGTCGATCGTCTCGATGACGTTGGCGCGTGCACGCTGCACGACTTCGATAGCAAGCGCCGGCTTGCCATTGAGGCGGGCGTAACTCTCCGCGTCCTTGTAGGTCCTGCGGACTTCGGCGATATCCCGGAAGTGAACGATGCGGTCACCGACCGCCTTGATGGGCATGCCGAGCACGTCGTCCGGACTTTCGAACACACCCGGCACCTTGACAGGGAAGCGCCCCTCGTCCGACTGCAGTGCGCCGGCCGCCACGAGCCGATTGTTGAGCGTAACGAAGTTGATGATCTGCGCCTGGTCGAGGCCGTAGCTCTCCATCGCCAGGGGGTCCACGATGACCTCCATTAACTCTTCGCGAACACCGACCAGGTTCACTTCGAGGACGCCGGCGAGACCCTCGATCTCCTCCTTGAGGTCTTTTGCGATGGTTATCAGCGTGCGTTCCGGAACGTCACCGGCCAGGTTGAGCACCAGCATCGGATCGAAACGGGACATCTTGACTTCGTTGACGGTCGGTTCGTCGGTCTCGCTCGGCAGCTTGGCTTTCGCCATGTCGACTTTTTCCCGAACGTCCGCCAGTGCCTTGTCCGTGTCGATGCCCGCGTCGAACTCGATGAGCACGTTGGCACCGCCTTCATAGGCGTTGGCCGTCATCTCCTTGATACCCTCGATGGCGCGAAGCTCTTGTTCCATGGGCCGCACCAGCAACCGCTCACCGTCCTCCGGCGAAATACCGTCATGCGTGATGTGGACATAGATCATCGGGATCTCGATGTCCGGTTCCGCCTCCTTGGGTATCGTCAGGTAGGCGATCACGCCGGCGATCAGGACGACCGCCAGCGACAACAGTACGGTTCGCGACCGCGACATCGCGGTCTCGATGATCTGCATCGGCTAGTCCTCGTGTTCCGCCTTGATTGCGACCGCGGTTTCGATGTCACCCTCCGGAATCGCGTCGACTGTCGTTCCGGGCACCACGAAACCCTGACCTACCGTGATGATGGTTGCCAGATCGGGCAGGCCTGCAATCCAGACCCCCTCGTTCGTGGATAGTGCAACGTCCGCAACGACGAATTCGACTTCGCCCTCGTCGTTGACAATCTTCACCCCGATGTTGCCGGCATCATCGAGCGTCAGCAGCGATGGCGAAATCCGGTGCGCCAGGACGCGCTCCGCAGGGACCTGCAGCTCGGCGGTGCCACCCGCGCGCAGACTGCGGGTGCCATTGTCCACTTCCAGCTCCACGGTATACGTCCTGGTGGATTCGTCGGCGACCGGGGCGACGTAACGGATGGTGCCGTGGACGGTTTCTCCGGTGGCAAGCCGGGCCTGCGCCGCTTGCCCGGTTTGGACGTAGCCAGCATCGAACTCCGAGACGTTCGCCGTCACGATGATCTTGCGGTTGTCCACGAAGCGCGCGACGGGGTCGCCGGCCTTGACGAAGTCGCCCACCTCGACGTGGCGTTCCTGCAGCGCACCGGCGAACGGCGAGCGAATCGTCATGTAATCCAGGTCGAGCTGAGCTCGCTTGAGTTCCGCTTTCGCGGCCTCCAGCTGCGCGACGGCCTCCTGTAGCTGCGCCTCGGAAACGTAGCTTTCACCTTTCAGTTTCAGTCGCCCCTGGTACTCCACTTCGCGTTGCCGCACGGTCGCTTCCGCCTGAGCCAATCGCGCTCTGCGGTCGCGTTCGTCCAGCCGCACGATAACGGCGTTGCGATCGACGTTCGTGCCGCGATCGACGCCCACGTACTCGACGCGGCCGTCGGTTTCCGCCGCGATATCGACGACACGCGCGGGCGCGGTCTCGCCATTGACAACAATGGTGCGCATGATCGCCTCGGCGGACTGGGTGCGAACGCGAACGCTCGACTGCTGCGGCGCGGCCGGTCCGACAATCACGCTTGCCGGTGCCTGATCGTCTTCCGGCGCGCCGCTACCGATCTGCCCAGAGGCCAGCCACACGCTGACCAGCACGGCGATGCCGGCCGATATCATCCAGGAACGAAACTGCTTCAATTTGCCCAATTCCATGTTCTTAAAACCTTTTTGGTAATGGCATGAGTGTCGCGGCATCAGCCGACGGCGGACTCCCGCCCATCGTCCGCATCGTCGAAGAGCATGTCTCGGTTCTCTTCGACGTACTCCCGCATGGTCCGCATCATCGTCTTGCCGAAACCGAGGACGAATCGCGCTCCGGGCGGCCAGTCTTCCATGCAGGCCATTTCGAATTCGTTAAAGAGTTCGAGGTAGCTCGTCATTTCCCTGACGCGATTGTCGAGCACGGTTTCAACTTGTTCGCGAGTCATCAGGTGGGCAAAACACATCGTGGCGAGGAACTCGGACCGCACCTTGTGTGACGGGCAGGGGTTCTCGAGCGCCTCGAGCAGGTGCCGGCGACCCGACTCCGTGATTTTGTAGACCTTGCGGTCCGGCTTGCCTTCCTGTGGAACGCACCGGCACTCGACCATGCCGTCACGGGCCAGGGCGCCGAGCGCGGGATAGATGGAGCCGTAGCCGGCGGCGAAAAAATGGCCGAACGATGATTCGAATTCCTTCTTCAGGTCGTAGCCCGAGGCTTCGCCATCGGTCAGCATGCCGAGGCAGACGGTCTTGACATCCATTACGCTTCATTCCGGCGACCCGCGTCGCCCATATATCGGGACGATGTATTATATTAATTCGATATATAAAGTCCAGTAAGTAGATGTAACGAGATGTCTCAGGCAAGAAACCCAGCTAATACAGCGAGTTAGGTAATTGCGGAGCGACAGGCCCGGCCTCCCGGCCCGGGATTTGCCGTGGTTTTGCGTAAGCGGCTGCCGACGCTACTGGAAATACTGGGCCATGAAGGGCGTCAGGAACCGGTCCTCCGGGTCGAACTGCCGCCGGACCTTGCGGAAGAAGTCGAGCCGGGCGCCGTAGATCTGACGGGCATAGTCCGCGCGCAGGGAGCGGGTCTGGCTGAATACCGGTACGCCGGCCCAATGTTCGGCAAAGTCGGCCAGGTCGATCACGAAATCTTCCCACCCGTTCGTCTGGGTCGACGATGTTTGCAGCGCGATCATCGGTTCATCGAATGATGGCGAGAGCAGGGCGGACCGGTCCTGGTATATGTAATAGCCGACAGCCGGCATGTCACAGCGGTAGCGCGATTTCTCGTAGCTCTGCCTGCAGAACTGTCGGTATGCGCGGGCGACCACCGAGAAGTCGGTGGCCGGAAAGCACCAGGTCGTGTACAGCAGATTACGTGTGCGGCTGAAGTTGCGGCCGGACGATCCGGCAAGCGTGTTGTTACCTGTGGTTACGAAGCGACCGTTCACGATACCCTGCGTTGCTTCGCTCACCGTGTCGATCACCTGGTACCGCACCGAATGCAGCGGCAGCAGTCGGTTGAACGACTTGAACAGGCCGGGCAGGACCGTGGTCTCTCCCCAGTCTTTTATTTTCCATGGTGTTCTGTAGGCGTGGCCGGCCGAATCCGAGTAGCGCCGCAAGTCGAGATAGACGCGATCGCGGTAAGGCAACAGGTAGAATTTGAAGCCGACCTCGTTGTTCGACAGCGTATCGACGACGCGGCAGAAATCGTCGATCGTTATCTTGCGATGACTGACCGTGAAATTGGATATCGGCTGCACCCTGAGCGTCGCCTCGACGATTATGCCGAGCAATCCGTAACTCGAACGGACCGCGCCCAGCAGGTTCTGCTGTGCGGCGTTCACTTTCATCAGTTTCCCGGCCGGCGTGACGAGTTTCGCGCTCAACACCCGGCTGGCCAGGCACGCGGAACGCTTGCCGATGCCCGGCCCCATGCTCGGCGCCGCAATTGCACCGCCCAGCGTCCGTCCGGCGAGATCGTGTGCGCCCACGAGTTCGAGGCCATGTTCCGCGAGAGCCTCCACGAGACGATAGATCCGCACGCCCGCCTGCGCAGTCACAGTGTTATTGAACGTATCGATGTTGAGGATGTTATCGAGTGGGTTGATGCTGATGATCGTGCCCGCCGGTGTCGTGTTGCAGCCTGTCGATGCGCTTCGCGCGCCTGCAGGCCGGATCGGCGTCGGTGCGCGTGCGTCGGGGGTCACCAGCCGCATCAGTTCGCGCACGCTGCTGATCGTGTATTCGGTGCTTCCGCCGTTCGCCGGGCGCACGAAGCGCCCGGTTTTGCGAAGTCTCGCTGCAGTCATAGCTATCTCCGGCAAGGAAAGCTCGCATGCCAAAGACACGACTGGAGCGGATCGGGAAAGCCAGACGGCGAGAATCGTCGAAGCGAATCAGAACTCGTGTTGGCGGCCCCGCTGTCCTAGGTTCTGCCCGTAGACCGGAAGCTTTGCGACCCTGACTTTCGCCAAGTGTGCCTTTGTCAATCGAACGGACATCGTCGCATGAGGCCGGGAAAACTGTCAACGAAACGGCAGTACCTCGAGATATTCTGTCAAGTCTCGCGGCCGGCTGTCGGCGTCGCGGTTTGCCCCGGAGCCTCCGGCCCGGCATTGGCGCGTTCCACCTCTGTTCCCGATGCCCCGTTTGACAACGCCCGGACCCGGCAACATCATCAGCACGGCAGAATCCACCGTGCCGGACAATAAAACCACG
>JBFFEB010000011.1:0-65993 GCA_041559075.1 Woeseiaceae bacterium | reverse complement strand
GGTTTGCGGGCTGCATACCCGAGGCAAGACGTACCTGGCGCGGGCAACCAATATCGTCAGTCACACGGGCGGCCGGTTCCGTCCAGGAGGGCGACTCGCGCGCAGTGCGCCGCCCCTTACGGAAACCCAGGTGCACTCACTTCGGCCGCTGCCGGGTGCGCAGACCCTCCCCCCCGGCTCGCGTTTCGGATTGCTAGTCACCGAAGACGATTGCTCGCTCGAGACCCTCGAGCCCGGTCGCGTGCCCGTTGCCGTTATGGGCGCGACATCGACTTCTTCCCGGTCACCGCTTCCCGTCGGGACGCCGGCCCGAGACTTTGCCATGCGAGCGGTGGCAGACGGTACGGAGCGCGTCGCGACCCATTTCGGAATTCCTGCGCAGAGCGTCAGCGGAGAGAACTGGCACACTGCGCTCGTGGCGTGGAGCCGCTCCTGCGGGCTCGATGCCATTGTGACCGCGTACGCGCCCGTAGGGCCTGTAGCTGAGCAGATTGCTCGGGCGCGTCAAGAGCTATCCGCGCATGGCGTCGAATTGACTGAGGTGCGGCGGAGCTATGACGAATGCACGTGGCCATATGCCACACGAGGCTATTTTCGACTGAAATCCCGCATCCCCGAGTTGCTCGGGCGGCTGGGCCTGATCGGCGCCGGGAAGCAGGGCCGGCAAGCGACCGGCTGAAAGCAGATACGAGTTGTTACAGTAAACCACTGGATGTGCTCGGCGACGACAGGCATTCTCGCGACACGTTAGGAATGGAGATCTCGATGCGCACGATTGCTGGATTACTGATGCTGATGGCGGCGACGGCCGCACTGTCTTCCGACGGCTCGTTGCTCGATCAGGATTTCAGGCGCCTCGCAACGGAGGAAGTCGTGAACCTGGAATCGGCTTACGGCGGCAAGGTCGTGCTCGTCGTCAATACCGCTTCCAAGTGCGGCAACACTCCGCAGTACGAAGGGCTGGAGAAACTGTACGATGAATACGGAGACCAGGGACTGGTCGTGCTCGGTTTTCCTTCCAATGATTTTTTCGGACAGGAACCCGGAACCGAGGAAGAGATCCAGGAATTCTGCCGGCTGACCTACGGCGTCAGGTTCCCGATGTTCGAGAAGGTGACCGTCAAGAAGGGTGGGGCACATCCTTTCTTCGACCAGCTTGCCGCTGCCGCGGGCACTTATCCGACATGGAATTTCCACAAGTACCTGATTGGCAGAGACGGCCGGCTCATCGCCGAATTCAGTCCGCGCACGAATCCCTACGACGACGCGCTGGTGGCGAGTATCGAGGGCGCACTGGCTCTCTAGGCGTCCGGCAGGATGCCGGAAGGCCCCGAAATCCGGCGCGCCGCGGACCGCGTTTCGCGCGTGCTCCTTGGCCGCGTCGTGGAGGCGGCGAGCGTGCATCTGCCGGGTCTCGAACGCGCCGGCGGGCGTCTTGCCGGCAAGACCGTCATGGCCGTGGATACACGCGGCAAGGCAATGCTGACGCGCTTCGATAATGGGCTGACGCTCTACAGCCACAACCAACTCTACGGCCGCTGGTACGTAATGAAGCGGCCGCGCATGCCCCGCACGCAGCGCCAGCTGCGCGTGGAATTACATACGGCGACGCACAGCGCACTGCTCTACAGCGCGTCCGATATCGAGGTCCTCACTGACAGCCAGCTCAACCGGCACCCGTTCCTGTCACGGCTCGGGCCCGATGTAATGGACCGGGCGCTGACAGGGTCTCAACTGCTCGAACGGCTGTCGCGCCCAGAATTCGAGCGGCGACGGACCGGATCGCTGTTCCTCGACCAGGGCTTCCTGGCCGGTATCGGCAACTATCTCCGTTCCGAGGTACTGTTCGTCGCCCGCATTCATCCCGCCCGGCGCCCCGCAGACCTGGACGCGTTTGAACTCGAGAATCTCGCGAATGAATCCATCCGCCTGGCGCGGCGGTCCTATCGCACGGGTGGCGTGACCCTCCCGCCGTCGTTGGAGAGACCACTGAAATCGAGCGGCTGTTCATTCGAGCAACGGCGTTTTCATGTATTCGGCCGCGAAGGGCGGCCGTGCCATGTTTGCGGCGACGAAATCGATCGGCAGACGGTCGGCGGGCGTAACCTGTTCCTCTGCCGCCGCTGCCAGCCCGTCTGACGTGCCGATCCTGCCGCGGCATGAAGCTATTGATTTGCCGATTTTCTCAGGTACCTTACAGAATGCTTCCGTCCAATCCCGCCAATCAGCCGGAGAGAGCCACAACCATGTTGCAACTGAATTCGCGTAGCCTTCTCGTAGCCGCCACCCTCGCATTTTCATCACCGCTTTTCGCCGGCGACGACCCCATCCACGAGCGCCACGAGTTGATGGAAGCCGTCGGTGATGCCGCAAAGCCGATAGGCCAGATGTTGAAAGGCGAACGAGAGTTCGATGCCGCTATCGTCAAGGCCTCCTTCGAGACCTTCGATGAAGCATCCGCGCAGTTCGGCGATCTCTTCCCGCCGGGCAGCGACACGGGTCAGGACACCGAGGCAGCGCCCGCCATCTGGGAAGACCGCGCCGGTTTCGAAGATGCGCTGAAAGCCTGGGCCGACGCCGTCGATGCAGCCATTGCCGCAAACCCGCAGACCCTGGATGAAACGAAGCCGGTGGCCGGTGAGATATTCAACGCCTGCAAGGGCTGCCACGACGACTACCGTATCGAAGACGAGTAGGCGTCCTGCGGCGCGGTTGAGGATCTCTTGCCGGGCAACCGTTATGCGCGGGCGCTTATCGCCCTCGTTGCCGTCGCCATTGTGCCGACCTGGTGGCTCACGCGTCCGCAGTCGGTTACGGCAACGGACCTGCCATATCACGAACCCGATATAGCGGCAGGCGAGCGGCTATTCTGGGCCGGCGGCTGCGCGTCGTGCCACGCGAGTCCGGTCGACGGAAAGCGCGCAAAGGGCGAAGACAAGCTACTGCTCGGCGGCGGGCAGGAACTCGATACCCCGTACGGCGTGTTCCGTGTGCCGAACATTTCCAGCCATCCCGTTCACGGCATCGGGGCCTGGACACCGGTGGATTTCGTCAACGCGATGCAGCGCGGAGTCTCGCCCGACGGCCGGCATTACTATCCCTCGTTTCCGTATACTTCGTACGCGCGGATGCCGGCGGAGGATGTGCTGGACCTGAAGGCGTTTCTCGATACGCTGCCGCCGGTAGCGGGCCGTGTCGAGGGTCACAGCCTCGGCTTTCCCTGGTCGATACGCCGCGGCATCGGCCTGTGGAAGCGCCGTTATCTCGATACCGAGCCGCTCACACTGCCGGCGTCCGCGACGCTTGCGGAGCGCGGCCGACTGCTCGTGGAAGGCGCCGGGCATTGCGGCGAGTGTCATACGCCGCGTGACCGTTTCGGTGGACTCGTGCGTGAGCGCTGGCTTGCCGGCGCACCGAACCCTGAAGGCAAGGGGCGTGTGCCGAATATCACGCCCGGTGGCGAGAACATTTCCGGGTGGTCGGCTGCCGATATCGCGTATTACCTGGAGAGCGGCTTCACGCCGGAGTTCGATACGGTCGGCGGCTCGATGGTCGCCGTCCAGGAAAACACCGCAAGGCTGAGTGATGAGGACAGGGCGGCCATCGCCGCCTATCTCAAGGCGCTTCCACCGATTGACTGATCTCGCAAGGTCGGCAGAAGGTTCCTCAATGAACTGGAAAATGGCGGAACAAGCTCACCGCGTCCGTCACCCGCGCGAGCATTATGTACAGTACGGGGGGACAAACCGCGCATGCTCGCAAGAACCGAAGCCCCATTCCCGTCGGCCGTGAACGGCCGCCACGCTCACGGGTGAGGAAAGCGGCATTGTCCTGCGAGTGTCGGATTGCTTGTCAATTTACATGCTTCCTGGCGCGGAAAACCGCGTCACCCGGGTTACGTATGCCCCCGAATCGTCCTCGATTTAACAAGATAAGGCTCTAGCTAACAATAAGTTGACGCTCAGGTCGGCTAACTTTACACATGGAAAATCGACTCGAAATGTCCCACGGTTGGCAGCTGCCACGTGCCACCGGATATCCAGTGATAGCGCCATTCTCGGGCATGGCTCGAATGTTTGGCACGCGTCTTGCACATCATTGCAGTAAGGATAGTTGCGGCAGGACGGCCGCCCTCCACAATAACGACCACGAACCAGGAAGCCAGGAAGGCATGAAGCGATCCACTTTGATTATCGCGGACGACGCCCATTTCAGAGAATGGGTGGGCTGCATCGTAACGATGCGGTGGCCCAAAATGTGCGTTGAAAGCGCCCGATTGGCCAATGCGCCAATGTATCTCGACCGGGCCGAGCTCGAGCGTTATCAGCTGATCGTCGTCAGGACGGGATTTCAGAGCTTTTCGGAGATACAGACCTGCATTTTCATCATGCGAATACTTGCTCTCAAGTCTCGCCCCGAGGTCGTCTTGATTTGTGACAATGCGCAGGATCTGGAAAAGGCGAAGACGACCAAGCTGGGTCAAGCCTATTGCCTGCAGACGAGCCACGCGACACCCGGGATGTTCCAGGCGATTTTCGATGACATCGCGGAGAGGGCAACCGAAGCCGGCGCGCTGTCGACGGATGGTGCGCCAACGATTCCGGGCTATGATATCCATTACCCGCTCGCGGCGACCTACTCGACAACGGTATACCGCGCCCACAGCAAACAGCTGAACACGGATGTTGCGCTCAAGGTCTGCAATTCCCGGCCCGTCACCTACGGTAATTATCATCAGCTTTCAGTTCGGCAGGAATACGAGATTTTGCGCAAGGTTGGTGGCGAGTACATTGCGCACGCCTACGAATACGGTGAGATCGAGAATATGGCCTATATGGCCCTCGAATATTTTCCGAATGGCTCCCTCAGTCAGTACGTGCGGGCAAACGGCCGCAAGATAAGTCGCGTGGATTACTTGCTGGCGGTAGCGAAAGGGTTGCGCGCAATCCACAACGCCGGATTCTTGCACCTCGATCTCAAGCCGAACAACGTGCTAATCCGCGAAGACGGTTCGCCGGCGCTGATCGATTTCGGAATCAGCAAACGCATACTCCTGGCCCGACACCAGGAAAGGCAGGTTTTTTCACTCGGTTCACCGTATTTCATGAGCCCGGAGCAGGCACGGGGAGAGCCGCTGGATGAGCGGAGTGACATATACAGTTTTGGCGCACTTTGGTTCCGCATTTTCACGGGCAGAGTGCCGTTTGCCGGTCGGACGTTCGAGGAACTCCGCCTGGCACGTGATAATCCAGCACCGAGCATGGGCGCGGTATTGCGCCACTATCAGCCGATCGTTGACAATACGCTGATCGCGAATCGCGACGAGCGATTTGCCAGCGCCGAGGAATTGATCGAGAATATCGAGGAATACGCAACGAGTGCGACGGGTCGTTACCGTTGCCTCGATCTGCAGGATCTAGAAGGACAGGCAAGTCTGATGGGCGCGTAAGCGCCTTGTTTACACACACGGACGTGGTCAATTGTATGAAGGACCACGATGCGTACTCTGTTATCCAGATTGTGCCACTGGAGCCGAGGCGCGGCGATTGCGGTTGCGACGCTGGGTCTCGGCTACATTTTTGCGGTCTGTTGGCCGGTGGATGCTCACTGGCTTTATCCGGCAATCTTAATCGGCTTCTTGAGTTGCGACTCGTCGCTGTGGATACGGCGATGATGTATTTCTGTCGGTTTTATATGCTGGATGCTGCCGTCGGCATCCAGCGACAGGCGGGCGACGCGGGAATTCCGCAGTTCCTTGAGCGCGCTTAATTCGACACCGAAGGCGCTGGCGAGCGCGTGATCGTCGACGGTCGACGCCCCCTTGCGGCGCTCCCGGCCGGAAAAACGCAGGCGGTTTACGAGCGACCAGCAGGTCACTACGATGACGATGCAGCCGAGCATCAGTCCGTACCAGGCCAGCACTTGTCTCAGACCCTGTAGGCCGCCCGAACGGATCATGACGTCGTAGGCGAACTCGAAGCCGAGCAGCCAGGCGATGAGGCTCACAAGCGGAGCCCACAGGTAGGTATAGACGAGCCACATCAGGCCGGTGACGAAGGCATCGCTCAGCCGGCGTCGCCGCGACAGCAGTTCGGGGACGTTGATGTGCAGGCTCTCCGGCGCCGATGCCATCTCAGTCTCCCATCTCCGGCCGCACGCCCCGGTCCGGACTCACCCAGATCGCGCGGCTGCCGCGACGCTTGTAAATTGCTTTCGGCACCGCGGCCACACTGGCGGCCGCGTGAATTGCCCAGTAGATCATCGGATACCAGATCATCCAATAGTAATAGCGGCCCAGCGTTCGGGGCTCGTAGCGGCCGTCGATTATCAGGCTGATCGCGAACTGGCACAGGCAGGTGAAGCCGAGGATGGTGCCGGCCCATCCCGGTAGCACGGCGGTAACAGCGAGCGGCGGCGGCAGCGTGAAGAATTGGCCACTGAGCCAGACGCAAAAGACGAAGGCCATGACATAGGCCCAGAATGTGCTGACGATGAGTTCGACGCTCACCAGCCACATTCGGCGACTGCGCCAGCTCAATAGCGTGCGAAAGTGCCTGACGAGGACTTCGATGCCGCCTTGTGCCCAACGGAGTCGCTGCCGCCAGAGTCCCTTCAAGGTCTCCGGCATCAGGATATAGCATAGCGCATTCGGCTCGTAACGCACGTCCCAGTGATTGAGCTGCAATTTCCAACTGATGTCGATGTCCTCGGTGACCATATCGAGGCTCCAGTAGCCGACACTGTGCAATGCCGAGCGCCGGAACGCGGCAACGACTCCCGAGACCGTGAAGACCCTCCCGTAAATGCGCTGTGCGCGTTTGATCAATCCGATGATCGACGAGAACTCGCCGACCTGGATCTTGCCGAGTAACGTCGTGCCATTTCGCACACGGGGATTACCGGTAACTGCGCCAACACGTGGCCCCTGTGAGAAGTGCCAGGCCAGCCAGCGCGTTGCGTGGCCTTCGAGGATCGCATCGCCGTCTATACAGACGAGGATTTCGTTGTTCGCCGCCAGTGCGCCGGCGCGCAGACCGAGAGCCTTGCCCTGGTTGGTTTCGAAATGGATGATGCGCAGTCGCTCGCTCGACTCGGCCATTTCTTCGAGTATTTCGCCGGTTCTATCCGTGCTCGCATCGTTGATCGCGATTACCTCGAACTCAGGGTAGTCCTGCTCGAGCAGGGCGATAATCGTATCCCGGACATTTTCCCCCTCGTTGTGACAAGGCACGATGAACGTGACGCCCAGGCTCTCTGGGAGTTCGGGCGGATCATAAAAGGGCCGCTTTTCAACACGCTCGCGGTAAAAGAAATAGAAAACCGCGCCGGTTACCCAGACGTAGGCCATGAACAACGGGTAGTAGAACGCAAAGTCGAACAGAGCAAGGATGATGCTTTCGAAGGTCATTGCGCGGCCTCGGGGAAGCGGTCCGCCAGCGAAATACCCTGTCGAAGCGCCTCCAGTTCCGGATGGCCGCGGATGAAGTCGTCAGGGTAGTAGCCGATATGACGAACACCCAGCGATTGCAGCCAGCGCATCGTTTGCAGAAGCTCGTGCCCGGTGATTCGTGCGCCGTCGCTCCAGTCGACCGTTTGTAGCTCGAAGATTGTCTGATCGAGACCGCCTTCATGGGCCGCGACCGCGTCGACCAGCGTCCGCAAGAAGCGCTCCTGATCATCGGCGCCTTCGAGACCTGGCATTGCCAGCAACGCCACATGGTCGTAAGCAGTTCGAAAAGCGTCAAAATCCTGAGCCAGATACTCCGCCGCGGAGGGATCCAGGAGAGCGCTTGCAAACAGGTTTCGGGCCGTTCGGATATGGGGTAACTGTTTGCGGACCCTCTCGGTCAGCAGGTGACTCAGGTCGATCAACGAGCGGGTCTTGAGCGCAGCAAATCGTTGCCGGAGGTCCGGGTCGCTTGCCAGCTGTGCCTGGCTCGGAACGAAACCGAGTGTGTCACGGTACACGGCGGCTGCCGAGTTACTGACGTCTTCCGTCGCTCTCAGCCTGCCGTCGTCGTGGAACAGGATACCGTCGAATTTGCTGAGCCGGGCAAGATCTTCGTACAACTCGGCGATGTGGCGTACCGCGTCGCCATGAAACGGTGACAGCCGTGGTGCGGGCACCGATTCATCGGCAGATGACGCGCCATTCTCTGCGGCGACATACCAGTCGGGCGCGAATGGCCCGCCCTTGAAACTCAGCATCGGCATCCACGCATAAACCCTGACGTCGGCGCGAGTCTTCAGCTGCCATGCCACCCGGTTGAAGAGGTCGGCACGAACCGGCAGATGCCGGTTAGGAAAGTAGAGCGCATCGGCGCCGCCGTCACCATCCGGATCGGCAAAGGCCTGCAGGAACACGTGACTGATGTCGAGTTCCTTGATGCGATCCAGCAGACGGCCCAGATTGGCTTCCTGCTGGGACGGACTCGGATCGTAAACATAGTCGAGATCAACTTGTGCAACGCGCAGGACCGGGACTCGTCCCGGGAGCAGCAGTTCGGCACTCAGGTCAGCAAGCGACGGGTTGCCGACGATGAGCAGTCGGCCGCGATGCAGGAGCTTGCCGTTGCGGCTGTCATCGGGCTCCAGAGTCAGGCTGAGCCGCATGCCGAGCAACTCGGCGATCTCCGAAATCGCCTCATTGAAGGCACCGTAGGGCCAGGTGATGACTCTCGGTGCGCGTCCCGTTTCGCGGGTAATCGTC
Source organism: Woeseiaceae bacterium (assembly GCA_041559075.1). Taxonomy (GTDB): domain Bacteria; phylum Pseudomonadota; class Gammaproteobacteria; order Steroidobacterales; family Woeseiaceae; genus UBA1847. Next base: position 57,283 of record JBFFEB010000011.1, on the reverse strand, counting down.
GCGATACTCGTGGCCAGGTCTGCGGCGACCCGTCCACGATACGCGGCTTCATCCTCGTAGCGCCCGTCCGCGAAGCGGCGGGTCACGCCAGCCGGCTGCAGATTGCCCTGGGGGTTACCCGGAATCCCTTCGTGCAACGCATGCGTATGCGAGGCGATGTCAACCAGCCCGGAGTCCTGCAGTTCCCGAAGCTGGTCCCACGTGAGGAAATCGTTACGGTCGCGGGCCCATCCGCCATAGTCCACCTCGCCGTCCGTTTCGATCCAGCTGGAAACGACGCTGACCACGGCCGGGTAGTCAAAAAGCTTCAGCAGCGGGAACACGCGCGTGTAGAAGCTCCGCAGGCCGTCGTCGAAGGTAAGGAGCACGGGCTTTTCGGGCAGTGTTGTTAGGCCTGCCTCTGCGTCCAGAATCGTGTCAACGCTGACGGGCGTGAATCCCGAATGCCGCAGCCAGCGGAAGTGTGCGATCAAGTGCTCGGTCGAGATCGCGTAGCGGTCGGCGTCGTATTCGCCGGCGACGTCGTCCCGTACGTCGTGGTAGGCGATTACATCGTATTCCAGGCCGAGCGCCGGCACCGGCATCGCGAGTGCCAGCAGCAGAAGGTATGGAAGCCAGCGCATCAGAGTCGTCCCTCGATGCCGGCAACGAAGAAGGTGGCGTGTTCCGGGGCGCCGTCGTAATGGGCACGCTGCCGGCGTATGCCGAGGTTGGAGTACCAGCGGTGCCCGATGGAAAGGCTGATGCCGTATTCCATCGCCCATATGGTGCCCGGGGAAAAGCTTGCCTGGTTGTACTGGCCCGCTTCGATCCTCAGTGTCTGGGAAACGTCCAGGTCATAGCGTCGCCAGGTCATCCAGCTGGCCCTCATGCCACCCGACCAGCTGAAGTCGTGTCGCGGGCTGAAGTACGCGACGTCCTCGCGGTCACGTGCCGAGGTGTAGAGGTCGGCGAGCACGAAGACCTTGTAGCGAGGCGCGTTGACGATGCGGGTGGCCCCGTGAACGAACAGGCTCTGCACCGCATTGCCATCCGAGAGTTCCTGTGCAGACCCGGTAACGCCCAGTGACGTGGATTCGTCGGGCGCGTAGCGGGCGCTGGCGCTGGCAAGCCGGCTGGTCACGCCGGCCCGGTACCCGCGAAGCGGCGTGGCCATGCTGTCCGTTTCGAGACGTCCTGCCAGCTGCAGGTAATCGCTGTAGCGATAATCGGCACCCACGCTGATACCGGCATCTCCCCCACTGCGGTCAGCCGTCAGCGCCGCATCCGCTTGCCAGCGCCCATAACGGTATTCGACCCCGAGGCCGGCTCGGCGTCTGTGGGTGTTTCCCTCGGGAAACTCCGCATAAGCGTCGTGAGTGAGGACGAGCAGCCGGTACCGGTTTTCGAGCGGACGCGAATACCAGCGTGCTTCGACGTCGTACTGATCCTCGCCGAACGTCGTGCCGCTGCTCTTGCCAAAGCGTGCGTCTATCCTGGCCTCGGACAGGTTGTGAAGCTGCCAGCGACGCGCGAGGCTGCGCACCGCGGGGTCGCCGCCATGGCTGGCTTCGAGATCGGCGAGTTCGCGTTCGACGTCGTCATATTCACGCGCATCCAGAAGCGCATGAGCCGCGCCGATACGGGCGGGCAAAAAGTCCGGGTCGACGGCCAGCACCTGGCGGTATTCATGGAGGGACTGGTCGGTCCAGCCTCGCCAGCGGTAGAGGCTCGCGAGCTCCTGGCGAACGTCGGTGTTGTGCGGCATCTCGTAGAGCATCGATTCGAAATGCTGCTGTGCGTCGCTGAGCTGATCCGCATAAGCGCGAGAGAGGCCGACGAGAATAGCCGCGCGCAAGTGTGCGGATGATCCTTGGCCTGCTTTCTCCGGATCGCGGGCGGGGTGAGCCTCGATCTCGGCTAGCAGGCTGTCTGCCAGCGCCTGCGCGTCTGCATGCTGTTGCAGCTCCGAATAGACCCAAAACAGCTGAAACCGGAGTTCCATGTTGTCCGGCGCTCGCTCGATCGCGTGTTCTACGAGCCTGCGTGCATCCGTGGGTCGACGCTCGCCGAGATACGCATTGGCGGCACTCGCCAGCAGGTAGATCGGCAGCGTGGATGGCGTACCGTCGAGCGTTTCAAAAGCCGCAATGGCCTCGGCCGTCCGGCCGCGATCGGTCAGCGCCACGATGCGGTCGTATTCGAGTCGGCGCCTTACGTCGGGCCGTATAGCCGGGTCGGCCAGCAAGGCATCGATTTGCGCCAGCGCGTCGTCGGTGGTTTCGTAGGCGCGGGATGCGGGTTGCTGTACCTCGGCACCTTCCCGGATCGCCATGGCGGCGACGTCGGCCTCCAGCTGTTCGATCTCGCTCTTGTCGAGGATACCCGGATGCTCTTCCGCCAGCGCCAGGGCTTCGCTTGGCAGTAGCTGGTCGCGCAAGACCAGTGCCATGCCGCGGAGCGCCGCCGTATTCCCGGGCTCGTATTCGAGTATGCGTTGATAGCGATCCAGTGCATCGATAGGGCGTCCTGCACGTTCGTGCATATAAGCCTCTGCCAGGTCCATCTGAACCCGGGAGTGATCTTGTCCCGGAGGAAGCACAAGCAAACGGTGAGCTTCCTCCGAATTGCCGGCGTCAGCGTGACTGAATGCGAGACCCAGTCGCGCATCCAGGTTGTCCGGAGCTCGGCGGAAGAGCGCTCCATACCAGCGGATGGCCTCGTCATAACGACCGGTGTTGCGAGCCGCTTTGCCGACCGTTTCGAGGACATAGTCGGGCGCCGTATCGACGTCGATCGATTTGGCGTTGGCAAGTGCGCGGTCGTCGAAACCGGCCCAGTTGAGGATGACAGTTTCGTCATGCAGCAACGAAGCGTCCTCCGGCGCCCTGGCACGAAGTTCGGCAAGCATGGAGAGGGCTTCTTCGAGGGCGCCGTTTCGCGCGAGTTCGACCGCCCGCTCGTGCTCGGCTTTCTGTGACGCATCGGCTACGCTCGCACTGTAGGCGGCACCGGAGGCGATAGCGATCGCGAGAGCCAGAAATGCAAGCAGAATCCTTCGCATAAACTTTGCTTCGTCCATGACGGCGGCCGATGGCTATTGCGGCAGTGCACCAGCACCGCTGGCGCGCCAAGGGCCATGAACATAAAGTTTAGGGTTTCTGCGGCTTTGCGGCTGAGTTCGGGGTCACATCTTCGAAGCCGCATGTCGCGGAATGTGACCCGGTTCACATAATTTTGCGCGTCGCGATTACGTTAAGGTTCGCTGCGTCTCTTCGCCGCCGGCAGCGGCGATTCGATCGGCATCGACGTCAGGACGGGCATTCGACGGGTTAATGACTCAGTCGTCCCGGACGGCAGCAATCTGCTGCCGGAGCTTGACGAGATTGTCTTCGGCTGCGGGGAAATAGGTTGGCGAGATCCGAATCGCTCGCAGCAGGAGAGATTCGGCAGAGGAATAGTCTTCCTGTGCCATCGAGGCTTCAGCAACTTTGTTGTAGGCTTCCGCTTCGGGCAGCACCTTGCGAAAAGCATCGACAGCACGCTCGTACTCGCCCTGGTGAGCATAAAGACTCCCCAGGTTGACCCAGGACTGCGTATGTCCAAGCGTCATTGCTGCTGCTCTCAGGTCGGCCTCGGCCTCTGCGTAATCGCCGGCCAGGAAATACGAGTATCCGCGGTTATTCAATACTTCGCCGGAGTCACGCTCAAGGGACAGCGCACGTTCATAATGTTGGATTGCCTCTTCGTGTGAGCCGGCACTGTCGGCGATGAGCCCGAGAGCGTTGTGCGAGCGCCATCGCGTGGGATCAAGCTCGACGGCGCGGATGAAGTCGGCGCGTGCCCGTTCTTCTTTTTCATGCCTGAGGAGGATCAAGCCTCGTGCTTCGAGGATCGGGACGTACTGCGGTCGAATACCGATGGCGAGCGTGTAGGCCCGGACGGCCAACTCGTCGTTACCCTGGTGCTGGTGTAACAGGCCGATAGCCGCCAGCAGATCCGCATCCTCCGGGTCGAATTTCAGCGCTTTGACATAAAAGAACAGCGCCCGGTCGAGATCGCCCGCGGTTCTGGCCTCGTCGGCCCTGAGCAGTGCGTCCGCCTTGCTGGCAACCGGGAACTCGGTCGCGAACAGGATGTCGTTGTCAGTATCCCGCAGATCCTCCTTATCGTACGTGGCGGAGTCCGGAACGGCTGACGTGGCGGCGCAACCGCTTACGATTGCGAGAACGCCGAGCAGGAGCAAGAACGCGCGCTTCGATGGTCTCATACGTAAAGCCTTGTTCGTTCATTGTCCCGCAATAGATCACATGTGGGAGAACGCGTCTATGATCCGTATCACAGCCGGGCCGATTGCCACGATGAAGAACATCGGGAACATGCACAACACCAGCGGGAAGACCAGCTTGGTACCCATCTTGGCCGCCTGTTCCTCGGCCTTCTGCGTCCGCTTGTCGCGAAATTCTTCGGAATAGACCCGAAGTGCATCCGCGACGCCCGTTCCAAAGCGCATCGTCTGCACCAGGAGCCCGACGAGGCCGCGAATGTCTTCCAGGCCGGTTCGTTCCGCGAGATTCTTTAGCGCCTGTTCCCGCTGCACGCCGACACGGATTTCCGAGTTGACCGTTGCCAGTTCGCGGGCGAGTTCCGGGTGGCTGACGCCGAGCTCGTCCGCCACACGTTGCAGCGCCGATGCAAGACCGAGGCCGGACTCTACGCACACGACCAGGAGATCGAGCGCGTCAGGAAAGCCGTTGGAGATGGCCCGTGAGCGCTTGTTGACGAGCTTCTCGAGAACGATGTTGGGCGCGAGAGTCCCCACACCGGCGGCCATAATCGCAAACAGAAGGACGTTGCCGGATGTCGCCTCCGGCATCCAGCCGCTGACTACGATAACCAGGAGCGGACAAACCAGCATCAATCCAGTCTTGATCAGGTAGAAACTCTGCATCGCGGTCGCGGTGCGGAAACCGGCCTGGCGCAGCTTGGCCATCATCTTGTGCCGCTCGAGTTCGTCTTGCGGCAACACGAAGGCGCCGATCGGCCCGATGGAACCTGCGGCCTTGACCAGCCATCCACTGGTCTTCCGTTTGCTCGGTTTTTCGGCGAGTTCATCCACTCGACGACGCAGCGGGCTGACATAAGTCATGGCAAGTGCTGCGCCTCCCAGCGACAGCACGAAGACCGACAGGGCTGACAGCCAGACCACCAGCTGTTTGAGCAATACCTCGCTGCCGGAGGCAATGGCCAGTTGATCGATGATTGCCTGCATGACTTATACCTCTATCCGAATGATACGGCGAATCCAGGCGATGCCCACGATGCCGGACACGCAGCCATAGATCACCATGTTGTGGCCGCGCGGGTCCTCGATAAGGACCGGCAGGTAATCCGGCGTCGTGATCCAGATGGTCGCGAAAAGAATGAGGGGGACGGCCGCAAGCACCCAAGCGGACATCCGGCCCTCCGCGGTCAGTGTCTTGACCTTCCGCTGGAACCGGAACCGGCCGCGGATGACTTTTGCGATCTGCTCCAGGACTTCGGCGAGATTGCCGCCGGTCTCCTTCTGTACGAGTATCGACGTTACCAGAGCCATGACAGTGACGCTGGGCAGGCGCTCGAGGAGACCAAGCATGACTCGCCTGACATCGCTGCCGTAGCTGATGTCGTTGAATGTCATTTCGAATTCTTCGGCAATTGGCTTGTCCATGTCGGTCGCTACCAGTTTGAGCGTCGACGTGAACGGGTGACCCGCTTTTAGCGCCCGTTTCATGATGTCGATGGCATCCGGCAACTGTTCTTCGAACTTCATGATGCGTCGTGTGCGATCCTGACGAATCTTCATGAAGGGCAGGGCCGCGGCCAGCGGCAGTGTGAGCACCGTTACTAGCGGCATGCGCAGGAATATCCAGCTCAACCACGCGCCGATAACGCCAATGATCAAGCTCAGAGCGACGAGCTGATAGGCACGGATCGTGTTGCCGGATTGCTCGATGAGTGTCGACAGTGACTCCATGCCATACAGGCTCTCGAGAAAGCGCTCCACCGGCGAGAGCTTCTTCAGGTACTTCTTCCTGAGCAGCGACTGGTAGGATTGATCCGTGCCGCCGTCATCGATGTTCTTGAGCCGTTTCTTGAGGCGTTTCCGGACCTCTGCCGATTCACCGAAGACCGGAACCACCATGCCCTGGAACAGCAAGAATACAGTCACGAAGACCATGATAATGAAGATAGCGGTTCCACTTAGCATAGCTGTCTCCTCAGTTCCGGTATGCCTTACTGCCCGAAAATTTCGATAGGAATGTCGATACCCTTGCGCCTGAGTTCGCGATAAAATCCGGGCACGATGCCCGTCGGGCGCAATTCACCGATCACGTTGTTTTCCTCGTCCAGGCCGTCGCGCTCGAAGCGGAAGAGCTCGGACATCGTGACCACCTCACCCTCCATGCCATTGATTTCCTGGATGCTCGTGATCTTTCGCTTGCCATCCTCGAGGCGTGCGACCTGGATGACAACATTGACGGCCGAGGCGATCTGGGTTCTCAGGGCTTTGATCGGGAACTTAATGCCGGTCATGCTCACCATGTTCTCGACGCGTGCAATGGCATCGCGAGGCGTATTGGCATGGATGGTGGTCAACGAGCCGTCATGTCCGGTGTTCATTGCCTGCAGCATGTCCAGCGCCTCGCCACCACGAACCTCGCCGACGATTATTCGCTCGGGGCGCATGCGCAGGCCGTTCCGGACGAGGTCCCTCGCGGTAACTTCACCCTTACCCTCGACATTCGGTGGTCGCGTTTCCAGCCGGACGACGTGCGGTTGCTGGAGCTGGAGTTCCGCCGAGTCCTCGATGGTGAGGATACGTTCCGTTGCCGGGATGTAGCCGGACAGAATATTCAACAGCGTCGTCTTGCCGGCGCCCGTACCGCCGGATACGAGGACGTTCAGGCGCCCCTTGACCACGGCAGACATGACTTCGGCGATGGCCGGCGTTGCCGTGTGCAGCTCGATCAGTCGGTCCATCGTCAGGCGTTCGACGGCGAAGCGGCGTATCGACAGCATCGCACCGTCGAGAGCGAGTGGGGGGATGATGGCGTTTACGCGCGAGCCGTCGGCGAGGCGCGCATCGACCATCGGCGAGGACTCGTCGATGCGGCGTCCAACGGCCGAGACGATGCGGTCGATCGTGTTCATCAAGTGTGAGTGATCGACGAAACGCAGATTGGTGCGTTCCAGCCGGCCACGACGTTCAACGTATATGATGTCGTGGCCATTGACGAGGATGTCGGATACCGTCTTGTCGGCGAGCAACGGCTCGAGCGGGCCCAGGCCCATGACGTCGTCTTCGATCTGTTTTATGACGGCTTGGCGCTGGCGCAGGTTGAGCGGTGCCTGCTCTTCTGCCAGCAGGCGATTGACGGTTTCCCTGATCTCGGCGCGTGCTTTCTCCTCGCCGATCGTTTCGATCAGCGACAGGTCGAGAATCTCCAGGAGCTTGTCGTTGATGCGTTGTTTCCACTCAATCTCCTGGTCGGAAATGGGCTCGTTGGCTGCATCGAGTGAGCTTTCGGTCATGGCTTTGGCCGCTTCTAACTTACTCATTGGTCTTCCCACCGTTTATCTCCTGAAAAGGTTCTGAAACGCACGCGCCGCCCCGCCGGTCTCGGGTTCCTGCAGGCCCCCGATACTCTGGTAAAACTCCCTCAGACCCTTGACGACGGACGCTCGGCGATTGACCTCCGAGAGCGGAATGCCGGTGTTCACCGACTCGGTAGTCAAGCGGTAGTGGTTGGGAATCTTGACGATGTTCTCGATTCGCAAAGCCTTTTCGATATCCTTGAACAGGATCGCGGAATCTTTCTCATAGCGGTTGACGACCACTGTCAGATGGTCGTTCGAAATGCCCAGGTCCTCGCGCAGGATCTGCAACAACCGCGACGTGTCGTGCAGGTGCGGGAAGGACTGCTGCATGACGACGGAGATGCGGTCGGCCGACTCGAGAATGGCGGCATTCAGGATGTCGATGTTTCTCGGCAGGTCGACGATGACGAAGTCATTGAATCGCTGATATGCCCTCAGCATCGTGACCAGGTGTTCCGGTGATATCTCGCTGTTGAGGTGCAGCTCGTCGGTCCTGCCGGACAGTAGCCTCAGGCCGCTATCATGGCGCGTTGTGAATGCCTCTGAGGAGACTTCGTCCATGTTGTCGATCGCCTGGATCGCTTCGAACAAGCCCCGCGTTGGCTTGATGTCGAGATATCGGCACAGCCCGGCAAACTGCAAATCGAGATCGACCAGGGTCACCTGGTGGTCGCTGGTAGCGAGCCCGTGGGCGACATTCGTGGCGAGGAAGGTGGCGCCGCTGCCGCCTTTACCGTTTATGAAGACATGCAGGCTGCCCGAGTGTTTTTCGGCCTCCGCGGAGAGTTCGCTTGCCAACTGTGTAACGATGTCGTCGACCTCCGCGGCGTCCAGCGGCAATGTCAGGTAGTCGCGGGCGCCGGCTTTCATCGCCATGCGAATGGCCGCCGTATCTTCGCCGGGGCCGAATACGACCAGCACCGGACGGTCTCCGCCAGCTCTTTCCACGAGGGATTGCAGTTCTCCATTGGCGCCGATGTCACAAAGCATCAGCAGGTCCGGCATCATGTCGACGCCGTGGAGAGGGTCCACATGACCGTTGGAAATAATCCGGGTTTCGGTATCGCAACGAGGATCGTCGGCCAGCACCCTTTCTGCGGCCTCGATTTCGTCGTTGGAACGTCCCGTAATCAGTATCTTCACTTTATGCATTCGACAACTCCCGGGATCAACATGGTGTGATCACGCCATCCCTTGGTATACCGAGACTCTCGCGAGGTAGGATCGATGAAAATTCAGGCATCGTAATGCTCGAAGTGCCAGTCACAAATGGCACGATAAGCGCATGTTCAAATCCGACGACACGTGAGCGGACGTAACGAATCTGACCGAACTTGGCTGGCTCGGCTGGCGTCGTAACGACCGTCCCGTTCGCATCGAGATAGTCGATAACCACGTGTGCCGGATCCAGCCCCTTTACCAGGCCGCTTTCACCCGTATTTCCGGAGGCGTTGTAGATCGCCATCTGGGGTACAGCGGGATCATTGATTGGGCAGACCGCGGCGAGCCGGGCGCCGCGCCGGGCTACGTCGCCCAACATCGTGTAAACGTAATAGCCACGAGCAACCTCTATCACGCCGAAGATCATGATGAACAGCACGAGACCCACGATCGCGAATTCGACAGTGCTGATTCCGCGTTGACGGTGGTAAGTCATCATAGAGTCCTCATGGAGACGGTCGCTTGCAGATTCATTACGAGCCCGGTATCGCTGCCGTACCCGAAATTCGGCAAAGTGCCGCCGAGGAGGCCCGAGTAGGCGTAGCTCGTCGTGAGCTGCACGTTGTTCCCACCCAGGTCCAGGATCTGAACATTGGCGGTCGTCAGTCCGTCGAGTACCGCGTTGCCACTGCCGGCCACGTTTCCATACACCACCAGGTTGCGGGTCGCGGTTAGAACCTCCGGCCTCAACACGACGATGCCGGTCGTGCCCAGGGCGGCGTTGGCGGCCAGGTACCGGGCGCCGTTTCGAGTCGCCTTTGACAGCGTATTGTGGTCCACGAACGCGTTGGTCACTTCGGCCGTCAGGAGTACGAGGAACAGCAGCAAAGGGGCCACGATCGTGGTTTCGACCATGGCGGCGCCACGCTGTTTATTCGCAATTACAGTGTTACCCAGCATCACGAATCTCCCGAGTCCGGGTCCTTGTAGAGCTGAATGACATAGGGGTCCTTTCCGGGACCCGGGTTTGGGCCCGGCAGGCCGCCGGCCGTGCAGCCATCGATGAACTGGCCGAAGATCTGAGCTTCCTGGCCTTGCTGTTCAACTTGCTGCAACAAGAAATAGCATCCGAAGCCGACGACCTCCATCGTTGATTGACCGTTGGCGGTACCATCGCAGCGCGCAATCGGAATCGCGATGACGCGACGTTCGTAGACACCTTGCGGCGGCGGATCGGTCAACATTCCATGAGTGATGTCAAACTTGTACTGCGACCAGCCGTAGTCGAGACTGGCATCGGTCGCGGCGGCACCGTCTTGCTGAACAGTGGAGTCGACGTATTCCAAAGCCGGGCTCGGTTGCATTGTTACGACATCAGGCGGATAGTCGTCCGGCGACATCGAACCGGAGTACACACCGAAGCGAGTGTTGAGTCCCTGGACCGTGGGGCCGACCGTGTTTCCTGGCTCCGTCTCAATCGTCTCGCCGGCGGAGATACAGCCGTCATAGCCTCCCGCAAGATTTTCACGGACGCAATCGCCACCATTGCAGCCGAGCCGAATGAGATAGAAGTTGCCGGCTCCGCTTTCCGAAGGGTCGCCAGACGCTAACTTGATAGCCTGGAGTTCGTTCGTGGCGAATCCGAATAGGTCCGTGTCGTCAGGGTCCAGCGCGCAGGCCATTAACGGCGCGATGTTGCAGGCCGTCTTGATCGTCGGGCTCGGTCCGGCGACGGCGGACGCCGAGATATCGATCTCCATGATGCCGAGCACGGCCGACAATGAAGTTGCAATGTCGAAGCTGGACGCGCTCACCCGGACATAAGGGCCGACGCCGGTATTGACAAAGGGATTCAATGTCTCCGACCACTGGATCGTAATGGCAATACCGTTGGCATCGTAAGCCGAATTGAGCTCCTGATTACCAGCGCCGTCCGCATTCAACCCGAAAATCTGCAGGGCAGCGGCATTCGCGGCAATGATGTCCGCCGCCTGGTCGTACTGTTTCGCTGCAGCGAGAGCAGCGGCGTCGACCGTATTCTGCAGACGTGTCTTGTTGACGACGGTGTGGCTGGCGTCGAGCGCCAGCCCGGCGACCGCCAGCATCGCAACCAGTCCGACAGCGACGATCGGCAGCGCGGCCCCGCGTTGCGAGTGGCGGCTACGGATCCGATGCGCGTTGTGACGATGCAGGGACATAATCCTGTCAATCCTCCTTGCGGGTACCTGTTACTTGCCGATGCCGATGTCCATTGGGCGGCTGACGCTTTGTGCATCGCCCGTCGTATCGGCGTGAGCGTCGACGACTTTCTCGAGGCGGTCAGCGTTGCCGCCGGTGACGGCCTCCCCGGAGGGGTAATGGCGCGCTTCGGCATCGAACGTCTGGTTGGTCATCACCGTCCTGACGGCAAGGCCGAACTCGTCTTCGCTGCCGGAATGCGTTGCGCAGGCTCCGGTAAGGAGAGCCGCCATGGCGAGGATTGCAAAACCTGGGGTCTTTCCATTCATGTGTCTGTCCTCGAAGTGATCATTCATTGGTTGCAGCAGCAGGCGTGGCTTTATCAGCCTTGCCTTCGGTACGGCCCATCACGAACCAGTCGAAATCGCTGGGCTCGGCGAAGCCTTCCGTCGGCAGGCGCACCTCTTTCGGCGACAATGGCTTGGCGAGGTGCGGTGTCACGAGAATGAGCAGCTCCGTTTCACCCTTGATGAATTCCTGGCTGCGGAACAGTGCGCCGATGCCGGGGATACTGCCGAGACCCGGGAATTTCGTGATGACCTCCCGCATGTTCTCGTTGATCAGTCCCGCAATGCCGATTGTCTGACCGTTCGCGAGTTCGACGGTCGAGATTGCGCTGCGCTTGGTTAGTGCAGGGATCACGAAAGACGATGTCACGCCTTCCTGGCTGATACCAATCGTGTTGCCGGATACGAGTTCGCTGACGCTGATATTCAATTGCAGGTTGATTCGTCCGCTGTCGAGTACGACCGGCAGGAATTTCACGCCGACGCCGAACTCCTTGAATTCGACCGTGACTGAATTATTCTGGCCCGGTACGGGGATCGGGAATTCACCGCCCGAGAGGAATTCGGCCACCTGGCCCGTCTGCGTTGTCAGCGTCGGTTCTGCCAGTATCTTGGCCAGTCCGTTTTCCTTAGCCGCGTCGAAAGCCACGTTGAAAAGGGCATTGTTGGTCAGCAGGCTCGCGAAGAAGCCCTTGTCGTCGATAGAGAGGTCGTTCGGTGCGAACTCGTCGACGGCAGGTCCGAACGGAGCGGGGCTATCGAAGACCGGCACTCGACCCCCTTCAGCAAAAGTGGCGTCCGGGAACGTCGCTCCACCGTTTACGCCGCCCCATTTCCACTTCGAGCTGTTCTGCAGAATGGCATTGAAGCGCACGTCCAGGCGGCGCAATTCGGTGCGAGAGATCTCGGCAACCTTGACTTCCAGCATGACCTGCTGCACGCCACCGACCGCAAGCAGGTTGATGACCTGGCCGTCGGCCTCGGTGTTTCCGCCACCGGCTTCCTGCTCGAACTGGGTAGTGTCGACGGCGCTGAAGCTGGCGAAATAGCCGCGCGCAATCTTGAGCGCTGCCTGCATATTGGCGGCATTCGACACGTTGCCCGATAGCACGATATTGCGCTGTGCCGAATGGACCTCGATCTTCTCGTTGGGGAGCAGATCGTGAAGCTTTTTCTTGAGCGACTGCAGGTCGTGCGTCACCTCGACCTCGATGGTATCGACCAGGCGGTCTTCCCTGTCCCACAGCAAGACGTTGGTCGTGCCGAGATCCTTGCCCAGCACATATAGCTGTGTCGCGCGCAGGATCAGGATGTCCGCAACGTCGGGGTTACCCACCGAGACACGCGTAGCTGGTGCCCGGAGAGAGATCAGCTTCGATTTGTAAAGTGGTACCTGCAGCGTTGGCTGGTTCATCTGCCACGACGGCCGATCGGTCTCCTGGGCAGCGCTTTGATTGACAAGGAGCATGCTGACGCATAGCAGCCCGATGAATTTCCATTTCCAGTTATACGATATGTTCATGTCGTCGTTCCTTCCTAGAGACGCTGGGCATGAGCGTTCAGCTCTTGGTCTTTTCCTTGTCGACCTTTGTGCCACGAATGATGGTTACGGTCGTCGACCGGTTGACGGGCCGAGGTTGCGGCGTGGAAACCGACGGCTTCGGTTGCGGCTTGACCTCGGGTTCGGGCTCGGGATCGGGTTCGGGTTCGGCTTCGGCGACGACCTCGAGCGGGTTCCTCAGCGTGAGCTGGATTTCGCCTTCCGTCCGCGCCTTGACCAGCACTTCCGCCTGTGCCGGCGTCATTTCCAGCGTGACCGCGCGCACGATGACGGGCTCGTTCTGCTCGGTGGTCGCCGTCTGGTCGACGGCGAGTACCTTAATATTCCGCAGGATGGTCTCGGTCACGGCGCGACGATTGTTTCCGTCCCGGCGGGACGACAGGACATCGACACGATTGCCGGGAAGCAGGAAGCCAGCGACGCCGATGACGTCATTGACGCGCACGGTCAGCGCCCGCATGTTCTCGCCGACCAGTGCGGCCAGCGTGCTGCCGGACTCATGGGCGGCAAAGCGTTCCGAGATCAGGATTTCACCACGCGTGATCGGTGTCGTTGAGACCATGCCCTCGACATCCTCTATCGCCGTAAAGAAACCGGTCGGCGCGGCGTCACTGGGGATCTCGACGTACTTGAGGTGCCGGCCCTCGACCTTTGTACCGTAGGGGATTGCCATCGCGGCTGCGACGACGTGCGTGCCTTTCTCGTCTTCGTCTTCGAGGACCTGTGAGGTTACCCACTTGTTGGCCGTGTAAGCGGCGGCCGTGCCCATGACGAGCGATAGCACGATAAGAATCAGACCTCTTCGTTTAAACATGACATTGGTCTCCTGAAAGAGAGTGCGCCAGGATGGTCCTCACGAGACGACCTCCAGTGATACGAAATAGTTGCGCCAAGCCCAGCGCAAATTGTCGATATCGACGAATCGCTGATTCGCCGTATATACCGCGTGATCTACTGCCATTCCGATCAGGTCGCGCGGATGGCAAGGCAGCAGGTCGACATTGTTCCTCGAGTGGAGTTCATTGATGACGTAGTCGAGAACTTCGTGGTCGTAGTCCACTTCGTACTCGAGGCAGGTATCCCGCCAGACACGTTCGTAATCTTCCGCACTCAGCGGGGTGAATTCGATCTTGTAGCCGATGCGTCGCAGGAAGGCTTCGTCGGCAAGCTCCAGCGGGTTGATGTTCGTCGAGAAGATCAGCACCGTGTCGAACGGCACGGAGAAATGCCGGCCCGATGCGAGGCTCAGATAATCCTTGCGCTCCTCCAGGGGTACGATCCAGCGGTTGAACAGTTCCTTCGGCTCGATGCGCTGGCGTCCCAGGTCGTCGATGATGAAGACGCCGTTGTTGGACCGCATCTGCAGCGGGGCCTGGTACGTTTTCGCCCCAGGTTCGTACATGACCTCGAGCATGTCGCCCGTTAACTCCCCTGCGGTAATGACTGTCGGTCGCTTGCAAATCTTGAAGCGGCGATCGTGACCTTTTTCCAGCAGGTAGGCCTCCGCATCGTCCTCGGTATCGACAACCTCGTGCACCAGGGGGTCGAATAGCTGGATGACCTGGTTGTCGACGGAAACAGCATTCGGGATCAGCGTCAGATCGGGGAACAACTTCGTCAGCCGTTGCGACACGTACGTCTTGCCGGTGCCTGCGCCGCCGTAAAGGAATATCGCGCGACCGGAGTTTACCGATGCGCCGAGTCGATCGAGAAGCGACGGCTTGATGACGATGTCGCGAAATGACAGGTGCATCTGATCCCGCGAGACTTTCTGCTTGTGGATGGATTGACGCCGGGTCACGATGGAGTAGTGGCCCAGCGGCACGGGCGCGGGGCCGATATACCCGCCGCGCAGCATTGCATCGAGCGCGGCGCTGCGGCCCCGGTCGGTAAGATTGTAGTTAAGGCCCGGCTGGTTCGATCGGATTGGCGAGATCTCGATCATCGCTTCCGTGCGCATGAAATTCAGTAGCGTTTCGAGCAGGGAACCCGGCAGGCACATCGCCGTCGACAGCTCTGCGAGGGAGAGTGTGCCCTTGTCGAGCAGGTGCTTTGCGATCAGGTCGACGAGCAGCTCTCGTGGCAAGCCGGTGTCATCGAGGCTCTTGGGTCGCGGCGCCAGGCGCGCGAGACGCATCAGGCCGAGCTGATCGGGGATGTTCTGGTTCTGTTCTGTGTTTAGATTATTAGTCATTTTCCTAAACCATAACTGTGGGGATTGGCCATCCCTGTTGCCACATCGCGAACCCCACACCGGCCGCTATGGCGGGCGCGTAGGCAAACGTGTTGGTAGCCGGCTTTGTCGTCGGATAAAGCGTTATCATCTGCGGTAAGCCAGCGTGATGCGCCTGCATGACTCTCGCAAGCCAGTAGGCGACGGCAGGTTGCACGATCCGCCAGCCCAGCCAGGCCAGGCCAAGTATCGCGCCCGCGATACACGTGGCCAATCCGGCAATCAGTGCACCATTCGGACCGAGGAAAGCGCCAGCGACGGCCAGCAGCTTCACGTCGCCGGCCCCCATCGCGCCCATCGAGTAGATCGGCAGCAACATGGCGAAGCCGATCGCAAGGCCGGCCAGCGATAACATCAGGCCCATCACTCCCCCGGTCGCGGTTCCTGTCAACAGTGCCAGTACGAGCGCCGGGGCGAGCAGGTTATTTGGAATCCGATGAGTGAATACGTCAATCACGGCGGCGACCAGCACCGTCGCGATAAGGAAATACGCGGGCAGGAAGTCGATCATGTTCAGCTCGGTAGTCATATGTCTGCATTCACCCGGTAGGCGAGTTCGGGTAAGCGGCTGGCCGTCCATGGCCTGCCGATTACCCGGCCAAGGCTGCATTTACGCCGCTGTTCCACCCATCGAAGTGATGAGACCGTTTATGATCTCGAGAACCCTCTGGCCGAGATTCGTAAATGCCAATACGACAACCGCAGCAATCAGGCCTGCGGCCACTGCGTACTCGACGATCGTCAGGCCTTCCTCGTCCCGAAGAAATGCCGTTACATGCTTTTTCATGACTTTGTCTCCTGTCTTTAACTATGAAGAACTCAATTGAGCTCGATCAGCGGGGACAGTGTTCTTGTGGACGCGGCCTCCGTGATCGGGCACTAAAGTAGCGATTCCTGGGTTCGGAGCGTTAGAACATATCGGGCGCGGACTAGGATTTTTTTGCGTGCTCGCCGTGGAATATGGCCAAATCTGTGACACCGGTCCGAGCGGATCAGGCGAGAGTAGGGAACTATCGGCAGACTTGTAGACGGGAGGCCGTCAGATTGGTGCTTGATCCTGTTCCAGCTTGCGACCGGTTTTATGTAACCTGCATTGGGTTTGTGCGGGAGGTGCGCCCGCATGGCTGATGCCACTGTTTTCTGGGTCGATCAACTCGCCGGTTCGCAGTCGTCCGAGGTGCCGGCCGGGCTCCTGGATAAATTCCGCATGCGCGTGGTTACCGGTATCGAGCAGCTCGAGCGATTGATGACCGAAGTTCGTCCGGCGGGCGTTTTCTTCGACTTCGACTATCCTGACAGGCGACGCCTGCAGGGTTTCGAGCGCTTCAAGAGCAAACACCCATCCGTGCCAGTCGTCCTGGTCACATTGCAGCATTCCGAGTCGCTGGCCGTCTGGGCATTCCGTCACGGCGCCCTGGATTACATGGTTAAGCCGATCCCGGACGAGGAACTCGCCAACTGTGTTGCCCGCCTGTCAGCGATCGAACGATCCCGAATGAGAGCGCAGGAGCGGCGGCCCATCGATTTTGTCAAGCCCCCGATACCCGCCGTTGTTCCGAATACGGCGAGTAGCAAGAAGGAGCGACTCGCCCCCGCTATATTTTTCGTACAGCAGAACTACAGTCAACGAATCTCCAGTGATGCGATGGCGCGCATTTGTGACATGAGTGCGTCACATTTCAGCCGGGCGTTCAAGAAACAGTACAATCTCACGTTTCAGGAGTTCCTGTTGCGCTACAGGGTCTTTCAGGCGTGCAGGTTCCTGAATGCCTCTGCAGCGAATATCGCAGACGTCGCGTACTGCGTGGGGTTCTCAGATCCTTCGTACTTTACGAGAGTGTTCAAGCGCTACGTCGGGGTGGCACCTTCCGAGTTTGTGGCTGCCAATGACGATGTCATTCGCCAGATCCAGGAGCACGGGACGACCATCGAGGGCGACGCCTCGACCAGCCAGGTGGTGCGGACGTTGTCCTCGAGTTTCACCGCCTGACTGATCGCGCATTTTTTTGATCGTCGACAGGGCGCTCGATGCCGGCAGAACTCCCTGTACAACGAGAGCCGCAACGGTTCTCTTAATTGAAGATGGCTGCGGTGCCGAGCACTTTTTCGTCCAAACAGTCCGTCTCGCTCTGAATCCGGCAGCGTTGCCGGGCTCGATCCGTTGCCGGATCCATAGGTGCAGTCGTCCCTTGCCGTGTTCTCCTGGCGACCATCTCCGCGTGCATTATTCACATAACTTGGCGCGGCCGTCACAAAAACCTGTGTGATCGGGTCGGTCGTCCCGCATGCCCGTTTTTACTAAGTTATTACGGTAATTCCACTAACCGTCAAGGCGAGGCGAAATGTCCGGTCAATTCAACCATCAGCGTGGACTGACATTTGTCGAGCTGCTCGTCGCTTTGCTCATCGCGAGTATTCTGGTCATCATCGCGGTACCGGTATTCGGCGACAGTAAGCCGGACTGCGACAACCCGGGCGCCAGACAGGGACCGATGATGCGGGCAAAGATCGCGCAAGTAACAGGCGATATCGGCGAAATTCACTTAGCCGCAAGCCGGTTTGAGCTGTCGAACAACCGTTACCCCGTTGATCTGGCCGAAATCGGCCTCGATGATCTCAGGGATCCGTGGGGTAATCCGTATCGTTACCTCGTCGTCTTCGGTCGAAAGGATGTTGGCCCTGTGCGGAAAGATCATAATCTGAAGCCCGTTAACATCGGCTACGATATTTACAGCATGGGGCCAGACGGTCGTACTGCGTCGCCGTTTACTTCAACGTTGGGCAAAGACGATATTGTGATGGCCAATGACGGTGACTACTTCGGATTGGCTTGCCAGTACAACGGCTCAGGCAAGAATTGAGCAGTTCAATCAGGCGACCTTGCTCGGGAAAAAAACTCCGGTTCTGTCCGACCGCAGGAATTCGCATGGCCGGTAGTCGGTCGGTGATAGACTCGACCGCATACTTCGGCATCCGCCTGGTTAATCTCCCAGAGCACAACAACGGCCTTGCCAGACACCAGGTTTGAACGGCAGGGTCCTGACCGTTTCAATCGCCTGGAGTGTTTCAACGGAGCGTCGCCTCACGGTGCGAGCGAACCGTAACAAGTCCTGCGTATTCTCCTGCAAGAATCTGCGTCCTGTTCTTGCTGCCAACCCGTGGAAAGCAGATACTTGAGATAGCGAAAAGGGTTGACTGGTGGCAGGCAGGAATGACGATAAATGTATGAAGTAAAAGAGAAAACTAGTGTTCTCTTTGTGTGCATGGGCAATATATGCCGATCCCCGACAGCGGAGGGCGTGTTCCGGCACCACGTTGCCGCAGCGGGGCTCGCGGACCGGTTCGAGATCGATTCGGCCGGCACTCACGCATACCACGTCGGCGAGCCGCCGGACAAGCGGGCGCAGCAGGCTGCGGCTCGGCGCGGCTTTTCGCTCGCCGATATTCGTGCGCGCCGTGTCGTCCCCGAGGATTTCGAGCGCTTCCATCACATCATCGTGATGGACCAGGACAACCTTGTACTACTTCACGAGCGGGCCGATGCGGAAAATCGATCAAAGATCCGCCTCTTCCTGGAATACACCTCAGGGCCCGAAACGGAAGTCCCGGACCCATACTACGGCGGTGCAATCGGCTTCGAGCGCGTGCTCGACCTCGTCGAAGACGCGTCGCGGGGATTGCTCGAAGCCCTCAGCCAGCGATAGCGAGCGGCAAGCGTCAGCCGCCGTCGCCGGATGACGATTCGGCTCGCTCGTCCGCATCGGCCTCACGCCGAGGCTCCGCTGGTTTGTCCTTCTTGATCTCGGCAGGCAGCTGCGTCGGCTCCCAGGGCAACAGGCGGCCCTCCGGCCTGGCGGCGGGTTTCGCACCGTCCGACCCGTTGCCCGACCTTTTCTCTGGCTCGGTCTCCGGCCTGCCGGCGGATTGCTTTTCCAGCTGGCTGTCCGCCGTGTTCGCAGGCCTCTTTTCCTGCTCCCTTTCGGCCTTGTCCTCGGGCTTCTGTTCCGGCCGACTCTCGGTCTTGTCCGCGGGCTTCGCTTCGGCGCGGCTCTCGCCGGCGCCTTCCGGCTTTGCGGCTACGGGCTTGTCCGGTTCTTGCTGGCGGTCTGCCGCCTTGTTCTGTGCAGGCCGTTCGGCAGGTGCTTCGGTACGCTTGCCGGCGTCCTTCGTGTCCTTGCCTGGATCCTGGACTGACGACTGCTGCTCGGCGTCTTGCGCGGGCTTGTCGCCAGCACGCCGGCGCCGGCGCCCGCCGCGCGAGCGGCGCGAGCGGCTGCCACGGTGGCCGTCTTCGCGAGATTCGTCCTTGCCCGACTCGGCTGCTTTCTGCGAGGGCTGCTTGCCGTCCTGGGCCTGCTCGGCGGCGTCGGCACCCGCAGCCTTTTTCCTTACCGTCTTCTTGGTCTTTTTCTTGGTCTTTTTCTTGGTCTTCTTTTTCGATCGTTGCGCCTCGTCCTTGCGGGTTTCGCTGCGGCGCCCGCGTTGGGCCCTGCCGCCTGCGCGACCCTCTTCCTCGGCGCTCTTCTTGCTGCGGCGACCGACCGACGCCTGTTTCTTCCTCGCCCTGGTCTGCTTCTTGACGGATTCTTCCTCGCCGCCGCCGAACAAGGATTTCAGCCAGTCCCAGAATCCCGGCTTCGGTGCTTCCGGTCGCTGTGGTGCGGGCGTCACCGGTTCGATCTTGCCGATCGCGGCCTGCTCCGCGACCGTTCGCTCCTGTATGGACGACGGTATGTCGAGTTCCTGTTCCGCTTCCGCAAGCGCATAGCTGGCGCCCGCATTCTCGGGAAGATCAGCCTGGTCGTCGCGCACGCGGCGAATGTCGTAGTGTGGTGTCTCGAGCGCCGGGTTGGCGATCAGAACGACCTGAGTGTCGTGTCGCGCCTCGAGATTCTGAACCCAATCGCGTTTCTCGTTCAGCAGGTAGGTCGCAACCTCGACGGGCAACTGCGCGATGACTTTTACCGTACGCTCTTTTCGCGCTTCTTCGCCGACGATGCGCAATATCGCGAGAGCGAGCGATTCAACGCTGCGAATCGTTCCGAAGCCCGTGCAGCGCGGGCACGTATGGTAGCTGGACTCACCCAGAGACGGCCGCAGGCGCTGCCGCGACATCTCCAGCAGCCCGAATCGAGTGATCTTGCCGATCTGCACCCGGGCACGATCCTGTCGTACCGCTTCGCGCAACCGGTTCTCGACGGCACGCTGGTTCTTCTGCGGCCCCATGTCGATGAAGTCGATCACGATGAGGCCGCCCAGGTCGCGGATGCGAAGCTGTCGGGCGATCTCGTCAGCCGCCTCGAGATTGGTATTGAGCGCGGTTGCCTCGATATCGCCGCCCTTGGTCGACCTGGCGGAATTGATGTCGATCGACACCAGCGCCTCCGTGTGATCGATGACGATGCTGCCGCCGGACGGCAGAGTCACGTTATGCGCGAACGCGGACTCGATCTGGGACTCGATCTGGAATCGTGTGAACAAGGGTACAGGATCGGAATACAGCTTCAGTTTGCGCAGGTTGTGCGGCATTACCTGCTCGACGAACTCCGCAGCTTCCTTATAGGTTGCCTCGTCGTCGATCAGGATTTCGCCGATTTCGTTGGTGAGATAATCGCGCAGTGCACGCACGACGGCATTGCTCTCACGATAGATGAGAAACGGCGACGGGCGCTGTAACACGACACTGAGAATTGCGTGCCAGACGGCCAGCAGGTTCTCGAGATCCCAGGCCAGTTCCTCGGGGCTGCGATCGATGCCCGCCGTACGAAGGATGACGCTCATGCCATCCGGTACCTCGACACCGGACAGAGATTGCCGAGCGAGATCGCGGTCCGAGCCCACGATGCGGCGGGATACGCCGCCGGAGCGCGCCTTATTGGGTTTCAGGACGATGAAACGGCCGGCCAGGCTGACGTAGGTGGTTAGCGCCGCGCCTTTGCTGCCGCGTTCTTCCTTGTCGATCTGGACGACAATGTCCTGGCCTTCTTTCAGGACTTCGCGGATGTTCGGTTTCGAGCCGGAATCGACATCCTTGATGAAGTATTCGCTGGAGATTTCCTTTAGCGGCAGGAAGCCGTGCCGTTCGGCACCGTAATCGACGAACGCAGCTTCGAGACTTGGCTCGATGCGTGTGATTCTTCCTTTGTAGATATTGGCTTTTTTGCGTTCGCTCGCGGGTCCTTCGATATTCAGGTCATAGAGGCGTTGGCCGTCGACCATCGCCATGCGCAACTCTTCTTCCTGAGTTGCATTGATTAGCATTCTTTTCATATTGCCCTACTTGTAGCGTATTTGAGGGCAGCGAATCGGAGCGGGGAGGCAGGGCGGAGGTCATGAAAGCCGGGCACACGACTGTGAGGCGCCTCGCGGCGCCGTTCCCCGAGTTCAAATAACTCGTATTTGCGCGATCCGTGCGGATCAGGTCATGCCAAATGAAATGCATTGTTTCCCTGCGGCCCAGCCGCGCTGGCGCTTGCCGAATTCCGTACTCGCTGCCAGTGGAAGCTGATCACGGTTAATCGTGACCGTTTCGGATCGCGCAAGCTGCGGGATCCGTTAGTAAAAGTCTGTAAAATGGCTGTCTCAAAAGGCGGCTGCTCCCGGATTGGAGGCCGCTCAAGCTTTCGGCGAGGTTCGACAGAGGTCTGCGAAGCCTCGCTGGGTGCGTAATATATCACACCCCGTCAACCCATCAAGTTATTGATCATGCAGAAAAAGTCGATGAAGCACGCCGGCGGCCGCGCCACCGGGGTCAGGAAGGTGCGCATCGACGCCGATACGGCAGGGCAGCGAGTGGACAACTTCCTGCGCCGGCAGCTGCCGGGTGTCCCGAAAGGACGGGTTTACCGACTTTTGCGGCGCGGGGAAGTACGCGTCAATGGTTGCCGGGTGCGGGCCGATTACCGTCTCGAGGCTGGCGACGAGGTCCGAATCCCGCCGGTACGCCTGCGTGTTGAAGGCGCTGCGCCATCCACCAGCCGGGCGGTTGCGATGCTCGATCACGTGCTTTACGAAGACAAACGGCTGCTCGTCATCGATAAACCGTCCGGCGTCGCGGTCCATGGCGGCAGCGGCATCAGCCACGGGATCATCGAACTGCTCCGGGTCGCGAGGCCGGACCTGAACGACCTGTCGCTCGTCCACCGGCTCGACCGGGAAACATCCGGCTGCCTGGTTATCGCCAAGAAGCGCAGTGCGCTGCGGGCACTGCACGAGAAATTCCGCGAAGGCATCGTTGAGAAGAATTACCTGGCGCTCGTAATCGGCGACTGGCAGCTCGGCGAGCGAGTCATCGACGCGCCGTTGCTGGTCACGCACCGCCAGGGCGGCGAGCGCCACGTCATTGTCAGTCCGGAAGGTAAGCCGGCAGCGACACGCGTGCGTCTTTCACGCACCTACGGGAAGTTCAGCCTGCTGCAGTGTTCGCCACTCACGGGGCGGACGCACCAGATCCGCGTGCACCTGCAGCACGCCGGTTTTCCAATTGCCGGGGACGAGCGGTACGGGGATGCCGGTGTGAACCGGCACGTCAAGGGGCTCGGCCTGGAGCGTCTGTTCCTGCACGCCCAGTCGATATCGTTTCCCGACGAGCACGGCAACGAGCTGCATTTCGCGGCGCCCCTGCCCGGGGACCTCGACCGGTTCCTCTCTTGCCTGTAGCGGCGGGCCCGGGGCCGCGGCCGGATCGCGATTCCAGAACCGCTTCTGCCATAGCGATCGGGGTCAGGGCAGCAAGTACCCCAGCTCGAGCAGCCGGTCGGAAATCCAGATCATCGGCAGGCCGACGAGTGCTGTCGGGTCGTCGGTCTTCACGGATTCAAAAAGCAGGAATCCGGCTCCTTCCAGCTTGAAACTACCGGCGCAGTCGTACGGCTCGTCGAGCCTCAGGTATGCCTCCGCAAGCCGGCGATCGAATTCGCGGAAGTGCACAATGGTCTCGTCCGTATGTTCGTAGCGCTTGCGTGTGACCGGGTCGAGCATGCAAACGGCCGTCAGGAATTTCACCGATTTGCCTGAAGCGGCCAGCAACTGTTCGACGGCTTTCTGGTGGCTCCCCGGTTTGCCCAGCACCTGGCCGTCGAGCACCGCGAGCTGATCGGCGCCGATGATCAGCGCGTCGCGCGAACTGGCCGACACGGTTTCCGCCTTGGCGCGCGCCAGGTGCCGGGCCAGCTCGGCCGGCTCGAGGCCCTCGGTATTGCGCTCGTCGACGTCCGGCGAAACCGCCTCGAATTCCACGAGGAAGCGGTCGAGGAGGCCGCGCCGGTACGGCGAGGATGAGGCGAGCAGGATGTCGGGTGCGGAAGGGTTTTGCATAAAAAAATCAGGTGGTTGGACTCGAAAACCGAATATTACCGAGTTTGTGGCGGAACACCGACATTTTTCGCAACGGTACTTTGACAGGCGCGGCGCGTGTCCTTATCATGCGCGCGCCATGGGCATTCCGCTGCGAGTTCGCCGTCCCATAGCCGAACTGGCGGCTAAAGGCCAAGTTATTGAAATTGCTGATAAACTAGGCAGTTTCGAGCGGCTTGCCGGAATTGTCGAAGCGGACCTTGCGAGACTGGACCCTGACAAGGTTCCGCGGGACTGGCGCGAAACCGCTGTCACCGGGCGGCTGCAATTCGGTTTTGCCGACGCGCAGCAGCAGGTGCCGAGCCTCGTAGGCCGTGTGGCGGTGACCGTGGACGCTGTATGCCAGCGTTGCCTGGAACCGTTCCGGCTTCCCCTGGCAAGCGAGTTACGGCTGCTGCCGACAACTCAGCAGCAGGGCGTGTCCGAAGGAGCGGAGTTCGAGCTCTGGGAACTGGACGACGACATGGTATGCCCTGCCGATATCGTCGAAGAGGTCCTGATTATGGCAATGCCGCTGTCCGCGATGCATGATACCGCGGCGGCTTGCAGGGAAATCGGGCTGGCCGGACGCGAGGTCGAGCGGACGGTGAGACCGTTCGCATCGCTGAAGGACCGGATGGACGAGGATACGTGACGAGCCGGCGCGGTTGCCGGCCCGGAAGAATACAGTGGTGGCGCGATTGCGCTGCCGTGCACAGGAGATTGCAATGGCTGTTCAGAAGAGTCGCAAGACACCTTCGCGTCGCGGCACGCGGCGTGCGCATGACAAGCTGACGAATCCGGCTTTGTCGGTGGACCCGACGTCCGGAGAGACGCACCTGCGGCACCGTGTTTCGCCCGATGGTTTCTATCGCGGCGTGCAGGTCGTGGCGCAGCCCGAAGTCGACGACGAAGAATAGCTCGCTTCCCATTCCGGCCTCGCTGTGAATGTGGGGTCTCGCGACAGTGGGAAACCGGTCGATAATTTCACTTGATGCCATGAGCGGCGACCTCGGTGCCGAGGTCGCCGTGCGCGCAGCTGCCACGTCACTCGACAAATACACCAATCTCGAACTCATTCTCGTTGGCGACGAGGCTGAACTGGGTGGTCTCGTCACACGCCTCATCGGCGACGACAAGCGCCTGAGAGTCGTTCACGCGACCGAGGTCGTAACCATGTGCGACTCGCCGCGTGACGCCGTGCGTCACAAGAAAGACTCCTCGATGCGCGTGGCAATCGACCTGGTAAAGTCAGGTCAGGCGCAGGCCTGCGTCAGTGCCGGCAATACAGGAGCCTTGATGGCTACCGCCAAGTTCGTGTTGAAGATGCTTCCCGGTATCGAACGACCGGCGATACTGGCGGAGCTGCCGGCGATAGGCGGTTCGCTGCACATGCTCGATCTCGGGGCGAACACCCTGGGCACAGCGGAGCAGCTGTTCCAGTTCGCCGTCATGGGCTCGATCGTAACCGCCGACATCAAGCGAATCGAGGAGCCGCGGGTTGCCCTGCTGAACATTGGCGCCGAAGATACCAAGGGCCACGATACCGTGAAGGATGCGGCGGCCCTGCTGAATGAGAGTTCGCTGAATTACGTTGGTTTCATCGAGGGCAGCGAGCTGTTTTCCGGTAAGGCCGACGTCGTGGTCACCGACGGGTTTACCGGGAACGTTGCGCTCAAGACGATGGAGGGCACCGTCGGTCTCGTGCGCCATTACGTGAAGCAGGGGTTTACCCGTAACTGGATTTCCAGGCTACAGGCGCTGCTCGCGAGTTCGACCCTCAAACGCATTAGCCGGGAGACGGATTCCCGCAACTTCAATGGAGCGACACTGGTAGGTCTTAATGGTATCGTAATCAAAAGCCACGGCAGCGCCGACAGCTATGCGTTTCAACATGCAATCGATACGGCGATCGTGGAAGTTCGCAACGGGGTGCCACAGCAGATCGGCAATCTGCTGCAACGGGAAGCCGCATGATTTACTCGAAGATCGCTGGAACCGGCCGCTATCTGCCGGAAAAAATTCTTACGAATTTCGATCTCGAAAAAATGGTCGACACGACCGACGAGTGGATTCGTACGCGCACGGGCGTCGAGCGCCGGCATGCCGTGGCGCCCGATCAGACAACGTCGGACATGTGCGTGGAAGCGGCAAAAAAGGCAATGGAGTCCGCGGGCGTCGGCCCGGGAGACATCGACTTCGTTGCGATCGGTACGACGTCTCCCGATCTGATCTTCCCCAATGTCGCTACGCTGGTCCAGCATCGGCTCGGTATTCCTGCTTGCCCGTCCATCGGCATGGAAGCAGCCTGCACCAGCTTCATCTACGCACTGACGACGGTCGACAAGTTCATCAAGGCCGGCGAAGTAAAATGCGCGCTGGTCATCGGTGCGGAGTGCATCACAAAACTCGTCGACTGGAACGACCGCAATACCTGCGTGCTGTTCGGTGACGGTGCCGGTGCCGTGATCGTCAAGCCGTCCGACGAGCCGGGCATACTGACCACGCACCTGGGTGCGGACGGCCAGTACAAGGAACTCTTGTATTACCCGGTCGGTGCGTCGCATCACCTTGCTAAGGCCGGCACCGACGAAGCGTCCATCATGATGACCGGCAAGGAGGTCTTCAAGGTGGCTGTCAGCAAGCTCGGGGACGTCGCCTTGCAGGCCCTCGAGGCGGCGGGTATCAGCAAGGACGAACTCGACTGGCTGGTTCCACACCAGGCCAACATCCGGATCATCCAGGCGACGGCCAAGCGTCTCGGCCTGCCGATGGAAAAAGTCATCGTCACCGTGCAGGATCACGGCAACACGTCTGCTGCGTCGGTGCCCATGGCGCTCGATGTCGGTATCCGAGACGGCCGCATCAAGCCGGGCCAGCTCGTTCTCATGGAGGCGTTCGGCGGTGGTTTTACCTGGGGTTCGATACTGATGCGGCTGTAGCGCGCGATCGAGCCTTCGACTACCAGATATCTGCTCTCTGAAACCGTGCCGTCCGCCGACGCATTCGCTGATGGAGTTGCTGTCGCCGGCGATCGAGACGGTCGCGGCGCACCGCTGCGTCGATGCCGCGATCGTGCTCGTGGTCGAACTCATCTCGGTAGCGGCAATAGTCCTCGTAGGCCTCGCGTACGTGTTGCAGCTCTCGCGCTACGAGCTCCAGGATGATGACATCGTCGAGGTAGCCGATGACCGGTATCTCGTCAGGAAGAATATCTTCGGGGTCGCCGAAATACACGAATGCGGACAGGATCCGTTCCCGGTCCACCTCGGGTAACTGCCATTCGTCGTCGGCGAGCATCTGCAGCATCGATTCGATCTCAGGCAGCCGCAACGCGACGAAATCGGGCAAAGGCTCGCTCTCGCGGATTTCGTCGATAACGCCGCGGATCGCGTCGATGATTTCGGACTCGTCCGCACTTCGTACGACGTCGCGTGATCTTCTCAGCGCGTTACGAAAGAAACGTAGATCACTATCGCTGAGTTCGAAGGATATTCTTAGGCTCATATGCAGATCGGGCCTTGCGCGAAGCGACAGGCTACCGGCCTCTCAGCCACTGGTCAATGAATACGTGAAATCGGAGGCGACGGCTTACGCAACAATGGTTTACCATGGCGGCGGCATTCGTCGCGGGGCTTGCGGCAATTTCCAATAAGCGACTACAGGCATGAAACCCAAACTGATTATCGGCAACAAGAATTACTCCTCGTGGTCCCTGCGGGCCTGGTTCCTGTTGCGAGAGGCCGACATCGAGTTCGATGAACATCGTATCGCGCTGGATACCGAAGACACGGCACGACAGATTGGAGAGTTCAGTCCGGCCGGCATGGTACCCGTATTACTGCTCGACGATATCGCCGTGTGGGATTCGCTCGCGATTGCGGAGACTGTGGCCGAGCGCTGGTCCGCAAAAAAGCTCTGGCCGGAAGATGCCGTGGCGCGGGCTCACGCGCGGAGCATCAGCGCGGAGATGCACGCCGGATTCGGGGAGCTGCGCACGCGGATGCCGATGAACTGCCGTGCGATGGGTCGTCGTGTCACGTTGCCCGACGCACTGACCCGCGACATCGACCGGGTGTTCGACATCTGGTCGGACTGCAACCGGCGTTACGGCGACACCGGGTCCTGGCTGTTCGGCGAGTTCAGCATAGCGGACGCGATGTATGCTCCTGTTGTTCTCAGGTTCAGGACCTACGGGATCAATCTTCCGGAGTCCGCCAGGCGATTCGCGGATCGCGTGTTGCAGAGCGAAGCCATGCAAGCGTGGTTGCTCGCTTGCGAGACCGAGACCGAAGTGATCGAGCATGAAGAGGTCGGCCAATGAGTCCATCACGTATCACCGTGACCATCCTCGGTGCATTGTTTGCGGCGTCGTTACGGGCGGAGATCTACGAACTGCCGCCGCAAGGCTATGACGTCGTCGGTGCGGTCGCGACCGTGACGGCGCGGCAAGAAGACACCCTCATCGACATCGCGCGCCGTAACGGACTCGGCTATCACGATATCGTGCACGCAAATCCCGGTGTCAACATCTGGGTACCGGGGGAGGGTACGGAAGTCGTGTTGCCCACGCGTTTCGTGTTGCCACCCGGCCCGCGGCGCGGCATCGTACTCAATCTCGCAGAGTACCGTCTCTATTACTACCCGGAACCGGTTGAAGGTGAGCCGGCCTACGTCATGACGTACCCGATCAGCATCGGGCGCATGGACTGGGAAACGCCGCTCGGTTCGACCAGCGTCGTTTCGAAGGTGAAGAATCCCAGCTGGTATCCGCCGCAGTCGGTGCGCGACGAACACGCCGCCGATGGACGGCCTCTGCCGCGGGTGGTGCCGCCGGGGCCGGACAACCCGCTCGGCAAATACGCGATGCGCCTCGGATTGCCCGGTTATCTCATTCACAGCACCAACCGGCCCGCGGGTGTCGGCATGCGTGTTACGCACGGTTGTATTCGCATGTTTCCCGAAGACATCGAGTACCTGTTCCCGAACGTGGACGTGAACACGCCGGTACGAATCATCAACGCCCCGGTGAAGATCGGCTGGTTCGGCGACGAACTCGTGATGGAGGTGCATCCGGTTCTCGAGAGCGCGGTATCGGAAGGCAACGAGGAACTGGTTGCCGCGGATATCGACGTCGATACGGGTGAAGGGGCGAGCGAGGAGGTTGAGGTCCCGGCTCAGCCAAGAGATCCGCTGACCTACGTGACGGAACAGTTCATTGCCGTCACTGGCGATCGTGCAGGTTCGCTCGACTGGGACGAGGTCGAGCTGCTCATCAATCGTTCCGACGGTATACCGGCTGCGGCGGGAACGGGCATAAAAAACGCCGCGACAAGCGCGGCGTCTCAATAAGCCTTTATGCCTTGTTGTAGTCTGTTGCTACTTCGACATCGATTTCTGGAACATGCGCTCCATGCTTTCGCGGTTTGCTTCGCAGCAAGCCTGCGCTTCGGTTGCAGCTGACAGAGCCCGGTCTGCAGTGCTTTGAGCTGCAGCAGCAGCCTGGGCAGCACGATCAGCAGCAGCGCGGGCGGACTCGGCGGCCGCAGCAGCGGCAGATGCGTCGGCAGCAGCCTTGTTGGCAGTCGCCTCGATCTCCGCCGTGTTGGCGCAGCCCGTGACCAGTGCAGCAGCAAGCACCAGTGCGCTTACTTTGAGTGCGGTTTTCTTCATTGTCTAAGGTTCCTCTGGTTGGGAAAAACTGCACGCGGATTATTTCGCAAATAATCGCTAGCTGCAATGAAGATCACTGTTTTTATTGTTCTTTGTCGCTCGATTGCGACATAAAGGACGACTCTCTTGTCGTCAATCGGTGCAAATGATTGGCATTCGTTTGTCGCCTGCTGTGGCGACATGTGCGTCTTTACCGGGACAGGGTGATAAACGCTTGCACTGATCAAAGTACTGTATATAATCGCAGGTACTGTGAATTCATACAGGGCATGATCAAATGCGCGAACTGACCCCCAGACAATCGCAAATTCTCGATATGATCCAGGAGTTTATTAACGAGACCGGGATGCCGCCGACGCGCGCCGAGATCGCACGCGAACTCGGCTTCAAGTCTGCCAACGCCGCCGAGGAACATTTGCGGGCGCTGCAGAGGAAGGGCGTACTGGAACTCGTGCCGGGTGCCTCGCGGGGTATCCAGCTCAAGGATTCCCTGCGCGAACAGATGGGCTTGCCGCTCGTGGGCCGGGTTGCGGCAGGCAGCCCCATCCTCGCCCAGGAGCACATCGAGGCGCATTACAAGCTCGATCCCGCGCTGTTCGATCCCAAACCGCATTACCTGCTGCGTGTCCACGGCATGAGCATGAAGAATGCCGGTATCCTCGACGGCGATCTCGTCGCCGTGCATCGCACACCCGAGGTTCGTAGCCGGCAGATCGTCGTTGCGCGGCTCGAGGACGAGGTAACCGTGAAGCGCTATCGCCAGGAAGGCGCGGTGGTCTGGCTGTTGCCCGAGAACTCGGAGTTCGAGCCGATACAGGTCGATCTCGCACACCAGGCGCTCGTCATCGAGGGCGTGGTTGTCGGTGTCATCCGCGACGGTATCCCGCTGCACTGATGGCCGGGGCGCGCATGCCACGCAATAGCGACACGGCGTCTGTCGAGAAGCTATTGGAAAATCCGCGCGTCTGGCGTGCGCGCAGTCAACCGGGTCCGGCAGAGAGCCTGTCCAGTGGTTATGCAAAACTGGATCGCCTGTTGCCCGGCGGTGGATGGCCCCGGCGGGCTTTGACTGAGATACTGATCGAGCAGTACGGCATCGGCGAATTGCAGTTGCTGATGCCGGCTCTTGCAAGCCTGTGCACCGAAGCGGCCGGCACCGAATCCGTTGAGCCGGGATGGATCGCCTGGGTGGCGCCGCCGTTTCAGCCGTATCCGCCCGCGCTGCAAAAGTGCGGCATCGATCTGGCGCGCATGCTGATCGTGCGTCCCAGGAACGATCGTGAAGTATTGTGGTCGGCGGAGCAGGCGCTGTCTTCGGGAACCTGTGCTGCCGTGTTGTTGTGGCCACCCGTACTCGATGATCAGGCCGGCCGGCGCCTGCAGCTCGCCGCCGAAAAGGGCGGCAGCTGGGCCATTGCATTTCGCCCGCTCTCGGTCCGCCGCGAACCGTCGGCCGCTGCATTGCGTCTCGAACTCTCTAGCGATCATCGAGGCACACGGCTTGCGATTCTGAAAAGCCGTGGTGGCAGTCCCGCCGTATTACACGATGTGGTGTGAGCATGGCGCGGGCACGACGATCACCTGTCATCGCACGGGACAGCGCACCGACCCCTGACGTTGTTCCCCGGCAAACACAGTATGCGTTGCCTCTCGCGAAAGCAGAGCGGCTCTGGTTTTGCGTTTACCTGCCGAACCTGCCGCTCGAAGCCTGTGGTCCGGGTGACAGGGACCTGGCCGTCATCGAGGAACAGCAGGGCGTTCATCGTGTATTGATGGCCGGTGATAACGCCAGGGCGGCTGGCGTATTGCCTGGCCAGTCGCCGAACGCGGCGCTGGCGCTTCTACCGGGCCTGAGACTCGAGGAACGCAACACGGATCGGGAACAGCAGGTGCTCGAATTGCTCGCTACCTGGCTCGAGCAGTTCAGTTCGTTTGTGTGTATCGCAGGGCCTGACGTGCTGTTGCTCGAGATCGCCGGCAGCCTGCGCTTGTTCGGTGGTTTGAAGAGCCTGCGCCGGCAGATTGCGGTGGGTCTCGATGCGCAGGGATTCGAGGCTGCGCTGGCGATTGCGCCGACGCCGCTGGCGGCGACCTGGCTTGCACGGGCCGGGCAGCGTGCCTGCGTCCGCGAACCGGGTAACGTCATGGCGGCGCTGCGACATCTGCCGCTGTCCTGCCTCGACTGGCCGCCCGCAGTGCTCGGATCCCTTGCCGGCATGGGGGTTACCGGCGTTGGTGATTGCTTGCGTTTGCCCCGGGAGGGTTTTGCGCGGCGTTTTGGTGTAAAGCGCTTGCTGGAACTGGATCGGGCACTCGGGCGCCTGCCGGATCCGCGTAATGCCTGGCGTGCACCGGAGCGGTTTTGCGCCGATTTCGAGATGACAGAGGAGCAGGGAGACCGGGAGTTGTTGCTGGCGATTTGCCACGAGCTGCTGCAGGCGAACGAGCAGTTCCTGCTCGCGAGACAGCTGGGCACACAGCGCTTGTTATTCACGTTTTTCCATCTCAAGGCGAAGGCGACATCGCTGCCGCTCGGCGCGGTCCGTGCCGATCGTGCAGCGGATCACTGGTACGAATTGCTGCGTCTGTGTTTTGAAAAACTGGTGCTGCCCGAGCCCGTTATCGCGATACGGTTGCGCGGCGGTACCACCCAGGCGTTGCACGGTGCATCGGGCCGTCTGGCATTCCACGACAGAGCGCCGCGAGAGCACTACTACTCGATGTCACAGCTCGCCGAACGGCTGGCAGCGCGTATCGGCAACGAGTCCGTGCACGGCGTCAATGCGGTTGCCGATCACCGGCCGCAGTATGCCTGGCACACGCGGGATTTGTTCGCGGCGCAAGCGGCCGATGTGCTGGCCCGGGTACGCCAGGGTATCGAGCGGCCGTTGTGGCTGTTGCCGGCACCCGAATTGCTGTCGACCGACAACGGTCATCCACTGCACCGGGGCAGATTGCGTTTCGTTTCGGGGCCCGAGCGTCTGGAGACGGGCTGGTGGGATGGGCACGGCATCGCCCGCGACTATTACACGGCGGTCAGCCCGAGTGGGGCCGGGTTTTGGATCTTTCGCCACCGCGGCCGCCAGGGCAGCGTCGATAGGGCCTGGTACCTGCACGGCATTTTCGGATGACGCAATGCGACGGGTTCGCTACGCGGAACTGCATGCGCTCAGCAATTTCACGTTCCTGCGTGGTGCGTCACACCCCGAGGAACTCGTGGAAACGGCTGCTGCCCTCGGCTACGAAGCGCTCGCGATTACCGACGAGTGCTCGATGTCCGGCGTCGTCCGCGCGCATATGGCGGCAAAGGCCCTCGCGATCAAACTCATTATCGGGTCGGAGTTACGTTTGCGGAGCGGCCGCAAGCTGGTGGTGCTGGCACGGAATCGAGACGGCTATGCCGCGCTCTGCCGGCTCATCACGCGGGCCCGGCGCGCTGCAGAGAAGGGCAGCTATGCGCTGACGCGCAGTTTCTTCGAGGAAGGGCTGCCGGATTGCATCGTGCTGTGGGCGCCGGACGACGCGCTGGCCCTCGATGTCGAAGATCACTGGATACGTGAGACCTTTCGGGATCGCCTGTGGATTATCGTCGAACTGCTTGCCGACGGACGGCAGAGAGAGCGTCTCGATACATTGCGGGAAGTCGGCCGGCGGTTGAAGTTGCCGCTGGTCGCCAGCGGTGACGTGCATATGCATCGTCGTTCCAGGCGCGTGCTTCAGGATACGCTGACGGCAATTCGCGAGGGAGTAACCGTCGATCAGGCCGGTTTCCTGCTGTATTCCAACGGTGAGCGGCACCTGCGTTCCCTCGAGGTGCTGCAGCACATCTATCCCCGCGAATTGCTGGAGGAGACGGTGCGCATCGCGGAGAGCATCGATTTCTCGCTCGATGAACTGCGCTACGAGTATCCCGACGAGATCGTGCCGGAAGGCGAGACCCCGGCAGGCTACCTGAGAAAACTGACCGAGCAGGGCATGCGTGAGCGCTGGCCCGGTGGTGTGCCACAAAAAGTCGTGCGACTCGTCGAGCACGAGCTGCAGCTCATCGCCGAGCTGAGCTACGAACCGTATTTCCTGACGGTTTACGACATCGTCAGTTTCGCGCGTTCGAAAGGCATTCTTTGCCAGGGAAGGGGTTCGGCCGCGAATTCCACCGTGTGCTTCTGCCTGGGAATCACTGAGGTCGACCCGGCGCGCATGGAGACGTTGGTCGAACGGTTTATTTCGAAAGAGCGCAACGAGCCGCCCGACATCGATGTCGATTTCGAGCACGAGCGGCGCGAGGAGGTGATCCAGTATATCTACGGGAAATACGGCAGGGACCGGGCCGCACTGGCGGCGACGGTGATCACCTACCGTCCGCGCAGCGCATTACGGGACGTTGGCAAGGCGCTCGGCCTGTCGGACATACAGGTCGGCCGCCTCGCGCGCTCGATGCAGTGGTGGGACGGCAAACGCGTCGACGACAGCCGTGTCCTCGAGGCGGGGCTGGATCCCGGTAGCCCGGTGATCCGGCGGCTGCTTTATCTCGTCAGGGAACTGGTCGGTTTCCCCAGACACCTGTCGCAGCACGTCGGCGGTTTCGTCATTTCCAACGGTCCGATGTCGGAACTCGTGCCCATCGAGAATGCGGCGATGGAAGAGCGTACCGTGATCCAGTGGGAGAAGAACGACCTGGAGGACCTGGGTTTGCTGAAAGTGGACGTGCTCGGGCTGGGCATGTTGACGGCAATTCGCCGCAGTTTCGAGCTGATACGGGACTTCGATGGCCGTGACTACACGCTGGCGAGCGTGCCCGCGGAAGACCCCGTCGTCTACGACATGATCTGCGAAGGCGACACGATGGGCGTGTTCCAGATCGAGTCGCGAGCACAGATGGCGATGCTGCCACGGCTGAAACCGCGCTGCTATTACGATCTCGTTATCGAAGTTGCGATCATCAGGCCGGGGCCGATCCAGGGCGACATGGTGCACCCTTACCTGCGGCGCCGTAACGGCGAGGAGGTCGTCGATTATCCCAGCGAAGAGGTGAAGGGCGTGCTGCAGCGTACTCTTGGCGTGCCGATTTTCCAGGAGCAGGTAATGGCGCTGGCTGTCGTAGCGGCAGGTTTCACGCCGGGCGAAGCCGATCGCCTGCGGCGCGCCATGGCAGCATGGAAGCGGCGTGGCGGCCTCGGGCCCTTCGAGGACAAGCTGATCGACGGCATGCGCCGGCGCGGTTACAGCGAGGAGTTTGCGCGGCAGATCTTCCGGCAGATCGAAGGTTTCGGCGAATATGGCTTCCCGGAGTCGCATTCGGCCAGTTTTGCGCTGCTCGTATACGTGTCCTGCTGGCTCAAGTGCCATACGCCGGCCGCATTCACCTGCGCGCTACTGAACAGTCAGCCCATGGGTTTCTATTCGGCATCGCAACTCGTTCAGGACCTGCGTCGCCACGGCGCCGAGGTGCGCGGCGTCGATATCAATCACAGCGGCTGGGATTGTTCACTGGAGCGCGGCGAAGACGGTGCGGCAGTGCTGCGGCTCGGCTTCCGGATGGTCAAGGGCCTGTCGGAAGAGGCCGGGCGGGCCATCGCGGAGAATCGTGGTACCCAGGTTTACACGAGCACCCAGCAACTCATGGAAAAAGCAGGGCTCGACCGTCGTGAACTCGAGGCGCTTGCATCGGCCGGTGCGCTGAAGACGCTCGAAGGACACCGCCATCAGGCGCGCTGGGCCGTGGCGGGGGTCGAGAAACCCGGTGGCTTGTTCGCTTCGATGGATCGCTTCGAGGCGGCGCCGCTCCTCAGGAGGCCCACCGAAGGCCAGAATATCATTGCGGACTACAGGAGTGTCGGGCTGACGCTGGAGCGGCACCCGATGTACCTGGTTCGTCATCGCCTGGATCGCTATCGCTACGTGCAGGCAAAACGTCTGCGGGACATGGCATCGGGGCAGGGCATCAGCGTCGCCGGCCTGGTCATCACCAAGCAGCGGCCAGGCACGGCCAGTGGCGTTACCTTCGTGACGCTCGAAGACGAGACCGGTCATATCAACCTGGTCGTGTGGAAGCACGTTGCGGAACGGGATCGGGCGGCGCTGCTCAATGCGCGCCTGCTGGGGGTGCGGGGCGAATTACAGATCGAGGCGAACGTGATTCACGTAATTGCCCGAAAGCTTATCGATCATTCGCCGATGCTGGGCGATCTGGAGGTGAAGTCCCGGGATTTTCGGTAGGAGGGGGCGCAAGAGCGTCTCTGCAGGAGCGACTCTCGAACCGCAATCGCGCGCCGAGGCGCGCTCCTACAATTCGTCGTCGAGATCGAAATTAAAAGTACTGTCCAGGTCCTTGTTGGCGCGCCGTGTCTCTTCCAGTTCCTCGAGCCGCCGACGGATTTCACGCTTGCGCACGACATCGTCGCTGTCGGTCGCCTCGAGCTTGGCAACGAGTTCCTCGACGTTAATCTCTACGGATATATCGCCGACGTTGTCATCATCGTCCATATCCTCGACGTCTTCGTCGTCGTCGAGATCGTCATCCTCGATCTCGTCGTCGAGTTCGTCTACCGGTATGTCGTCTTTAATATTACCGATCATCGGCGAAACCTCGCACATCTCGTAGCAAGATTGGTGAATGCCTGTTCAGCCGCGGATTTT
The DNA here is from genome assembly GCA_041559075.1 of Woeseiaceae bacterium. Lineage (GTDB taxonomy): Bacteria > Pseudomonadota > Gammaproteobacteria > Steroidobacterales > Woeseiaceae > UBA1847. The sequence goes on along the minus strand of JBFFEB010000011.1, from coordinate 21,540 downwards.
CGCCTGTATACCGTGAAAAAACACAGCGCGCAAGGACTCTGGCCTCAGCGGATCAGGTTATTGATTTCAAAGATGGGGAGGAGTATGGCCAGCACGATCACCATTACGATCGCGCCCATGAAGACGATGAGCAACGGCTGCAGGATGCCGAGCAACGCCGCGATCAGTCCGTCTACCTCCCGTTCCTGGCCGCTCGCCGATCGTGCAAGCATCTCCTCCAGGCGGCCGCCTGCCTCGCCACTGGAAATCAGGTGGATCATCATCGGCGGAAATAGCTTGCTTGCGGCGAGAGACCGGCTGATTCCGGCGCCTTCGCGTACCCGCAACGTGGCCTCATTGACGGCGTCACGCATTGGCAGGTTCTCGATGACTTCGGCGGATATCTTCATCGCTTCGAGCACGGGGACGCCACTGCCGGCGAGGATGCTGAAAGTCCTCGTGAATCGCGCCGTATTGATGCCCTGAGTCAGCCGGCCGGCAATGGGCATGCGCAGCAGGAACCGGTGGTAGCGTCGCCTGGGCCCGTCTTTCTGCAACAGCCACCAAAGACCCCATATCGCCGCGGCGACACCGACAATCAGCAGCAACCAATTGTTGCGAAGGAAGTCGCTGGTTGCGATCAGACCGCGGGTGAGTCCCGGCAATTCGGCCGAGGTGTTCTCGAAGACATTGACAATTCGCGGCACGACCGTCGCCAGCATGAAGCCGATGATGCCCACCGCCATCACGATCAGTGCGGCCGGGTAGATCATCGCGTTGGTGATGCGCTGGCGCAGTTCCTGCCGGGCTTCCGTGTAGTCCGCGAGCCTTTCCAGGACCACGTCCAGGTGCCCGGATTGTTCGCCTGCCGCGACGGTAGCACGGTAGAGCTCCGGGAATGCTTGCGGAAAGTCGCCGAGGCCGTCAGCGAGCGCGTGTCCCTCCATGACCTTGGAACGGACGCCGAGCAAAATGCTCTTGGTGCGTGGATGATCATTTTGTTGCGAGACCGCAAGCAATACTTCCTCGAGCGGTAACCCGGACTGAGACAGTGACGCCATCTGCCGCGTGATAAGAGCGAGTTCACCGGGCGAAAGCCCGCGCCGCAGCGAGAAGGTGGTCTGCCGCTTCGCCTCGCGTTGCGCCACCTCGGTGACTCGCACGGGATACATGTGACGTTCCCGGAGCAGTTGCCTGACATGCTTGGGCGTGTCGCCCTCGATCAGGCCTCGTGATTCCTTGCCGGACTTGTCCAGCGCGACGAATTCGTAAGCACCCACGGCCCGTTGGAACCTAGTCCTCGCGCGTGACGCGCAGCACTTCCTCGAGCGTCGTGGTGCCGTTCAGGACCCGACGCCTGCCGTCGGCACGGATGCTCGGCGTCATCGTTCGAGCATGGCGCTCGAGGTCCTGCTCGCTGACGCCGTCGTGAATCATCGCGCGCATCGCGTCGTCGACCGGAATGAGTTCGTAGATGCCGGTGCGACCGGCGAAACCGCCACTACCGGGCTCTCCCGGCTTGTACAGGGTCGGCGGATTGCTGGGATCGACATCGAGAAGGTGGCACTCGTACTCCGTTGCCGTGTACGGCACCTTGGTGTCTTCGTCGAGGACGCGCACGAGACGTTGTGCGAGCACGCCAATAATGCTTGACGACAGCAGGAACGGCTCGACGCCCATGTCCCTGAGTCTCGTAACCGCGCCCGCGGCGGTATTCGTATGCAGCGTCGACAGGACCAGGTGGCCGGTCAGACTGGCCTGCACCGCGATTTCCGCGGTCTCCAGGTCGCGGATCTCGCCCACCATGACGACATCGGGATCCTGGCGCAGTATCGCGCGCAGTCCCCTGGCGAAAGTCATCTCGACCTTGGTATTCACCTGCGTCTGGCCGATACCGTCGATGAAGTACTCGATCGGGTCTTCGACGGTCATGATATTGCGACTGTGATCGTTGATTCGGTCCAGCGCCGCGTAAAGCGTTGTGGTCTTGCCCGAACCGGTTGGGCCCGTGACGAGAATGATGCCGTGCGGCTTGTGGATCAGATCGTCCATCTTGAACAGGGTCTGGTCGTCCATTCCGAGCGACGTCAGGTTGAGGCGGCCGGCCTGCTTGTCGAGCAGGCGCAGCACGACGCGCTCACCGTGGCCGGAGGGCAGGGTCGATACGCGCACGTCGACGGCGCGCCCCGCGATCTTCAGCGAAATGCGCCCGTCCTGCGGCAGTCGTTTTTCCGCGATGTCGAGCTTCGACATGACCTTGATGCGGGAAACGACGAGCGGAGCCAGGGCCCGGCGAGTGTGCAGTACATCATGAAGCACACCGTCCACCCGAAAGCGAACGCCGAGCCGGTTCTCGTAGGGCTCGATGTGAACGTCAGAAGCGTTCTCCTTGATGGCTTCGGTCAGTACGGCGTTGATGAAACGGATGATGGGCGCATCGTCGTCACTCTCGAGCAGGTCGGACGGCTCGAGCTCCTGTGCCACCTGGGTCAGGTCGAACTCGTCGTCCAGCCCCCCCACCATTTCCATCGCCTTGTGGCTGCCCTGTTCGTAAGACGCCTGCAGCAACGAATCGAATATGTCCGGCGATACGCGCGTCAGCTGCAACGGCACGCCCACGAATCGTCGGACCTCGGCGATACTGAGTGGCGAGGCGCCGGCGCGATAGACGGCATCGGCACCGTCGCTGGTCATTTCACGAATGAGGATGCCGTGACGCTTCGCGAAAGAGAAGGGCAGTGCACGCGGTTCGGCGGCGGTCTCGAGTCCTGCTTCGACCGGCGTCGTTTCCAGTACGATGTCTGTTTCTGATTCAATCGCCATCCGGGGCTCTCTCTTACTGCGAACCATCGGCGGTATCGGGAGCCATCGGCGAACGACGCCGGTCAACCTCTTCGAATGGCGGCAGTTCGAAGCCTTTTTCGCCAGGCATCAAGTTGATGCCGTCGTCGTTTGTCCTGTCGAGTGCTTCCTTGATCATGTTGTACTTGGCGTTAGTCTCGGTGGAGATCGTAGCCGCGTCGCGCAAAATCGTGGGGCGAATAAAGACAAGCAGGTTTGTCTTGACCTTATCGGTCGACTGTGCACGGAAGAGCGCGCCGAGAATCGGTATCGATCCGAGAATCGGCACGCGCTGCTCACTTTCGCGGAGTACGTCTTCCAGCAGGCCACCGAGAACGAGAATCTGGCCGTCATCGACAATAACCGTCGTTTCGACGATTCGTTGGTTGGTAATCAGGTCGGTCGCGCCTTCGACCGACTGCGCGATATTCGATATTTCCTGAGAGATGTCGAGAAGTAAGGAATTGCCTTCATTAATCTGCGGCGTGATCGTCAGTTTTACGCCCACCTGCTCTCTCTGGATCGTCTGGAACGGGTTGACGGAGCCTATGTTACCGCCGGTATTCGTAAACGAACCGGTTACGAAAGGTACTTCCTGGCCGACGTTCAGGCTGGCTTCCTCGTTATCTGTCGTGACAAGCGACGGCGTCGAAATAATGTTCGTATCGGCATCGCCCTCGAGGGCGCGCAGGATAGCGGCAAAACTGACGCCAGTGTCGCTGATTCGGCCGACGCCGAACGTAATGCCGTCGCCGATCAGGGAGCTCGGATCGACCGGCGTGTCGCCCCCGCCTGCCACGGCGCCGGCGAGCTGCACGACACCGGGGCCTGCCGAGGGGAAGTTGGTTGTAGCGATCGGCGTCGTCGAGGCCGCTCCCTCGACTGCCCAGGTAATCCCGAGTTCCGCCGTTTTATCGGCGATGACCTCGACGATGATCGCTTCGACCAGCACCTGGGCACGGCGGATATCGAGCTTGTCGACGATCTGCATCAGCGAGCGCATCATCTTCGGTGGTGCGTTGACCACGATCGCGTTGGTCTGCGTGTCGGCCCAAACGCTGACTTCGCCATTCCTGGCAGGAGTCGGGGCTCCGCCAGCCGCTCCCTGGGCGGCTGCGGCCTGCCCCTGGAAGTGCTGCTGCAGCTTCGTCGCGAGTTCTTCCGCATCCGCGTAGCGGAGGTAGCGAACCTGGGTGTCGCCGCCGTCCTCTAGCGGTGTATCGAGGTGGGCGATCAGAGTGCGCAGCCGCAGACGGTCCGCCTTGTCGCCGCCGACGAGGACACTGTTCGTGCGAGCATCGGCCACAAGGCTCGTCGACACGGGCGCGCCGTCGGCGCGTGGCTGCTGCGTCAGGGCCGTCAGGACCCGAACCACTTCCGATGAAGAAGCATGCTGCAGCGGTATGACCTCAATTTCGTCTTCACTCGACAGGTCGATACGACGAATGATGCTGACCATGCGCGCTACGTTACCCGCCCGGTCGGAGATGATGAGCATGTTCGAGCCCGGGTGGGCCGCCAGGTGACCGAATTGTGGGATCAGCGGCCGCAGGATAGGCACGAGCTGAGCGGCACCCACGTTGTCGACCTGGATCACCTGGGTGACGATGTCGTCGTCGCCCGCGGCACCGCCCGTTCCCATCGGCGACCCGTACTGCCTGGCGGTCGCGTTCGGGATGATCTTGATGATGTCGCCGCTCTGCATCGCAGCGAGCTGGTGCACTTCGAGAATTGCGAGAAATGCCTCGTAGAACGCGTCCGGCGTCATCGGCGTCTTCGAGAGCATCGTCACCTTGGCGTTCACCCTGGGGTCGATGATGAAATTCCGGTTCGTCACAGCGCTGACGGCTTCGACGATCTGCCGAATATCCGCTTCCTTGTAATTCGGCGTGATGGTCACCTGCTGTGCGAACAGCGCTAATGGCACGACGATCAGCGCCAGCGCCGTTACGCCGAGCCTCCGCAGCACCTTTCTTGGTTGGTGATTCATTCGGTTTCGTCTTCCCCAAGATTGAGTTGATCGGTTTTCAGTACGATGACTTCCGGCTGGCCGTTGCGCTCGACGGTAACGGAGACCTGGCTTGCCGTGCCGAGCGACTGGAAGATTTCCATGGCCTGAGTGGGATCGGTCAATGCCTGGCCGTCGATGTCCTTGATCAGGTCGCCGGGACGCAGCCCCAGAGCGGCGAACTGGCGCCGGTCGCGACCGGGATATACGCGATATCCTTGCTGCTGGCCGTTGACGAAATAGGGCGTCGGCCGGATAACGTCCGCCAAGCGCGCAACATTCTGCGAGACGATGGACTGAATGCTATCGGTCCGAGGGGCGGCGGTACGACGTGTGGTCGCGCGCCGGACCGGCGCGGTCGCGGTTTCCCGGTACTCCTCGGGAAGCCGCAGGTTCGTCAGGCGACCGTTTTCGTTGAGCACCACCCTGTCTGTGTACACGGCGTGCAGCCTGGCACCGGACGCGATGGGGTCGCCGATGAGGTAGACTTTTTCCTCGTTGCTGGCGTCGCTGATAATCGCCGCGGACATCGTTGCCTCGGGCGACGCGATCGTGCCCCGCAGCTGGAGGTTCGACAACCGGGTATCCTCGAGATTGTCCTCCGCGACGTCAGGCACGACGGCGGGCGCGTCGTCGGCGGTGGCTTCGCCGAAGAGGTGCGCCGCGGCGATCGCCTGGGCGTCAGCGGCAACGGGTCGGGAACTGTCCGCAACGACCCGGCCCACAGGAACGACCCCGGCGTCGCCCGCTGCAGGCCCCGGGATCATCATCCAGATGATATTCGCCAGCTGCCAGCCCATGGCGATGACCAACAGCAGCGCCACCCAGGGCGGCAATAGCTGGCTGGCGGCGTTCGCCGTGCGGCCGACGTCAAGGCTGGTGAAATCGGACCATTTCGCTTCAGTGGCCATGCGGATTCCGGAGTTCGGTCTTTCCTGACTCAGTTAAGTTAACGCAGCGCAACGATGATACGGGTTGGACTTATGTACACAAGGCCAAGGTCCGGAAATTCCTATATTTCCCAATAATATACCAAGACTTGATTAACAAAAATCGATTTCTGCACCGAGATTCGGTCACAAATTTCACGAAGCACCCTGAAATAGGCGATAGAGGTCCATATATAATAACCCGCACAGGCTCGGGCCGGCACGACTTGCGGCCCGATTTCGCACAGGCAGGTTGAGCTGGAGACGAAAAACCCGACCGATGAGTGAACGACGTACCGACACTGAACGAAGCCCTAACGTCGGTCTCGCGGTCGAGGAGGCGCGGCCGGAGATCAAGGAGCCGCCGCTGTATCGTGTCGTCCTGATCAACGACGATTACACGCCGATGGAATTCGTCGTCAACATCCTGGAATCCATATTCGGCATGGAACGTACGCGCGCGACGCAGGTCATGTTGGAAGTGCATACTAAGGGCAAGGGTGTCTGCGGCGTGTACAATTTCGAAATTGCGGAGACGAAAGTCGCGCAGGTAATGGGTCTGGCGCATCAGCATCAGCACCCGCTGCTGTGCACCATGGAAGAATCGTAACGGGAGTCGGCAACAGGAAATGTTGAGCAGTGAACTAGAATTTTGTCTTAACGAGGCGTTCCAGAGGGCGCGTGATCAACGTCACGAGTTCATGACGGTCGAACATCTGTTGCTGGCGCTGCTGGATATCCCCCAGGTTCACGAAATTCTCAAGGCGTGCAATTCGAATATCACAGAGTTGCGGCGGCAGCTCACCGAGTTTATCGAAGAGCAGACACCGCTCTTGCCGCTCGACGACGATGCCGACGTACAGCCCACGCTGGGTTTTCAGCGGGTGCTGCAGCGCGCGGTTTTCCATGTTCAGTCGAGCGGCAAGAAGGAAGTGACCGGCAACAACGTGCTGGTTGCCATTTTCAGTGAGAAGCAGTCGCAGGCAGTTTACTTCCTCAATCTGCAGGATATTACGCGCCTCGACGTCGTCAATTACATATCGCATGGCATGCCTCAACTCCCCGGTGAGCGCAGCGACGGTGAGCAGGAAGCGTCAATGGAGACGGCAGCGGAAGCCGAGGACTCTCCACTGGAGCAGTTTGCGACGAATCTCAACCAGTTGGCGATCGACGGCAAGATCGATCCGTTGATCGGCCGCGAGGTCGAGATCGAGAGAACGGTGCAGATACTGTGTCGCCGCCGGAAGAACAATCCGCTGTACGTGGGTGACGCGGGCGTCGGCAAGACCGCTCTGGCCGAAGGCTTGGCTCGGATGATCGTCGAAGAGCGTGTCCCCGAGGTTCTCCGTGATGCGACGATCTATGCCCTCGACATGGGTACGCTGATTGCGGGCACGAAGTATCGCGGTGACTTCGAGAAGCGACTGAAAGGCGTGATCAAGGAAGTGCAGAAGGATCCGGGTGCGATCCTGTTCATCGACGAGATACACACCGTCATCGGTGCCGGCGCTGCGTCGGGTGGCGTCATGGATGCCAGCAATCTTATCAAGCCGGTGCTGGCGAACGGCGAGATTCGCTGCATCGGCTCGACGACCTACGAAGAGTACCGCGGAATCTTCGAGAAGGACCACGCGTTGGCGCGGCGGTTCCAGAAGATCGACGTGCCGGAGCCGAGTCTCGCGGAGACGATCTCCATCCTCCACGGGCTCAAGTCGCGCTTCGAGGAGCACCATGGGGTGCGCTACGACACGGCGGCGCTGGATGCGGCGGCGGAACTGTCGGCACGGCACATCAACGACCGGCGGCTGCCGGACAAGGCCATCGACGTGATTGACGAAGCCGGCGCCAATCTGCGCCTGCAACCGGTCGGCGAGCGCGGCGATCGGGTAACCGTCGAGATGGTCGAAAACATCGTCGCGAAGATGGCGCGGATCCCGGCAAAAAGCGTATCGGCATCCGATCGCAAGTCGCTGCTAACACTCGAACGCGATCTGAAGCTCACCATTTTCGGTCAGGACCAGGCGATCGAGGCACTGAGCTCCGCGATCAAGATGTCGCGGTCAGGGTTGCGCGAGGAAGACAAGCCAATCGGCAGTTTCCTGTTCGCCGGACCCACGGGCGTCGGCAAGACCGAGGTCACCCGGCAGCTCGCCATGATCATGGGCGTGGAGCTGATACGTTTCGACATGTCGGAATACATGGAACGGCATACCGTGTCACGGTTGATTGGCGCACCGCCAGGGTATGTCGGCTTCGACCAGGGCGGGCTGCTGACAGAAGCGGTTACCAAGAACCCTCATGCTGTCGTGCTGCTCGACGAAATCGAAAAAGCGCACCCGGAGGTCTTCAACCTGCTCCTGCAGGTCATGGACCACGGCACGCTCACGGACAACAATGGGCGCAAGGCGGACTTCCGAAACATCGTGCTCGTGATGACGACCAACGCCGGCGCCCAGGAGATGAGCCGCGCGTCGATCGGTTTCACACGGCAGGATCACAGCAGCGACGGGATGGCAGTGATCCAGAAGAGCTTCTCTCCGGAATTTCGCAACCGCCTCGATGCAATCATCCAGTTCGCGCCGCTCGATATCGGTTCAGTCAAGCGGGTCGTCGACAAGTTGATCGTCGAACTGGAAGCCAAACTCGGCTCGAATAACGTCACGATAGAACTGGACGATGCTGCCCGCGACTGGATCGCCGATCGCGGTTACGACGAGCAGATGGGTGCACGGCCCATGGCCAGGGTTATACAGGAACACATCAAGCGGCCCCTTGCCGATGAGTTGTTGTTCGGCAGCCTCGCCGAAGGCGGCCATGTGAGAGTGACGGTCGGCGAAGACCAGCAATTGAAGTTGTCTCCCGAGCCCGCAGTGAAGGAACTCGAGCACCTCGCCGAAAAGGAGTGAGCGGCGCGGGCCGATTCAACGGCCGCGATAGACGATCCGGCCCTTGCTGAGGTCGTACGGCGTCAATTCGACGGTGACTTTGTCGCCGGTAAGGATACGAATGTAGTTTTTGCGCATCTTCCCTGAGATGTGCGCGGTAACGATATGACCGTTCTCGAGTTCGACGCGAAACGTCGTGTTCGGAAGCGTCTCCGTGACGATACCTTCCATCTGAATGGCTTCTTCTTTGGCCAAGTTTCCCTGTCTCTGAATCTAAGGCCCGCGAATTGTGCAGAAATGGCCGCGCTATTGCAACGCGGCGTCCACGCCGATCGCCTCGATCGCGTTGGCGCGAAGCGGCTCGTCGGGCCAGTTCCCGAAGCGCTTCGCGGGGTCGCAGGCCACGCTCAGGATGTCAGCGAAACGGGCGCGCGGCAGGAGGTCCGCGCCCAGCGCAGTCAGGTGCATGGAATTCACCTGGCAGTCGATCAGCGCGAAGTTCCGTGCCTGCAGGAGTTGCGATAACGCGTAGAGCGCATATTTGGACGCGTTACTCCGTCGGCTGAACATCGACTCCGCGAAGATAACGCGGCCGATCACCACGCCGTACAGACCGCCGATCAACGAATCCCGCTGCCACACCTCGATCGAATGCGCCCAGCCTTCGGCGTGCAGGCGCGAATAGGCGGCCATCATCTCCGGAACGATCCACGTGCCGTCTTGTCCCGGCCTCGGCTCGGCACACGCAGCAACGACTGATTCGAAGCACGTATTGAAACGGATTTCGGCGTTACTGCCGCGTAACTCGCGGCGCAGCCGCCGTGACGCGTGAAAGGTGCCGGGAAACAGGACGCAACGCGGATCCGGCGACCACCACAGAATCGGCTGGCCCGCACCGAACCAGGGGAATATCCCGAGGCGGTAGGCGGCCAGCAAGCGCGGACTGCTGAGATCGCCGCCGGCGGCGAGCAGACCGTCGGGTTCGCGCATGGCGTTGCCGATTTCGGGAAAAGCCTCCGGCGGGTCGTCCGGCGAAATCCAAACGATTCGGTTGTTCCCGCTCACGACGAATCTCCCGGGTCGTCGTCTCGGTAGGGGCTGCGCGCGTCGACCGATTCTATGTAGCGCTCCACGTAGCGGGATTCTTCTTCCAGGTAATCCTCCACGGCCGACAGGAAACGGGGATGCGCCAGCCAATGCGCAGACCACGTCGTCTGCGGTGCGAACCCGCGACTTATCTTATGTTCGCCCTGAGTGCCCGGCTCGAACAATTGCAACCCCTTTTCGATGCAATAGTCGATTCCCTGGTAGTAGCAGGTTTCGAAGTGCAGCGCGTTGTGGCGCCCGTCGCTGCCCCAGTAGCGGCCATAGAGTACGCCGGGGCTTTCATAGAATATGGCGGCCGCAATCGGCTCGGCATGCGATTCGGCGACAATGACGAGGATATTGTCGGGCAGCGATGCGCCGATCCGCAGGAAGAAATCGAGGTTGTAGTAGGGCAGCGAGCCGCGCCGCATGAACGTCAGGCTGATCAGCCGGTAGACCTGCTCCCAGGTACGCACGTCGATCTCGCCGCCCTTCAGGCGCCGGAAACGAATGCCGGCTTCGCTCACCCGTCGCCGATCGCGGCGAGCCTTCTTGCGCTTTGACGCCGTGAAAGTCTGCAGAAACTGCTCGAAGTCGGCATAGCCGCGATTCCGCCAGTGGAACTGGCAGTCCTTGCGAAGCTTCAGTCCGGCATCGCGGAACAGCGGCAGCTCGTCCGCGGTCGGGAACAGTACATGCAGCGAAGAACAGGCCGTGCGTTCCGCGAGCGTTATAGCACCGTCGACGAGCGCTCGCGAGGCAGCCGAATCGTCGGGATCGGCGAGCAACAGACGCCGGCTAGCGGCCGGCGTAAACGGGACAGCCGAGACGAGTTTCGGGTAATAACGCAGTCCTGCCTGCTCGTAGGCGCGCGCCCAGGCCCAGTCGAAGACGAATTCTCCCCAGGAGTGCTCCTTCTGGTACAACGGCATGGCGCCGAGCAGACGCCCGTCGGATTCTAGGGTCAGATGACGGGGCGCCCAGCCCGCATCCTGGGATACGCAGCCGGTCTGCTCGGCGGCCAGCAGGAATTCATGCCGCAGGAACGGGTAGGCATCACCCGCGAGGGCATTCCACGCGTCCGGGGCGATGCTGGCAATGGCGTCGTGGACGGTTAGCCGCATTCTCCGGTCGGCGACTCAGGCGGCTGCGTCGCCGCTCGCCAGGTCTTCGCCGGACTCGAGGGCATCGAGAAATTTCTCGGCATCGAGCGCGGCCATGCAGCCGGCGCCAGCGGACGTGATTGCCTGACGGTAGACATGGTCGGCAACGTCGCCCGCGGCGAAGACGCCAGGCACGCTGGTCGCCGTGGCATCACCGTCGATCCCCGATTTCACGACGATATAGCCATTTCGCATGTCGAGTTGTCCCTCGAACAGACCCGTATTCGGTTTGTGTCCGATGGCGATGAATACTCCGGAGAGATTGATGTCCCTGGTCGGCAGTTCGTCCGCGGTGGTTCGGATGCGTATGCCGGTGACGCCGGTCTCGTCGCCCAGTACTTCGTCGAGCACGTGATTCCACTGGATATCGACCTTGCCCTCCTTCGCGCGCTCGAACAGCCGGTCCTGCAGGATCTTCTCGGCGCGCAGCGCATCGCGGCGGTGCACAAGTGTGACCTTGGACGCAAGGTGGCTCAGGTACAGTGCTTCCTCCACGGCGGTGTTGCCGCCGCCGATGACGGCGACGTCCTTGCCCTTGTAGAAGAACCCATCGCAGGTCGCGCAGGCAGAAACGCCGCGGCCTTTGAACGCTTCCTCCGAGGGCAGCCCCAGGTACTGCGCCGTGGCGCCGGTGGCGATGATGAGTGCGTCGCAGGCGTAGCTGCCGTAATCGCCGTCGAGCCTGAAAGGCCGGGAAGACAGGTCTGCTGTATGAATATGATCGTTGATGATCTCGGTGTCGTAGCGCTGCGCATGCCGCAACATACGATCCATCAGCTCCGGCCCCTGCAATCCTTCGACGTCGCCCGGCCAGTTGTCGACGTCGGTGGTCGTCATGAGCTGGCCACCCTGCTCGACGCCAGTAATTATGACGGGATCCAGGTTGGCGCGTGCTGCGTACACGGCAGCCGAATAGCCGGCAGGCCCGGAGCCCAGTATCAGAACCCGGCAATGCTTCAAATCGCTCATGTATAATTTGCCCCTGGCGAATTTCTAGAGTTTGATGACCGACCAGCATCTGGACCTGTGGCTCGTCCAGCAGGTTATCAAGGCGGTTGAAATCGTCATCGAGTCCTTGGGCTAGTGTAGGGAAATCGGAACCGATGAGCATCCATAATCGCTGCCGGCATGCGGATTTGCGAGGACGACGGCGCGTGCACGCGTCGCTTCACTGGCAGCAGTACCAATTTCGAATCTGTTATAGTTCTTTGAAATCAGAATACTAAGAGCTATTCATTACACTTTACCTTAGCTATGGCAAAAGCCCGAAAAATCACCCAGCCTGATACCGGATTGTCCGCGCAGGTGCACAGGGCACTCAGAGAGGGCGCGCTGTATGTTTTCGGAGCGCTTGCTTTCATCCTGTGGTTCGCGCTGTTCACCTACGATCCGGCGGACCCGGGTTTCAGCCAGGCGACCGCGGATGCAGAAGTGCGGAACGGCATTGGTCGCGTGGGCGCGCTGGTCGCCGACCTGTTGTTTAATTTCTTCGGGCGGCCGGCCTACTTGTTCACCGTGATGGTGTTCTACCTGGGGTGGATGCTTTACCGCGAACAGAAGACGCAACAGGCGCTCACCAAGATGGACTTCGTGCTGCGGCTCGGCGGCTTCCTGGCGACCCTGATCACGAGTTGCGCGCTATCGACTCTGCATTTTTCGCCCGTCGGATTCAACGAGACGGCCGGTGGAATCGTCGGACAGGTCGTCGGGCACAGCCTCGAATCTTTCATGAAGCTGCTTGGCGCGAGTACGCTGCTGTTCGTGCTCTGGGTCGCGTCGGTATCGCTGTTTCTCGGGATCTCATGGTTCAGCGTAATGGATCGAATCGGCCGCTGGTGCCTGGTCGCGCTCGAAAAGGTGCTGGCCAAATTCGCCGAACTCCGAGACCGGGCGGAAGGCCGCCGGCAGCAGGCGGCGCGGGCTGACATCATCGAGGTCGAGAAGAAGCGCAAGGCGAGCCGTCCCCCACCGCGTATCGAGCCCGTGATCCCTGCGCTCGAACCCAGTGCGCGGGCCGAGCGGGAGCGCCAGGTACCGCTGTTCGAACCATTGGCAGCCGGAGAACTGCCGCCGCTGTCCCTGCTCGACGACCCTCCGGTTCAAAAGCAGGGCTATTCGGAGGAGTCCCTGGAGGCGATGTCTCGCCTCGTGGAGCTCAAGCTGCGCGATTTCGGAATCGAGGTCGAGGTCAAGTCGGTCTCGCCCGGCCCCGTGATTACGCGATTCGAACTCGATCCGGCGCCCGGCGTGAAAGTCAGCCAGATCGTCAATCTCGCCAAGGACCTCGCACGATCGCTATCCGTCGTCAGCGTGCGTGTCGTCGAGGTGATTCCCGGGAAATCGTATGTGGGGCTAGAGATCCCCAACGAGAACCGACAGCTCGTAACGCTCGGTGAGATTCTGAAATCCAAGGCGTACGACAAGGTGGTATCGCCGCTCACACTGGCGCTCGGCAAGGACATTGGCGGTCATTCGGTCGTGGCAGACCTCGCGCGCATGCCGCACCTGCTGATCGCCGGGACTACCGGCTCGGGCAAGTCGGTCGCTATCAACGCGATGGTGCTCAGCATCCTCTACAAGACGCAACCCGAGCAGGTCCGCCTTATCATGATCGACCCCAAGATGCTGGAATTGTCCGTTTACGAGGGCATACCGCATCTACTGACGCCGGTCGTGACCGACATGAGAGAAGCGGCAAACGCGCTACGCTGGTGCGTCGCCGAGATGGACAGGCGTTACCGTTTGATGGCTGCGCTTGGTGTTCGCAACATCGGTGGCTACAACCGAAAAGTCAACGAGGCGATCGCCGCGGGCGAACCCATCAAGGATCCGACGTTTATGCCGCCGCCCTTCGAGGACGAAGAGAAACCGGTCGAGCATCCCACGTTGACGCCACTGCCGTTCATCGTCGTAATCATCGACGAGCTGGCGGACATGATGATGATCGTCGGCAAGAAGGTGGAGGAACTCATCGCGCGGCTCGCGCAGAAAGCCCGGGCGTCCGGCATCCATATGCTGCTCGCAACCCAGAGGCCCTCCGTAGACGTCATTACGGGCCTGATCAAGGCGAACGTCCCGTCGCGCATCGCGTTCCAGGTGTCGGCCAAGGTCGATTCCCGGACGATCCTGGATCAGCAGGGTGCGGAGAACCTGCTCGGGCACGGCGACATGCTGTACCTGCCGCCTGGTACGTCGATGCCGGTGCGCGTGCACGGCGCTTTCGTCGCCGATCACGAGGTGCATGCCGTGGTCCGGCACCTCAAGAAGAGCGGGTCACCGCGTTACATCGATGAAATTCTCGAGGGTCCCGACAGTCCAACACCAGGACTGACCGGGATCGACACGCCGCCGCTCGATAGCGCCGATGCGGAGCAGGATCCACTTTACGACCAGGCGGTGCAGGTCGTCATGGAGACGCGCAAGGCGTCGATTTCGGGTGTGCAGAGACGATTGAAGATCGGCTACAACCGTGCAGCGCGAATGGTGGAATCGATGGAAGCGGCTGGCCTCGTGGGTCCGCTGCAGCCCAACGGGACGCGCGAAATCCTGGTGCCGGCCGCGGCTGCCGAGGACTGATTCGAATTGATAAAGCAGAGTTTTTATATTAACGGACTGCTATCCATCGGGGCGGTTTGCGTCGCACAGCCGGTTACCGACGATGGTGAGGCACTCGTCAACGCGTTCGTAAACGACGTGGTCACTTTCTCCGCCATTTTCGAACAATCGCTCATCGATCCAGACGGACGAGTGCTCGAGAAGACCAGTGGAACTCTGGAGATCCAGCGGCCAGGTCGTTTTCGCTGGGTTTACGAAGAACCCTACGAACAGTGGCTGGTCGCCGACGGCGCGAACATCTGGAGTTACGACGTCGATCTCGAACAGGTCACGGTGAAGCCACAGGCAGCAGCGCTGGCCAATACACCGGCGCTGCTGCTCGGCGGCTCCGGCGAGGCGATGGACCAGTTCGAGCATGATGGCAGCTTCAAGGAGAATGGCCTTACCTGGGTCAGGCTAGTGCCCGTCGATGCGGAGAGTGGCTTCCGCCGGGTGCAGCTCGGTTTCGAGGATGGCAGGCTCAGCCGCATGGTGTTCTTCGACAACCTGGAGCAAACAACCGTCGTGGTGCTGAGGAACATCGTCGTGAACGAGGCGATCGACGCCTCGCGCTTCCGCTTTGCCGTCCCGGATGACGTGGACGTTGTCGGCAAGCCTGTAACCGCCAATTTCACAGGCGATTGATGCTGCCGTTGCGCTATGCGCTCAGATGGAAGGCCGCGAGCGCGGTCCTGCTGCTGCTCGTGCTCGCGAGTGCGTTGATGCCGGCAATCTGGCTCTGGCCCGATCGGGTGCGGATGGCGAGCTGGCTTGAGCATCTCGACAAGTGGGCGCATGTGATGGCATTCGCCTTCCTCGCCATCTGGTTCGCGGGTCAGTATCGGCGTGCCGCCTACTGGCGCATCGCGGCGGGGCTGGTCGGTTTCGGCGTACTGATCGAGATCTGCCAGCGGGCCGTTGGCTACCGCTCCGCCGAGTGGCTGGACGTCGGCGCCGATGTCATCGGCATCGTCATCGGCCTCACGATAGGCCTGGCAGGCGCCGGCGGCTGGACCCAGCGTTTCGAGAGCCGGTACCTGGCGCGCGGATCGGAGGCGGGCCTTGACTGATCTGTTTGCCGGCAGCGATACAGGGCCGGCGGATCGTCCGCTCGCCGACCGCATGCGGCCGCTTTCGCTGGACGAGTTTTCCGGGCAACGTCATCTCCTCGATGAGGGCAAACCTTTGCTGCGGGCTATCGGCCACGGCCGCGCGCACTCGATGATATTCTGGGGACCGCCTGGCACAGGTAAGACCACGCTGGCGCGGATGATCGCGACCACGACCGATTCGCATTTCATCGCCCTGTCCGCCGTCATGGCGGGCGTCAAGGATATCCGCGCAGCGGTGGCCGAAGCCGAACAGCAACGCAGCTTGAGTAACCGCGGCACCGTGCTGTTTCTCGACGAAGTGCATCGTTTCAACAAGTCGCAGCAGGACGCGTTCCTGCCGTACGTTGAGGACGGTACGCTGACGTTCATCGGGGCGACGACCGAAAACCCGTCATTCGAGCTCAACAATGCCCTGTTATCGCGTGCGCGGGTTTACGTGTTGCGTGCCCTGACGCAGGACGATCTCGTTGCGGTGCTGCACCGCGCACTGGCCAATAAAGACCGGGGACTCGCCGGGCGCTTCACGATCGGCGATGACGCGTTGCTTGTGATCGCCCGGGCAGCGGACGGCGATGCGCGTCGGGCCCTTAACCTGCTCGAACTTGCCGCCGATCTCGCCGAAGACGGCACAATCAACGACGCCATCGTTGACGAGGTCGCCTCCGGCAGTCGTCGCCGTTTCGACAACAAGGGCGAATACTTTTACGACCAGATTTCTGCCCTGCACAAGTCGATTCGTGGCACGGACCCGGACGCCGCCCTGTATTGGTTGTCGCGCATGTTCGATGGAGGCTGTGACCCGCTGTACGTCGCCCGCCGCCTGATTCGTGTTGCATCGGAAGACGTTGGTAACGCAGATCCGCGTGCGTTGCAGCTGACTCTGAATGCCTGGCAAGTCTACGAGCGCCTCGGGAGTCCCGAAGGCGAATTGGCGATCGCGCAAGCCGTCGTTTATCTCGCCTGTGCGGCCAAGAGCAATGCCGTCTACACGGCGTTCGGCGCCGCGATGCGCGATGCGAGGGACAGGGGATCGCTCGAGGTTCCGATGCACCTGCGAAACGCGCCAACGGGGCTGATGAAGGATCTCGGTTACGGTGAAGGGTATCGGTACGCGCACGACGAGGAAGACGCCGTGGCGCTCGGCGAAAACTACTTTCCCGACGACATGCAGCCGGCGAAGTATTATCATCCCGTCGCGCGCGGCCTGGAAATTCGCATCCGGGAAAAGCTCGAGGACATCGAACGCCGCGCACGTGAGCGAAACAGACAGGCAACACGATGATCGATCCCAAACTTCTCCGTCAGTCGGCGGCCGAGGTGGCCGCAAACCTTGCCCGCCGCGGCTTCGAATTCGACGCCGAGGCCTACCTGGCCCTCGAGGAGCGCCGCAAGGCGCTGCAGGTCGAAACCGAGCAATTGCAGAGCGAGCGAAACGCGAGCGCGAAGAGTATCGGCAAGGCGAAGGCCCAGGGCGAAGAAATCGAACCGCTGCTCGCGGCGGTGAAGGATCTCGGCGACCGGCTCGAGGCCAGCGAGAAAGTCCTGCAGGATGTTCAGGCGCAACTGCGCGACATCGAGCTGGGCCTGCCGAACCTGATGTCCGACGATGTTCCGACGGGCGACTGCGAGGACGACAATGCCGAGGTCCGTAAATGGGGCGAGCCGGTGCAGCTCGGCTTCGAAGCGCGCGATCACATCGCGCTCGGGGAGAATCTCGGCCAGCTCGATTTCGATTCCGCCAGCAAGATATCGGGTGCCCGCTTCGTCGTCATGAAAGGACAGCTCGCGCGGCTGCAGCGCGCACTCATCCAGTTCATGCTCGATACGCACACCGGCGAGCACGGCTACACGGAAACCTACGTACCCTATCTCGTGAAGTCGCGGGCGCTCATCGGCACGGGGCAGCTGCCCAAGTTCGAGGAGGACCAGTTCAAGACGATCGACGAGTCGCCGTTCTACCTGATTCCGACGGCCGAGGTGCCGGTAACGAACCTCGCGGCGGACGTCATATTCGATGCCGACGCGTTGCCGATTCGCTATGTCGCGCATACTCCGTGCTTCCGCTCGGAGGCCGGCTCTCACGGCCAGGACACGCGCGGCATGATTCGTCAGCACCAGTTCGAGAAAGTGGAGCTCGTGCAGTTCGTGGCGCCGGACGCCTCGATGGACGCGCTCGAGGAACTCACCGGGCACGCCGAGGTCATCCTGCAGAAGCTGGAGCTTCCCTACCGCGTCGTGGTGCTATGCTCCGGAGACATCGGCTTCGGTTCGACCAAGACCTACGACATCGAGGTCTGGCTGCCGGGGCAGAACCGTTACCGCGAGATTTCGTCCTGCAGCAACTACAACGATTTCCAGGCGCGGCGCATGAAAGCGCGTCGCCGCAACCCGGAAACCGGCAAGCCCGAGCTGATCCACACGCTCAACGGTTCCGGCGTCGCCGCGGGCCGGGCGCTGATCGCGGTCATGGAGAACTACCAGCAAGAAGACGGCAGCATCCGCGTACCCGACGTGCTGAAGCCCTACATGGCCGGGCTCGAGGTGATCGCTCCCTCCGCCTAGTAAAGGCCCACGGCTTCGCCGAAGTGAACCGAGAACACGAGGAACACGGCGGCCAGCAACAGTATCTTGACCATCAGCGGTCCGACGAAGCGTAGCCACACCGCGTAGGGCACCTTGCCAAGTGCAAGAGCGCCTACGATCAGTGCGTTCGTGGGCACGATCATGTTGGAGAAACCATCGCCGAACTGGAAAGCGAGCACCGCGGTCTGTTGCGGCACGCCGGTCAGCGTCGCAAGCGGCGACATGATCGGCATGGTCACGAACGCCTGGCCCGAGCCCGACGGGATGAAGAAATTGCAGACCGACTGCACGACCAGCATCCCGATCGCGGACACGTCGGCCGGCATGCCTTCGAGAAGGCTGGCGATACCATGGACGATTGAGTCGATGATCTGGCCGTCTTCGAGCACGATGGCGATCGTGCGGGCAAAGCCGACGATCAACGCGGGAGCCGCCATCTTTGCGGCGCCGTCGAGGAAGGTCTGGCTCGTTTCGCCGGGTGATATGCGCGCGATCACCGCGGCAACGAGGCCGATGCCGAAGAACACGGCGTTCAGTTCGCTGATGTACCAGCCGTACTGTGCAGCACCGTAGACGAACAACACCAGGCCCAGCATGAACACGACGAGAATGGCAGACCTCGCGCCGGTCATCTGGATGTCGTGCGGCGGCTCGAAGCCCTTGCTGTAATCGACGTCGGCAACGAGGCTCTGCGACGGGTCCTGCTGTACTCGCCGCGCGTACCGGTACAGGTGATGGAACGCGAGCACGAGGAACGCGAGCATCATGACCAGGCGGAAGCCCCAGCCGGACGTAAGCGGTACGCCGGCGATGTTCTGCGCAATCAGCACGCCGAAGGGATTGATGCCTGCACAACCCCAGCCGATGCCGTAAGGGATCCAGACCATGCCCATCGCCACGACGCCGTCCATGCGCATGGCCAGCGACATCGTGACGATGATCGGAATCAGCGGCACGTACTCCTCGCCCATCCCGATCGTGAAGGAGCCGAGGCTGAACATCACGAAGCAGCCGAGGATGAGTATCCAGGGGCTGTGGCCGAGCTTTTCGACCGCGCCGTGCAACGCCGCATCGATCGCGCCGGTCCTGCGTAATATCTCGATTACGCCGCCGACGATGAAGATCAGGAAGATGATGTCCTGCGCGTCGGCGAGGCCTTTCGTAATCCCGACCAGGAAATGCCAGGGAGGCAATGAGACCGACTCTTCAGTGCCGACCGGCGTATAGCTGCCGGCGACGACCATCATGCGATTCGGGTTGTCCGGAAACGGCGTCCGCTCGAAGGTTCCCTGCATGATGACGTAGGACATCAGCTGGGCAACGATGATGAACGAGAAAATCAGGGCCAGCGAGTCGATGTTGATGCCGCGCTTCTGCATGGGCCGCGCCTTGTTGTTATTGCCAGCCGCCGAGACTACAACAAAAAAGGGCCCTAAAGCGGGCCCTTTCGACGTCCAGTGTGATCCGCGAGGGTTATTCGCGGCTCATGAAGAGCTGCAGCACGTACCAGAACATAAGCGCGATGGATGCAAACAGCTCCAGCGACGCGGCGACGTACTTGTCCTGCGGGTAGTGGTGCAGGATATTGGATGTGTCGTACAGGATCGCTGCGCCTGCAAACGCGATCATTGCTACCGAGAACCAGGTACCGAGTTCGAAGCCGAACAGCGCTCCGGAGATGATGATCGCGATCGCGATGAAAAATCCCCATACGAGCAGACCGCGCAGGAATGAGAAGTCCTTGCCGGTAATCATCGCTGTGGCGATGAGCCCGATCGAACCCAGGACGGTAACACCGGCGGCGCTGTCTATCGTCCCCGGCGCCTTGAGTTCGGCGATGAACAGCAACGGCGCGAAGATGATCGCCTCGGCGAATACGAAAACCGCCAGCGCGGCGTATTGTGCACCGGTAGATCTGACCCGATGGGCCGCGTGCGAAGCTCCCCAGCCGACGAGCATGAACGCGCCGAGGACCAGCAGCCAGTTGCCGAGCATCGGCGCTGCAATGCGCTCCGAGATGCCGGTGGTAAACAGATAGGCGGAAATCGCGGCGAACGCAAGAACCGCCCCGATAACGTGCGCATAGCATTTCCAGATGAACTGCGAGCGGTCTTCCGCGGTCAGCTCCGCAACCGGAGCCTGGTAGCTCAAATTGTTCTGCATCGATGACTCTCCCTGCAAATCATTACTGCGAAGTCTACCATCACCACGGCAGCGTATAGCCCTCGGCGTGCCAGAATCCGCCGGTATTCTCCAGCGTGAGTTCGTCGATACGCTCAATCAGTCCTCGCGCGGAATCGGCGGGAGGGATGCCGCTGCCACCCGTCATGTCGGTGGCGACCAGCCCCGGGTGGAGGATCGCGACCGCTATACCGCGAGGGAGGAGCTCGTGCCTCAGGTTGGTGCCTATCATGTTGACGGCTGCCTTGGACGCCCTATAGCCGTAGTTGCCGCCCGAGCCGTTGTCCTCGATCGAGCCGACACGGCTGGAGACGATCGCCACCTTGGACCCTTCGTGGAGGTTCTCGGCGAGCGCCTCGGTGACGCGCAGAGGTCCTAGCGTGTTGATGCGATATTGTTCGGCCATTTCATCGTAGTCGATGTCCCCGAAGCTATCGCGCAGGAGGATACCCGCGTTGTTGACGAGAATGTCGAGCGCTTGCCCGGAGAGCTCCTGGCGCAGCGTTTCGACCGCTGCGCCGCTGCCTACGTCGATACCGTCGATGATCCGGACACCGAGAGCCGACAGCTCATCCGTGGTTTCACGGCAGACAGCAATCACGTCATCGCCGCGCGCAGTAAATTGCATGCAGAGCTGCAACCCGATTCCTCTGTTTGCGCCTGTTACCAGTACGGTTGCCACGGTTGTCTCCCTTCGTGTGTGTGATCGGTCGCCATGATATCGAAGCCCCGGCGGGTACACGTGGTTCTGGGCATGAAGGCCGTTGTGAGAATTCTGGAGATAGGTTTGCGAGAGGCGGATTCAAGGATGGCCGAAGGGTGGGATGGTCGCTCCGCGACCGGGCTGGCGGCTGCGCCGCTGCGCCCGTCGAACAGGTTCCGAAAGCCCAGACCTCACTCGGCGTAAAAGAAAACGGGCCCCCTTGCGAGGCACGTTTTCTTTATTGGCGGAGAGGGTGGGATTCGAACCCACGAAAGGCTACTAACCTTTGCTGGTTTTCAAGACCAGTGCATTCAACCGCTCTGCCACCTCTCCGATGTGGTGTCGATGCGCCGGGCATTGTGCTTGCAGGACAGATTGGATTCAACTGGCGGGCGTTGAATCGCCGATAATCGAAGCCACTACTGAGTGGAGCCGGGACAATCTGCGAACCCCGTACCGCTGCTGCGGTCTGAGTT
>JBFFEB010000010.1:0-67591 GCA_041559075.1 Woeseiaceae bacterium | reverse complement strand
TTTGCCGCCTGCCCAAGCTGCACCGGACTGGCCACGCGGCGGGCGATTTATGCGAAAATGCGCGTCCGGCATGGGGCCGGCAAGCAGATTCATGAGCGATACCGACACCAGATTCCGCGGCATCCCGATTGTCCAGAGTGGCCGCAAGTACCGGACCGAAGAAGGTTTTTCGGCGATCAAGAACGGCGTCAAGCAGCGCGGCGACGCCGAGCCGCTCGTGCACGGGCAAAAACCGAAGTGGCTGCGGGCCAAGATGCCGTCGGGCAAGGGCTATTCGAATACCCGGGACATCGTCCACAAGCATCGCCTGAGCACGGTCTGTGAGGAGTCCATGTGTCCCAATATCGGCGAGTGCTGGAATGCCGGAACGGCCACGATCATGGTACTGGGCTCCGTCTGCACACGAGCTTGCCGTTTCTGCGCCGTCGATACGGGGAACCCGAAAGGCTGGCTGGATCCCGAGGAGCCCGCCAACACGGGTCAAGCCGTGCGACTCATGGGTCTCGAATACGTGGTCATTACCTCGGTGGATCGCGACGACCTGGCGGATGGTGGCGCGTCGCATTACGCCGCCTGCGTGCGTGAGATCAAGACGCGTAATCCCGGAACAGCCGTGGAAGCGCTGACGCCGGATTTCAACGGCGTGCACGAACACGTCGAGATCGTTGTCGAATCCGGCCTCGACGTGTTTGCGCAGAATGTCGAGACCGTACGGCGCCTGACCCACCCGGTGCGCGACCCCCGGGCCGGCTACGACCAGACGCTCGACGTACTGCGGCATGCCAAGCGTCACTGCCCAGACGTGCTGACGAAGACCAGCCTCATGCTCGGTCTCGGCGAGCGCGACAGCGAAATCATGAAGACCATGGACGATCTGTGCGAGGCGGGTGTCGACATACTGACGCTCGGCCAGTACCTGCGGCCGACTCCTTACCATCTGGCCGTCGAACGCTACGTGACACCGGATGAGTTTGCGGCGTATCGCGAGGAAGGCCTCGAGCGTGGCTTCGTGGAAGTTGTGGCGGGGCCGATGGTGCGCTCGAGCTATCGGGCGGAGCAGGTCCTGCAGAAAAATAATGTCGGGCTTGCCGCCGGCTGATCCGGGCAACAGGAATCCAGGGATGTGGCGACAATGGAATTTCTAGCCGAGTACGGGTTGTTCCTGCTCAAGGTCATGACGATCGTCGCGGCGATCGTAATCATCATGATGGCCGGTGCGGTTGCGGGCCGCAAGGCGACGCAGGACCACTTCGAGGTCGAGAACCTCAACGACAAATACCGCAAGATGGCCAATGCGCTGCGCTCTGCCGTCATGAAGAAGGATGAACGCAAGAAGCAGGCGAAAGACGACAAGAAAAACAAGAAAGCCGAGGATAAGCGAGCGAGCCGGCCGCGCTCCTTTGTGCTCGATTTCAAGGGCGACCTCAAAGCCAGTGCGGTGTCATCGTTGCGGGAAGAGGTGAGCGCCGTGCTCGATGTGGCGACGCCGGACGATGAGGTTGTCGTGCGACTGGAGAATCACGGCGGCATCGTGCACGAGCACGGCCTTGCTGCATCGCAGCTCGCTCGCATTCGGGACCGAGACATACCGCTGGTGATTTGCGTCGATAAGGTCGCGGCGAGCGGCGGCTACCTGATGGCCTGCGTCGGATCGCAGATCTATGCCGCCCCGTTTGCGATCCTCGGGTCGATCGGCGTGCTGGCGCAAATACCAAATTTCAATCGCCTGCTCGACAGTCACGGTGTGGATTTCGAGCAAATAACCGCCGGCAAGTACAAGCGCACCGTCACGATGTTCGGCAAGAACACCGACGCCGATCGGGCCAAACTCAAGGAAGAGCTCGAAGACGTGCATACGCTCTTCAAGGCGGCGGTCGGCCGCTACCGTTCAGCCCTGGATCTCGAGGCCGTTGCGACAGGCGAGCACTGGTACGGCACGCGCGCACTGGAACTGGGTCTGGCCGACGAAATCCTTACCAGCGACGAATTGCTGGCGCAGCGAGCTGCGGAGCGCGACCTGTACCGCGTCAGCTACAAGATCAAGCGACCGCTGCAGAAACGCATCCTGTCGAATATTGACGGCGCGCTGGAGAAGGTCGATGCTGCGAGCTGGCGGCGGCGCTTCGAGTCGCGCCTCCCGCGCAGCCCCTGGAACTGAGACAAGGCCCGGTGGTCAAAGTCGTTACACAGGAGTAACCATGGCCCAGCTTAACCTCAAATCACTGATTGCCCTGGTGGTGGTCGCCTCTGCCGGTGTCGCGTGCTCGTCGTCGCCGACCGGGCGTTCGCAGATGGTCCTGAAGTCCGACCAGGAACTCGCCGTGGAAGCGGCGCGCCAGTTCGCCGAAATGAAGGCGAACATGCCGCTCGAAACGGATCGGACGAAGATCGACTATATTCACTGCGTTGCGCAGGCCGTGGTGCTCGAGCTGCCGCCTGATTACCGCGACCTGGAATGGGAGATGGCGATCTTCCAGTCGGATGCCGTGAACGCGTTCGCGATGCCGGGCGGCAAGATCGGCGTCATGACGGGGATACTGAAAGCTGCGCAGAACCAGGACCAGCTCGCGGCTGTCATCGGCCACGAAATCGCCCACGTGACCGCGCGCCATGCGAACGAGCGGGCCTCGCGCGGCTCGTTCTCGAACGTCGGCGTGCAGGTAGCCGCAGTGCTGCTCGGCGGTGGCAACCAGGGCGCGACCTACACGGCTTACGAAGCGCTGCAGGCGGGCGCCGCGCTCGGCATCATGCTGCCGTTCTCGCGCTCGCAGGAGAGTGAAGCCGACATCATCGGTCTCGAGTACATGGCGAAGGCGGGCTTCGACCCGCGCGAGAGTGTACCCCTCTGGCAGAACATGGGCGAGCAAGCCGAAGAGGCGCCCGCCGAGTTCCTGTCCACGCACCCCTCCAGTGAAAAGCGTATCGACCAGCTGGTCGGCCAGTTCGGCACGACGCTGAAGGTCTACAATGAGGCGAAGCAGGCCGGGAAGACTCCGAACTGCAGCATGTAGTGCCCTCCGCGCCGGGCTTCAAAGACCACTTCTCCGCGCATTCAGCGGCCTACGCGCGCCACCGCCCGGGTTATCCTCGCCAGCTGTTCGCGTTTCTTGCCGGTCTCGGCGGGCGGTGCCTTGCATGGGACTGTGCGACCGGCAGCGGGCAG
This sequence comes from Woeseiaceae bacterium, assembly GCA_041559075.1. GTDB lineage: Bacteria > Pseudomonadota > Gammaproteobacteria > Steroidobacterales > Woeseiaceae > UBA1847. Next base: position 64,428 of record JBFFEB010000010.1, on the reverse strand, counting down.
GCCGCCATTGGGCTCGCCGGGCAATTCGACCGGGTGATCGCGACGGACGCCAGCCCGGCACAGATCGACTCGGCGATCGCACACCCGCGTATCAGCTACCGCGTCGCTACCGCGGAAGAGTCGGGGCTGGAGGCGGACTCCGTGGATCTGGTTGCGGTCGGCCAGGCATTGCACTGGTTCGACACCACAGGTTTCTTTGCGGAAGCATCGCGCGTGCTCGTCGCCGGCGGTTGCGTTGCGGCCTGGTGCTATGAACTGTGTACCGTTTCGCCCGACTGCGATGCCGCCGTGAGTCACCTGTACACCGACATCACAGGACCATTCTGGCCACCGGAACGGCGGCTGATCGAGGAACGTTACGCCGGTGTCGAGTTCCCGGGCACCGCGATCGACGTGCCACAATTCGAGATGTATGCGCAATGGACGGCCGACGACATGCTCGGTTACCTGCGAACCTGGTCGGCGTGCCAGCGTTACCGGCGCCGGCACGGCGACGACCCGGTCAGCCTGATCGAGGACGACCTGCGCGCGGCCTGGGGGCGGGATAGGCGTCCGGTGCGCTGGCCGCTGACCGTCAGGGTCTCGCGAGTTTGAGTTCGTCTCGCTCGCCGATTTCTGCCAAGATAGCGCCTTCGCGATCCGGATCATGGGCCTTGAACACGCATTTTCCGTCCGCTCTTCGTTGCTTCGTGCTGCTGGCGCCCGTCTCGCTGGCAGGGTGTACGTTCCTCGAAGACCTGTATTCCGGCCGTCCCGGCGAGGTACGGCCGGAACCGGTGCCGCTGGAGGAGCGGACCGTCGAGGAGCCGAACGCACGGAATTACTTCGTGCTCGAAACGGAGATTCAGTCCGTCATCGGCGCGCCGCAGATCGTCTACACCGACGCCAAGAACACCTTTTCCGATCTCGCCCGGGAATACGGTCTCGGCTACGACGAGATGGTCGCAGCCAATCCCGATGTCGATCCGTGGCTGCCGGGCGACCGCACCCCGGTGCTGTTGCCCACGCAGTACATCGTTCCCGATGTGCCCCGCGACGGCATCGTGCTCAACATCGCCGCCAAGCGACTCTACTATTTCCCGAAGGTTGCCGAGGGCCATGCGCAGACTGTACTGACCTATCCCATCGGCATTGGCCGCGTCGGGTGGGAGACGCCGGTCGGCACCACGGAGGTCGTGTCGAAGGCGGCTGATCCGCACTGGTTCCCGCCCGCCTCCGTGCGCCAGGAGCATGCGGAAGCAGGCAACCCGCTGCCCCCGGTGGTGCCGCCGGGGCCGGATAATCCCCTCGGCTCCCACGTGCTCAAACTGGCGATGCCGGGCTACCTGATCCACGGCACCAACCAGCCGTACGGTGTCGGCATGCGCGTGAGCCACGGCTGCGTGAGGCTGTACCCGGAAAACATCGAGCTGCTGTATTCGCTGGTCGAGGCCGGCGAGACCGTGCGCATCGTCAACGAGCCGTACCTGCTCGGCTGGCGCAACGGGGAGCTCTATTTCGAAGCGCACGCCCCCCTGGAAGACGACGTGACTCCGGCCGCGGAGCGTCTCGAGGCGCTGCTCGCGGATGCAAGGGAATCGGCGGGCCTCAGCGACCGTGATGCCGATCACATTCGATCTCTCGCGAGCGTCGCGACCGGTGTGGTGTCGCTGGTCAGCTATCACGACGTTCACGAGGTGTTGGCGCGTGCCAGTCTCGTTCGCAATACCGTCGAACCCGATCCCGGTGCGCCGACGCTTACCGAGGTCCGCGAACTGATGGACGACGCGATGGCCGCGGAGCCGGAGCAAGAGGAAAAGGATTTGTGAACGACTGGCTCGATGTGATGCTGGAGGAAATCGCGCGCAAACAACGCGAAAAACGCGAAGCCGAAGAAGAACAAAAGCGGCGCGAGCAAAAGACGGAAGAAGCGGAAGACGATCAGTCGAAGTAGTGCAGGAACTCCGCGGGCAATCGACCGAAATCGATGGTGGAGCCCGGCATCTTCGGAAGCGGACTGGAGTTGTACGTATTCCAGAACATCAGTGACGCATCGCGATGCGGCGGCTGCGCCGCGTCGTGCAACAACGCCGCCATCGCTTTGCCGGTGTAGGTCGGCTCGAGGCTGAGCCCGAGCGCGTCACGGGCCATGGTGACGGCAGCATCCGTGTCCGGGTTACTGATAGCGTAGCCGTCGCCGAAGAACTCGTGTCGCACCTCGATTCGGGCCCGCCGGTGAATGTCGTCGGGAATACTCGAATCGAGCCGATTGAGCATGGCAGCGGTATTCGCCATCAGTCGATTCAGCCGCTCCCGGTTCATGATCGATTCGGGCGTCACCCGGACGGCCTGCACTTCGCTCTCGAGGCCTGCGAGCGCGAGGCCCAGCGCGAGACCGCCGGCCGACCCCATCGTTCCCGCCGCAATGTAGATTCGTGCCGGTGCCTCTGTGTGGCCCGCTTTGACCTGGCTGGCAAGCTCCAGACCCGCGGCGACGTAACCGACAGCCCCCAGCCACGATGAACCACCCAGCGGGATTACGAAGCTCCGGCGCCCCTGCACGTATTGCCGCATCGTTGCGACGCGCGAGCGATAGCTGCCGCCGAAGTGGACGATCTCTGCACCGCACTGCATGAGCATCCCCAGGACCCTGACGACGGCGGGCGATTTGACCTGGTCCGAAAGCAGGCAGGTACAGCCGAGCTCGAGGCGCTGCGCATAAAGCGCCGTTGCCAGTGCATGATTCGATGACACGGAGCCGAAAGTCGCAACGCGCTTTGCGCGCTTGTCAATCGCGCGCTGCAGGAGGTACTCGAGCTTGCGAAGCTTGTTACCGCCGTAATACGAACTCGTCAGATTGTCGTGCTTGATACTGATCTCGCGGCCGCCGGGCGCCGTCGGGATAGTGTCGATACCGGTCGGTGTGGGCAGGTTTGCGAGCGTCACCTTGCGAAGCTTGCCCGATAATCCGGGATAGGCGTTAACGAGATAGTCGGCCATGATGTCGCTTCCATAGTGGCAATGAGCGATGGCATAAGCAATCTTCACTGATTAGAATGCGGGCACGGTAATCTGACCTACGGAGACCAGGTTTGTCAGATGCGATCGATCGTGGTATCACGGTCACAGAGATTGCGGCGATGGACCAGCCCATCGACGCAACGCCCGAGACCACGGCGGCCTTCGTCGGACGTGCGCTTCGCGGCCCCCTGAATACCCCGGTTCTCGTTCACGCATTCCGCGACTTTCGCCGCCGCTTCGGCGACGTCTGGTCGCGCTCGAGTCTTGGTCCTGCGGTGAAGCTGTTCTTCGAGCACGGTGGACGAAGTCTCTATGTCGTGCGCGTCGCAAACAACGCTCGGGGTGCCATGATCTGTCTGCCGGCCAGCGGCACTGCACTCGTATTGCGTGCGCTGGAGCCGGGCTCCACCGAATGTGTGCGTGCAGCCGTCGATTACGACCGAATCGATCCCGGCACCGACGAGCTCTTCAACCTGACCTTGCAGCGCGTAGATCCGGATTCGTGCCTGGTCGTCGAACAGGAGATTTATCGCAAGCTTAGTTACCGGGAGGAGGCTGGTTCTTTCGTCGCGGACGTATTGCTGAGGTCGTCCCTTGCTCGCGTGCAGAAGCCGTACCCGTCTCACAGGCCAGAAGCGACCACGTCTGGCGGCGCGGAGACGGGCACCGCCTGGGCCGGCCATGCGCAGGACGGCAGCGATGGACAGGAACTGTGCGACTACGATCTCGTCGGCTCGCGCAAGGACGGGCGGGGAATTTTCGCGCTCGACCAGGTCGAACAGTTCGATATCCTGTACTTGCCGCCGCCCGGCAAGGGCATCGACGTGGGACCGACGGCCGTTCTGGCGGCAGAGCGGTACTGCCGTGGTCGTGGCGCGATGCTCATCATCGATCCGGGCGCGGCTGCGAGGACGACCGAGGGCATGCTGCGGGAAGTCCGGGATCGGGGCTACGCGAGCCCGAACATGATGGGCTATTTCCCGCGCCTTGCGGTTCGCAAGGACAGAGATACGGCGCCGCGCGCTGCGGGGGGAGCCATCGCCGGCCTGCTCTGCAGGCTGGACCGGCATTTCGGGCCGTGGGCGCATCTCGATGAGTCCGGACTCGGACTGCGCCGGGATTTCGTGCCAGCGGTGCGGGTCGACGAACAGGGCGCTAAGCTCCTCGCACGAGAGGGCATCAACGTCATCTCGCCGGGCCCCGCGGGCAAGGCGAGGGTAACGGGTTCGACGACCATGGCGCGCGGCAGCGAGCCGCGGCGCCCGATGGCAAGTCTTGCCGTCCGGCGCCTGTGCCTGCGTGTCGTCAACTCGATCGAACGGGCGACACGATGGGCGGTATTTGCACCCGTCGACGAAGACCTCGCTCGGCGCATCCGAAGCCAGGTCTTTGCGTACCTGAGCGCCCTTGTCGACATGGGCGCATTCGCCGACGACCGTATTGATGTGCAGTGCGACGCAGGACTGCGGGGAAAGCCCCCGGGTGCCGCGCACGGAATTTCGATACTGATCTCGTTCAAGCCGCAGGGTTGCAGCCAGCCGATTGCGCTCACCTTGCACCAATCGACAAAGGGCTTTCGTGTCGCGAGCACGGCATTCGCCCCGGTCAACGGCGACCGCCCCTGACCGTAGGGCCGCCGCACGAGTCAGGGTTCCTATTGGCCGGTTTTTGCGGCAGTGTGGCAACTAATGAAGCTGGATAAATTCATCCGTATCGTGCTCGGGCTGTTGATCGTCGTGGTGTTTCTGGTGGCGATCGGGGCGCTGCTGTTCTTCACGCAGACCGCGCTGAACGTCTGGGACCGGCTTCTCGAAGGCCCGCAGCTGCTGCGCTGGGGCTACGTGGGGGCGATGATCGGTCTCGTCGCGCTGGCGATCTACCTCATCTGGCTGTTGCTCATACGGCGCAGGCCGATCGCGAAATCGAAAGCGGCCGCGAGGACACCGCTGACTCGCGCGGAGATCGAAGAACGGCTGCGCGATGCCGAGGCGGCCGGTGTCGACGTCAGCGAAGCCCAGCGCGAGCTTAAGGAACTCGCTGCGCGGCAGGAGACGGGCGTCATCCATCTTTGCTTCTTCGGCGAGATCAGTACCGGGAAGAGTTCCCTGATCAAGGCGCTGGTACCCGAGGCTGATGTCGAAATCGATGTTGTCGGTGGCTCGACCGGCGACGTGCGTCATTACCGCTGGCACGGCGACGCGGGGAGCGAGATCCTCCTTACCGATGTGCCGGGCACCGGCGGGCACGAAGAGGGACTCGACGAGATTGCGCTCGAGGAAGCGCAGCGCGCTCACGTCGTACTGTTCGTCTGCGATGGCGATCTCACGCGCGCCGAGGGCCAGGCGGTCGGGCACCTGCTGCGGCTCGACAAGCCGCTCGTGCTCGTCATGAACAAGGCAGATCGGTACAGCGTCGAGGAACAGGCAGCGATCATGCAGAAGCTGATGCAGCGGGTCGACGACATGGGCGGTTCGCTGGAGCGTGACAGGGTGGTGGCTGTTTCGGCCGGCGGCGAGATAGACGTCGTGCAGCGTGGCGAGGGCGGCTCGGAGAGCGTGGTTCGACGCCAGCGAGCCGCGGACATCGGCGTGCTCGTGGTCGCCATCAACCGCATGCTGCAGGATGAGACGCAACCGCTCGACGTGCGCCGCGACCGTGCCGTATTCCGGCTGGCGGCGGCGAAGCTGGCCGAAGCGGAAGACAGGTACCGGGCTCAACGCGCCGAGCAGATCATCCGAAGCTCGACGCGCAAGGCCGTGATCGGCTCTCTCGCGGCCGTCAGCCCCGGAACCGACGTCATCATCCAGGGCTATATCGGCACCAGGATGACGAAGGAGCTTTGCAACCTGTACGGTGCGGCGCCGAGGGACCTCGATGTCGAGGAGTTTCTCGATCTGAGCCAGAGCAGGGTGGGCAAGGCGCTGCCGCTGACCCTGGCCGTCGCCGGGAACGGCCTGAAGGCATTTCCCGGCGCCGGCACGGTCGCGGGCGGACTCGTCCACGCGGTTGCCTACGGGCTTATCTTCGATGCGCTCGGGCGCAGCCTCGTGCTGACGCTCGAACAGCACGGCCGGCTCGTGCCCGAGCAGGCAGCGAAGGAATTCGAGGAAGGAATCAGTGAACATATTGAAGCGGGTGTTCGACGCGTTGCCAGGCTGGCCCTGGAAGAAAAAGCGGACGCCGGCTGACGACGGCGGTGGCGAAGACCACCTGAACCTCGCCCGCGAGAGTCTGCGCGAACTGATCAACGACAAGCGCCTGCCGCCCGGTGTACGCGAGTCGCTGGCACAGGACTACGACGCTGTGCAGGCCATGCTCGAGAAACTCGAGCATGGCCATATCCACCTGGCCGCGTTCGGTCGCGTGAGCACCGGCAAGTCGTCGTTGCTGAATGCACTGATCGGCGAGGACAGGTTTACCGTGAGCCCGTTGCACGGCGAGACGAAGCAATCCTCGATGCAGGCGTGGCGCGAGGAAGAAGCAAGTGGCGTTTATCTCATCGATACCCCGGGGCTGGACGAGGCGGGCGGCGAACAGCGCGAGGCGCTGGCGAAAGAGGTGGCCGGGCGCGCGGACCTTGTCCTGTTCGTCGCCGACGGTGACATCACGGAAACCGAACTCGAATCGCTGCGCGCCCTCCTTGCGCAGGGCCGCCCAGTCATCGTCGTGCTGAACAAGAGTGATTTGTTCACGGTTGACGAGCAATCGCAGCTGCTGGCGTCGTTGAGAAAACGCACTGCGGGCCTGATCGATCCATCCCACATTATCGCAGCTGCCGCACAGCCGCGGCCGCAGACGGTCATCGAGGTTGGTGCGGATGGCAACGAAGTAACGACGCAGCGCGCGCGAGCGCCGGAGGTCGAGGACCTACGGGTCCTGCTATGGGACATCCTCGACGCGGAGGGAAAGACGCTGGCCGCACTGAATGCGAGCCTCTTCGCGGCGGACCTGAGCGACCAGGTGGGTCGCCGCATACTGGCGGCACGCCGCGAAATCGGCGATAACCTCGTGCGCACTTACTGCATCGGTAAGGGTATAGCCGTTGCCTTCAACCCGGTCCCCGTGGCGGACCTGTTCGCTGCGGCATTCATCGACGTGGGAATGGTCGTCCACCTGTCACGCGTCTATGGCCTGCCGCTCAGCAACAGGGAGGCGGGCTCGCTCGTCGCCGTAATTGTCGCCGAGTCGGCAGCACTGATGGGCACGGTCTGGGCGCTCCATTTCGTCTCCAGCGCGCTCAAGGTCGGGACTGTGGGATTGTCCACGGTGCTGACGGCTGGCGCGCAGGGCGCGATCGCGTACTACAGTACTTACGTGGTCGGGCGCATCGCCGCCGAATACCTGGCGAAGGGCAAGTCATGGGGCGAGGGGGGACCGAAGAAGGTCGTGCAACGAATTCTCGATGATCTCGATCGCGAGACGGTACTGCGGGACGCAAGGCGCGAGATCCGCGCACGGCTCAAACTCGGGTGAGGGGCTTCGCGTGGACAGGCAAGCACGGCTCGCGCGCATCTACGAGACTATTCGTGATATCCCGCACGGATGCGTAGCGAGCTACGGGCAGGTTGCCGAGATCGCCGGCATCCCGCGGGGCGCCCGACAGGTCGGCTGGGCGCTGAGGAACCTGCCGCGAGGCGAGCACGTGCCGTGGCACCGGGTCATCACCGCATCAGGTAAGATCGCGTTCGAAGCCGGTAGCGCGCGATTCGAGAAACAGAAGAAACGTCTGGTGCGCGAAGGCGTGGCAGTCGTCGCGGGCCGGGTCGACATGCACAGGCACCGTTGGGAGCCACAGCTAGACGAACTGCTGTGGAAGCCGAGCTCTGCCTGGGACGAGCATTGATACGGGGAGGCAAAATACAGTGACGACAGTAATATTTTCGCACGGCCAGGAGAGTGGGCCCTGGGGCACCAAGATCAAGGCGATGGCCGAGATGGTGAAGGAACTGGGTTGCCGTGCAGACAGTATCGATTACCAGGGAATCGCGGACCCGGCGGAGCGCGTAGAGAAGCTGGTTGCCGAGTGCGCCGGCGTAGAGGACAGGCTGATACTCGTCGGTTCCAGCATGGGTGGGCACGTCGCTACCGCCGCGGCAGAGCGCGTCAATGCGGCGGGCCTGTTCGTTCTGGCGCCGGCCTACTACATGGAAGGCTACGAGGAACTGACACCGCCGGCGCCCGGCATACCCACCTGCATCGTGCACGGCTGGCGCGATGACGTCGTGCCCGCGGACAACAGTATTCGCTTTGCCCGGTCGTGCGGGGCGGAGCTACACCTGATCGATGGCGACCACCGGCTGACCGACAACGTCGTGGAAATCTGTGCCTACCTCAAGCGCTTCGTCGGCAGGCTAGATGCCGGCAACGGCTAGCGCATTTTCAGCCAAAATCAAGGCTTTGCACACTCAGTCTTTTCGGTAGACTGACTCGCCATGAATATCGGGGGAATCCTTCTGCGGCCGCTTTACTGGCTGGCCGGAAAGATCTTCGCTATCTGGGCGCGGCCCGCGATCCAGCCGGAGACGCCGGCGGAGCTGCTCGGCGACCCGGACGCGGCGGTCTGCTATGTACTAGAGACCGGCGGCCTCGCCGACATGCTGGCCCTGGAGCGTGCCTGCAAGCTACACGGGATGCCGTCCCCCAGCGAGTCCCTCAGGTGCTGCGGCACGCGTGAAGCACAGCGCGTCGTCGTGATGCGACGCATGCAGGGCTTCTTCTTCCCGCGGCCGTCGACAAAGGGCCCGGAGCGGTTGCGGCGGCTGGTCGAGGCGGCCGACGCGAAACAACAGGAATTGCTTTTGATCCCCGTCGCCATCTACTGGGGCCGCTCTCCGCAGAAAGAGCGCTCGGTATTCAAGCTCCTGTTCGCCGAGAACTGGGACGTCGCGGGGAGAATTCGGAAGTTCTTTTCAACCCTGCTCCTCGGCCGCAACACGCTGCTCCGATTCAGCGAGCCGTTGCCCTTGAGTTCCATTGTTTCGGATGATCTCGAGTCCGGGGTGGCCTTTCGCAAGGTCTCGCGGATCCTGCGTGTACACTTCCGGCAACGGCGCACGGCGACCGTCGGACCCGACCTGTCGAACCGCCGGACGCTCGTCAACCAGGTGCTCAGAACGCCCGCTGTCCGCAACGCCATAGCCAGCGAAGCGGGCGCCGATCCGACCGCGCTCGAGAAAGCGCGCAAAGACGCGCGCGGCTATGCGCTCGAGATCGCGGCGGATATTTCCTATCCCACGATCCGGGTGCTGGAGCGGCTGTTGCGCTGGCTGTGGACGAGCATCTACGACGGCGTCGATATCGCGCATACGGACCGTTTGCACGACGTGGCAAAGGACAAGGAAGTCATTTACGTACCGTGCCACCGGAGCCACTTCGACTACCTGTTACTCGGGTACATCCTTTACGAGGAGGGCCTGCAGACGCCGCACATTGCAGCAGGCATCAATCTCAACATGCCGGTCGTCGGCCCGATACTGCGGCGCGGTGGCGCCTTCTTCCTGCGGCGCAGCTTCAAGGGCAACCGACTCTACGCGGCGGTATTCGACGCCTACCTCGACCAGATCCTGCAGCGCGGTTACTCCGTCGAGTACTTCGTGGAGGGCACACGCAGCCGCACGGGGCGCCTGCTGGCGCCCAGGGGCGGGATGCTGGCCATGACAGTCCACTCCTACATAAAGACACCGAAACGCCCGATCGTCTTCGTGCCCGTCTATTTCGGCTACGAAAAGCTGATCGAGGGCGATTCGTTCATCAGCGAACTGAGCGGGTCGGCAAAGAAGAACGAATCGCTGTTCGGACTGGTCCGCTCCGTGAAGTCGCTGCGCGAGAGTTTCGGCAAGGTCTACGTGAACATAGCCGAGCCCATCGAGCTCGACGCCGTGCTCGACCATCTGAAGCCGGACTGGCGAAACGCAATGCCGGATGACGGCGAACGGCCAGCCTGGCTCGGGGACGTCGTCGACGAGCTAGGCGCCGACATCATGAGCAACATCAATTCGGCCGCGGCCGTGACGCCGATCAGTCTGCTCGCCTGCGTATTGCTCGCGACGCCGAAGCAGAAGACGGGTGCGCAGGAACTCAATCGGCAGCTCGAACTCTATCTCGCGCTGATGCAGAACTTCCGCTACTCGAAATCGGTCACACTGCCGGACTGGTCGCCGGAGAAGATCGTCAGGCACGGCGAAGACCTGAAAGTCATCAGCCGCAGTTCACATCCGATGGGCGATGTCATTCATATGACCGAGCAAACGGCGGTGCTAATGACTTACTTCCGCAACAATATCCTGCACCTGCTCGCCGTGCCTGCGTCGGTCGCCTGCTGCTTCATCCAGGGCCGCGAACTGGAGCACGCCGAGCTGCAAAGGCTTATCCGGCTTATCTATCCGTTCATGCAGAAGGAGCTTTGCCTCAAGTGGGAGTATGGCGATATCGATGACGTGACCACGCGCGCAATCGAAGCATTGATCGAGCTGAGGATTCTCAGCCGCGGCCGCAGCAAGAAAATGCTGATGCGCCCCCGCGCCGGATCGGCAAAGGCCTACCAGCTGCTCATGCTGGGCCAGTCGATGGTACCCATGCTGCAGCGGTTCTACTTGGTCATCGCGATCCTCGTGCACCACGGGTCGGGCGAGCTGTCGAGGGGAGAACTGGAATCACTGTGTGAGCAGAGCGCCGAGAGACTGTCGATGATTTATGGCCTGCATTCGCCGGACTTCTTCAACAAGACGCTGTTCCACGACTTCATCAGGAAGCTGCAGGACCTGGACGTGTTGCGCCGCAATGGTGACGGCAAGCTTGAATTCGACGACAGCATCACCAGTATCGGAGCGGATGCGCGGCTGGTTCTCGGCGAGGAGATCCGCCACAGTATCCTGTCCCTGACTTTCGAAAGCACCGAGGCTGACGTGTGAAGGTCGCGTCGTTTTACCGCTTCCTCGATCTACCCGGCGTGCAGTCGTTCCGGGACGACCTCCAGGCGTTCTGCGACGAACAGGAGGTGCTGGGGACTATCCTCGTCGCTGACGAGGGGTTCAACGGCACGATCTGCGGGTCGGAAGCCGCGATCCTCGCGGTGTTCGAATGGATCCGGCAGCGGCTGGAACTGGATGCGCCGATCGAGGCCCGCTGGACCGACGCGAGCGAGGCCCCGTTCCGGCGCATGCGTGTTCGGATCAAGAAGGAGATCGTCGCGCTCGGGCGGCCGGATATCCTGCCGTATCGGAAGACCGGTAAGTACGTTCGGCCCGCGGAGTGGAACGCCTTGATCGAGAATCCCGACGTCATGGTCATCGATACCCGCAATCACTACGAAGTCGAGGTGGGCAGCTTTCCGCGGGCGATGGATCCCGGTACCGACAGCTTCCGCGAGTTTCCGGAGTTTGCAAAACAGCTTGCGGAGACATCGAGAGACCGGCCGCTCGCCATGTTTTGCACCGGCGGTATCCGCTGCGAGAAGGCAACAGCGCTGATGCTCGAGCTGGGGTTCGAAGAGGTGTACCACCTGCAGGGCGGAATACTCCGATACCTGCAGGAAATGCAGGACGCGGACAACCGCTGGCAGGGCGAGTGTTTCGTGTTCGATACGCGCGTGGCCGTCGACAAGGATCTGGCCGAGGGCGGTTACGTGCAGTGCCATGCCTGCAGGCGGCCGCTATCGGCCGAGGATGTCGCGTCGCCCGATTATCGCGAGGGGGTGTCGTGTCCGCACTGCGTGAACGAGGTCGACGCGGAACGCGCGGCCCGGCTGGAGGAGCGGCGCAAGCAAGTTGCGCTCGCGGAGCAGCGCGGCAAGAAGCACATCGGCCAGAAGCTGTAGGAGGGCGCCTCGGCGCGCAACCGCGGATCGAGACCCGATCCGACAGTCAGGCGTCCAGGTCGGGGATGAGTTCGCTTTCCAGCGCTGCGATCATGTCCTTGAGCAACAGCTTCCGTTTCTTGAGGCGTCGAATGCGCAGCTGGTCGACCATCGGGTCGTGCTGCAGGCGATCGATCAGGTAGTCCAGGTCCCTGTGGTTGACCCGCAGCTCTCGCAGGCGCTCGAGCTGCTTGAAGGATTCGGTATCGACTTTTTCGGACATGCAGGCCGTATGCAGCTTATCTTATCGTTCAATTATTAAAGTAGTAGACCATTACCCGCATGCTACTCGTGGTCGGGGAGCAGCGCCAGCCAGTCTTGATCGGAGGCGCCGATGACCAAGAAGTGCGGATTGAGCATATCCTCTTTCTGGTTATATTTCATGGGCTTACCATCCAGGGTCACGACCGAGCCGCCAGCCTGCTCGACCACGGCTTGCGCTGCGGCGGTGTCCCATTCCGAGGTCGGCCCGAGTCGCGGGTACACGTCCGCGCCGCCTTCGGCGACGACGCAGAACTTGAGCGAGCTGCCCATGGGCACGAGTTCGCATTTACCGAGCTTCTCGATGAACGCATCGAGGCTCGAGCCACGGTGGGAACGGCTGCCGACCACTCGCACCGGACGGGCGCTGTTACCGGCTACGTGTATCGGTTGCGGCGGCTCGTTGTTGCCTCGCAGTTCGGCTCCGCGCCCCTCGCAGCCGACGTAGGTCTTCTGAAGCACGGGCACGTGGACTACGCCGAACACCGGCCGGCCCTCGTTGACGAGGGCGATATTCACGGTGAACTCGCCGTTCCGATTGACGAACTCGCGGGTCCCGTCGAGCGGATCGATCAGCCAGTAGGTGGGCCACTGGCGGCGCTTCTCGAACGGTGGCAATCCTCCTTCCTCGGATATCACGGGCAGCTCCGGGGTCAGCTCGGCCAGTCCGGCAATGATTTTCCCGTGAGCAGCCAGATCCGCCTGCGTTAGTGGCGATTCATCATCCTTGCTTTGAACGTCGAAGTCGCTGGCGTAGACTTCCAGAATTGCATCGCCGGCTTTCCGTGCAAGGTCGACGATCGGTTCGATGAATTCCGCGTAATTCATGCCTGCATCCTTATCTTCTGACGGGCGCGCAGTATACGGTGAACAACGATCCCAAGACCATGCTGACCGAGTGCGAGACTTTGATGCTCGATATGGACGGCACGGTGCTCGATCTTGCTTACGACAATTATGTCTGGAAGCAGCTGGTCCCGGAGCACTATGCGAAGGCCACAGGCATGAGCATCGAGGATGCGCGCAGCCGGCTGTTCGATAAGTACCGCGCGATCCAGGGCGATATCCAGTGGTATTGCCTCGATCACTGGAGCGAGCGCCTGGGTCTCGACGTGCTCGAGTTGCATCGCGGCGTCAACCACAGGATCGGCTACCTGCCGGGCGCGCGAGACTTCCTTCAGGCACTGCGCGAACACAGCGTCCGTGTGTTACTGGTTACGAACTCCCATCCTGACACGCTGGCGCTCAAGGACGAAGTGACCGGACTGGTGGGATATTTCGACGCGATCTACTCCTCGCACCAGTTCGGCTATGCGAAGGAGCGGCAGGAGTTCTGGCACGCGTTGCGGGAGGAAGAGAGCTTCCGATGCGAATCGACGCTGTTCGTGGATGACAACCAGGCCGTGCTGAGGAGTGCCGAAACCTACGGTGTCGGCATGCTGCTCGAAATCAGCCATCCCGATACGTCGGAACCGGCCAGGGAGACATCGGCCTACACGGGCGTCACGGGCGTGGCTGACCTGTTGAGTGGATAGGAGCGGTTCTCGAACCGCGACCCGGTTCGCGCTTCAAAAAGCGCGCCTACAGCGAGATATCGCGGTTCGAGAACCGCTCCTTCGGCAACAAATTCCACCCCGTTAAGGCGACTTCTTCGGTGGACGCTTGCGGTGGCTTGGACGTCTCTTGCTACTGCGTTTGCTGCCCTTCCTGGTCCTGCCTCTCGAAGACGGTTTCGGCTTGTTGAGCTCCGGTAGCAGCGCTACATCGTAATTCGCGACCGGGATCTTATGGCCGATGTAGTCCTCGATATCCGGAAGAGAGACGGCATAGGTTTCGCAACCGAAGCTGATCGCGTCGCCAGCCGCGCCTGCGCGAGCGGTACGTCCGATGCGATGCACGTAGTCTTCGGCATCCTGCGGCAAATCGTAATTGATGACGTACTGGACGTCGGGAATGTGCAGGCCGCGCGAGGCGACATCGGTGCCGATCAGTACCGGCAGATCGCCACTCTGAAAGTCCATCAACATTCGCAGACGTTTCTTCTGTGGAACATCCCCGGAAATCGCCTGGGCGTCGATACCGTTCCCCTGCAGGTAGGCCTGCACGCGCTCCGCTTCTCGCTTCATGTTGACGAAAACCATGATACGGGCCTGGCCCATCTCACGGATCAGGCCAACCAGAAGCGGCATCTTTTCCTCGTTCGACGGGAAGAAGATGGCCTGACGTACCTTGTCTGCGGTGACCTTGTCCGGTTCGATCCGAATGAGCTCGGGCTCGTTCATGTGCTCGTAAGCGAGTTCCATCACGTTGTGTGAAAGGGTTGCCGAGAACAGCATGTTGAGTCGCTTTTCGGGTGACGGCAGGCGTCTCAGCAAGTAGCGGATGTCCTTGATAAAGCCCATGTCGAACATTCGATCGGCTTCGTCGAGCACGGCCACCTCGACCTTGTCGAGCTTGAAAACACCTTGTTTAAAGTAGTCGATAATGCGGCCAGGTGTGCCAATCAGGATGTCAATTCCATCTTCGATCGTGCGGCGCTGTTTTTCATAATCCGTTCCGCCGAATGCGATCCCGACTTTGAAGCCGGTGTGACGGCCGAGTAATTCCGCGTCCTTCGCAATCTGCACGGCCAGTTCGCGGGTTGGCGCCAGCATGAATGCGCGCGGTTGTTTTTTTTCGCCTTCCGCGGGCGTCGACGCGAGCAGGCGCTGATAGGCCGCGATCAGGAAAGCGGCAGTCTTGCCCGTTCCCGTCTGGGCCTGGCCGGCTACATCGTGACCCCTGAGGGCAATCGGCAGCGTGCTCGCCTGAATCGGAGTACAGAATTCGAAGCCGGCATCGCGAATGCCCGCCTGCACCTGCTCCCGGATATCGAGTGTGTCAAACCTGAGGTCACTCAGATGGTTATGGCTCATAGGATCGGTGTCGCAAAATGTGCGTGAAAAGCTTGCAAAATGGCTCGCGAAGCGTTCAAATTAGCTTAATAAGACGCGACAATCGTCGCTCCCGCCGTATTCGTAATCATCAATTCCAGATAGAAGCCGGAATTCGTCGGCGTTAAAGCGCGATAGTTTGCCTGATGTTGCGGGCAGCGTCATCCACTTTCCAGCGTTCGTTCTTCGGGGGAGCTGATAACGGGCGTGCCAAAATCAACCAGTATTGATCTTCATTGTGGAGGAATCAGCCGGTGAGCGACAACATCGTGCACACCAATGACGGTAGTTTTGACAAGGACGTTTTGCAGTCGGAGAAGCCGGTTCTGCTCGATTTCTGGGCGGAATGGTGCGGCCCCTGCAAGATGATTGCGCCGCTGCTGGACGAAGCAGCCTCCGACTACGCAGACAAGCTTTCGATCGTAAAGCTCAATATTGACGAGAATCCGAATACGCCCCAGAAATTCGGCATCCGCAGCATACCGACCCTGATGTTATTCAAGGACGGTGCGGTTGCCGCGCAGAAACTGGGTGCGATGTCGAAATCTCAACTAACGGAATTCCTGGACAGTAATCTGTGAGAGGGTACTTGGGTAATTCAACGAAGAGCCGGCCTAAGCAGTCCGGCAACAAAAGCAAGGGCAGTCCGAATCGCCGTCGCCGCAGGCGTCCGTCACAGTCGGAGTTTCCCGATGACGATGGCAGCCTCGAGGTAATACCGCCGGAGGAACTCGAGCAGAGCAAGGACACGATGAACCTGTCCGAGCTCAAGACGCGTCCCGCGGCTGAACTCGTCGCGCTCGGCGAGAAGCTCGGTCTCGAGGGACTGGCGCGGTCACGCAAGCAGGACATCATCTTTTCGATCCTGAAGGCGCACGCCGACCAGGGCGAACACATCTACGGTGAAGGCGTCCTCGAGATACTTCAGGACGGTTTCGGCTTCCTGCGTTCCGCCGACAGCTCTTACCTGGCAGGACCTGACGATATCTACGTCAGCCCCAGCCAGATCCGCCGCTTTGCGCTGCGGACGGGGGATACCGTATCCGGCCTGATCCGCCCGCCGAAGGATGGCGAGCGCTACTTCGCGCTGCTCAAGGTTGGGCAAATCAATTTCGACGCCCCGGAGAATGCCCGTAGCAAGGTGCTGTTCGAAAACCTGACTCCGTTGTTCCCCAAGGAGCGCCTGAAGCTGGAGCAGGGTAACGGCAGTACGGAAGACCTTACCGCGCGCATCATCGACATGGTAGCCCCGATCGGTAAGGGTCAGCGTGGCCTGATCGTGTCGCCGCCGAAAGCCGGTAAAACGATGTTGTTGCAGAACATCGCTTCGGCAATCGTTGCGAACGACCCTGAAGTGGATCTCATGGTACTGCTCATCGACGAGCGCCCCGAGGAAGTCACCGAGATGGAGCGTACCGTGCGCGGCGAGGTCGTATCGTCGACTTTCGATGAGCCCGCGAGCCGCCACGTGCAGGTTGCCGACATGGTCATCGAGAAAGCGAAGCGACTCGTCGAGCACAAGCGTGACGTCGTGATCCTGCTCGACTCGATCACGCGTCTTGCCCGTGCCTACAACACGGTCGTGCCGTCGTCCGGCAAGGTCCTCACGGGCGGTGTCGACGCTAATGCATTGCACCGTCCGAAGCGCTTCTTCGGTGCTGTGCGTAACATCGAGGAAGGGGGCAGCCTGACGATCCTGGCCACGGCCCTCATCGATACCGGTTCGAAGATGGACGAAGTCATCTACGAGGAGTTCAAGGGTACCGGCAACATGGAGATCCACTTGGATCGCCGCATTGCCGAGAAGCGCGTGTTCCCTGCGATCAACATCAACCGTTCCGGTACGCGCAAGGAAGAATTGCTGACGGATCCGGACGAGTTGCAGAAGATGTGGGTCCTGCGGAAGGTTCTGCACCCGATGGACGAACTCGCGGCGATCGAATTCCTGCTAAACAAGTTGCAGGACACCAAGACCAACGTGCAGTTCTTCGAGGCGATGAAGCGGTAAGAGCGTTTCGCGCCTCCAGAAGCCCTCCTACGGGTCTTTTTCCGGGTTGAAGGTGCGGTTCTCGGACCGCGACTGCACTCTTTCGCCGGCCGAAACCGTGGTCGTGTACTGTGGCAGGTCATCGTTGATCGCCAGCCACGCCACCTTGTCCTCGACCCAGATATGCGCCGCGGGCTCGATGCCCGTCGTATCGTCGAGACTTGCGACCGAGATGTCGATCTCGTCCGGCCTCTGCTCCCATGTGTAGGTAATCGTCGTCCCGCAGGCGGCACAGTGGCCGCGGCGCACCCCCGGCGAGGACCGGTATTCGGCGATCGTGCCGGAGGTCAGCGCAAATGCTTCGCGGTCGAATGACACCCAGGTCACGAAAGGGGCCCCCGCCGCATGCCGACAGCTCTCGCAGTGGCAGTGACAGGCAAACGCCGGGGCGGCAAAAAGCTCGAAGCGAACCTGCCCGCAGAAGCATCGCCCGGAGTAGGTCGAGTCATTCATCATCGTCTCAGCAACTCGACCGTACGCCAGTTTCTCTCGCGGCGGACCGGGTCCGGGTCGCCGTTCACCGGGAGAGTCGCGATCCGCTCGCAGTAGGGTGCCGGAAAGGCATGCCGCAGGCAGCCCAGCAACACCATCTCACGGTACCAGTCGAACGGGTACAGCAGCTCGTCGATGTGCGTTCGGGACGCGACGTACGTAAAGCACTTGCCAAACCCGGGAACGCTGACCTCATCGACGTCGTAGCCCTTGCCGACCCCTTCGATACGGTCGAGAATTCGCCTGTCAGCCGTGTGTAACTCGTAGACGGCGACGTGCAGGCCCTGACCGCATGCAGAGATGCCGCATTTCGCGGAGTCGTCCTGACCGCGCTTGTGGAACTGCAGCGTGTACTTGCGCAGGAAGCTGGTGCCGCGCAGCGTCGCAGACCTGATGCGCTCCCGCAGGCGTTGCGGGTGCAGGTTCGAGCCATAGGCGGCATAAAGCGATGTCGGCTGCCCGCGCATCATTCTCCGATGTCTTCGTTCCAGAGTTCCGGGTTGTTACGGATGAACTCGGTCATTAATTGTATACACTCGGCGTCGTCGACAATTTCGAGCGCAACGCCGCGTGCGCGCAGATGTCGTTCGGCCCCCTGGAATGTACGGTTCTCGCCAATGACGACCCTAGGGATCTTGAAAAGCAGTATGGCGCCGCTGCACATGTCGCACGGGGACAGCGTCGAGTAAAGTATCGCACGCGAATAGTCTGCTGCCGTCAGTCGTCCTGCATTCTCGAGGCAGTCCATTTCCGCATGGAGCACGGTGCTGCCTCTTTGCACACGCTGGTTGTGGCCGCGCCCGACGATTTCACCGTCCAGCACGAGCACCGAGCCAATCGGGATGCCGCCCGCTGCGAGCCCTTTGCGCGCTTCGGCGATGGCCTCATCCAGATACTTGTCCGCTCGACTCACCTCGGTCACCGCCTATTGCCCCTTTGCCGGGCCGTCGATCGTCCTGAACACGCTCTTGACACGGTCGTCACTGCCGAAGCGAATCGCGAAATCGTCGAAAATCACGCAATCGCCCTCGTGCACGGCGGTCACGCCGAGCACCGACTCCATGGTCTCGACCACGAGCGTCCGGTCGAGCAGGTTGGCAAGGCTGGCCACGAGGCCGAACAGGCGCTCGGAGTCGTCGCGGTAGGCGTGCAGGGCTTCGATCCAGCTGCGCCTTTCTTCTGCAGAAGTCATCAGGGCCGCATCCCCGCGCCGATCGACCGTGCCGAACAATCGAGTACGTCCATGAGAGAACTGTACCACCTGCCGCCCCTCCGGATCGGAACTGGTTTTACGTATTGCCAAACCGCCAGGTCACGGCGGGCAATATCGCGATCCAGACGAGGAACAAAAACCAGACCCTGCCTTCGAGCAGATTGTAATCGGGGATGCCAGGGCCGGCCAGAACAGGCGGTAGCGGGCGATCACGGTACCCGTCCGGCCTACCGGTACTCGAGCGTCTCGAAGTCGCGTACCTCGACCCGAAACACGGAGTCCGGGGGCATCGGTTCTGGATTTACGACGATCGAGACGGGAAAACCGAGATCCTTGTGGTACTCCGCGTCGACGGATTTCTCTTGGCGCATGGACTGCTCGATGAAATCGAACAAATCGTCGATCCAGACAGGGCCCGGAGGCGCCGATATGAATTCACCCGTCGGAGTTTCGATCTCGATGGCGAAAGCCGCGGATTTCCTGCCACGCTCCTCGATTGCAACGTACGGTTCCACATAGGTGCGTCCACAATAACAGTCGCGGTCCACCACGTAGCGGAATGAAACCGGGCGTTCCGCTTCCCAGGTGGCTCGGTTCTGCTCAAGCACGGCGAGCAGATCCCTGTCGTCCCACGGTGCGTCCGGCGCCGGAACGAAAAAGAAGTAGGCGGCCGAGATGAACAGGATCAGCAGCAGCATGACCAGTGCAAGGAACGTCGTAAGCTGGTAGACGCCGGCCAGCGGCTTGCGGCGAGTCACGGCGTAGCGGTTATCCGCAGCGGGCGGACGGCACTACTGCGTATCCCCGGAAAACTCGAGCCAGAAGACGCCGCGCAGGTCGCCCGCCTCGAATCCGATGGCCTTGTCCGCGGGGTAGAGTTCCGATATCTGCGCGGCCACTTCGGGAGCCAGTTCCGACCCGTGGCAGGCGAGGCAGAGCGGCTGCACGAGGATCGGCTCGACGTAACCCCAGCGGCTTCCGGCCAGCTTCACGGCGCGCGGTTCACGGCTCGACGCATCGTCAAGGTAAGTCTGCATGATCGGGTCGACCCAGTCCGGGGCCATGTTATCGGGATTCCTGAGCTTGTGGCTGTTGCGCGAGGTAATCACGATGGATCAGCCGTGTTCGTTGGAAAGGGTACCCTGAAGTATCTTGCGGGCATCCGGCGAATGCAAGAGCAGTCAGAATTCCTTTGAATCACCGTTGCCCGGGGCCATGTACTTGTCGAAGTGCTCGATGTACTCGTCGAGGTTCTCCTCGAGCATCTTCCTGTACTCGGCCAGAAAGTAGTCGAGCGCTTCCTGCTTCACAGCAGCAAGTTCGTCCCTCGATTCCGTGCCGCTCGCGCTCACCCAGGCGTTGAATCGCGCGGTGGCGAACATCATCGAGGCGCTGACCTTGCCGCGACTGACCTGCGACGCCTGTTCGTTGGCCAGCGTAATGTACGCGTCGGCGCGCTGGAAGAATTCTTTATCGACTTCTGAGCTCATTGGTGGTGCTGCCGCCTGATGTCCGTTGGATTGTCATAGAGTATCTGGTGTGCTCGCCGCGCATTCAAGGCAACGGCCGGATGCTGGTCCGCCTACCAGCGATACAACGGCACCGCCGTGCCGGTCCCGAAAAACGTGTTCTCCAGCGCCAGTTCGACGTAGCCGTCGGTACCGGTGAGCGCAGCAAAATCGCCCGAAGTGTTGGTGTGTACGGGCAGGGCGAGCAGCGTGCCCGCTGCGTTCGATACCAGCCGCGTCGGCAGGAACAAGGTGAGCTTCGGCCGGAAGGCAACGTCCTGTGCCAGGGCCGCGAAAAGCGGGTTGCCGGGCGAAAGACCGGACGCGCCGGCAAGCGCCGGGATTACGTAATGGCGGCAGCATACGAGCGTGGACACCGGATTGCCCGGCAGCGCGAACACGGCCTGCTGCTTGGGTCCGATGCCGAACCACATCGGTCTGCCCGGTCGCTGACTGATCTTGTGAAATACCACTTTCACGCCGAGCTTCTGCAGTACCTTCGGCACGAAGTCGGCCTTACCCATCGACACGCCGCCGGAGAGCACGAGCACGTCGCCTTCGTCGAGGTGCCTGGCGATGCGAGCCTCCAGGATCTCGATGTCGTCGACGAGATGATCGCGCTCGCAATTAGTGTAGCCATGCTGCTTCAGCATTGCCACGACCGCAGGGCCGTTGGACTCGCGGATCTGGTGTGCCTCGATCGGTTTTCCGGGGGCGATCAGTTCGTTTCCCGTCGAGATGACGCGTATCACCGGCAGCCGGCTGACCTCGACCTCGGTCAGGCCCGCAGACGCGATGATCGCAATATCGGCCGGCGCAATGCGCGTGCCGGGGCGCAAGAGCTGCGTGCCTTCGGTGTGATCGGAGCCCCGGGCGTGAATGTGCTGGCGCGATGTTGCTTCATAGCCTGCTTCGATCTCGGCGGCGCCATCGAGGACCGTGATCCGCTCCACGGGCACGATGCAGTCTGCGCCCTCGGGCAGGCATGCGCCCGTCATGATCTCGATGCACTGTCCGGCCTCGATCATTTGCGCTGGATCGCCGGCATGCTGCCGCGATTGGATAGGAAACCTGCGACGCCCATCACCAAACTCTGCGTACCGAATCGCGATGCCGTCCATCATTACGCGGTCGAACGGCGGTTGATCGCGGTCGGCTTGCACCGGCCGGCGCAACACTCGGCCGATAGCCTGGTCCAGCGCCACGGTTTCGCTGTCGAACGGGGCCATCGCCTGCTTGATGGCGTGCGTCGCTCCGACGGTCGTCAGCACGGCAAGCTCACCCATGTTCGCGCGCGATGGCGCGGTGGCCAATGTCACGGCGCAGGTAGACGTCTTCCCAGCAGATTTTGTCCACGGCATCGTAAGCACGCTCCGCTGCTTTTGCCACGGTCTCGCCGAGTCCAACGACACACAGGACTCTGCCGCCGCTGGTAACCACGTCGCCGCCATCGAGGACCGTACCGGCGTGGAACACTTTCTGGTCGTCGCCGAACTCATCATCGAGTCCCGCGATGCGCTTGCCCTTCTCGTAACTGCCGGGGTAGCCGCCGGCGGCCATCACGACGCCGAGCGCCGCGCGCGCGTCCCACTTGGCCTTGATTTCGTCCAGCCTGTCTTCGAGCGTTGCCTCGCAGATTTCGACCAGGTCGGATCTGAGCCGCATCAGTATCGGCTGGGTTTCCGGGTCACCCATTCGGCAGTTGAATTCGATGACTTTCGGAGAGCCATCCGCCATGATCATGAGCCCGGCGTAAAGGAAACCGAGGTACGGTGCACCGTCGATGTACATCCCCCTGAGCGTCGGCTCGATCACTTCGTGCATGATGCGAGCCTCGACTTCGGGCGTGACGACGGGTGCGGGCGAGTAAGCGCCCATGCCGCCGGTGTTCGGGCCCGTGTCGCCCTCGTCGCGTGCCTTGTGGTCCTGCGATGTTGCCAGCGGGAGGATGGTTTCTCCGTCGGTGATGACGATGAAGCTCGCTTCCTCGCCGTCGAGGAATTCCTCGACAACGATGCGCGCGCCTGCGTCGCCGAACTTGTTGCCGGCCAGCATGTCCGTCGCGGCCTGCTCGGCTTCGGGGAGCGTATGCGCCACGATCACGCCTTTGCCGGCCGCGAGGCCGTCGGCCTTGATGACGATCGGCGCACCCTGTTTGCGGATATAGGCGAGTGCGGGCTCGAGCTCGGAGAAGTTCCTGTAGGCGGCCGTCGGGATGTGGTGCCGCGCGAGGAAATCCTTGGTGAATGCTTTGGAGCCTTCCAGCTGCGCTGCAGCCGCGCTCGGCCCGAAGCAGGGAAGGCCGGCATCCTCGAAGCGGTCTACGATGCCCGCAACGAGTGGCGCTTCGGGCCCGATGATCGTCAGATTGACCTCTTCGCTCTGCGCCAGCTCGATCAGCCCGTCAATGTCATCGGACGACACCGGCGCATTGCGGACCCCGCTCTCGCGCGCCGTCCCGGCATTCCCCGGGGCAACGATTACCTCGTCCGCGTCCTGCGCGCACTTCCAGGCGAGAGCATGTTCGCGACCGCCTGATCCGATTATCAATACCTTCATGCAGACCTCGTCCGCGGTCCGAAAACCGCTCCTACGTTTGGTGTTCCCCGTAGGAGTGGGCCTGGGTTCGCAATCGGATCGCGGTTCGAGAACCGCTCCTACGGTCTATCTGTCCGTTAGTGCCGGAAATGTCGCATTCCGGTGAAGACCATCGCCAGACCGTGCTCGTTCGCCGCCTCGATGACCTCCTCGTCGCGCATCGAGCCGCCCGGCTGTATGATCGCGGCGATGCCCGTCCCGGCGGCGGTGTCGATGCCGTCGCGGAACGGGAAGAACGCGTCTGAGGCCATCACGGAGCCTTTGACCTCGAGCCCTTCATCAGCGGCCTTGATGGCGGCGATCTTCGTCGAGTAAACGCGGCTCATCTGGCCTGCGCCGACGCCGACGGTCATGCCGTCCTTGCAGAAGATGATGGCGTTCGATTTCACGTACTTCACGACGGTCCAGGCGAACAACATGTCCTTGACCTGCTCCGGCGTGGGGACTTTTTGCGTGACGACCTTGAGATCGCCGGCCGTGACCGAGCCGAGGTCCGTGTTCTGCACCAGCAGGCCGCCGGAGACCTTCTTGAAGTCGAAGCCGGACGCGACAACGTCCGGCCAGTCGCCGGTTTCGAGAACGCGCAGGTTCTTCTTGGCACCGCAGGTCTCGGCCGCGGCCGGTTCGATTCGGGGCGCGACGATGACTTCGACGAATTGCCGCTCGATGATCGTCGCGGCGGTCTTCGCGTCCAGAGGACGGTTGAACGCGATGATGCCGCCGAAGGCGGAGGTCGGGTCCGTCCGGAATGCCTTATCGTAGGCAGCGAGAATGTCATCGGCAACGGCGACGCCGCAGGGGTTCGCGTGTTTGACGATGACGCACGCGGGCGTTTCGAACTGCTTCACGCATTCGAGCGCGGCGTCACTGTCGGCGATGTTGTTGTAACTGAGCGCCTTGCCCTGTAGCTGCCTCGCCATGGCCAGCGCTCCAGCCGGTGCCCGCTGGTCGATGTAGAACGCCGCACCCTGGTGTGGATTCTCGCCGTAGCGCATGCGCTGGACGAGTTTGCCCGCATAGAGCATGCGGCCGCCGAGCGGATCGTCGCCGAGCGACGCCGACAGGTATTTGGTGATTGCCGTGTCATAGCTCGCGGTGTGGCCAAACGCTTTAGCGGCCAGGCGGCGGCGATCCTCGAGGCTCAGGCCGTCGCCCTTAAGCGCGGCGAGCACGGAGCCGTAATCCGCCGGGTCCACGACCACGGCCACGCCGTCGTGGTTCTTGGAAGCGGCGCGAATCATCGCCGGTCCGCCGATGTCAATGTTCTCGATGGCGTCGTCGATCGTGGCATCGTCGCGAGCGATGGTCGTCTCGAACGGATAGAGGTTCACGCACAGCAGGTCGATGGGCTCGATGCCGTATTCCTCCATTACGGCATCATGCTTGCCGCGGCAGCCAAGGAGGCCACCGTGGATCTTCGGATGCAGCGTCTTGACGCGCCCGTCC
Organism: Woeseiaceae bacterium; assembly: GCA_041559075.1. Classification (GTDB taxonomy): domain Bacteria; phylum Pseudomonadota; class Gammaproteobacteria; order Steroidobacterales; family Woeseiaceae; genus UBA1847. The sequence goes on along the minus strand of JBFFEB010000010.1, from coordinate 40,076 downwards.
ATTATCTCGGGAAAACCCGTCTTGTCCGAAACTTCTATCGCGTCGATGCCGGCTTCACGCAGCTGTTTCGCGGTGCCGCCCGTGGACAGGATTTCTGCACCGAGGTCTGCAAGACCCTTGACGAAGGGGATCAGGTCGCTCTTGTCAGAGACGCTGACGAGCGCGCGTCGGACTTTGAACATCTACTGAATCAGCGAATAGGTTCTGAGTTTCTTCCGCAACGTTCCCCGGTTGATTCCGAGAATTCCTGCGGCCTGGCTTTGATTGCCGTCGGTAAAGTCCATTACGGCCTTGAACAGCGGACGCTCGACCTCCCCCAGCACCAGATCATAAAGATCGCCCGGGCGATCCCCGTTCAGGGTGGCGAAATAATTCTGCAGGGCATCCTCAGTGTGTTTGCAGAGTGGTGTTTTGCTCTTTCTCGATATGAGTTCTTGATGTTCTGTCGGCTGTTTGTTGGCCACGTTGCTCAATCCTGGTACGCCGGCTCGCCGCTCGTCGAGCCATCCTCCCCGAGCTCCCGAGTAACTACGCTGCCATACAAAGACCCCCGTCATCGCGGTCGAAGTACTCTTTGGCTAGACGCAGCTGTTCAGAAGCGCTGTTGACGCGCACTGCCCGGTAGCGAAACTCGTCTGCATTTGCGAGCTTGTCGCAGTACCAGGTCAGGTGCTTTCGAGCCACCCGAACGCCTCTCTTTTCGCCGTAAAAACGGTGTAAATCGCTCAGGTGGCCGAGCATGATAGCACGCAATTCGTTTTTATCCAGCGGCACCTTTTGCGCGCCGTTTTCGAAATAGAACGCGAGTTCGCGAAAGATCCACGGACGCCCCTGCGCGCCGCGACCGATCATCAAGCCGTCTGCATTAGTTAGGCGGAAAACTTCAAGCGACTTCTCCGGAGTGGTCAGGTCGCCGTTGGCAATGACGGGAATCGACACCCCTTGTTTGATGCGCGCAATGGTGTCGTATTCGGCGGCGCCCTGGTATCGGCACGCTCGCGTCCGGCCATGAACTGCGAGCGACTGGATGCCGCAGTCTTCGGCAATTCGGGCGATTCGCGGGCCGTTGCGGTGCTCCGGATCCCAGCCGGTTCTCATCTTGAGCGTTACCGGCACCTCGACCGCGGCAATCACGGCATCGAGGATCTGCGCGACGAGCGCCTCGTCTTTCATTAGTGCCGAGCCAGCCAGCCTCCGGCATACCTTCTTTGCCGGGCAGCCCATGTTGATGTCGATGATCTGGGCGCCCCGGTCCACGCAGGCGCGGGCAGCGAGCGCCATCTGCTCCGGCTCGGAGCCGGCGATCTGCACAGCGACGGGTTCGGTGTCGAGGTCGAGGTCGAGGCGGTGGCGGGATTTCGGGGTCTGCCACAGGCGGGTGTCAGCGGTGGTCATCTCGGAGGTCGTCATACCGGCGCCGAAGTAGCGGCAGAGCTTGCGGAATGGCTTATCCGTCACGCCGGCCATCGGCGCGAGCACGAACGGGCTCTCGAGCTGGTACGGGCCGATTTTCAGCGAGGACGGGAGCATGCGGGCATTGTAGCGTCAGTCAGCGCGGAATCGCGGTTCCGGAACCGCTTCTGCAACGTGCGAATTTCCCTCAATCGCGCACCGAGGCGCGCTCCTACCGGAAGTCCTCGATGGCGCAGCGTAGCCGGCCGCCCGGCTGGCGGTAGCAGACGTTGAGCTTGAAGCCGGTCGCGCTGACATCGGGCGCCTCGATCGAAATTACGGCGCTGAACGTCTCGCCCGGCTGTACCGGCTTCCTGGTATCGAGGCTTTCCGTAAGGTACTCGCCGGGCTCTAGTACTTTGCTGCCGATGATGTCGTCGAACCGGTCGGTCAGCGATACGTTGATCAGGGGGTAAGGCAGCGCCTCTCTCGACTTGTTGCCGATTCGTGAGTAGATGGTCAGCACTTCGTCGCTCTCGTCCGTGCTGCCCTTCGTCGCCTCGAATCGCCAGCCGGTGATGTTCCAGGCGGGGGTTACAGGCTTGCCGATCATGCGATAGATCGAACCCACGCTGCTGCTGAAGGCCGGGTAAACGGCCAGCGACTCCCGCGCCTGGTGAACGTATTGTGCTCCGAGGAGCAGTGCGAGCGCCGCGACGCCGGCAGCCATGCGGTAGTTCCGCGGCGCTTTCGCCTCCCGCATCTGGTCCTTGTCGCTCTCGCCGCCGTCGTCTTCTTTCTCCTCGTCGACTTCCGCGTCAGTCGCCTGACGCTGCTGGGCTTTCAGGCGCTCCTCCTCGAACGCATCGCGAACGAACTCGCCTTCCATGATGATTGTTTCGAACTGGGGACTGTCTTGTTCGCTGTACTCCGCGGATGCCTCATCCGCGGATTCATCCTCGTCCCGGTCCTCCTGCCGCTCCCCGTACTCCGGGCGCTGCTTCTGGATGATCGTGGAGGCAAATCCTTCTTCGTCCTCGACCGCGATGGCGAGCAGGTCCTGGTCGATCATCATGTTGATGGTCTGCTCTTCCTCGGTCATCGGCGGGATGACATGCTCGGGTCTGTCGTCATCCCTGCCTTCCGAACATACCTCGACTTCGTCATCGTCGGCGTTGTCGTCCTCGACGACGCCGAGTTCCGCAGCCAGCGTCGCGTCCTCGTCGGACCGCGCGACGAGTTCCCTGTCGTGGGGCTCCAGCAGATCGTCCGGTTCCTCGATGTCCAGTTCGAGCTCGTCGAAATCGACGTCGTCGTCCTGCGCGTTGGGCTCCTCACGATTTTCGGCGACTTCGCGAACCTCCGCCTCGGCGTCGATTGTCGATTCGTCCGCCGCATCGCCTTCCGGCTGCTCCGAACGCGCGTGGATGCCGCTAAGGTCGATGCCCATCGCCTCCGCCTGGGTAGCAAACTGCGTATCGACGTCGGGCAGAGGCTCCTCCTCCTGTTCGTCGACTGCTTCCAGCTCGCCGGTCTCGCGGTGTTCCGCCTCTTCGGCGACTTCGCCGAGCAGGTCTTCCCAGTCTTCGGGTTCGCCGAGCTCGAGGTCCGCCTGGGCAATATCGGGCACCATCGGTTCCTCGCCGACTTCGATTTCGACACCGGGCCCGGATTCCGTGGGTTCGCCGTCGAATTCGAAGTCTTCAGGTAGTGGCGTGTCGTCGTCGAAGCGCATTTCCGCGGTCTCGCCGGGGGCGTTCTCCGGCTCGAAGATCTCCGGCGCATCGATCGCGCCCGGCTCGGCCGAGAGCTGCTCGTCGACGGGCGTAGGCGACTGGTCGATGAACCATCTCATCGAGTCCGTGTCGTCGGTCGTGTCCGGCGCTTCGTCTTCTTCGTCGTCCGCGCCGAGTACGCGCCACTCGACCCCGGTATCCTCGATGCGTATATCCGGACCGGCAAGTTCATCGAGCGTTTTCAGAAGTGCCGCGCTGGGCTCGACGGAGACGCTCTGCAGCGGCTCGTCCGCCTCGAGCCGCGGCGGCTCGGGGGGCGGCCGGGTCGGTTCGTCCTGGAGCTGGGGCGCGGCGGGAGTTACGGGCTTCTGTTCTGACAGGAAGTCGAGCGCATTGAAGGCACTGCCACAGCTCCCACAGCGCACCTTGCCGGCGGCCTTTCTCAGGGCCTCGGCGGTTACGCGAAACGCGGTGCCGCATTCGGGACACTGTGTGTACATCGCTAGCTGTGCCTTCTACTGCCCGTCAGTCGTGTCCAGGTCTGGCCGTCTTGCACGCGAAACTCGGGTTCGTCGAACTCCACCCAGCGTGCATAAGCCTCGCGAACATCGTCGGCCTGCTCCGATAGTATGCCTGATAATCCCAGTTGCCCGCCCGGTCTCAAGTACCTGGTGATGCCTGCGGCCAGTTCGGCGAGCGGTCCCGCGAGGATATTGGCGACCACCACGTCGAAGTATCCAGCGATGTCGTTCGCAGACCCGCAGACGGTCAGGCGCTCCTGCACGCCGTTCGCGGCGGCGTTCAGGCGCGTCGCGAGCACCGCTTGCGGATCGATATCCATCGCGTGCGCATGCTCGCCATCGAGCTTCAGCGCCGCAATGGCCAGCACCCCGGAGCCGCAGCCATAGTCGAGCAGGGATTTTCCAGCAAGATCGAGCGAATCCAGCCATTCCAGGCACATCGCCGTCGTTGCGTGAGTACCGGTACCGAATGCGAGGCCCGGGTCGAGCCGAACGACCACGGCATCGTGTTGCGCCGGCCGGCTTCCGGCCGGGCAGACCCACAGGCGCCGGCCGAAGCGCACCGGCTTGAAGTCCTTCAGCCACTCCCGCTCCCAATCACGATCGGCCAGCGTCTCCAGGCGGTGCTCGGGCAGTTCGTCGAGTTCGAGTGTCGTCTGCAGGTCGGCGAGGAGTCCGGCCATGTCGGCGCCCGGTTCGAACAGCCCCGTGATGCGCGTGCGGGCCCATAGCGGCGTTTCGCCGGGACCGGGTTCGAGGACGGGCCGGTCTCCCGCGTCGCTGAACGTGATCGATTGCGCACCGTGCCGGATCAGGATCTCTTCGACACTCGCCGGGCTCAGCGTTTCCAGGTTCATGACGAACTGCTGCCAATCCATTCGCGAGGCCGTACCTACTTGAGTCCCAACCTTTTCTCGAGATAGTGGATGTCAGTGCCACCCTTCTGGAACGCGGCGTGCTGGAAGATTTCCTGGTGCAGCGGCACGTTGGTCTTGATGCCTTCGATCACGATTTCGCTCAGGGCGTTGCGAATGCGGGAAAATGCCGCGTCGCGGTCGTGGCCATAGGCGATGAGCTTGCCGATCATCGAGTCGTAGAATGGCGGTACCTTGTAACCGCTGTAGATGTGGCTGTCGACACGAATGCCAGGCCCACCCGGCGCATGCCAGAGCTTGACGAGCCCCGGTGACGGCATGAAAGTCTTCGGGTCCTCCGCATTGATGCGGCACTCGATCGCGTGACCCTGGATCCTGATGTCTTCCTGCCGGACGTCGAGTTTCTCGCCGCTCGCGATCCGCAGCTGCTCGCGTACGATATCGATGCCCGTGATCATCTCGGTGACCGGGTGCTCCACCTGCAGGCGCGTGTTCATCTCGATGAAATAGAACTCGCCGTCCTGGTACAGAAACTCGAACGTGCCCGCGCTGCGGTAACCGATTTCCAGGCAGGCATTGACGCAGCGCTCGCCGATCTTCTGCCGCTGGTCTTCGGTGATGCCCGGGGCCGGGGCTTCTTCGACCACCTTCTGGTGTCGGCGCTGCATCGAGCAGTCGCGCTCGCCGAGATGGATCGCGTTGCCCTGACCGTCGGCAAGCACCTGGAACTCCACGTGCCGCGGATGCTCGAGGAATTTCTCCATGTAGACCACATCGTTGTCGAATGCGGCGCGCGCCTCGGCGCGAGTGACCGTGATGGCGGCGATGAGCGACGCCTCGGAGTGCACGACGCGCATGCCGCGGCCGCCACCTCCGCCAGAGGCCTTGATGATGATCGGATAGCCGATGTCCCGCGCGAGCCGGAGATTCTCATCGTTGTCGTCACCGAGCGGCCCGTCGGAACCCGGGACGCAGGGTACACCGGCTTCCTTCATCGCCTTGATGGCGGATACCTTGTCGCCCATGAGCCGGATCGCATCCGACGGCGGGCCGATGAACACGAAGCCAGAGGACTCGCAGCGTTCGGCGAAATCGGCATTCTCGGAGAGGAAACCGTAACCCGGATGTATGCCCACCGCATCGGTTACTTCCGCCGCGCTGATGATCGCAGGCATGTTCAGGTAACTGTCCACCGAGGGCGGCGGCCCAATGCACACGGTTTCATCCGCCAGCAACACGTGCTTCAGGTTGTTGTCTGCACTGGAGTGCACGGCCACGGTCTTGATACCGAGTTCCCGGCAGGCCCGCAGGATGCGCAGAGCAATCTCGCCGCGGTTGGCTATGACGATTTTATCGAGCATCTGGCTGCGGTCCGTTACTCAGAAGCGCGCTGGTCGATGACGAACAGCGTCTGGCCGTATTCCACCGGCTCGCCGTTCTGTACACGGATTGACTTTATTACGCCCGACACATCGGCCTCGATCTGGTTCATCATCTTCATGGCTTCGATGATGCAGAGCGTGTCGCCCTCGCTTACTCGGTCGCCGACCTGGACGTAGGGCGCCGCACCCGGCGAGGACGATGCGTAAAACGTGCCGACCATCGGCGCAGTGACGGGGAATCCGTCCTCCTCGGCGGCCGGGAGAGCCGGTTCTGATGGCTGCGCGGCGGTGGGCGCCGATGCCGCGGCCGGTGCCTGGGGCGATGCGGGTGCGGGGGCGTAGGGTGCCGATGCCTGCGTAATCATCGCTCCTGACGGATAGCGGCTGATGCGTACCGCTTCCTCGCCCTCCGTGATCTCGATCTCGGCGATGCCGGATTCGTCCAGCAGCTCGATGAGTTTTTTGACCTTTCTGATATCCATTACTCGTCCTCATCCTGCGCAACGTGGTTCGCGGCAGCCCTTACGGCCAGTTCATAGCCGTAGGCGCCGAACCCGAACAGGCAGGCAGTAGCGATGTCACTGAAATAACTCTTGTGGCGAAACTCCTCGCGCGCAAAGGTGTTGCTCAGATGAACCTCGATGAACGGGATGTCGACGGCAAGGAGCGCGTCCCGCAGTGCGACGCTGGTATGCGTGAAGGCGCCGGGATTGATGATGATGAAATCGACGTCATCACGGGCCGCTTGCTGCACCCGGTTGATCAACTCGTGCTCGGCGTTGCTCTGGTAACAGTCGAGTTCGTGGCCGAGTTCGGCGGCGACAGCCCCGCTGTGTGCCTCGATGTCGGCGAGCGTCGTGGCGCCGTAGACATCGGGCTCGCGCGAACCGAGAAGGTTCAGATTCGGGCCGTTGAGAAGAAGAAGGGTCAACATTTACCGCCAGTTCCAGCGAGTTCACCGAAGATAGCGGCAATTCTACCTACATTTCACGAATTTGGAACATGAATCGGTAGGCCGCAGGCGCTGCGGGTGTTCTTCTCCGTCGCGGCTCTCTCGTTTGGAGTCCGGTCCGCGGTGTTTTCCTCCGGGCTGCTCGCTACGCTCGCTTGAGGCCTCGTCGGCAAACACCCCGAACCGGATCGGACTCTGGTGCGATCGGTCGCGATGCGCCGGTAGGAGCGGTTCTTGAACCGCGATCGCGGATCATATGCCGAGGCGCGCTCCTGCGAGGGGATTTTGCAGGCCAGCGACCGGACGTCGCCGGTCAACCCTAAGGGAGGCAAGTGTCCCGATCGTGGGCTGCAGAGCACTTACAATTCGAGGGCCTTGCGGGCAGCGTCGGTGTCGATCTCGCCGGAATCGAGGCGGGCGAGGACCGCGCTGATCTTGTCGAGCTCGGGGCGATGCAGTTCGCCGAAATGGGCGTTCAGGTACTCGCCGTCCGCGGTGACGATCATGGTGAAGGGCATGGCATGAAACTGCAGGCCCGATTGTTCGGCAACGGCCATTGCATCCATCTCGCCGACGAGGATCGGGTAATTGAATTCCGCTGCCTCGGCGTACTGTTGTACATCTTCCATGACATCGACGGCAATGCCGATGACCAGGATTCCGTCGTCACCCTGTTCGGCCTGAAACTCCTTGAGCAGCGGTATCTCGCGGCGGCATGGTGCGCACCATGTCGCCCAGAAGTTAAGCAGCCGGTGGCGACCGGCGAACTGGTCGAAATCGTGCATCTTGCCGTCGAGGCCCATGAGCGAAAACGACGGATGCGAACTGGCCTCGAGCGTTGGCGCATCCAGCGTACCGGCCTCTGCGGGGTTCATAGCGTCCGGCGGTGCCCCATCGATCGCGGCGATACGGCCCGCCATGAAAAGCGCGCCTGCCATAAGGCTCACGAGTGCAACACTGAAAATCAGTAATGTCTTTGACAATGTGATCTTTCCTGTCTGTAGGGGCGCGCCGGGGCGCGAAATTTGCTCACACCGATCGCGCTTCGAGAAGCGCTCATACGGTTTCGATTGTCATTTCATGCTGGCGGTTACCGCTGAGGCGGCTATCGCTTTCTGTACATGCTCCGCGAAGGCCTCAGCCTTCATATAGCCAACGACTTCGTAGCCGCGTCGCTGCTGGCCGTCCGTACCGAAGAATATGATGGTCGGTGGTCCGAAGACGCCGAACCGATCGAGCAACGCCTTATCCTCCGCGTCGTTCGCGGTGACGTCCGCCTGCAGCCAGACGGTGTTCGCAAGGGCCGCCTGCACCTGCTCGTCGGTAAACGTCCAGGCCTCCATCTCCTTGCACGATACGCACCAGTCCGCATAGAAGTCGAGCATCACGGCCATGCGCTGCTTTGAGGCAGCTGCGATCTCGCGATCGAGGTCGGCCACCGTCTTGATGCGCTGGAAAGGCAGTTCGTGCTGAACGGCGGCATCGCCCAGTCCTGCCGCGCTTCCGCCCAGGTTGACGTTTGCGAGCGGCCGCAACGGACTTGTACCGCCGGTCGCGGCGCCGATGACGAGCAAAATGCCGTAAATGATGGCGAGCCCGCCAAAGCCCTTTCCGAGTTTCTGCGGCACGGTCGATTCGGAGGTCAGCGTGGTGAGGCCGCCCAAGAACACGCCAACCATGAACACCAGCACGGCCCACATCGCCATGATGATCGTGGCGGGCAGGAAGCGCGACAGCATCCAGATCGCAAGGCCCAGCATCATGAAGCCGAAAGCGCCCTTGACGGCGATCATCCATGGCCCGGCTTTGGGCAGGAACTTGCCCTGCGCGGCCCCGACGAGCAGCAGCGGTGCGCCCATCCCCAGGCTCATGGCGAACAGTGCCAGGCCGCCGCGGAAGTAATCGCCGGACTGCGCCATCACGGCGAGCGCGGCGACGAGTGCCGGAGCGACGCAGGCCGTTACGATCAGGGACGAGAGCGCGCCCATGACAAAAGCGCCGATGACGGTCCCACTCTTCTGGTTGCTGCTGATAGCGGCAAGCCTGCTCTGCAGGGAGCCCGGCATCTGCAGGTCGAAGACGCCGAACATTGCAAGCGCCAGAGCGACGAACAATACGGCAAACAGGCTCAGGACCCAGGGCTGGTTGAATGCCGCCTGCACCTGCGCGCCGGCCGCGACCGCGACGACGCCGGCAGCGGTGTAGACGATCGCCATACCCATGACGTAACTGAATGCGAGGCCAAAGCCGCGTGCCGGCGTGACGTCATCGCCCTCGCCGGCAATGATCGCCGTCAGTATCGGGATCATCGGCAGCACGCACGGCGTAAATGCGAGTAATAATCCGAAGCCGAACATGGCCGTGACGACGAACCAGACGGGTGAGCCGCTAATGATCTCGGCGATCCGGCTCTGCTCGGACACCGGCGCTGCCGGCGCGCCGCCGGATGGCGGCGCGGCCGCTTCGAGTTCGCCGACGACCACGGCCTCGGGCAGGCTCACCCTCATCACGCGTGTTTGCGGCAGGTAGCAAAGCCCACCTTCGGCGCAGCCCTGGTAACCGAGTTCCAGTTCGAGATCCATGGCCTCGGGCGTCGCCCTTGCGACGGCGAGCCGACCGATCACCTCGTCGTAGTAAACTTCGGACTCGCCGAAGAACTCGTCGTACTTGAGTTTGCCCTTTGGCAGGTCGAGCTGGCCCGCCTGCGCATCCGGGCTCAGCGACTTCGCGGTGATGCGATGCTTGTAGACATAGAAGCCGGGCTCGATCCGGATGCCAATCTCGACCGTGTTGCCGTCGACAGGGAAGACGTCCGGGAAGAACACCTCGTCCGGCGGGGGGAATTCGCTTGTTCCGCCGCCCGCGAGGCTGCCGAGGTCGATCTTGCCGCCGTCCGCGGCCGGTTCGTTGAGCTTGACCGTCTCGACCCAGGTCTGCGGCATGTAGCAAAAGCCGCCGTCGGTGCAGCCGCGGCTCTTGATAGTCAGCATCAACGACGCCGGTTTTTCGCCGCTCACCGTGTACGGGATACGGATGAAGAAATTTCCGCGGTAGATGACCTGCTCGCCGAGGAACTCGTCGTTGTAGACCTTGCCTTCCGGCAATTCGGGATCGCCGAGTACGATGGCCGGGTCCGCGGACTCGAAGCCGAAGGCGCTTCGATACATGTAGAAGCCGTCGTCGACGGCCCAGTCGAGCTCGATGGCATCATTTGCATCGGACACGACGTAGCGGAACACCTCCTCCGGGCGGGGAGGCTGGTCCTGGGCCGCAGGAGCGAGTGCAGGTGCTATCAGCATCGCGAGGGGCAGCAGTCGGGAGATCAGCGAAGTCTTTTTCATAGTCGAATGGCCAGGACCGGGTGTTGCTGCCTAATAGACCCACAGGGAGGGCAGAATGTTTCCAAATTGCGTCCGGCGCGCTGCAGGATACCGGCGGTGGGGCACATTGTCATGGGTGGCGGTCGTGTTTTTGCTCCTTCCGCACTCCACGGCGCTTGAAATTTGAAGCGCCATCCCTATCATTAGCACTCCCTGGGGCCGAGTGCTAACAACTCGACCCGGAAAAGCCGCAATAAGTCGGTTAAAAATCAACAGTTTATAGGAGAATGTAACCATGAAGATTCGTCCGCTTCATGATCGGGTCATCGTAAAGCGCATGGAAGAAGAGCGCACGTCACCAGGCGGCATCGTTATTCCGGACGCCGCGACGGAAAAACCGATCAAGGGTGAAGTCATTGCCGCCGGTAACGGCAAAATCCTCGAGAACGGCGACGTTCGGGCCCTGGACGTCAAGGTCGGCGACAAGGTTCTGTTCGGCAAGTATGCCGGCACCGAGGTCAAGGTCGACGGTGAAGAGCTGCTTGTGATGAAGGAAGACGACATCATGGCAGTGATCGAGTCCTGATCACCCGGTAAACCACTCACATTCAGTCTGGCGGCAGGAGCCGCCGTAGATATCAGAGGAAATACACATGGCTGCTAAAGAAGTACGTTTCGGCGACGACGCGCGGCACAAAATGTTCGCTGGCGTAAATGTCCTCGCCAATGCAGTAAAGGTCACGCTCGGCCCGAAGGGCCGGAATGCGGTGCTCGACAAGAGCTTCGGCGCGCCGACCGTTACGAAGGACGGCGTTTCGGTCGCAAAGGAGATCGAGCTCGAAGACAAGTTCGAGAACATGGGCGCCCAGATGGTCAAGGAGGTTGCCTCGCAGACGTCGGACGAGGCGGGTGACGGCACCACCACCGCGACGGTTCTGGCACAGGCAATCCTGCGCGAGGGCCTGAAGTCGGTTGCTGCCGGCATGAACCCGATGGATCTGAAGCGCGGCGTCGACAAGGCGACCATCGCGATCGTCGAAGAACTCAAGAAGCTGTCCAAGCCCTGCGAAGACGCAAAGGCGATTGCCCAGGTTGGCAGCATCTCGGCCAACTCGGATGTTGCGATTGGCGAGATCATCTCCGAAGCGATGGAGAAGGTCGGCAAGGAAGGTGTCATCACGGTTGAAGAAGGCCAGGGCCTGGAGAACGAACTCGACGTCGTCGAGGGCATGCAGTTCGACCGCGGTTACCTGTCGCCCTATTTCATCAACGAGCAGGCCAGCCAGCAGGTAGAGCACGAGAACCCGCTGATCCTGTTGCACGACAAGAAGATCTCGAACATTCGTGATCTTCTGCCGGTCCTCGAAGGTGTTGCGAAAGCCGGCCGGCCGCTGGTGATCATTGCGGAAGACGTCGAGGGCGAGGCACTCGCCACGCTGGTCGTCAACAACATCCGTGGCATCGTCAAGGTCGCTGCCGTCAAGGCGCCCGGCTTCGGCGATCGCCGCAAGGCCATGTTGCAGGACATCGCGATCCTGACGGGTGGCCAGGTGATCTCGGAAGAAGTCGGCCTGTCGCTCGAGAAGGCGACACTCGATGATCTCGGTGAGGCCAAGAAAATCCAGATCTCGAAAGAGAACACCACCATCATCGACGGTGCAGGACGTGGCGAGGATATTCACGGTCGCGTCGAGCAGATCAACCGCGAAATCGAGGAGTCCACGTCGGACTATGACCGCGAAAAGCTGCAGGAACGCGTTGCCAAGCTGTCGGGCGGTGTTGCCGTGATCAAGGTCGGTGCGGCGACGGAGGTCGAGATGAAGGAGAAGAAGGCTCGCGTCGAAGACGCCCTGCACGCTACCCGAGCCGCTGTCGAAGAAGGTGTCGTGCCGGGTGGCGGCGTTGCCTTCATCCGCGCCGTAAAATCGATCGGCAAGCTGAAGGGCGACAACCACGATCAGGACGTTGGTATCAGCATCCTGAAGCGTGCCGTCGAGGAGCCGCTGCGCCAGATCGTTCGCAATGCCGGCGGTGACGCCAGCGTCGTGCTGAACGCCGTCGCAGAAGCCAAGGGCAACTACGGCTACAACGCGGCCACCGACGAATACGTCGACATGATCGAGGCCGGTATCCTCGACCCGACGAAGGTAACGCGGCATGCGCTGCAAAATGCTGCGTCCGTGTCCGGACTGCTCCTGACGACCGAGGCCATGGTTGCCGAGGTACCGAAGGAAGAAGCTCCTGGAATGCCCGATATGGGCGGCATGGGCGGCATGGGCGGCATGATGTAAGACACCCGTCTCGCAAGACAAGGAAGCCCGGCTCCGGCCGGGCTTTTTTTTGCCTTGACACGGAGCCGGAATGCCGGCGCTCGTGGCGGCGTGCATCGGTGCCCGACCCGCGTTTCGGGCGTAAAGACTGCCGGCGCTCTGGTAATCAGTAAGGCGACGGGGCAGCGTTCGGCAATTATTGCGATTCCCGTCGAGGTGGATGACAGGATTGTCGGCGCCGTCGGAGTGTCGCTCTTTGAGCGCGCCCCGTTAACGGACGCTAATGCCCTGAGCACGAAAAAGCCGGGCAGCGCCCGGCTTTGAATCGATAGGCGAGGCTATCAAGCCTGCTGCAGTGCCTTTATGCGCTCGGGAATCGGCGGGTGACTCAGGAACAGCTTCATCATGTTGCTCTTGCTGCCCGAGATGCCGAACGCCTGCATTTCCTGCGGCAGCTGCGACGGCACGTTGGATTCGAGCCGTTGGAGCGCCCGGATCATGGGCTCGCGGCCGTTGAGCCTGGCCGAGCCCGCGTCTGCCCGGAACTCGCGCTGGCGGGATACCCACATGACGATAATGCTCGCCAGGATACCGAGTACCAGCTGGGCCACGATCACGGCGCCGAAGTAGCCGAGACCGTACCCGGATTCGTTGCGCAGTATGACCCGGTCCACGAAATGACCGACGATGCGCGACAGGAAGATAACGAACGTGTTGACGACACCCTGAACGAGCGTCAGCGTCACCATGTCGCCGTTGGCAACGTGCGAGATTTCGTGCGCCAGGACGGCTTCCACCTCTTCCTTCGGCATGCCTCGGAGCAGTCCGGTGCTGACCGCGACGAGCGCCGCGTTACGGCGGGCGCCGGTCGCAAACGCATTCATGTCCGGGGAGTCGTAGACGGCTACCTCGGGCGTCTCGATGCCGGCTTCACGCGCCTGGCGCTCGACCGTTGCAATGAGCCAGGACTCGGCCGAGTTTTGCGGCTGAGTGATGGCCCGCGCCCCCGTGGAACGCTTGGCTATCCATTTCGACATGGCGAGGGATATGAACGAGCCGCCGAAGCCCAGTACCAGCGAAAACACCAACAGCGCTTCGTAATTGATGCCGACCTGCTGTTCGTCCAGATAGGAATCGATGCCCAGCAGCCTCAGCACGATGCTCAGGACGAGCACAATGGCCAGGTTGGTGGCGATGAACAGCATTACGCGTTTAAACATAGTCGAAACTCCGAATGTAAAACTGTGTCCAGAAATGATGGCGCCAGCGGTTCTTTCAAGGGTCCCGGGACGCGATTGCAAATCGCCGGTTCGCCCGTGCGGCAGGCGACGGTGTGCCGGGCGCGCAAATCTTGCCAGACAAGCAGCTGCGGATACTCATCGTTTTCTCCGCGGCATTCATCGTTTTTCTCGACCATTTGCTGCGGTGGCAGCCGGTGCGCGCCGCCGTGCGGCATTGTGATATCGGAACCACAGCCGCAGGCCGAGCAGCGCCGCGAGGATGACGGCATAGATCAGCGGGTCGCGGATGTCATTCTTCACCTGCCACCAGTAGTGCCAGACGCCGAGAATGCCCGCGGCGTAGGCCCCGTAGTGCAGCTGCTGCCAGCGCCGGCCCAGACGGCGTCGCATGCCGTTCGTCGATGTGACCGCCATCGCGGCCAGGATCAGCAGCGCCGCGAAGCCGATCGTGATGAACGGCCGCTTGACGACATCCTCGACGATCGCCGACCAGAGCACGCCCTGGTCGAGGATCAGCCAAACGAGGAAGTGCAGGAACGTATAGAAGAACGCATACAGGCCCAGCATGCGCCGGAACCGCTGCAGCCAGTTCCAGCCGGCGAGCCGCCTGAGCGGTGTTACGGCCAGTGCGATCATGATGAACCGCAGGCCCCAGTTGCCCAGGCGGTCCTGAATTTCCTCGATGGGGTTGGCGCCGAGGGCGCCGGTTATCTCGAAGGTGTCGCCGAGTAGCATCACCCCAGGCAACAGGCACACCACGAAGACGACCGGCTTCCAGATGAAGCGAATCTGCGTGAGCGTGTCCAAGGCTCAGTAGTTTTTGCGCAGGTCGAGGCCGCTGTACAAGTGCGCCACGTGCTCGCCGTAGCCGTTGAACATCAGCGTCGGCTGCTTGCTGACGAATCGTCCGCTGCCGATACGCCGCTCCCGCGCCTGGCTCCAGCGCGGATGATCGACCTCGGGATTGACGTTGGCGTAGAAGCCGTACTCCCACGGCTGCGCCATGTTCCAGCTGGTCTCCGGCTGTTCCTCGACAAAACTGATGCGGACGATGCTCTTGATGCCCTTGAAGCCGTACTTCCACGGCACGACCAGCCGGATCGGCGCGCCGTTCGGGTTCGGCAGCGCCTCACCGTATAGGCCGACGGCGAGTATGCTCAGTGGATTGGTGGCTTCTGCCATGGTCAGCCCCTCGCGATATGGCCACTCGAGGGCCGGCCGCCTTTGGCCGGGCATGCGCACCGGGTCGTGCAGGGTCTCGAAAGCGACATACCTGGCATTCGACAACGGCTTGTAGTGCTTCACGACGTCGGCAAGTGAAATCCCGACCCAAGGGATCACCATCGACCAGGCCTCGACGCATCGCATCCGGTAAATGCGCTCCTCGAGGTCGAACGGCTTGATGAAGTCGTCGAAATGGAACGAACCGGTCTTCTCCGCGTGCCCGTCCACCGTGATGCGCCAGGGACGCGGTTCGAAATCCTTCGAATTCCGCGCCGGGTCGTCTTTGGCCGTACCGAACTCCCAGAAATTGTTGTATGTGGTGACGTCGTCGTAGCTTGTCGGCGGCTCGTCCGCGCTGTACTTGCTCTTGCGCACGTTCGCCAACTTCGCGAACTCGCCGTGCGGAACCACCGCACCAAGAACCGGGGAGGCGAGCGCAATGCTACCCGCCGCGGCACCCGCGGCCATGAACTGCCTGCGGTTGAGATAATTTTTCTGGCTCGTGATCTCCGACGGGCGGATATCCGGTGGCTTGCGGATCAGCAACGCTCTCTCCTTATCTTCGGTCCGTAATGACTAGACCGGGTCCAGAGGGGAAATATTGCACATCCGGACGCCGCTCGTATCGACTGCTACAACTTGTTACGGATACGGCGTCATGTCGGCGGAGCCAAGTTCCGCGAATCTTCGTCGTGAGCGCCCCAACTCATTAAGGGGCGGTTCAGGCGGCACCGCTAAGCTTGATATCGGGACAGCCACCACCACCTCTCATAGCATGGAGAAGGAGGTCAGATGAGCGAGTCGTTCCAGCAATTTGCCAGAACCCGACCGACCGGTCCCGAACAGCGGCCGGCGGCTGCGCTGCATGTCGAGGTCATCGCCGACCTGATCTGCCCGTTCTGCTACATCGGCAAGCGCCGCCTCGACCAGGCGATGCAGGCCGTGCAGGGTCCCAGCGACGTTAGCTGGTATCCGTACCAGCTGAACCCCGATATGCCCGGTACCGGCATGACGCTCGAAGACTACCTGTCGATGCGCTTCGGCAGCCCTGAAAACGTCCAGCCGGTGCTCGATCAGCTCTCGGCCGATGCCCGCCGAGAAAACATCGATCTGCGCTTCGACCGGATTCAGCAGGTACCGAACACGCTGCTCGCTCACCAGCTCATGTACCTCGCGGAGACGCAGCGCAAGAACCAGAGTGCGCTGGCCGAAGAACTCATGGGCGCGTTCTTCGGGCGAGGCGAGGATATCGGAAACCGGGAGATCCTCGCCGAATTGGGCAGTCGTCACGGCTTGCTGCTCGCGGACATCGAGCGGGTGATGGACGATGACGGCGTGCGCCAGATCATCCTTTCACGTGAGGCGCGGGTCCGGTCGAGCGGCATCGCGGGCGTGCCGGGTTTCCTGTTAAACCGCCGGCTGCTCGTCATCGGCGCGCAGCGCGAGGATACGCTCGTCAATGCGTTCGACCGTGCGATGTTCGGCGAGGGGAACGACGCGGTGATCTCACCGGCTCTGCACTGAAGCCCAGTCAGTCCGATCGGCGCTGCAACCAGTCGATCATCAGCCGGTTCACTTCGTCGGGCTGCTCCTGCTGACTCCAGTGCCCGCAGTGCCGGAGCATGTGAACCTCGAGATCGTCGACCAGCGGCCTCATTGCCTCGATGTGCTCCAGCGCGATGACGACGTCGTCATCGGCACCGATGAAAAGTGTCGGAATGCTGATGCGTTCGTCGAAGCCCGCCTGCGTTTCCCAGTTTAGCGTCCAGTTGCGATACCAGTTGATAGGGCCCGTGAACCCGGTCTTTGCAAAAGCGGCGGCAAAATAGTCGCGCTCCGCATCTGCCAGCAGGGGCTCGCCACTGGCCTGGCTGCGCGCCATGACCTTGAGGAGGCTCAGCGACTTCATCTTGGCCGGTAACTGGTCGAACTGATCGCGGGATATCTGCCCGCGCCGCATCATCACGTCGAAGAAGTGCGCGGGATCGCGGGCAAATGCCGCGTCGGCCTCGTCCGAGTCCTGGAAATTGACGATGTAGAAATCGTCGCCGAAACGCTTCCGCATGACCTCGATCGGGTCGACCGGCAAGCGCGGGTAGTGCGGGATGTTGAGTATGACGAGCCGGTCGATGCGCTCCGGCGCCCGCATCGCCATCTGCCAGAGGACCAGTGCTCCCCAGTCGTGCCCAACGAAACTTGCAGAACCGAGCTCCAGGGCGTCCAGCAGGCCGTGGATGTCGGCGATCAGTTCCTCGACCCGGTAGTCACGCACGTCGCGCGGAACATCGGTGCGGCCGTAGCCCCGCTGATCCGGCGCAATCGCGCGAAACCCGGCTGCAGCGAGCGCAGGGAGCTGGTGACGCCACGAGAACGCCAGCTCCGGGAAACCGTGTAACAGGACAACCGGTGAGCCCCCGCCCTGTTCGTAGACCGCCATGCGGATGCCGTTGGTCTCGATAAACGCCGGCTCGGGGAATGCGGGGACCATCATCTCCGTCACTCGCTGTTGCTCGCGCAGTCGATACAGAGACGCGCCGTGGGATCGGCGTCGAGGCGCCGCGGGTTGATCGCTTCTTCGCAGCGCTGGCAGTCGCCGTAGCTGCCTTCGTCGATGCGCCGTAACGCGGCATCGGTCTCGCGCAGCTGGGCGGCGCGCCGCTCCGCGGATGCTTTTGCCATCGCCTGTGCCTGCAGAGCGTCCATGCGTGACAGCCTGCCGACCTTTGTCTGGTCGAGTTGCACGACGGCCGCCGGGTCGTCGCCGGAATCCGCAATGCTTACCAGCTCCTGCCGCATATTCTCTAATCTTCGTTTCATGGAGTTCATAACACCCCCATCCTAACGGTATCTGCCCGATCTTGCCGGTACAGGGACTCCCAAGCTTGTGTTTTGGGGCTCCAGACGCTAATTTTCGCGGCAAGACGTCGATGGGGACCAACAGGCGGGCCACTCAGGCCTCAGCGACCGGGGGATGGTGAGAGCCCCGGGGCAGGAATCCGCTGAATATCACCCCGGAGTCGCTATCCGAACGGGCCGCACGCAGCGGGCCCCAGTAGACGTAGCCGGGTGGTCCACGACACGGACGACGGACCAGGAGGTCCACGAGGTGGCCAAGGCCACGAAGCCGGGTGGTACCGCGATGATTTCTGTCGCCCCGGGCGCAGCCGATGCGCCCGGGGCGTGTTGGTTTTTGTCAGAGCGACTCTGGAACCGCGACTGTTATCGCGCTTCAAGAAGTGCTCCTACAGTGAAGATGCCGACCGTGGGAGCGGTTCTCGAACCGCGGTTGGTCGCGGGCCCGGGCCCGCTCCTACACGTCAAAGACGGGAGAAGTTGGTTTGAGTTTCCAGGACGTATCGAGTCGTTATGACGGCCCTGCGCTCGAAGAGGAGGTGTTGGCGTTCTGGCGCGAGCACCGTACCTTCGAGCAGACGCTGGCGATGTCCGAGGGGCGCCCGCGGTTCAGTTTCAACGAAGGGCCGCCCACCGCGAACGGCAAGCCCGGCATTCACCACGTACTTGCGCGGGCTTTCAAGGATATCTTCCCGCGCTACAAAACCATGCGCGGCTATTATGCTCCGCGCAAGGCGGGCTGGGACACGCACGGACTGCCCGTTGAGCACGAGGTCGAGAAGCTGCTCAAGAAGGAAGGCAGGATCGACAGCTACGACAAGGACGAGATCGAGGAAAAGGTTGGTATCAGCGAATTCACCCGCTTGTGCCGCGAATCGGTCATGACCTATATCGGCGACTGGGAGAAGATGACCGAACGCATGGGCTTCTGGGTGCACCTCGACGAGGCCTACTACACGCTCGATAACAGCTACATCGAGTCGGTCTGGAACCTGCTGAAGATCATCTTTGATAAGGATCTCATCTATCGCGGCTACAAGGTCGTGCCCTACGACCCGCGCATCGGTGCCACGCTCTCGTCGCACGAACTGGCGCTCGGCTACAGGGAAACCGAGGACCCCTCGATAACGGTCCGCTTCAAGGTGGTCGGAGAAACAGACACCTACCTCCTGGTCTGGACGACGACCCCCTGGACGCTGCCGTCCAATCTTGCGCTGGCCGTTGGTGAGGATATCGACTACAGCTACTGCGAATCGGGCGAGCAGACGCTGATCGTGGCGGAGGCGCTGCGCGAATCGGTGTTCAGGGATGTCGAGCACTCCGTCACGAAGACCGTGAAGGGTAGCGAACTCGTCGGCGTGCGATACGAGCAACTTTTCGACTACCTCGAGGTCGACGCGCCCAATGCGTTCCAGGTGCTCCCTGCCGATTTCGTCAGCACCGAAGACGGTACCGGCATAGTGCATACGGCGCCGGCCTATGGCGTCGACGACCTTGCCTTCGGACAACAGCACGGTCTGCCCGTCGTGCACGGCGTCGGGCTCGACGGCAATTTCATCGATGACGTCGAACCGGTGGCCGGCATGTTCTTCAAGGACGCCGACAAGCCGCTGATCAGGATATTGAAGGACCGTGGCATGATGTTTCGTGCCGAGCGTTACGTGCACAATTATCCGTTCGGCTGGCGAACGGGCGATCCGATCATCTATTACGCCAAGAACGCCTGGTACATCCGAACCTCACAGTTCCGCGAGCGCATGAGTGAGCTCAATCAGACGATCAAGTGGGTGCCGGAGCACATCCGCGATGGCCGCTTCGGCAACTGGCTGGAGAACAATGTCGATTGGGCGCTATCGCGCGAACGATTCTGGGGAACGCCGCTGCCAATCTGGACAGATGGCGAGGACAACTACAAGATCGTCGGATCCGTAGCGGAACTCGAGAAACTTTCGGGCCAGTCACTCAGCGAACTCGACCTTCACCGGCCCGCCGTAGACGACATCACGTTCGATCAGGACGGCAAGACGTGGCGGCGGGTGCCCGAAGTGATCGATTGCTGGTTCGACTCTGGCGCAATGTCGTACGCGCAGTGGCATTACCCGTTCGAAAATCAGGACATCTTCGAACAACATTTCCCGGCTGATTTCATCTGCGAGGCCATCGACCAGACGCGGGGCTGGTTCTATACGCTGCACGCGATCGCCACGCTCGTTTCGGACAGTGTCGCCTACAGGAACTGCATCTGCCTGAACCTGATCGTCGACAAGGACGGCAAGAAGATGTCCAAGTCGCTGGGCAACATCGTCAACCCCTATGACGTATTCGACACCGTCGGCGCGGACGCGCTGCGCTGGTATTTCCTCGCGCGGCTGTCTCCGGATATGCCGAAACGCATTTCGGTCGACATCGTGGCCGACGTAGCGAGCTCCTTCATCAATACGTTCTGGAACACCTACGGTTTCTTCGTGCTGTACGCGCGCCTGGATGACGTCGACCTCTCGAAGCACGTACCAGTGCAGGCGCGGCCCGAGATCGACCGCTGGGCACTCGCGCTCGCGCACCGCACGATAACCACCGTTACGGATGCGCTGGACGACTACGACGCGAAGATGGCTGGTGAAGCGATCGAGTCCTACATCGATCAGCTCAGCAACTGGTACGTGAGGCGTAATCGCCGCCGCTTCTGGAAGTCGACCGATCTCGACGACAAGCACATGGCGTACCTCACCCTGTACGAGTGCCTCAAGGTGGCTCACGAACTGATGGCGCCTTTCGTGCCGTTTCTCTCGGAGCACGTCTACCAGAACCTGGTCAGGAGCATCGACAGCGCTGCACCGGACAGTGTGCACATGGTCCCCTGGCCGGAAGCCGATTCGGCCTGGCAGAACGACGAATTGTTGCATGACATCGGCGTCGTGCAGAAGGTCGTCGGCCTTGCAAGAGCAGCACGGGGCCAGTCGGGGGTTCGTACCCGGCAGCCGCTGTCCCGGCTCCTGATACGTGCGCCCAGCGACGAAGCCGCGAAGGCGCTCGAAGATCACCAGGAGCAGATTCTCGAGGAATTGAATGTCAAGGCAATCGAGTTCATCGCGCGTGATGCCGGGCTCGTCAGTTACCGGATCAAGCCGAACCTGCCGGTGCTGGGCAAGCGTTACGGCAAGCTTATCCCGATGATCAGGAAGGCGCTCGAGGAAGCCGACGGTGCGTCTGTCGCCGGTGCCGTCGCGCGCGGTGAAACCGTCGAAATCGACGCTGGCGGCGAGAAACTCGAACTCGGGGGCGCCGACGTCCTGATCGAGACCGAGTCCGCGGAGGGCTATGCCTGCGGCGAAGCCGGCGGCTACCTGACGGCGTTGGATACGAGCCTGGACGAGGATCTCGTCGAGGAGGGTATGGCGCGCGAGATAGTGCGCTCGGTGCAGGATGCGCGCAAGCAGGCCGGTCTCGAGGTCTCGGACCGCATCGTGCTCGGGGTCAGCGGTTCAGACGGTATCGAACGCGCGCTCTCGGCACACCGCGGCTACGTAATGGCGGAAACACTGGCGACGGAATGGGAGACCGCCCAGGCGGAGCCGCTGCACACGGGTCGGCGCGAGCTGGGGGACGAGCACTGGACGCTGGAGTTCAGGAAAGCCGGGTAAACGTTGCGGGCGGCAACGCCGGCCCGTGCACATCAGGAAATCGACTTGACGAGAAACGGCGGGATCTGTGCAACGTCTCCCTGAAGCGGCAGCGGGTCCTGCAGGTTCTCGGCCAGGCGAATGATGTCGCCATAAAGGGCAACGACGGCTACGGCGCACTCGCTGGCGTCCTTGACCGACATCTTGCGGACCGAGGCACAGACCGGCCCCTCACCGTTCAGCGGCGCGATGCAGTGCAGTCGCGACTGCAGTTCGCGAAACGACTGCTGCAGCTCCCTGGGGAGGTCCTCTGCGGCAATATGATCCAGATTGTCCCTGTAGGCCTTTATAAGTCTCTGTTTTACGTGGCCATCGCCAGCGAGCACCGACACCGCGGCGTTAAAGCGGTCGACGTGGTAGGTCATTTCCACTCCAGCGTTCGTTTTCTTGTTGTGCCGCTCTTTTCACCTCTCAGCGGCTTGCTACGCTTGCTGACCTGACTTCGTCCTGTAGTCACCGACCTCCGAGGGGGCCGTAACGTTCCTCCTAGAACTTTCAGTTACCTGCGCATGTTTCTTATAACAAAGATCGGGAACTGCGCGCAAGTGTCCCCGAAAGGCGGTACCCGTCCGACGCAGAATTCGCGTCGAGAGACCGATCGCTAGTCGTCCCGGACCGGGTAGTAGACGTCGGTGAGGAGTTCCGCCTCGGGTACGCGGGTCGGATCGCTGATGTAGGTCTCCCACGGGTCGCCGTTGCGTTCGAGGCCGAGAGCAGCAAGGTAAGCCGCAATCTTGCGGTGGGTCGCGCCGAGCTGCCTGTATGAACCGGTGTGGCGGATGCGGATCGCCGCGCCCGAATACGTGAGTCCGAGCCTGACCGCGGTGCCGGCGCGCGGTGATGTCTCCGTGATGCCACGCACGGGTATCGCGGCATCGAAACGCAGCTGGCTGCCGGCGAAGCCGCGCACGATGGACATCGGCGCGCCGGTCTCGGCCAGGCCGTGTGCGTCGATGAAGGTCAGTATCGCGAAGTAGGCTTTCCCCATGGCATCCGAGATCGCCGCAGGTTCGGGGGGCGATGTCGTCGGCAGGTAGGCGACCTGCAGTGCATCGACGACGAGGTGCTCGACCTTCAGGTCACCGAAGTCGGTAGGCGGAAGCGATTCGGCGAGTTCTTCGAGCGCGGTGATGCCGGTCTCGAATTCGCGCCTGACTACGCCCGACAGCAGCAGCGCGAAGTATCGGCCGACGAGGTTGAGGCCGTGGTCGTGCGCAAATCCCCAGGTCACCCGCGTCGCGCCTTTCTCACGCCCGATGTTGAACCAGGTATGCGCTTCACCAGCCTCGCCGGGGTTGATAGCGGTGGCAACGTGCTCGTAAGGGCGGCTTTCCACGATGGTCTGCGTGCCGCTGCCGGCGATGACGCCGTCCCATGTGACCGTTGCGCCTACGCCCCGGGGCGGGCCCGAGAAGATGACCCGCGCATTCGGGTCGGTTGCCGTTCGCGGCGCCCACAAGTCCACGCGGCGAAAATCATTGACGAGGGCGAACACGGTTGCCGGTGGCGCATCGACGAGCGCGCTCACCTCGACGCGGCTGTGCCGTGGTAGCAGGAACCCGATTATTATTAGTATGGCGACGAATGCGCCAACAGCATACAGAATTTTTTGCACACCTTACTCTGGCACAATGCGACTGTGAATGCATTAGACGACAAGCGCCGGCCGATCGGTGTCTTCGATTCCGGCGTCGGAGGTCTGACCGTGGTCCGCGCGCTGCGCCAGGCGTTGCCGCGAGAGGACCTTGTCTACCTGGGTGACACTGCGCGGCTGCCCTACGGAACCAAGAGTCCGGCGTCGATCAGCCGCTATGCGGGGCAGGCGACCGCGAAGCTCACACGACGCGGCATCAAGTTGCTCGTTGTTGCCTGCAACACGGCATCGGCGGTGGCGCTCGACGCGCTTCGTCAACAGATGAAGCCGGTACCCGTTATCGGCGTTGTCGAGCCGGGCGCCGTTGCAGCCGTCAGCGCTCGTCCGGGCGGCCGGCACCTCGTGCTGGCTACCGAAGCGACGGTTCGCTTCGGCGCATATCGCCATGCGATCCTGGGGCGTGACGCACGCGCGGAAGTCCGAGAACTCGCGTGCGAACTGATGGTGTCGCTGGCGGAAGAAGGCTGGACGGAAGGCAGCATCGCAGAGAGTATCATCCGCCGCTACCTCGAACCGCTGGCTGAACTTGCATTCGAGCCCGACAGCATCATCCTCGGATGCACCCATTTTCCGCTGCTGCGGCCTGCGATCCGGCAGGTCGTCGCAACGCGAACCGTGATCGTCGATTCCGCGAGTACGACGGCCGCCGCTGTGGCGGAGATGCTCGAGGAGTACGACCTGCTCAACGACCAGGACGGCCAAGGCCGGTTGCAGTTGATGGCAACGGACGGCGCGAGCCGCTTCGCGCGCGTCGGTGGTCGCTTCATGGGCGAGGATCTCGAGGCCGACGACATCGAACTCGTCGATCTGTAGCGCTGCCGGCGAGGGGCGCTATCGGGATGCAGCGTGTGCAATAATTGCCGGCCCGCTTACAGAAAGGATTCAACGTGACCGCATCGATGTTGAAGCGCCTCGCGCGCGTCTTCGTCCCGACGATACTGCTTGCTGCCTGTGGAGCGGAAACGCCGCCCGAACAGGTCGTTTCCAGCGTGGAGTCGGTCGAGCCGCGCCCGCAGATCTATGCCGAGTTCGAGTTGACCACCGACCTTGGCCACCTGAGTGCAAGCCAGCGCCAAATGATCGCCGTGCTCATCGAGGCGTCGAAGATTATGAACGACCTGTTCTGGCGGCAGGCCTTCAATGACGGCTACAAGGACTGGCTCCGGTCGATCGAAGACGCCGAGGCGCGCCGCTTCGCCGATCTGAATTACGGTCCGTGGGACCGCCTTGCCAACGATGCGCCATTCATCGAAGGTTTCGGTCCGAAGCCACTCGGTGCGAACTTCTATCCGGTGGACATGAGCAAGGAGGAATTCGAGAGCGCATACCTCCCCGGCAAGCAAGGCCTTTACTCACTGGTGCGCCGCGATAACGCTGGCGCGCTGGTGCTGATCCCGTATCACGTGGCCTACAGGGAAGAGCTGCAGCAGACCGCCGAGCTGCTGCGCGAGGCCGCCGATCTCGCCGAGGATCAGGCGTTTGCGACCTACCTGAAACTGCGGGCCGCGGCGCTGATCAGCGACGACTTCCGGACGAGCGATCTGTTCTGGATGGACGTGAAATCGAACGAGATCGACGTGGTCATCGGGCCGATAGAGACTTACGAAGACCGGCTGTTCGGATATCGCGCCGCCTATGAATCCTACGTGCTCGTGAAGGACATGGGATGGAGCGATCGCCTGAGCCGTTTCGCCCTGTTCCTGCCGGAGCTGCAGGAGGGATTGCCGGTGTCGGCCGAGTACAAGCAGGAGACGCCGGGCACGGATTCCGACCTCAACGCTTATGACGTCGTTTACTATGCCGGTCATAGCAACGCGGGATCCAAGACGATCGCGATCAACCTCCCCAACGACGAGGAGGTGCAGCTCGAGAAAGGTACGCGCCGGCTGCAGCTCAAGAACGCGATGCAGGCCAAGTTCGAAAAAATCCTGCTGCCAATTTCGGACTTATTGATCGACGAGGCGCAGCGCAAGCAGGTCACGTTCGATGCGTTTTTCAGTAACGTCATGTTCCATGAAGTCGCCCATGGGCTGGGTATCAAGAACACGATCAACGGCAGGGGCACGGTCCGCGAAGCGCTGCTCGACGTTGCATCGAGCATGGAGGAGGGCAAGGCGGACGTCCTCGGCCTGTACATGGTGATCGAGCTGCTCAAGGCGGGTGAGCTCGGCGAAGCCGATATCATGGATTACTACGTGACGTTCATGGCCGGCATCTTCCGGTCGATCCGGTTCGGCGCGGCCAGCGCCCACGGCAAGGCGAACATGGTGCGCTTCAACTTCTTCGAGGAGCAGGGTGCTTTCGTGCGGGATCCGGAATCCGGCACCTACCGCGTCGACGCAGATCGCATGACTCAGGCTATGACCGAACTGTCACGCCTGCTGCTGATGCTACAGGGTGACGGTGACTACGAGCGTGCGAGCGAACTCACCGAAACCATGGGCGTCATCGGAGACCAGCTGCAGGCAGACCTGGATCGTCTTACGCGGGCAGGCATCCCGGTCGACATCACCTTCAGGCAGGGCCTCGCCCCGCTCGGTCTCGACTAGCGCCGGGCTAATCGCTCAGCAAGCCGGCATCGACGTAAGGCAATTCGTGTCCGAACAGACGCGTCAGGTAGAGGCGCTGGCCGGTTTCGCAGGCGCCGCTCGTGGCGGGATACCTGGCCGCCGGATCCTGCAGGCTGTGGAGCACCATGCCGTTTCCGTCGATCGCGAAGACGTGTGATGACGGGACGGCACTCGG
Source organism: Woeseiaceae bacterium (assembly GCA_041559075.1). Classification (GTDB taxonomy): domain Bacteria; phylum Pseudomonadota; class Gammaproteobacteria; order Steroidobacterales; family Woeseiaceae; genus UBA1847. The sequence goes on along the minus strand of JBFFEB010000010.1, from coordinate 14,231 downwards.
CCGCAGAAAGGCAGGCAGCCGTTGCACCACCTTGCGCAGAAATGGTCTCTCGGACAGGCTGTCGAGCTTCGCGTTCCGAGGAGCGACAAGGCCGATCCAGAAACGATTCTTGCTGCCGCTATTGATGTTGTCTGGAAAGCCAGGGAGATTGTCGATAATCACCTCGGTGGAGCCGGCAGCCGGTCCCTGCAACCAGTGGCGTAGAATCCGGTAGCTCCCGGTTTCCGCGATCAGCAGGTAGCGATCGTCGGGCGCGATAGCAACGCCGTTGGCGAAATTGAGGCCTTCGATCACCACTCTCGAACTGCCGTTCCGCGGGTCGAATTCGATCACCCGGCCGTGGCCGCCGTGCTCGAGGATGTCCAGCAGGCTGGCCTCGTAGGTGCCGTTCCATTCGCTCGCGCCGAACCTGGACGACGCGTCGGAAAAATAGATAACCCCCGTGCTGGAGACGGCGAGATCGTCGGCATAGGCAAGTGGCTCGCCGTTAACCGCTGTCAGCAGATCGGTTACCTCGCCTTCTAGCGATATGCGCTGTATACCGATATATGCATTGGCGACCAGCAGTGCACCGTCAGGTGCTGTCTCGATGCCCAGCGGCCGGCCGCCAGTGCGCGCAAACTCCGACACCCGGTGCGAATCCCGGTCGATGCGCAATATCGCGCCGGACAAAGTCGTTGCGTAAAGCGCGCCGTCATGTCCCGTGGCGACGTCTTCCGGGCCTTCGTAGGCTCCCAGGTCGACGGTTTCGGCTGCTGCAAGCGCGTGGTTGGCGGCGAAGGCGCCGGTAAGACCCTCGTCTTGCGGCGCGTTCCATGCGACCGGTTCTACCGGCACCGGCCAGGCTGCGAGATACAGCGCGGTCAGCGTCAGGCCGGCCTTGAGAGATGCCCCGAGACGCCGCAAGTCCGCTCCTGCTCTCGCCGGCAGTCGCGGTTAGCGCTGGTTGTCGATCATGCCGAGGAACTCGGCCCGCGTGCGCGCATCCTTGCGGAATGTTCCGAGCATCTGGCTTGTTACCATGGACACGTCAGACTTGTGCACACCGCGCGTGGTCATGCACTGGTGCGTCGCCTCGATGACGATGCCGACACCTTTCGGGTTCAGCACGTTCCAGATGCAATTGGCGATCTGCGCCGTCATCTTTTCCTGGACCTGGAATCGCCGCGCAAAGGCTTCCACGACCCGCGCGAGTTTGCTGATGCCGACGACCTTGTTGTTCGGCAGGTAGCCCACGTGCGCCCGCCCGATGATCGGTGCCATATGATGTTCACAGTGGGACTCGAAACCGATGTCGCGCAATACGATCATTTCGTCGTAGCCTTCGACTTCCTCGAAGGTGCGCTTCAGGTACTGAATCGGATCTTCCTTGTAGCCACTGAACCAGTCCTCGTAGGCCGACACGACACGCTTCGGGGTGTCGAGCAGCCCCTCCCGGCGCGGGTCCTCACCCGCCCACAGGAGCATCGTTCTTATTGCTTCTTCGGCCTGCTTGCGGCTCGGCCTGCGCTGTTTTCGCAGCTTGCTGTCTTTCTTGGCCAAGGCGGGGTCCTCATCGCGTGACGGACCGATACTACCGGTAATGCCCGGGACGTTACAGTACGGGCAGGCCCGTCGGACAGCTCACGCCGGTGCCGCCAATGCCGCAGTAGCCGCCGGGATTCTTGGCGAGGTATTGCTGGTGGTAATCCTCGGCATAGTAGAAGTTGGCAAGCGGCGCAATCTCCGTCGTGATGTTGCCGTAGCCGGCCCTGTCGAGTTCGCCCTGGTAGGTGCGCAGGGAATCCCGCGCGGTATGCGCCTGCGCATCATTCGACGTATAGATCGCGGATCGGTACTGCGTACCGATGTCGTTTCCCTGCCGCATCCCCTGGGTGGGGTCGTGCGCCTCCCAGAAAACGGCCAGCAAGTGCTCGTAGCTCACGCACACGGGGTCGAAAACCACGAGCACGACTTCCGTATGCCCGGTAAGCCCGCTGCACACTTCCTCGTAGGTCGGGTTCGGGGTATTGCCTCCAGCATAGCCGGCGGCCGTGGTGAACACCCCTTCAGTTTCCCAGAAACGCCGTTCCGCACCCCAGAAACAGCCAAGGCCGAAAACCGCGCGTTGCAGTCCGGGCGCAAACGGTCCTTCGAGCGGTTTGCCGTTCACGAAATGCCGCGCCGGAACCGGCATCGGGGTGCTGCGGCCGGGCAGGGCCTCGTCGCGAGTCGGGAGGTTGGTCTTCCTGTATTTGTTGAACATATCAGGTCGCCTGGTAGCGTGCCCCGTGACGGGGCCGCATGACGACACCGTCCGCACTTTTGAATCGCACCGGGATCGACTGGGTATTACCCCACTCGGTAGCACGGTACACCGCGAAATGAAGGTGGGGCATGGTCGTATGGCCGGTATTACCCGACAGGCCTATTTTCTGGCCTTGCACGACGTGGTCACCGACCTCGACCAGCGCGCCGCCTTTCTCCAGATGATAATACTCGCCCGTCGTGCCGTCGCTGTGAAGGATGACGATGAAATTCGCGTAGCGGCCGCAGCCGTCCTCCCAGCAGCCGATCGAATGGGATTCCTGCACGCGCGCAACGACGCCGCCCCGGGCAGCGTGGACCGGCGTGCCTTCCGGCATGTCGAAATCCACGGCATAGGCTTCGAGGCCCGTATGGCTGAATCGCGAGCCATAGCCCTGCAGCACACGGTAGGATTTGCCGCTGGCATATGGCAGCTCGTAAAGATGATCGTCGTCGTGTATCGCGTCCTTGTCGCCGACCGTCCACTCGAAGAAGTAGCGGTAGCGTCCCTCAAAGCGTTCGTCGGCGCGGCTCAGCATCATGACGCGCGCCGATTCCTGGGGCGCCAGCGTGCGCGTCACGGTGGTCGGGCCCGACACCTCGAAATAGCGTGTGCGCACCCGCAGGGTGTACGTGACCGGGTAGTCCTGAAGGTTCTCTGCGCGCAGTTCCACGTTGCCGCCCTGGTTCACCGCATTGACACAAATCCAGTCGTCACGGCAGTCTGCGAACGCAGGTGCGCCGGCGATCAGGGCAATCGCCGCCGCAATTAGCCTGATCATGTTCGTCGAAGCCATACGCTGCTCCTGCTCAGCTCGCCGGCGGCGGCGCCGACTAGGTATCGGCGCCGACGGCTTCCGCCTCGCGCCTTTCGTCCAGATCCGACTGCTTGTAGTAGAACAGGTGCGTGAAGACCTGGTTGCTGCTCTTCACCGGTTCCGCGTCCTCGAAGCGAGGCCGGTACAGCCTGCCGCGAATCTCGCGATGCACCAGCTTTTCCATGTCCGTGAATACTTCCGGCACGACTTCAACCGGCTCGATTTCGATGACACGGCCACGATTGGTCACGGAGAAGCTTAGCGTTACGGATCCTTGCAGGAATTCTTCTGAAGGCCTGCCGAGAGGACTCGGGCCGGCTTCGCTCGCAAACTCGGGGATCGGTCGGTCATTCAAAGGCACCGCGTTGTTGAACACCTCGTCACGAAACAGCAGTTTCGCCTCGCCATCGGAGAGCGAATTCCAGATTTCCGCGTAGAGCTTCCTTGCCCGCGTGAGGTTGCCCTGCATCATGTAGTAGTCGGCCAGAGACAGCCTCGAGTTGGTGGCCGTGGTCCAGTCCGACTTCGGGCTGGACTCGGCGATTCGCAATGCGCGCTTGAAATAGATCTCGCCTGTCGAGGGATTATGATGCAGGCCCTGTTCGCCGTGCAGGTCGGTGTAGAAATAGGATTCACCCAGCTTCGTGAGCGGTTCGACGAGGCGAATGTCTTCCTTGCTCGAGTTCGTTTCGATGATGCGTATCGCGCGGCGATAAGTGGCCTGTTCGTCCGCGATGTACCCCGCGCGGTGCTGCCACTCGGCGCGGCGCATCAGGGACGGGATCAAAGCCAGCTGGTCGTCTTCGAAGCGGCGCCTGTGCAGATAGTAGATCTTGTCGTGCATCGCCCGGGCTTCTTCGATCGAGCCGAGCCGCACATTTGTTTCCGCCAGCGATTCGAGAATATCGATCTGGTCCATGTTGTGCGGACCCTCGTTGACATGCGTGACGTGAATTGCGCGCGTGAACGTCTGTTTCGCGAGATCGGGACGTCCCCCCTCGAGCTGTGCAGCGCCCAGGCCCTTCAGCGGATTGATCAGGCGTCGGTTGAGCCGATCGTCACGCTCTTCGATGATATCGATAGCTGCCGCGAAGTTTTGCTGTGCCGCGTCGAACTGCTTGTTGCGATGCTGCACGATACCGAGATTGGTGAGTGCCTTCGCGGTCTCCGAAGACCGTGGGCCGGTCAACTGAATGGAAAGCGTTACGACGCGCTTGGCGACGGTGTCGGCCTCGTCATAAATGCCTTCCGACATCAGGCGCTTGTAATTGCTGAATTCGTCCAGCAGTTCCTCGCGCAGGTCGGCCTTGTTGCTCCGCCGAGGGCCAGGCTGTGCTGCGGTTTCTGCCGCCGCATCTTCCTCGGCGACCGGAACGGTCTGGTCCATTAGGCCGCCGTCGTCTACGGCGTCCTCGATCTGGGGTTCCTCTGCGGCAACAGCGAACCCACTCGCCAACACGGTTACCAACACGATTGAGCGCAATAAACCCTTGTAAATCATATTCGTTTTTTGCAGTTGCGGGACCGGTCCGGAATTCCGCCCCTGTGGCGGAGGCTCCAGGTTTCGACCGATCGTCCGCGGTTTGGTTCGAGTCTCAACTATACAACGCCCGCAGAAAAAAGGTTTCGACGATGCCTTCAAAACAGGCCCAGCTGCTGATTCCCCGGCGGGTCGAAGCAACTGCAGTCGAGAGGGGCCTCGCGGGGTCCCGTGTCGAGGCCATAGCGCCGACAGGCTGCCCGGAACCGCTTGCCGAGCATTTCGGCGTACGGTCCGCGTCCGGTCTGGCGGATGCCGAAACGGTTGTCGTAGTCCCGGCCGCCGCCCGCTTCGCGCACGAGGCCCATGACGCGCGCCGCGCGATCCGGGAAGTGAACCTGCAGCCACTCGCTGAAGATAGCCTTCACCTCGTGCGGCAAGCGCAGGAAGATATAGGCCGCCTCGCGAGCACCCGCGTTCGCCGCAGCTGCCAGTACCCGTTCGATTTCCTCGTCATTCAACGCAGGGATTGCCGGCGCGAACAGGACGCTCACCGGGACACCGGCATTGGCAAGCTGTTCCATGGCCCGGAGTCTCGCGTCGGCTGACGGGACGCGGGGCTCCATGACGCGCTTTAAATTACGCTTCAGGGTCGGGAGGCTTATCGCCACCGAACAGAGATTGCGCCGCGCGAGTTCGGCGAGCAGGTCGAGGTCCCGGATAATCAGCGTGCCCTTGGTGATAATGCTGACGGGATGCGAATGAGCGACGAACAGCTCGAGCAGCTCGCGTGTGACACGGGTGCGTCGCTCCACCGGCTGGTAAGGGTCGGTGTTAGCGCCGATCGTTATCGGCTCGCAACGGTACGAGGGGGCCTCCCAGGCCTGTACGAGCCGCGCCGCAGCGTCCGGTTTGTAAAAGATCTTCGTTTCGAAATCGAGTCCGGGCGACAGATCGATGTAACTGTGACTGGGACGCGCGTAGCAGTAAACGCAGCCGTGCTCACAGCCCTGGTAGGGGTTGATGGAGCGGTCGAAAGGAACGTCGGGAGAGCTGTTGGTTGCGATGATGCGCCGGGAGCGCATCGCGCGCAGCTCAGTGGCCGGCGCGCTCAAAGAGCGTTCATGGGCTTCCTCGGCGTCGAACTCGACGGGGCGTTCGGCAAAGCGGCCTTCTCGGTCGGAGAGGGCGCCGCGACCCTTGTGGTGTCGAATAGGCATGGTCTGGCTCGATACTGTACAAAAATACAGTACTGCGGCCCGGCGCCGATTTCAACAGGGCACAGCCGGAATTCCGCTGACGGTCAGTTGAGAACCCGGTAGCCACGCCCGCGCATGCAGTTCTTGAACACCTTCTGCTTTTCCCGGTCCGCGTCGAGGCCGGAGCGGGTTCCGCCGTAGATGGCTCCTATGCCTGCGGCTTCGCCGACCTCCCGCCGATCGCTGACTGCGCCGGTTGCCGCGCCTACCGCTGCGCCGACGGCCGCTCCCTTGCCCATGCCCTCGGCGATCACGATCTCCTCGGTGTAGGCTTCACATTCTTCCCAGTCCTCTGCGAGACGTTGCGGATCGACACCCTTGGTGTCGATGATCGGGTCGGGATGCGCGGCGCAACCGACGGCGAGCACGGCCGGCACGAGGGTCAGAAAGTATCGCAGGTCTGTCCGCATGGTGGTCTGTCCTGGTCGTTGTCTGGCTCCGGATTCTACGAGGCCGGCGTGAACCCCGGCTGAACACCCGCCCCGTATATGCTCAACGAGCGAGGCTGTGTTCGGTTGACGGGCGCAACGCCGGGACTGACCTGGCGCATTGAGGTGCCCGGCAACCGCGAGCGGCGATCAGTCGGCGGCGACGTTGTGGACGTAGACGTCCTGCTGCGGAAACGGAATGGAAATTCCGACTTCGTCGAAGCGCTTCTTGATCGCCTCCGTCAGGTCAAAATACACGCCCCAGTAGTCGGTCGTCTTGACCCACGGGCGCACCACGAAGTTCACGCTGCTGTCCGCGAGTTCGGACACGGCGATAGTGACAGCCGGATCGTCGAGGATGCGATCGTCGGCGCTGACGAGATCCTGCAGTTCCTTGCGCACCTTGTCGATGTCATCGCCGTAGCTCACGCCCACGACCAGATCGACGCGGCGCGTCTCGTTCGCAGAATAATTGGTGATCGTCGTTCCCATGATCTGGCTGTTCGGGACGATGACACGCTTGTTGTCGCCGGTCTTCAAGACCGTCGTGAGGATCTGCACTTCCTCCACGGCGCCGGAAATCCCGCCGCCCTCGATCCAGTCGCCGACCTTGTAGGGCCGGAACAGAACGATCAGCACGCCTGCTGCGAAGTTGGATAACGAGCCCTGCAACGCAAGGCCGACCGCAAGGCCGGCGGCACCGAGAAGAGCGATCAGGCTGGCGGTCTGTACGCCGAGCTGGTTGATGGCCGCGATAATGACGAACAGCATCAACAACATGCGGGCCAGGTTGCCAATGAAGCGGCGCAGCGTGACGTCGAGCTCGCCCTTCTTCATGCCCTTCATCAGGCCGCTGACGATCAGGTTAACGACCCACTTGCCGACGAAGAAGATAACGATTGCCGTAACCAGGTTGATTCCGAAGTCGACGCCGGTGGTCTGGACCACCGTCAATGCCTCTTCCCAGTCGAAGCCGAGATCGGCGAGGCTCTCTGTGTTCATTGGGTTACCTCTTTTTGCTGCTGCTTATTTTTCCGCTGGCTCAAAATCAGCCAATTGCCGGCGAGGGTAAGTAGCATGCCGATCGCGGCAGGAATCGTCCACCGGTATCCCTCGATCGCCGTCGATATCAGGAGCGCAACGACGGGGAACAGCACCGAGCTATAGGATGCGCGGGCCGCACCGATCAGCCGAAGCAGCGCGAGGTAGCAGCCGAAGGCCACGGCCGACCCGAAGATCGCGAGATAAAGCAGTGAAAGGATGTAGCCGGGCTGCATCAGGAAGTCGACCTGCTTGCCAAATGCGAGCGCGATCAGCAGTGCCAGCACCGACGCGAACGCCATGGCATGCGCATTGACCGCGACAACAGGCAGGCCCTGTCTAGTATTGGCGACGGCTGCCATGTTGCCCAGCGATGCGATCAGTGTGCCACACAGGACGAGTAGCCCGCCCAGCACGGAATCATCCGTGAGGCTGAATTCGGTGATCTCGCTGCTGAAGATCAGGGTGATTCCCGTGATCCCGATGGCGGCCGCCAGCCAGAACCGGACGTCGATCGTCCGGCCGAAGAACAAACGCTCGAATATCGCGTTGAGAATGAGGATGGCGCTGAAGAGGACGGCGACGATGCCCGAGGTCAGGTGCGCGGTGCCGTAATACACAAAAAAGTAATTGATGCAGAACAGCAGCGCGCCCTGCAGGAAAATCAGCGGAAAAGCGCCTGCCTGCAGCCTCAAGGGGCGACGACTGGCGTACGCATACGCATAAAGTGCGAGTGCGGCCACGCCGAAACGGTACCCGACAGACACCTCTTCGGCGACCGTGCCGAGCTGATAGGGAATCGCCGCCCAGGTGGAGCCCCAGATCAGGACGACTGCGGCGTAAAGCAACAGAATCTGCAAGCTACTGTCCGGGCACGCCTTCCGCCCCCGGGCGGAAGCGGAAGATCCGGTAGGGGCCGCTCGCCCGGACGTGACCCTGTGGCTTCAGGACCACCTCCTGCAACGCGCTATCGGCAACGTACAGCCAGCCGTCCGGCCCGAACGACAACGCATCGGGCCAGCGGATGCGCGACGAGCGGAGCAGCGTTTGTGGCTCACGATCCTCACCGACCTCGAATACCGCGTTGTGCTCGACGTCGGTGACGTAAACGTTTCCATAGACATCCGTGCTCAGGCCGTCGGACAGTGGTTTCTCGCTGTATGTTTCGATGCGTTTCGCGAGCTGCGAGGCGGGGAGCTCCGCGTTGCGGAGGTCGCGCAGTCGTATACGGTACAGCTTCGAGCCACTCAATGCGCCGTAATACAGCCATTCCGGTCCCAGCGCGATCCCGTCGACGCCACCGCGCAGCGCGACCAGTCCGCCGAAGAACCGCATCTGCTTGCCGTCGTGGGCGATGACGAATTTCTCGGCGGAGACTGACGGATGGGACTCGAGCACGCGCCTAGCGGTTGCTGACTCGACGTCATAGACGATGATGGCGGGACTTTTGCGCCAGAAACTCGCGTCGGCAACGATGACCGTCCGGCCGTCCTCGCTGATCTGCAGGTCCTGGAGAAACGACCCCGGGGGTGCTATGTCGGACGGCAGCCGGTGGTCGTGAATGACCTCGCCGCTAACCAGGTCGAAGGCGAGCAGGCGGGCGGATCGCGTACCGTGGTTGCCATGGTCAATGGTCCAGAGGTTGCCCCGCCGGTCGATGGCAATACCCAGTACCGTGTCGAAGAGAGCCGCCTGTTGCTGAACACCGGGATAAGGTACGGCTGAACCATCGACGAACTCGAGTAGCTTGTTGCCCTCGGGGCGAGCCTCGGGGTGCACGGTGAAGAATACCCTGCCGGTTCCGCTGACCGCCACGTTGCCGATCGGTAGCGGGTGCGACAACACCTCCTCCAATTCATCGGCGTCGAGCAAGGGCGAGGTCGTCAGGTCGGGATACGGCTCACCGCCGCCGTAGCGAACCCATGCCGCCACGGCCAACACGAACATTACCGTCAAAAACAACAGCAATAACGATTTCATTGATCGCCTTCCGGTGCCCGCGGCCGCTACCGGGCAGGGATTCTACCCGAACCGGTCAGCGTCAGTAGAGCAGGGCACAGGCCCAGGCGCAGGACACCAGGACCGCCGCGGCGACACCGCTCAGCCACTGCCAGCGATCTTCGAGGATACGGTTCCCCGCGAACGTGAGCAGAAGGCCGCCGCCAAAGCCGCACAGGAAACCGAACAGGTGCGCGCCAATGTCCGTATTCTCGTCGCCGGTGCCGGTATACATCAGCAACGCGAGGCCGCCGACGATCGGGCCGTGGCGATACACCCAGCGCTCCTGGGACATCAGCCTGGCGCGCCACACGTAACCGGCGACGAGGCCGAGTGCCGCAAACACGGCCGTTGATGCACCGATGGAGCGATGATCGGACGCGAGCACCAGCGTATTCAGGAGGTTGCCCAGCGCCCCGGTTGCGACGATCGTTAACCAGGCAACACCGGAGCCCAGGATGCGTCCCGCAAACAACCCGAACAGCGCACCGAAGACCAGGTTGCCGGCGAGGTGCCCCAGACCCGAGTGCAACGTCAGGGCCGTCACCGTGCGCCAGATTTCGCCGGCGCGGACCAGCACGCCGTCAACTCGTCCGGCGCGAAACCAGTTCTCGCCGAATGCGGAGTCGCCGGCGAGCCAGGCGACGGCGCAGACGGTGAGAACGTATGCAGCGATGCCCGGCATCGCGTTCTGGTAGCGGATGGTCCTCCTCGGTTTCGGGACGACTGGCGGGTTGGCTTCGTCGTAGATCGAGATCTCCTCGATGGCATGCGCCGAGTGCTCCGCCGGCACCACGATCATGGAGCCCCCGGGATCGTGCAGGACCTGGTGGGGGATTCCTGCCGCCGCGAGCACCAGCGATCGATCCGCGCAGGCCGCACGGTTGCGGCTCTCGAACACGATACGCAGGTCTTCATCCACCGTTTCTGCTCACGCGATCGAGAATATCGCCGCAGTCCGCGTCGATTCGGAGCGCCGCCAGTTCGTCGGCGCGCGTCCTTCCGCGATTGACGATAGCGATCGGCTTGCCGGTTTCCGCGGCCCGGCGCGCAAACCGATAGCCCGAATACACCATCAGGGAGGAGCCGATGACGAGCAGAGCTTCGGCACGGTCCGTCGCTTCGAAGGCAGACTCGACCCGCTCCCTCGGCACGCTTTCGCCGAAGAACACCACGTCCGGCTTGACGAACCCGCCGCAGGTCACGCAGTCGGGCGTAACGAATCGGCTGACGTCTTCGTCGCGCAGCTCTGCATCGCCGTCCGGCGCGAAATAATCGGTCTCGGGTTGCCATTTCGGGTTCGCGGCAGCCAGTTCGATCTGCCACTCGTCGCGGCAGGTGAGCCTGCCGCAGCCCATGCAGCGCACGCTCTGGAGGCGCCCGTGCAGGTCGATGACGTGTCGGCTCCCGGCACGACGGTGAAGGCCGTCGACGTTCTGGGTGATGACCGTATCCACCGTGCCCGCCGATTCCAGCGCCGCGAGCGCGATGTGGGCGCGGTTCGGCTTCGCATCGGAAATCCGTTGCCAGCCGCTGTAGCTGCGCGCCCAGTAGCGTTTTCGGACTTCGGGCTTCGAGACGAAATCCGCGTATTGCACCGGGCGGGCGTGCTTCCATTCGCCGTTTCGGTCGCGGTAATCAGGAATACCGGACGCCGTACTGACGCCTGCGCCGGTCACAACCGCGACACGGCCGGCTCGAGCGATGAAGCGCGCCAAGTTGCGGACATCGGGATTCATGGGGGCATTTTGGTTAAAGTATCCAGCCCGATCAATCGCGAGGAGCCTCGATGCGGCAACTGATCTTTACCGCCGCGCTGCTCATGTTCAGCAGCGGCGCCATGGCGGAGGTGACCGATTCTAACGAAAGCGGATTTACGACCGTGCACGAAGTATTGGTCAACGCTCCCCGCGCGCGCGTCTGGCAGGCGGCAGTCGATGAGATCGGGAAGTGGTGGAGCGATGATCATACGGTCGACGGCGACGCCGGTCGAATGATAATCGAGAGTAAGCCACAGGGTTGCTTCTGCGAGCGGTTCGAGAATGGCGGGGGCATCGTCCACATGGAGGTCACGTTCGTGAACCCCGGCATCATCCTGCGCCTGACTGGCGGCCTCGGTCCGCTCGGCCTCATGGGCATCAACGGCAACATGACCTGGGAGTTCTTCGATGCGCTGGAGGGCACGCGGGTCAAGTTCACCTACGTGGTCGGCGGGTACCGGCCCGGCGGATTGAACGCGATCGCGTTGCCGGTCGACTATGTGATCGGTGAGGCGCTCGTGCGCATGCAGGCGTACGTGGAATCCGGCGACCCGGAGAAAGCTGTCGTTGAGTGATGTCCCCGTCGCAAGGCCGTCAGCGACGGTCGTACTTGTGCGTGATGCCGAGAATGCTCCCGAGCTTCTGCTGGTTCAGCGCCACGAGCGCTCCGCTTTCGGCGGCGCGTACGCTTTTCCCGGCGGCGTCCTGGAGGACGCTGATGCGCGGGTCGCCGATCATTGCGCGGGCATCACACCTGCTGACGCCGATGTCCTGCTGAACGTCGCCGACGGTGTCACTTGGTTCAGTGCTGCCGTCAGGGAGTTGTTCGAGGAGTCCGGCGTGTTGCTTGCAGTGGTCGGCAGGCCCGGCGTCGATCTCGGGGCGGCACGCGATGCACTGAACGACGGCACGCTCGACTGGCAGACCTTCGTACAGCAGAACTCGCTGCAGCTGCAATGTGACGCCTTGCATTACTTCAGCTTCTGGATTACGCCGGAGGCGTTGCCGAAACGATTTGCAACGCGGTTCTTCCTTGCCGCGATGCCTGATGGCCAGGATGCGGCTCATTGCGGCGGCGAGCTCACCGACTCCTGCTGGATGACTGCGCAGGAAGCACTGGCTGCCTATCGAGGCGGCTCGATCAGGCTGCACTTTCCCACGATCAGAACGCTCGAGACGCTCGCCCGGTACGGCACGCCGGTCGAGCTCATTGAATGGGCTGCGTCCCGTGCTCGCGAGGGCGTGCCCTGCATATTTCCCGAGATAACAGAACGCCACGGCGAGGCACGCGTCGTGGTGGCTGGTCGGGATTCCGGGGCCCTGGAATGACAGCATTCGGGCCCGATCTGCCGCGATACACCGAACTCGCCCCCGGGGTCCGGCGTCTGCTGGCGCCCAACCCGTCGATGATGACCGGGCCGGGCACCAATACTTACCTGTTCGGCGTGTCCGGCATCGCGGTCATCGATCCGGGCCCGGAAATCGACACCCATATCGACGGTATTGTCGAGGCGGCCGGTGCGCCGGTGCGCTGGGTGCTGGTAACCCACACACACCCGGATCACTCCCCGGGCGCGATGGCGCTTGCGGCGCGCACGGGCGCGGAAGTCCTTGGCCGGCCGCCACCTGAACACGGCCCGCAGGATAGATCCTTCAGCCCGACGCGGCTGCTCTGTGACGGCGATGCGCTGGAGACCGGCGAATTCACGCTCGAGGTCGTGCGCACGCCGGGCCATGCCTCGAATCACCTGTGTTATCGCCATTCCGCGACCAACTGGCTGGTGACGGGCGACCACGTCATTGACGGCTCAACGGTGGTCATCAATCCGCCGGACGGCGATATGAGCGATTACATCGCGTCGCTGAAGCGCCTTAGGGCGATGAATTGCGATGCCCTGTTGCCCGGACACGGCGATCGGATCGAGGACCCGGCACGCGCGATCGACCGGATCGTCGAGCACCGCTTGCTGCGTGAAAGAAGGGTCCTTGCGGCCGTCCGGCAGCACCCGTGGTTGGAGCCACACGAACTTGTGCCGTATGTCTACCAGGACGTGTCGCCACACCTGTTCCCGCTGGCCGAGCGCTCCCTGTATGCGCATCTGCTGAAGCTCGAACAGGACGGCGCATTGTGTCGTCATCGGGACGCCTGGTCCGAGGACGATCGTAATGGCTGAACGATCACTACCGCGGACAGTACGATCTATGCCTTGCAACCAGGCGACCGAGGCTTGCTGAATGGCAGACCAAGCCGGCATCGATCGAGTTTCCCCGCTCTGGCTCGGTATCGGGATCACAGCGTCGCTGATGTTGCTGCTCATCACGAGCGAAACGGTATTCGGCCGCTGGGATATGCTGCTCGTCGATGACGACTTCGATCCGCTGGCGCGCGTACCGACCGGTGTTCTGCGTGATCTCAGAATTGCGGTCGTACACTGTCTCCTCGTCGGGTACCTTCCCGCAGCCCTGTTGTACGTGCTTCAGCACGGCAAGCGAACCGTCGCGCGTCTCCAGGGTGCATTGAACTGTTCGCGTCAGGAATGCGACAGGCTTGCCCTATCGATCCGGCTGAGCAGACGCGGACTGCTGATCGCTGCATTCGTGGGAATAGCGATCGCTTTTTTGCCGCCGTATTTCGTGGACCCCGTTCCGGACGCGCCGTGGGACCCGAGAAGCTGGAATCCGGAAGTTGCCTGGCATCGGATCCTCGGGCCGTTCATGGGCGTCGGGCTAGCGTGGCTCACGTACGCCATCGTTGTCGTTTCGCTGCGCATGTCACGCATCGCTCAGAGACTGAGTCGAATCGACCTGCTGGACTTGTCGTCACTCTCGCCATTTGCGCAGCAGGGGCTGAACAATGCACTCCTTCTCGTCGGAGTCCTGTCCATTTCGGCGCTCATGATGTTAGAGACGGGATTCATGGTACTCATAACAGTCATTGGGACCGGCACGCTGGTCCTCGCCGTCCTGGCTTTGCTTGCGCCCGTTCGGGGCGTTCAAAAGCGCGTGCGTGAGGCCAAGCAACGAGAACTCGACTGGACAGCGGCCGAGATCTCGCGATTGCGTAACGGGTTGGCGAATGTGGACCCTGGTCGACGGAGCGGTGACCTTGCGGACATCGTCGCGTATCGAACCCTGGTTGCAGGTGTGACGGAGTGGCCATT
>JBFFEB010000009.1:0-69256 GCA_041559075.1 Woeseiaceae bacterium | reverse complement strand
CGATTACATCCGGACCCGACTCCGCTTCGACACGTTGCAGGCGCCCCGGAGGGGCTTCTGCTTCGGAGAGTGCCGCGCATGCTGCATCGAGCCGTACGTCATCGCTGATCAGGGCGGCAAGTACCAGGGCGGCGTTGCCGATGTTGAACTCACCGTGCAAGGGCAGGTGAAATCCGCCGTTGCCCCAGGAACTCGCAACCGATACCTCAAACCCATGTGCGGTCGCTCGTACGGCACCCAGCACGACGTGCGCCGCGTGGCTGTCGACACGTGCCGTGTCTGTCGACACGCCTATCACGTCCGGACCGCAGCGCTTTGCGAGAGCAAGGCCGAAATCCGAATCGATATTGACGATTTGTCGCGCAGGCTCGGCAGCCAGAAACAGCGACGCCTTTGCCTCGCCGTATGCGTCCATGTCACCGTGGTAGTCCAGATGGTCGCGCGACAGGTTGGTAAACAAAGCGGTATCGATCACAACGCCGTCGATGCGATCCTGCGCAAGCGCATGCGACGAGACCTCTACAGTCGCGTAACAGGCACCGGCATCGCGCATCGCGGCGAGCCGCCGGTGCAGCTCCACGACGTCCGGGGTAGTCATGCCTTCGCCGCCGCTGACCTCGTCCACGCCGTAGCCGAGGGTGCCCGAATAGCCGCTGGTTCCTCCGAGCCGCTGCAGGCATTGCGCGAGCAGCCATGCGACGGTCGTCTTGCCATTCGTGCCCGTGACCGCCAGCACCCTCACGGATTGCGATGGATAGTCGTAGAAACGATTCGCGATTTCACCGAGCCGGCTGCGCAACCCGTCGATCGGGATGAGCGGTGCACCGACATCGGGCAGGTTACGGGCTGTTGACGCATCGTAGGCAATCGCCGCGGCGCCGGCCTCGATCGCCTGCGCTGCGTAGTCCAGCCCGTGGCTGCGGTCACCGCGACAGGCAAGGAACAAGTAGCCGTCGCGGATGTCACGCGTATCGCTCGCGATGCCGCTGATCGCGATATCGGGCCCTTCGGCGATTCCTCGCAACAGTGCTGCTATCGTCATCGAGTGATTGAGCTGACGTGCCGGCATGTTCATCGACTCATCGCCTGCATAGTGCTTCCGGGATCGCGGGCCGGCAGCGCATCCGGCGCTACGGCAAGCAGCCGCAGGGACTCCGTCATGACGTCGGCAAAGACCGGCGCCGCAACGTCACTACCGTAGTAGAGTTCACCGGAAGGCTCGTCGATGACGACGACCGCTGCCAACTCGGGATCGCTGGCAGGTGCGAGACCTGCGAAAATCGAGATGTATTTGTCCTCGGAGTAACCACCTGCGGCGAACTTCCAGGCCGTTCCGGTCTTTCCTGCAACCCGGTAGCCTTGAACGGCTGCCTTCATGCCCGTGCCGCCAGGACGCACGACCTCCTCGAGCATGCGGCGAACGGCTGCAGCGGTGTCCGGCGCGATGACCTGTTTCCCCTCGACCGGCGACTCCAACGCGACCAGCGACACCGGGTTCAGGCGCCCTCCGTTGCCGAGCGTCGAATACGCCTGTGCCAGTTGCAATGCCGTGACCGAGACGCCGTAGCCGTACGCCAGCGTCGCCTGGCTGATCGGCTTCCAGTTACTGAAATGGGTCAGCAGGCCCGCCGATTCGCCGGGAAAGGCGCTGGACGTCAGCGAACCCAGGCCAAACTCCGTCATCGTCTGCCACAGCTGATCCGGCTGCAGCGACATCGCCAGCTTGGTGACACCGACGTTGGATGAGCGTGCGAGTATCGTCGTTAGACTGACGCGTCCGAGGTTTCGGCTGTCCTCGATCGTCTTCGCACCGACCGTCACGTAACCGGGCGCCGTGTCGATAATGCTGCTGGGCCGGAACTCGCCGGTCTCGAGCGCGGCCGCGACAACGAGCGGCTTGATACTCGAGCCGGGTTCGAAAATATCGGTTACCGCGCGATTGCGGTAGCGCTCGGCCGAAAACTGCGAACGATCGTTGGGGTTATAGGTTGGCTGATTCACGATCGCCAGCACTTCTCCGGTCCTGACGTCGAGGACGACGATCGATCCGGACTCCGCGTTGTAGGACTGGATCGCAGCCTTCAGCGTCCGATAGGCGAGGTACTGTATGCGCAAGTCGATACTGGTCCTCAGGTTCTTGCCGTGGCGGGCGGGCCGGATGCTCTCAACGTTTTCTACCGAGCGGCCGAGACGATCCTTGAGCACACGCTTGGCGCCGGACTCGCCCGACAGCCAGTGATTGAAAGCGAGTTCCAGGCCCTCCTGGCCTTCGTCGTCGATGTCGGTGAACCCGACGAGGTGCCCCGTGACCTCTCCAGCCGGGTAATAGCGGCGGTACTCACGCTGTACGTTGACGCCCGGCAGCTTGAGCGAAAGGACCTGCTGCGCCTGTTCAGGGCTCAGGTGGCGCTTCAGGTACAAGAACTCCTTATCCATGCTGCGCGTGATTCGCCGCATGAGCAGTTGGGAATCGAGTCCCAGCGCACGGGCCAGTCGCGGCACATCGTCGACGGCCGGGGCCAGTTCCTTCGGGTTTGCCCAGATGCTGTCTACCGGTGTGCTGATCGCAAGCGGCTCGCCGTTGCGGTCGGTGATGGTGCCCCGGTGCGCGGAGATCCGTTCCCGCCGAAGGTGGCGCGTATCGGCTTGCTGGTTCAGAAACTCCTTGTTGAACACCTGCAGGTGAACCGCCCGCGCCGCGAGCGCGACCGCGATCAGCGAGAAGAGCACCATTAACAGCGTCACCCTGCCGACAAAGCGTTTCGCCGTCTGGGTTTTCGTTTCAGCGCCGCGCGTCATGGTCGTTCGATAACGAAAATTTCGGTTGATTGCGGCCGCGTAAGCGACAAGCGGTCGAGCGCGACCTGCTCAATGCGGGCGTGTGTTGCCCAGGTACTCTGCTCGATCTGCAGCTGTCCCCACTCGATGTTCAGATCGTCGCGTTCGCGGGTGAGCGTTTCCAGTGCGACGAAGAGCTTGCGTGCCTCGTGTTTCGTGTAGACCAGCGCCATCGCGCTCATGACGCAGACGGCCGCAAACACCAGTAGGAGGAGAGCGGGCTGTGCTTTCGACTCGAGGACCATCACAGTCTTTCCGCTACTCGCAGCCGGGCGCTGCGCGCGCGCCTGTTGGCGGCGATTTCTTCAGCCGTGGCCTCGATGAGCCTGCCGATCGCCTTCAGCTTCGGCCGATGCTCCGCCGGGACCGAGGGCATGCCGCGGTACTGTTCGGATTCACGCGATGCCTCGCGTATGAAACGTTTCACCAGTCGGTCCTCAAGCGAGTGGAAGCTGATGACGCAGAGACGCCCGCCACGCCGCAGGATGTGCACGCTTTGCTCGAGCGCTGCGCGCAGCTGCTCCAGCTCGTCATTGACGACGATGCGGATCGCCTGGAAGGACCGCGTGGCCGGGTGAATCGTGTCGACGTGGACGGGAACGGCATCGGCGATGATCGTTGCCAGCTGCCCGGTGCGCAGGATGGGCTGATCATCTCGCGCAGCAACGATCGCGCGCGCGATCCGTGCAGCGAACCGTTCTTCACCGTAGCTTTTCAGAACCCGCTTCAATTCCTTTTCATCCACACCCGCGAGCCAGTCTGCGGCGCTGATGCCGGCATCCGGATCCATGCGCATATCGAGTGGGCCGTCACGGAGGAAGCTGAAGCCACGGCCTGCTTCGTCCAGTTGTGGCGACGAGACTCCGAGGTCGAGGAGCACTCCGTCCACGCGACCGCGCAGGTCTCTCGCGTCAATGAATTTCTCAAGTTGCGCACTTTCACCTCTGATCAATTCGAATCGCGGGTCTTCCAGCAGCGCCTGCGGTGCCGATTCGACTGCCTGCGGGTCCCGGTCGATCGCGATCAGGCGCCCGTTTGCGGTCAATCGTTCGAGTATGGCGCTGCTGTGTCCCCCTCGGCCAAACGTCGCATCGACGTAACAACCGCTCGCTTTTATATTCAGTCCTTCGAGGACCGGTTCCAGCAGCACCGGCACATGCGCGTTGCTGCTCATAAAATGTCCAGCAGCCTAGAAAGAGATTGACTCGAGTTCTGCCGGCAGCTCGCCATCGTCTTCCTCGCTGAGCCAGGCGTCCCGCTTGTCGTTCCAGTTTGCTTCATCCCAAAGTTCGAACTTGTTGCCCTGCCCGATCAGAATCGCGTTCTTCTCCAGCGAGGCGAAATCCCTCAACTCGCGCGACACGAGGATGCGCCCGTTCGCATCCATGTCGACCTCGGTCGCATAACCGACCATAATCCGCACGATTCGACGTGCGACCTTGTTCATGCTGGGAAGGCGGACGAGCTTACGCTCCAGCTCTTCCCAGTCCGGCAACGGATAGACCAGGAGGCAGTGATCCTTGTCCACGGTAACGATGATCTGGCCGTCACAACGGGCGGCAAGCCGCTCCCGGTACCGGGTCGGTATCGCCATGCGCCCCTTGGCGTCCAGACTGACTTTGGTGGCCCCTCGAAACACGGTGGTTCGGGCAGGTCCGGTTTCGTTCTTCTGGCACGAATTCCGGGAGTAACGCCCATTTCCTCCCACTTTTTTCCACTTTTCGACACTATAGGTTTGCCCCTGCCGAGCGTCAACACGGCGCAGCGATTTATGGTTGTTCTACAGAGACTTAGGGGCGATCGGGTGGCCCGAATCGGGCAAAAAATGGCAATATTCGCGCAAGCAAAATCAAAAGCTTAAAGCCATTTCTTCAAAATCAGTTGAATTTTTGGTCGGTAAACGGCGACAGGGGAGCTGCGCAGCGCCCCCGCGCCCGGATTTGCGCAACGGCCGCAGATCGGAAAAGCCGGAGCCGGCAATAAGCCGGGTTCTGTCGAGGACAATCATTCATCTTGGACGACCGTCACCGGCCGCCTCCAGCAACCTACCCGGGAGTCCGCTCGGTACCGGCGGCGGCGAAAGCATTGCAACTCCCCTGATGGGAACCGCGCTTTGCCCTACTCCCCTATTTGGTCTTGCTCCGGGCGGGGTTTACCGTGCCGCGAACTGTTACCAGCCGCGCGGTGCGCTCTTACCGCACCTTTTCACCCTTACCGGGCATGCGCCCGGCGGTTTGTTTTCTGTGGCACTTTCCATGGGCTCGCGCCCTCCAGGCGTTACCTGGCGCCCTGTCCGAAGGAGCCCGGACTTTCCTCTATCTCGTCGAGACAGCGATTGCCTGGCCGACTCCGGCCTTTCCGGACCGAGGATTCTAAAACATTTCGCGCGCCTCCGCGCGGTCTTCCCGGACTTTGCCGATTATAAGGCCTAGGTGCGCCGCCGGATCTGGTCGTCCGCTTTCTCGAGGATGCGCTCATAGAGCGCATTGCGCCTGCCGCCCGTAATCCTGGCGGCGATCGCCGCAGCCTGCCGCGCCGGTACGAGTCCGAGGAGTTCAGCCAACAGGCGGTCAACCTCGAGGGAGGAACCCGCGGGTCCGGATGCACCCCTGACCGCGACGACGAATTCGCCTTTCGAGGCAATCGTGCCGCCACCCACGTCGTCGAGCAGTTCGCCGAGGCTCCCGACGACGCACTGCTCGTGGAGCTTGGTCAGCTCGCGACCGAGAAATGCCTCCCGATCGGCGCCGAATGCGTCGACCATGTCAGCGAGCGTCGCGGCGATCCGGTGCACTGCCTCGAAAAACACCAGCGTCCGCTCGTCCGCCGCACGGGCCTGCAGCCATTTGCGGCGCGCAGCCTTTTTCGCGGGAGGGAAGCCCTCGAACGCAAAGCGATCGGTCGGTAATCCGCAGATCGACAGGGCGGCGGTAACCGCTGAGGGACCAGGGACCAGTGTGACCTTGATGCCGTTCTCGTGGGCGGCACGCACCAGCCGGTAGCCGGGATCGCTGACCAGCGGCGTGCCGGCATCGCTGACCAGCGCCACCGACTTGCCGTGCTTCAGTTGCTCGATAACGACCGCGACCGCGCGTACCTCGTTATGTTCGTGCAGCGCAATTTGCCGCGTTTTCACGCCCAAATGCGATAGCAATCGCCCGGTGTGCCGGGTATCCTCGGCGGCAACGAGATCCACCTCGGCAAGTGTCTGGCGCGTGCGCGGAGACAGGTCTTCGAGGTTTCCGATCGGTGTGGCAACGACGAACAATGTGCCGCTCATAGCGCGCTCGATTCCGGCCCTTATCAGAAGTGCACGAACAAATGAATTTTCAAGGACATCCTGCCCGGCAAAGGAACCGCAAAGCAAGCACCGCTACCGTGCTGCTGCTCTCAGTGGTCATCGCCGCCTGTGGAACGACCGATAGTGGAAGGCTCGGCGGCTCTGCGGAGGCCCGCGGCGCTCGCCTCGCGCAGGCCGGAGAGTACCAGGAAGCGGCAAGTGTCTACATCGGCCTGGCCGCCGCGACGAGCGGCAGCGAGCGTGACCGGCTCACTCTGCTCGCGGTGGACAACTGGCTGGATGCCGGCGACAAAGTACGGGCGCAAAACGCGTTCCGCGGCGTCCCTCAGCCGGCGGACGGCGATCTGCTATTGCATTGGAACGCGACCCGGGCCGCGATGCTCCTGTATGACGGCGAGGCAGAACCTGCAGGAGACCTGCTCGAATCGCTCAGCCGTCAGTCGTTGCCGCCCAACATGCGCCTGCGGGTGGAGGCGTTACGTGCGGATGCGTGGTTCCAGCTGCAGGATCCGACACGTGCGATCGAGTTACTCATGCAGCGCGAGACCTGGCTGGAGGATCGCCTGAGTATCGAACGCAATCGCGACAGACTCTGGCAGGGACTGCTCGTCAGCGACCCGCTGGTGTTGCGTGGCTCTGCTGAAACGGCCACCGACCCGACGCTGCGAGGCTGGCTGACGCTCGGAGCCCTAGCCACTGCAACTGGGCAGCAGGGCATAGGATGGAGCAACGGCGTTATACGCTGGCGCGAACGCAATGCGGGACACCCCGCGATGAGCGTGCTCGAAGACCTCGACATCCCTGCGGACCAGTTGCTCGACTACCCGCGTCGCATCGCACTTTTGCTGCCGCTGAGCGGCCGTACCGGGAGTGCCGGCAAGGCCGTGCAGAACGGCTTTCTGGGCGCCTATTTCGCCGGTGCCGGCGGCTTGGACGACCGCCAGTCCATCCGTGTCTATGACGTGGACGCGGAAGGGGGACCGAGCGCGGCCTATGCCTCGGCTGTCGAAGACGGTGCGGAATTCGTGGTGGGACCGCTGTTGCGCGACCATGTGAACGAGCTTGCAAACGACATTCTCGTTCCCGTCCCTGTTCTTACCCTTAATTATCTGCCGGACGAGTCGCTGCCACCACCCGGTCTCTTCCAGTTCGCCCTCGCGCCCGAGGACGAGGCCGTTTCCGCTGCGACTCGCGCTCTCGAGGACGGGCATCGCACGGCGGTGGCCCTGGTTCCGAACAGTAATTGGGGGCGCCGGCTGCTGACCGCTTTTGCGACGGAGTTCGAAGCGCGGGGCGGGACCCTGCTGGACTACAGGAGCTTCATGGCCGATAACCCGGATTACTCGCGCACGATCGAAGAACTCATGGGACTCGCCGGAAGCGTTACCCGCTACCAGCGAATGCGCGCAAACATCGGCGTACCGCTGCAATTCGATCCGCGTCGCCGCCAGGACGTAGACTTTATTTTCCTGGCGGCGGACGGCGCAGCGGGCCGCCTGCTGAAATCGCAGCTCAAGTTTCATTACTCCGGCGATCTGCCGGTTTACTCCACCTCCTCGATATACGCGATGGACGGGCGCTCGAACGCGGATCTGAACGGGATACGCTTTGCGGATACGCCTTGGATCATCGCGCCGCAGAGCTGGATCCGCTACCTGCCGGATATGTTCCGGGAGTACTGGCCGGAAGAACGTCGCCTGGGCCGGCTGCATGCGATGGGTTATGACGCTTACCACCTCGTCGCGCCGCTGTTTGCAGCACGTGACGGCACGATGCCGGAAGTCGACGGTGCGACCGGTATGCTTTACCTGGATGGCAGCGGCCGCATCCATCGCCGACTTGCGTGGGCAGAATTCCGCAGCGGCGTACCGGTGCCGTTGCCACCGCCCGTTGACGACGCCGGGCCCCTGCGCCCGACCGACGACGACGCGGTAACGCCGGACGACCCTTACGACGGCCGAATGTGGCACGAAGTGACACCAGAAAGGTAGGGAGCGCCGCCGAGCATTTCGCGTATCGATACCTTCGGGAAAGGGGTCTTGCTGCCGTGGAACGTAATTTCCGCTGCCGGCACGGCGAAATCGATCTCATCATGCTGGACGAAGACTGCCTCGTATTCGTGGAGGTCCGTTATCGTTCAAGCGGCGCTCTCGCGAGTGCCGCCGCGACCGTCGATCGGCGCAAGCAGGACAAGCTGGTTCGGACGGCCGAGATGTTCCTTGCGACCCACCCCCGCTTTTCATCGTACGCCGCAAGATTCGATGTCTTCGGCGTTGACGGCGGCGATAAGAGGTGCCGGACCGTCGAGTGGGTTCGTGATGCCTTCAGGCCCTGACCGGACGCATCGGCCGGCGGCTGCTAGAATCGGCACATTGCCGATCACGAGAAATCAGTTATGGATACAGTAACGCGCGTTCGCGAACATTTCGCGGAAAGCATCGCCACTAAGCAGGGCGCCGTAGACGCGCTGAGTGAAAGCGTCGCCGCGGCCGGTGAGTTGATGGCGCAGGCATTGCTGAAGGACGGTAAGATTCTCAGCTGCGGCAACGGCGGGTCTGCCGCTGACGCGCAACACTTTTCGTCAGAACTCCTGAATCGCTTCGAGATGGAGCGTCCCGGCCTGCCGGCGATGGCGCTCACGACGGATGCATCGACCGTCACGTCGATCAGCAACGACTACTCGTATGACGAGATCTTCAGCAAGCAGGTACGCGCTCTCGGCAAACCGCAGGACATCCTGCTGGGCATTTCGACGTCCGGAAATTCGGAGAACGTATGCCGTGCGATCGACGCGGCACACGAGCGCGGCATGAGGGTCGTAGCACTATCGGGCCGCGACGGTGGCCGCATGGCAGGCATGTTCACCGGCGATGACATCGAGATTCGCGTACCCGCGGCTCGCACGGCACGCATACAGGAAGTCCACCTGCTGGTGATTCACTGCCTCTGCGACCTGATCGACACGACGCTTCTCGGTGACGCCTGAGCGCGTCGTTACTTGACCACCCTCAGGTGGGGTCGTGACCGCGTCTCTTCTATGTCGTCCGGGTCCTGCGGCGTTCCCGACGCACCGGAGTCGTTGGAGAAAATCATGCCTTGCCCGGTCTCCCGCGCGTAGATGCCAAGTACCGAACCGGTCGGCACCCATACGTCGAAGGGCACGCCTCCGAAGCGCGCGCGGAAGCTCACCGAATCGTTGATGAGCTTCAGATTGTGCGCAGCGGACTCGCTGATATTCAAAATGATCTTGCCATCCTTGACGTGCTCCGGCGGCACACAGACTCCATCGATAGAAGCGTCAACGACGATATGGGGGGTGTGGCCGTTATCGGCCATCCACTCGTGCATCGCTCTGATCAGGTAGGGTCTTTTTGATCGACTTGGATTTGCCACTTTCCCACAAGCCTGTTTGTTCTGTCCCTAGTGCAAAGTCTACCACCGATTTGCGGCGCATTTGAAAAGATAACATAAGCCGCCATTTAGCCGGACATGGGCCTGAATGGGGTTCAAGTGAGTTATCTGCGCCAAGACATAAGGCGCGACCGAGCGCTTCCAATCCGGCAAGCGCGGTTCGCGGCGTTTACACCCGAGACCTGAAGCGAGCCGCAGGCGAGCAGTCCCAGAGCAAATGCCCCGAACCGCGCCCGCGACCAACCTACATGCGCATTTCCTGCTCGAGCTCCGTCAGGCTCTGGCGGAAAGAGCGGCGCGCAAACACGCGCTTCATGTAGGCTTCGATCGGCTCACCCTGCGCACCGAATTCGATCCCGTAGAGCGGCAGGCGCCACAGGATGGGCGCGATGCTGCAATCGACTAGCGAGAATTCATCGCTAAGGAAATACGGGCGCGCGCTGAACAGCTCGGCGCTTTGCAGAATGCTTTCACGCAGCATCTTGCGCGACTTGGAACTCAACTTGCCATCGATCGGATCGGCCTCTTCCGCCAGCGAATACCAGTCCGTCTCGATACGGAACAACGCGAGTCGGAATTGCGCACGCGTAACCGGATCGACAGGCATCAGCGGCGGATGCGGAAAGCGTTCGTCGAGATATTCAATGATGACACGCGAGTCGTACAAGGTCAGGTCGCGGTCAACCAGCGTCGGCACGGTGTGATACGGATTGAGATCCATCAGGTCTTCGGGCAGCTCCGGACCCATCACGTTGACGATCTCGATGTTGATGTTCTTTTCTGCGAGCACGAGCCGCGTGCGATGGCTGTGAATGTCCGTCGGGCGCGAAAACAGCGTCATGACGGATCGCCTGTTCGGGATACTGGCCATTTACTTGACGTCCTTCCAGATCTGCTTCTTGAGCATTACGGCGATGATCCAGAAGAAGATCAGGTAGATCAGCACCCAGATACCCAGCGTACGGCGCTCCGAGCGGACCGGCTCCGCGATGTACACGAGAAAGTTCACCGTGTCGCGAACGAACTCGTCGTAGCCTTCGGCATCCAGCGAACCGCCGGTCAGGGGTTCAAACCCTTCGAAGTGCTGCGTCGTGACACCGTCTTCAGTGTGCTCCGAGAATATCGCCCTCTGGTAACCCTGCAATTCCCACAACACGTGCGGCATGCTCGTACCAGCAAGCACGGTATTGTCTACGCCCGTGGGACTCTGCTCCTGCACATAGAACCCCTTAAGAAACGAGTAAACATAGTCCGCGCCCTTGGCACGACCCACCAGCGACAGGTCGGGTGGCGCGACGCCGAACCAGCGCTCGGCTGCCTGCCCCGGCATCGAAACCTTGATCGTCTCGAAGGTCTTGTCGGCATTGAACATGAGGTTCTCGCTCAGCTGTTCGTCCGAGAGCTCGAGATCTCTGCCGATCGTGCTGAAGCGGACGTACTTCGCGGAGTGGCATCCCGAGCAGTAGTTCATGAAATTGCGCGCGCCGCGCTGCAAAGACGCGATGTTTCCCGGCTCTATATCCGCATGCTCGAGGGCGACGCCGCCGGCCGCAAGACTCTGCGTCGCACCGAAGAGCAGGAGTGCTCCGACGAGCCCGGCGATCGTGTTGAACTTACCCATGGTAGACCACCCTTTCCGGTACAGGCTTCGTCTTGTCGATCGACGTGTAGTAAGGCATCAGCAGGAAGAACGCGAAATACAGGATCGTGAAGATCCTGGCCAACAACACGTAGACACCCTCCGCGGGCTGCAGACCCAGCCATCCGAGCATCACGAAGGTAATGACGAACACGGTCAGCGCGGACTTGTACATCCATCCGCGATATCGAATCGACCTGACACGGGACCGGTCCAGCCACGGGAGAAACACGAATAGCACGACCGACAGGCCGAAAAGAATGAATCCCCACAATTTGTCCGGCACCGCACGGAGGATCGCGTAGAACGGCGTGAAGTACCAAACCGGCGCTATGTGCTCCGGTGTGGCGCGCATGTTTGCAGGCTCGAAGTTCGCATGCTCAAGGAAATAACCGCCCATCTCAGGCGCGAAGAACACGACCGCACTGAATATCATCAGGAACACGAGGATCGCGACCAGATCCTTGCTGGTGTGATACGGATGGAACGCGACACCATCGAGCGGGACGCCATCCGGCCCTTTGTGCTCCTTGATCTCGATGCCGTCCGGGTTGTTCGATCCCACTTCGTGCAGCGCGACAATGTGGACGAAGACAAGCGCGATCAATGCCAGCGGCAGCGCGATCACGTGCAGCGCGAAGAATCGATTAAGGGTTATGTCCGAAATCGAGTAGTCGCCGCGGATGAATTCGACGATGCCGTCGCCGACGACTGGGATCGCTCCGAATAGCGAGATAATCACCTGCGCGCCCCAATAGGACATCTGCCCCCACGGCAGCAGGTAGCCGGCGAAGGCCTCGGCCATGAGCACGAAAAAGATCAGCATTCCGATCAGCCAGATCATCTCGCGCGGTTTCTTGTACGAGCCGTAGAGCATCGCACGGAACATATGCAGGTAAACGACGACGAAAAAGAACGACGCACCGGTCGAATGCATGTAGCGGATCAGCCAGCCCCATTCGACGTCGCGCATGATGTACTCGACAGAGGCGAATGCTTCTTCCGCGGACGGCTTGTAATTCATCGTCAGGAAGATGCCTGTAATCAGCTGAATTGCCAGCACGACGAACGCCAGCACGCCGAATACATACCACCAGTTGAAGCTCTTCGCTGCGTAGTACTTGGTGACGTGGTACTCAAGCGTCGACGTCATCGGAAAACGATCGTCGATCCACTTGACCAGGCCGGCCCATACGCCCTCGGGTCGCTTGCCGACTTCTGCTTCAACTCTTGCCATTACGCTACTCCCGAATCCTGGCCGATGAGAATCAGGTCGTCACGGACAAACCGGTATGGTGGAACCTTGAGATTGGTCGGGGCCGGCACGCCCTTGAACACCCGCCCGGCGAGATCGAATTTAGAGCCGTGGCAGGGACAGAAGAACCCGCCGTCCCAGCCTTCGACCGGCCGGGCCTGGAAATCCTCAAGCGGCGCACAGCCGAGATGCGTGCAGGAACCTTCAACCACCAGCCACTCGGGCCGCAGCGAGCGCGTTTCGTTCGCGGCATACTCGGGCTGTTGTTCGACGACTTCCGAGTCTGGATCACGCAGCCTGTCGTCGTGCTCGCCCAGAGTGCCCAGCATGGCGTCGCTACGGCGAAGCACGAACACCAGCTTTCCCCGCCACAGCACGCGCACCATCTCGCCCGCCTGTATCGAACCCAGCGGAACCTCGACGGGCGCGCCCAGCGCCTGCGCCCTGGCGCTCGGCTTGAGTGACGAAAGAAACGGTACAGCGACAAACCCGGCCCCTATGGCACCGGTCACGGCGGCTGCAACAGTCAGGAAATGACGGCGGTTACGGTCCATCCGATCGGCGTCGTCTTCGGTCATCAGGCACTCCCATACGCCCGGCTGAGAAAGGTAGATTAACGGTCCCTTCGATCAGCGCGCTTTTTCTTTAATTCTATACTGGTAGATTTGCAGCAGGCCCGGTTTGCCGTCAGGATGACGGATGCACTGGGACTTGGTGCGGAACGAATTGGGCATTATACACGGGCGTTATTGAAATTGGCTAGCGACGCAATTCCTGGGGGCTGCACGGGGATGATCGAGCGGTGAGCGCGTGAAGTCGGCACTGCTGTTCCTGCTGCAATCGATCGTGGCGGGCCTCGCGGTGGCCTTTATCGTGATTCTGGTGCGCCCGGACCTGCTGCCCTCGCTGCGGCCGCCCGAGGCGAGTGGCCCCGCCAGCTACGCGAATGCCGTCGAAGCGAGCGCACCGTCCGTGGTCACGGTCGTCAGCCGGCGGCTGGTCCCCGGCGAACCCGACCCCTCCGGCCATACGCGTTTTCGCGTCAACACCAGCTTCGCCTCGGCCGTCATCATCGACCCGGACGGCTACCTGGTCACGAACTGGCACGTCGTCGTGGACGCCGCGGAGATCCAGGTCGAGCTCGGTGACGGCGGATTTGTGGCTCCTGAGGTCGTTGGCCTGGACGCAGAGACCGACCTCGCACTCCTGAAGATCGATGCTCATTCCCTGCCGGCAATCCGCCTCGGCAGTTCCCGGCGGCTCCGGATCGGCGACGTAGTGCTGGCGATTGGCAACCCGTACGGCCTCACGAAGTCCGTCACGCAGGGCATCGTCAGCGCCACCGGCCGCGCGGCGCTCGAGCTCGCGACGTTCGAGGATTTCATACAGACGGATGCGGCGATCAACGCCGGCAATTCGGGTGGCGCCCTGGTCAACACCAACGGCGAACTGGTCGGGATCAACACGGCGGTCCTGACGCAGGAC
This sequence comes from Woeseiaceae bacterium, assembly GCA_041559075.1. Classification (GTDB taxonomy): domain Bacteria; phylum Pseudomonadota; class Gammaproteobacteria; order Steroidobacterales; family Woeseiaceae; genus UBA1847. The sequence continues at coordinate 55,327 of JBFFEB010000009.1, read as the reverse complement.
ACGGCCACCGAGGGCATCGGCTTCGCCATCCCTGTCGACCTCGTGCGAGGCGTGATCGAGGAACTCAAGAAACACGGCCGGGTGATACGCGGCTACGTCGGCCTCGTTCCGGACGATCTGACCAGCGCCGAGCGCGCACAGATCGGCGTTGACGACAACAGCGGCATCCTGGTCACGGAGGTCTACGCGGACGGACCGGCAGACCACGCGGGACTGCGCGTCAACGACATCATCCTGTCGATGAACGGCGAGCCGATCCTGCAGGAGCGGCAGGCGCTCCTCATTGCGGCCAGCACGAAACCAGGCGACGAAATCGACGTGGTCGCATGGCGCGACGGCGAGCGGGTTCGCACCACGGTTATTGCCACGGAGCGCCCGCGGCAGCAGCCCTAGGAATCAGCCCGGCACGCGGCGGATGGTAGCACCGAGCTGCCGGAGTTTTTCCTCGATGCGCTCGTAACCGCGATCGATATGGTAAATCCTGTCGACGAGCGTTTCACCTTCCGCGGCCAGTCCCGCAAGTACGAGGCCGGCCGATGCCCGGAGATCGGTCGCCATCACCGGCGCTGCCGTCAGCTTCTCGACCCCGGTACAGATCGCGGTATTTCCTTCGAGATGGATGTCGGCTCCCATGCGCTGCAGTTCCAGGACGTGCTGGAACCGATTCTCGAACACGGTTTCGGTGATCGTGCCGACGCCCTCCGCAACGGCATTCAGCGTGCAGAACTGCGCCTGCATGTCGGTGGGAAATGCGGGATACGGAGCCGTCCGCAGATCGACAGAACGCGGCCGCCGGCCTCTCATATCGATCTCGATCCAGTCGTCACCGGTACTGATCTCGGCGCCGGTTTCAGCTAGCTTGATCAGGACGGCCTCCAGCGTTTCCGGTGCGGTGTCCACCAGCCTCACGCGGCCGCCGGTCACGGCTGCCGCTACGAGGTAGGTTCCCGTCTCGATGCGATCAGGCAGGACACTGTACTCGCCACCGCCCAGCGCCTCGACACCCTGCACGTGAATCGTGCTGCTGCCGGCCCCTTCGATGCACGCACCGAGCGCACACAGGAAATTCGCAAGGTCGATCACCTCGGGTTCCCGGGCGGCATTTTCGAGAACGGTCTCGCCGTCGGCGAGCACGGCCGCCATCAGGAGGTTCTCCGTGCCCGTCACCGTAACGGTATCGAAGACGATATGCCCGCCTTGCAACCGGTCGGCTCTGGCCTTGATATAGCCGTTCTGCACGACCACCCGGGCGCCCAACGCCTGCAGGCCGGCAACGTGCAGGTTGACCGGGCGGGCGCCGATTGCGCAGCCGCCGGGTAGCGAAACATCCGCCTCCCCGAACCGCGCGACCAGCGGGCCAAGCACCAGGATCGACGCACGCATCGTCTTGACGAGTTCATACGGCGCCGTTCGATGAGCGATGTCGCCCGCATCGACCTGGACGTCGAGCCGATCGTCAACGGTGACCTGCGCACCCATCGTCTGCAGGAGCGAAATCGTCGTCGTAACGTCCTTGAGGAACGGAACGTTGCGGATTGTCACGGGCTCACTGGTGAGCAAGGTCCCCGCAAGAATGGGCAGTGCCGCATTCTTGGCGCCCGATATCCGCACCTGACCGGAGAGCCGCGCGCCCCCTTCGATGAGCAGTTTGTCCAATTTAGACCGCGGCCCCGCCCGCCTGTTGCCATTCGGCCGGTGTCATCGCCCGTATAGACAGTGCATGAATCTCGTTCCCGACCAACGAGCCGAGACAACGGTATACCAGCTGGTGCCGTGCAAGCGGCCGCTTGCCCTCGAACTCCTCGGCGATGACGAGTGCCTCGAAATGGTGATTGTCGTCGCTCGCGACGCGAACCGTGGGATTATCGAAGCCCGCGGCGATCAGTTTTTCTATCTCGGTGGGTTCCATCTGGCCGTTTCAATCAGTTACTGTCCCGGGGGCGCGCAGTTTAACCGCAAAACTCCGGGTATCCCAATGCGCAAGCACGATTGTGTATGATAGCCGGCCCGAGTCGGTCTGGACGCGGGTGACTTTGGTCTGTAAAACGAGTAACGAGGCCGCTCACGAGAACAAAGATCCTATGCTTCTCAATATCGTCGAGGTTATTGGCGGCCTGGTTCTCCTTATTTGGGGCGCCGACCGTTTTGTTCACGGCGCCGCAGCGACAGCGCGTAACCTGGGTATTGCGCCACTCCTGATCGGCCTGACGATCGTCGCCTTTGCCACTTCCGCGCCGGAGATACTGGTCTCGATCGTAGCGGCCACGCGCGGGGAACCCGATCTCGCATTCGGCAACGCGATCGGCTCGAATATCGCCAACATAGGCCTCGTCCTTGGCTCGATCGCGATCGTTCGACCCATCGAGCTCCGCTCCGCAACATTGCGCCGCGAGATGCCCGCGCTGCTCGCGGTAACTCTGCTCACGGTATCCCTGTTCCTGGACTCTTTCCTGTCACGCATCGACGGCCTGGTGATGCTTACGGGCCTTGTGATCGTCATGATCTGGCTCGCTCGTCTCGGCATGCGCTCGGCCGCGACCGACCCGATGGCGGAAGACTACGAGGCCGAAATCCCGCGACACGTCAGTATGGTAGCGGCGATCGTGTGGCTGCTCGTGGGACTGGGCACGCTCCTGATCGGCGCCGAACTGCTCGTCGAGGGCGCTATAGAAATCGCGCGCACGCTCGGTATCAGCGAGGTGGTCATCGGCATCACGCTGGTCGCCATCGGCACCAGCCTCCCCGAACTTGCCGTATCGCTCGTCAGCGCCATGAAGGGGGAATACGGGCTCGCCATCGGCAACATCGTCGGATCCAATATTTTCAACTTGCTGGCGGTGATCGGTATCGCGGCAGCCATCGAACCGTCCGCGCTCGCGCCTTCCGTATTGTCGCTGCACATCTTTGTTATGGTGGCGTTTACGCTGGTGCTTTTTGCCATGACCTACGACTACGATGGCAAGAGCGACCTGTCCCGCCTCGAAGGGATCGCCCTGTTGACGGCGTACATCGCCTACCTGTTTTATTTGACGACGCAGAATCTGTAAGCCGCCCGCGCGTGCCGCCGCCGTTGGCTATGTTCAGGCACAAAAGGTTTAGAATAGGTGCCAGGCCCAGCCAGCGGCCGGGAGCCCAGAGAAGCCTGTGTCCGAAAACCTGAACAACGACGAATTGATCGCTCTCGCGCGCGAGGTGCTGGAAATCGAGGCACGCGCCGTCGATTCGTTGCGCGCGCGGCTCGACGCAGCATTTGCGGCTGCCTGCAGACTGATCTGCGACACGCCTGGCCGGGTCGTCGTGACAGGAATGGGAAAATCCGGCCATATATCATCCAAGATTGCCGCGACGCTCGCGAGCACCGGTACGCCCGCCTTTTTCATGCACCCCGCGGAAGCCAGCCACGGCGATCTCGGGATGATTACGGAACAGGATCTGGTGCTCGCCATCTCCTATTCGGGTGAAACCGAGGAAGTTGTCACTATTCTGCCGCTCGTCAAGCGCATGGGTGCAAAACTCGTGTCGATGACTGGCAATCCGCGATCGACGCTTGCGCGGATCGCGGACGTTCACCTCGATGTCGCGGTGTCGGAAGAAGCCTGCCCGCTGAACCTGGCACCGACGGCCAGCACGACAGCAATGCTGGCCATGGGCGATGCTCTCGCCGTGGCGCTCCTGAAGAACAGGGGCTTCACGGCAGAGGACTTTGCAAGATCGCATCCGAGCGGCAGCCTCGGCAAGCGGTTGTTGCTGCGCGTCGGCGACGTGATGCGTACCGGCGAAGATGTTCCCGCGGTCGGACCGGGAGTCAGGCTGCGCGATGGCCTGATGGAAATGACGCAGAAAGGCCTCGGCATGACCGCCGTGGTTGACGACGACCGGCGTATCCTCGGCATCTTTACGGACGGCGACCTGCGCCGGGCACTCGACGCCGGCGCCGATGTACACAAGACATCGATGGCCGAAGTCATGCACGGCAACTGCAAGACGACGACTGAGGACATCCTTGCGGCGGAAGCCGTGCACGTCCTCGAGGAAAACAAGATAACCTCGTTGCTGGTCGCCGACGACCACAGTCGGCTAATCGGGGCTCTCAACATCCACGATCTGTTTCGCGCAGGCATCATGTGAATTCGGCGGCTACCCACAATCGACTCGCGGAACTGCGCATGGTCGCCTTCGACGTCGACGGCGTGTTCACTGACGGCCGCCTCTATCTATCCGACGCCGGCGTCGAGTCCAAGGCGTTCAACACCCAAGACGGCTTCGGTATACGCCGTCTGATCGATGCCGGCTTCGAAGTCGCCGTGATCAGCGGTCGCCGCTCCGCCGCGGCCGCGAAACGCATGGCCGAGCTCGGTGTCCGTCACGTCATACTGGGCACCGACGACAAGGTTGCGGCTTTCGATGAATTGATAGCGAGTCTCGGCATCGAAGCATCCGAATGCGCCTACGCGGGTGACGATGTTCCCGATCTGCTGCTGCTGGAGAAAGTCGGGTACTCGATCGCCGTTGCCAACGCCGTGGAGGTGGTCCGCGACTTTTGCGACTACACGACGATGGCTGCCGGCGGTCATGGGGCCGTCCGAGAAATTTGCGATCTCGTGCTCGCAGCCAGGCCGGAAGCCGGCGCGTGAGCGCGCGCAACCTGTTGCTGTTCAGCCTACTGCTCGCCGCGGCCATCGGCAGCTGGTACCTTGCGAGAATACGCGCTGACCAGGACAGTGGCACGCGCAACGTCGACCCCGTGCACCGTGGCTTTTACCTGAAATCTGCACGGATACTGGGAACGGGGCCCGACGGTAGCCTCCTGTACGAGATTCGCGCGCAGCATGCCGAGGAACAGCTCGACGGCAGCATCGAGTTCACCGAGGTCCGCCTCGATTACTCGCCCGAAACGGAAGTGCCATGGACGGTGAAAGCGGATAGCGCGACGATTCTGCCGATCGAGCAGCGAGTGCAGTTGCGAGGACACGTCAGGGCAGTCAGCTCGCAGGGATTCTCCGAGAGTGATACCGAGATCCGGACCCAATACCTGGAACTCGATCCGCAACGTTATGTCGCGGAAACAGACGAACGTGTGCAAATCCGCATCGGAACACGCAGCCTGACAGCAACGGGCATGCTAGCATCGTTGAACGACAATCGACTGGAGCTGAAGTCGAACGTCAGCGGGAAATTCGTGCCCTGACCTATGCGTAGAGAAACCTTTGTAAGACTCGTCGCCGTCCTGTCCCTGCTGCCCGTTGCCGCGGCTGCGCAGATCACAGACCTGCGGCTGCCCATCTCGCTAGACGCCGATTCAACTGCGTATGACGGCAAGAACTCGATGCTGATGTTCCGCGGCTTACGCATGACCCAGGGAACGATCGGTATCGAGGCAGAGGAAGGACGGGCGAGCAACCTCAATTTCGAGGACAGTGTCTGGCAATTCGCGGGCAGCGTCGTCATTGACGTCGAAAACGGCCACATCGAATGCGACACGGCCGACCTGCAGTTCACCAGTCACCAGCTGACGCTCGCCACGATCGCTGGAAGCCCGGCGACCTTCGAACTCAAGCGGCCTGGCAGCGAGGAAACGACGTACGCCGAGGCCGGCAAACTGCGCTACGACCTGCTTGCCGGCACCATCGAGTTCTCGGGAGAGGCCGTCATCACGGAAGGCGGCAACCAGATCGCGTCCGACTACCTGATTTACAACATCGTCGAACAGCGAATCAATGCGCAGGGTTCGCCGGCCGATGATGGCAAGGTTCGGATTACGTACACGCCGAAAGACGAAGCCGGTCAGCCACGACAACCCGAGGCGCCGGATGAAACCGACGAGCGAGGGCCGGGAGACAACGGACAATGAGTATCCTCAGTGTCCACGATATCTCGAAGAGCTACAAACTCCGCAAAGTGGTCAAGACACTCTCCGTCGAAATCAAGAGCGGAGAGGTCGTCGGACTGCTCGGACCGAACGGCGCGGGCAAGACGACCGCCTTCTACATGATAGTGGGCCTGATCCCGGCGGACGAAGGCAAGATCCTGCTGGACGGCCACGACCTGACGGCGCTGCCGATGCACCGGCGTGCCCGCATGGGACTCGGCTACTTGCCGCAGGAAGCGTCCATATTCCGCAAGCTCACGGTCGAACAGAACATCCTCGGAATACTCGAGAACCGCAACGATCTGGACCGTGCCGGCCGCGAAGAAGAACTCGAAAAGCTCCTGGACGAGCTCCACGTCGGACACGTCCGCGGCAGCCTGGGCATCAGCCTGTCGGGTGGCGAGCGGCGGCGCGTCGAGATCGCCCGGGCGCTCGCGGCTAACCCATTGTTTGTGCTGCTCGACGAGCCCTTTGCCGGCGTCGACCCGATCTCCGTTCTGGATATTCAGCGAATAATCAAGCACTTGTGCGCTCGGGATATCGGTGTCCTGATTACGGACCATAATGTGAGGGAAACCCTCGGAATTTGCGGGAGAGCCTATATACTCAGTGATGGCAGTCTGATCGCTTCGGGTACGCCGGAAGAGATCCTCGAAAACCAGCATGTCCGTGAGGTATATCTCGGACAGGAGTTCAAACTCTGAGGCAATGCTAAAACCTTCTCTGCAGCTAAAACTCGGTCAGACACTCACAATGACGCCGCAATTACAGCAGGCCATCCGCCTGCTGCAGCTGCCCGTTCTCGACCTGAACGCCCAGATACAGGATGCGCTCGAAGAGAACATCATGCTGGAGATGGAGGACCTGCCGGACGTCCCGAAGACGAGCGACGAATCGACGGCGGAGATCGAAGCCATACGCGCGGAAGACCAGTGGCAGGCTCGCGCCGAGCGTCAAATCCAGGACGGCGGCTGGAACGGCGAAGGCCGTCCTATCAGCGAGTTTGCCGACGAGTCCGGGCAGACCCTTCGCGAACACCTGCTCTGGCAGCTCGAGATGGAACAGATCTCGCCGCGGGAAGCGCTGATCGGTGAAGCAATCATCGACGCGATCAACGATGACGGTTATCTGACGATCGGGCTCAATGAGATCGGTGACTACCTCCAGCCCGAAACCGGCGTGCGCTACGATGAGATCGAGGCAGTGCTCGCAAAAGTACAACGGTTCGATCCCGCGGGCATTGGCGCTCGCTGCTTGTCGGAATGCATTACGTTGCAGTTGAAACAGCTCGATCGGGAAACGCCGGGCCTGGAACTGGCGTTCGAACTCGCGAAACACCACCTCGACCTCGTTGCCACGCGTGAGTATGGCGAGCTGCGCCGCAGCTTGCGGACCTCTGAGGAGGCTCTGCACGACGCGCTTGCACTGATCCGCGGCTGCAATCCACGGCCCGGCCAGACCGTGAGTCCGGCCGCCGCGGAGTATGTCATCCCCGATGTGTTCGTACGCAAGGTGGACAATCGCTGGCAGGTCGAGATCAGCCCCACCGGCGTACCCAAGCTGTCGGTCAACCAGCAATACGCGAAGTTGCTTCGCGGTAACGGGGATCACGCCGTTTTGCGAACCCAGCTGCAGGAGGCACGCTGGCTGATCCGCAGCCTCGAGATTCGCAACGAGACTTTGCTCAAGGTCGCCACCTGCATCGTGAAGCGGCAGACAGATTTCCTCGAGCATGGTGACGAAGCAATGAAGCCGATGGTGTTGCGCGACGTCGCGGACGAGATCGGTATGCACGAGTCGACGATTTCACGCGTGACCACGAGCAAGTACATGCACACGCCACGCGGCGTCTTCGAATTCAAATATTTCTTCTCGAGCCACCTCGCGACAGCGGATGGTGAAGACCAGTCATCTACGTCGGTGCGTGCGAAAATCCGCAAGCTCATAGGTGCTGAAAATCCCACGAAACCCTTGAGTGACAGCAAGATCGCGAGCTTGCTCGAGGACGAAGGTATAAAGGTTGCGAGGCGCACGGTCGCGAAGTACCGTGAAGCCATGAATATTGCGTCATCGAGTGAGCGTCGCCAGCGACCGGCGCGATAAAAACACAAGGAAGTGACTTCGTAATTAATCGCAGGAGAAGACTATGCAACTCAATGTCTCGGGCCACCACGTTGAAATCACAGAAGCAATGAGAGGTTACGTAGAGTCCAAGATCGAACGCCTCGAGCGACATTTCGACATGGTGTCAGACGTTCATTGTATTCTTACGGTGGAGAAACTGCGGCACAAGGCGGAAGCCAAGGTCAAAGTTAACGGCGGGACGATCTATGCCGACAATACCGAGGAGGACATGTACGCTGCGATCGACGGCCTCGTAGACAAACTCGACCGGCGCGTGAAGAAGCACAAGGAAAAGCTGGTCAACCACCACGCGAGAGACGCGGTCAAGAGGCGATTCTGAGATCAGGCCGCGCCTCGCAGGCGGCGCGGCATTACTTGCAAGAATCACAACAAGCCATGTTTCTGGACGACATCATCAATCGGGACGCCGTGCTCTGCAACGCTCACGCCCGCAGCAAGAAGCACTGCCTGGAAATCCTGAGTGAACTCCTGGCTCGAACGCAGCCCGACATATCGGTTGACGACATCTTCGAGAGTCTCATCGAACGCGAGCGTCTCGGTTGTACAGGCCTTGACGTCGGCGTTGCCTTCCCACGTTGCCGTGTCGACGGCATCGACCGGTGTGTCGCGGCAATGATCAAGCTTTCGGAGCCTATCGACTTTGACGCCAGTGATGGCGAGCCGGTCGACCTGGTATTCGGGTTGATGGTGCCGCAGGATGTCACCGACAGCCATCACGCCGATATTGCCATGGTCACGGACTTGCTCGGCGATGAGAGACTGAGACAGGAGCTGCGAAAAGCGACATCGAGCAGCACTCTCTACAAGTTACTCATAGAAGCCGGCAAAGCGTCCGGTTCCGATGAACTGAAAACCGCACACGGTAATTGACGGCCCGACGGCCGGTAAGAATCCGAGCATGTCAGACAGCACGCGACTGATTATAGTTAGCGGACTTTCCGGTTCCGGAAAGACAGTTGCGCTTCATGTGCTCGAGGATCTGGGCTATTACTGCATCGACAATCTTCCGGCGCGGCTCCTCAAGGGCGTTGTCGAGGAGGTATCTTCCGGTCCAAGTGAAGTCGGCCGCGGAATCGCCGTCGGCATAGACGCCCGCAATCGCCCCTCGGACCTGCAGTCTCTGCCGAGCCTGATCGAGGAGTTCCGGCGACACAACATCCAGACGGATGTTCTGTTCGTGCTCGCAGACGATGAAGTCCTGCTGAAGCGTTACAGCGAAACCCGCAGGCGACATCCGCTTGCGGCACACGGCGCAGAACTGCGCGGCGCGATCGATGCAGAGCGGGAAATCCTGGCCGAGGTCATCGACTCGGCTGATCTGATCATCGACACCTCCCGAACCAGCGTATATGAACTTGCCGACATCATCCGCGACCGCGTCGACCGGCGTCCGCCCGCTTCGCTGTCGGTGCTGATCGAATCGTTCGGGTACAAGAACGGTATCCCGGCCGACGCCGACTTCGTTTTCGACCTGAGATGTCTTCCGAATCCATACTGGGATCTCAACCTCCGGCACCTGACGGGGCTGGACGAGCAGGTCGTCGAATTCCTCGACGCACAGGAATCAGTCGCCACGATGCACGACGACATACTGGCGTTCCTTGAGCGCTGGATACCAGAGTACCGGAAGTCCAGCCGTGGGTTCCTTACCGTCGCAATCGGCTGCACGGGTGGGCAACACCGGTCGGTATACATGGCGGAGAAACTCGCCGCCTCCCTGCGGAAGCTGCCGGGCCCCGTAAGCACGCGCCACAAGGAGCTGTAAGAACCCCGCCCGTTTTCGGTTACACTCCTGCCGTGTGCGGCCCCATCCCGGAGCCCGTATGCCAGTCGGGGCAGGATCCATGGAAGCGAGAGAGCATACCCAGGGCAACTTGCAGCTGTTGCGCGAGAAGCTCGACAGCGGCCGCTTGCGTTCCGCGAAACTCATGGTGCACAGCCTGCGCCCCGCCGAGATCGCACGCCTGCTCGAATCCCTGCCCCTGCAGGATCGGGCACTTCTTTGGGAGATGGTTGCGGCCGACGACGAGGGCGACGTTCTCGTCGAGCTGAGCGACGAAGTCCGAGACGGTCTGGTCGAAGGTATGCAGACTGAGGAACTCATCGCCGCGACCGCCGGGATGGACTTCGACGATCTCGCGGATCTGCTGGTGGATCTGCCGGAAGTCGTCACTAAGCAGGTTTTGCAATCACTGGACAAGGCTGACCACGATCGCCTGCAGCAGGTACTTGCCTACGATGAGGACACCGCCGGTGGCCTGATGAATATCGACATCGTGACCGTGCGTCCCGATGTTACGCTGGAAGTCGTTTCGCGCTACCTGCGCGCGGTCGGTGAAATGCCTGACGGCACCGATCTGATATTCGTCGTCAATCGCGACAACGGATACGTCGGCTCGCTGTTCTTGTCGCGACTCCTCACACACGACCCGGATGCACTGGTGGCCAGCATCATGTCTACAGACGTGCTGCCAATCCCCGCACATACTCCGTCGCAGCAGGTTGTGTGGGAGTTCGAGAACCGCGATCTCCTGTCTGCCCCGGTGGTTGACGACGACTACCGCGTGGTGGGTCGAATCACGGTCGACGATGTCGTCGACGTCATCCGCGAAGAGGCGGAACACTCACTGATGAGCGCCGCGGGCCTGGACGAAGAAGACGACATGTTCGCACCGGTGTTCAAAAGCGCGAGACGCCGTGCGCTCTGGCTCGGAATCAACCTCGGCACGGCGTTTCTTGCAGCTTCGGTGGTCGACCTGTTTCAGTCCACCATCGACAAGATAGTCCTGCTCGCGGTCCTGATGCCTGTCGTGCCCAGCATGGGCGGCGTTGCGGGAACGCAGTCCCTGGTCATTATCACCCGCGCAATGGCGCTCGGCCAGGTGGACAAGACCAATGCCGTGCGAATCCTCAAGAAGGAACTCGCGGTCGGCCTGCTGAACGGTGTGGGCTGGTCGATCGTGGTCGCTACGTTCACCTACCTGTGGTTCGGCGACTGGCGAATCGGCGGCGTAATTGCCGCGGCCATGATCATCAACCTGTTCATGGCCGCTCTCTCCGGCTTCGGGATTCCACTGCTGTTGAAACAAATGCGGATCGATCCAGCCATCGCCGGCGGAGTCGTGCTCACCACCGTGACCGACGTCGTCGGCTACATGACCTTTCTCGGATTGGGAGCCGCGCTGCTGCTCTGACGTGACGCCAGCTGGCAGCCTGCCAGCACTCAGGGATGCAGGATGTCGAGATCCTCTTCCACCCAGGGCGGCGCAAACAGTCGCGGCACTTCCCTGCCCGTAACGAACTCCAGCAGCTGGTCGCGCACGCGCATCGCGTCCCGGTAGCCGAGTTCGATCAGTTCACGTGTGTAGGCCTGTTCGAACATCAGGTAGCTGAGCAAGCGGCCTTCTCCCCGGCCGCGCCCGCTGATACCCCACAAGAGCGTGCGTAGCGCAATCGGCAAGGCCTCACGGTAACGGTGCGCAAGTACACGAAGGTCCTCGCTGGGCACGATCACCATCGTGTCGATCGGCCGCATCCGTGACAGTTTGTGACCGCGGTGTTCCACGGGCACCGAGTCGATGAGCTGGTTCACACTGCTCAACCGTTCGAGGTCGGAGTACAGGCCATCCATGAACAGGGTATCCAGCGTATAACCCACTATCTCCGCAACACTGGGATACGCAGCCGGCGCTACTGGGTCGCTGGAGCCATCGGTCAATTCGTTGCGCACGCCTATCACGAGAATACGGTCGGCGCCGAGGCGCACCGCCGGACTCAATGGCGTCGCCTGCCGCATCGCGCCGTCCCCGAAGTACTCGTTGCCGATTCGGACCGGCGGGAAGATCATAGGCACCGCGATACTCGCCATCAGATGATCGAGATTGATGCGGCTGCGGACGCCGCAGCGGCGTGTGTGCGACCATTCCTTGTGGTCGCGCGAAGCCTCGAAAAACGAGGTTGACTTCGCCGAACTGTAACCCGCCGCGGTAACGCTGACGGCACTCAGCCAGCCCTGTTCGATGCCGTGCTCAATTCGCGCGAATCGAATATTCCGGCCCAGCAACGTGCGCAGCGGTGAATTGTCGAGCAGGGACTTCGGTATGCGCACCACCATGCCGCCGGTCACCAGTGCGCCCAGCCACTGCATGCTGCTCTTCAGCATCGCCAGATTGTCGGTACGGTAGACGTGGTGGCTCCTGAAGTGGCCCCAGACCCGTTCCAGTTCCGCGATCGCCACGCGGAATCGGCGCGCCTTTGCCGCCAGTACGATGGAATTGATCGCGCCGGCGGAAGTCCCGCTGATTATCCCGAACGGATTGACGGAGCCCCGCGGCACGATCTCGGCGATCGCCTTCAGCACGCCGACCTGGAACGCCCCGCGCGCCCCGCCGCCAGGCAGCACCAGCGCAGTCTTCTTCCGATTCGACGGTGTTTCCATGCTGACCCTTATGTCGTCTTGCGCCTCGAAGTCTTGCGCAGGATGCAACGACTCGTATCATAGTGGATTCTGCAAATCCAACGATTCGGACTCATTCATGAAATGTCTTATGCCCGGTTCTCTGCTCCTGACCCTGGTCTTGTTGCCCGTCGCTCCTGCCCTCACCGATGATGGTGTCGAGATCGGCGTCCCCGCGCCCGAATTCGAGCTGCCGGACCAGGATGGGCAGCTGCACTCACTCGAGGATTACAGGGATCAGTGGGTGGTACTGTACTTCTACCCGAAAGACGAAACGCCGGGCTGTACGACGCAGGCCTGCGAATTCCGCGACAACATTTTCGCATTCCGCAAGCTGAACGCGCAGATTCTCGGCGTGAGCCTGGATGACATCGAGTCGCACAAGAAATTTTCGGAAAATCACGGCCTGCCGTTCCCTCTGCTGGCGGATGCGGACGGAAAGACGGCCGACGCGTATGGCGTGAAGACGAAGATGATGGGCTGGACCGTTGCCAAGCGGCAGACCTTCATCGTCGATCCGCGGGGCAATATTGCGCGGCATTACGAGAAGGTCGATCCGAAGACGCACGCAGCAGACGTTCTCGCTGATCTCGAAGCGCTCGGGGCTAGTGCAGCGCCTTGATGCCCTCGTCGAGACCGGCGATCGTGAGCGGGAACATGCGATCCTCCATGATCTCGCGCGTCAGCTTGACTGACGGTGTGAAATCCCATCGCTCACGCGGCTCGGGGTTCAGCCATACCGCCTTGTTGTAGGTGTTCAAGAGGCGTTTGATCCAGACGGCACCCGGCTCCTCGTTCCAGTGCTCGACGCTTCCGCCCGCATAGACGATTTCGTACGGACTCATCGTTGCATCCCCGACGAAGATCAGTTTGTAGTCCGAGCCGTACTTGTGGATGATGTCGAGCGTGGAAACGCGCTCCGCATGACGTCTGCGATTGTCTTTCCAAAGCGACTCGTAAATGAAGTTGTGAAAGTAGTAATACTCGAGGTGTTTGAACTCGCTGCGGGCCGCAGAGAACAGCTCCTCGCAGACTCGCACGTGATCGTCCATCGAACCCCCGATATCCAGACACAGTAGTACCTTGACGGCATTGTGCCGCTCCGGGACCATGCGGATATCAAGCAGGCCGGCGTTGCGCGCGGTCTTGTCTATGGTGTCTTCCAGGTCGAGCTGGTCCGCCGCGCCTTCGCGCGCGAACTTTCGCAGCCGCCGCAACGCGACTTTGATATTACGGGTCCCGAGTTCGATCGAATCGTCGAGATTGCGGTATTCGCGCCGGTCCCAGACCTTCACGGCGCTGCGATGTCGCGAACCGTGCTGGCCGATGCGAACGCCTTCCGGGTTATAGCCGTAAGCGCCGAATGGCGAGGTGCCCGCCGTGCCAATCCATTTACTCCCACCTTCGTGGCGATCGCCCTGCTCCTCCAGGCGTTTGCGCAGGGCGTTCATCAATTCGTCGAAGCCGCCGAGCGACTCGATCTTCGCGCGCTCCTCGTCCGAAAGCAGCAGCTCCGCCTGTTGCCGCAGCCAGTCCTCCGGAAGCTCCTCGAACAGGTCTCCGAGGCTATCCTCGACACCTCTGAAGTAGGCGGCGAATATCCGGTCGAAACGATCGAACTGCGACTCGTCCTTGACCAGTGCAGCGCGCGATAGATAGTAGAAGTCGTCGGCGCTTGTACCCGCCACGCCTCGCTTCATCGCTTCCAGGAGCGTGAGGAGCTCCGTGATCGACGTGCTCATGCCACCTTCTCGAAGCATGTAGAAAAACGGTATCAGCATTGTGGCTATTGTTGTCCCGCGCCGCGATCCAGGAAGACCAGACGTTCGAAAAGATGCACGTCCTGTTCATTCTTGAGCAGCGCACCGTACAGGGGCGGGATTGCCTTGCGCCTGTCGTTGCTTCGCAGCGCTTCCGGCGGAATGTCCTCCGCCAGCAGCAACTTGATCCAGTCGAGTAGCTCGGACGTTGACGGTTTCTTCTTCAGTCCCGGCACCTCGCGTAGTTTGTAGAAAGCATTAAGCGCTTCCTGCAGCAGGCTCTTCTTCAGGTCGGGATAGTGCACGTCGACGATCCTCGACATCGTGTCCATGTCCGGGAACTTGATGTAATGGAAGAAACAGCGACGCAGGAACGCGTCGGGGAGTTCCTTCTCGTTATTACTGGTGATCACGATGATCGGACGGTGTTTCGCTGTGACGAGTTGCTTCGTCTCGTAGACATAGAACTCCATGCGGTCGAGTTCCCGCAGCAGGTCATTCGGGAACTCGATGTCGGCCTTATCGATCTCGTCGATAAGCAGTACCGGCTTTTCGTCCGACGTGAAAGCTTCCCAGATCTTGCCGTGCTGGATGTAGTTGGCGATTTCGTGGACGCGGTCATCTCCGAGTTGCGAATCCCTGAGTCGTGCCACCGCGTCGTACTCGTAGAGACCCTGCTGCGCCTTGGTGGTGGACTTGATATGCCATTCGAATAACGGTTTGCCCAGCGCGTTCGCCACTTCCACCGCCAGCTGGGTCTTGCCTGTGCCAGGCTCTCCCTTTACCAGGATGGGCCGCTCGAGCGTCACCGCCGCATTGACGGCCATCATGAGGTCGTCCGTTGCCACGTAGGTGCTTGTGCCTGTGAAGCGAGTGTCGGCCATGTCTGTCCCGATGTTTCTGAGCGTGTTGGGAATATCTTACCCGTTGACGGGCGCGAGGTCAGGAGCCGGCACGTCGTCCGGCGAGACTTAAGTATTACCCGGCCGGTACCAGCGTGAGTTCGTGCCGCGGCTCGCCCGGCAGAAACGGGCTGGGTCGCCCGTGCACCCATTCGTCGTGCCCCTTGCGATAGAATTTCGACAGGGGATGTCCGCTCTGGCCCGTGGGCATTTGCATCAAGCCGTTCCTCTCGTCGCCGGGCGACACCGAAAAGCGCTGCGAGGCGCCGAACTCGGGTCCCTGCGCCTTCGGCAGGTCGACGTCACCGTTCAGGGGCTCCGCCGGCATGTCCAGCAATGGTGAAAGCACTGGCAAGGCCTCGCTCAATGGGTGGCGGATCGATGCCGTGTTGATCTCGCCCCAGCTGCGCTCGGCCAACCTGTCGTCGTAGTGGTTCGAGAACCACGCCATATTGGTATCGATGGCATCGAGCAGAAGTTCGTCCCAGGAAACATAGGCACCCGGCAGCAGGTGCTGCGGCCGCTCCGAGAGCAGTTGCCAGAGCACGCCTTCAAACTGGTTGCTGAGCAGCGGCTCCATGTCGCCGCCATTCGCCGCCCGTACCGGCGCCATGAGCCCGTGGAAGACCTTCGACTGCACCTCGAGCCGGAATGCCCGCACGAGGCGGTAACCGACTGATTCGGGCGTCGCCCGCGGGATCCAGTCGCGGACCAGCTCGCGGTACTCGGCGAGCTTCGGGCTAGCGGCAACCCGCTCGTCGGTGAGCACGCCGAGTATCACGTCGCGCCAGCGGGACAGGAACAGCGCACGATCGTCGTACTGGATCGCCAGCATATCCGCCGGCGCGAAGTCATCCGAGGCAAGCAGCGAGTCCCGGATCTGGCGGGCGCGGGCACCGAGGTCGTAGCCGCCGTCGCCGATGACCTCGAGCGCTTCCGCATCGGCGACGCGCGCGTTGGCGGTCCAGATTCGGCCCCCGGCCGGATTGTACACGCGCGGGTAATCCTCGGGAGCCAGCCAGCCAGCCCAGCCGTCTTCCCGGCTCCAGTCCGACGGGACCATCGCGTCGAAACCGTTCTTCGCCGGAATCCGGCCTGCGATGGTCCAGCCGATGTTGCCGCCGCTGTCGCCGACCACGAAGTTCTGCGGCGGGATACCCATCGTCGCGGCGATTCCCAGCGCCTCCTCCACGTCGGCCGCGGCTTCCAGCGTGAGGAGATTCAGGTTCAGGGCCTCGGGACTGTGTGCGATCCAACTGACCGCGATGTCGCCGTCCGGATAGTCGACCGAGTCGTCGACTGGGCCCCAGACGGTTTCGCGGATCTGGTAGACGACGGGGTCGGCATCCCTGATCTCGATCGATTCACGACGGATGTCGAACTCGCGGTCGCCTTGCGGCGTCCGGTAGGTGCCAGGCGTGGCGCCGGGGCGAAGTAACACGGCATCCGCCCAATCACCATAGCTGTTGGTGTAGCCCCAGGCAATGTGGCCATTGCTGCCGGCGGTTATGAATGGCGTGCCCGGCAGGGACACGCCGGTGATGTCTCTCGGCTCCTCGCCGGTCACCACCAGCCGTGCCCGGTACCAGATGTTCGGGACGTTGTGTCCTAGGTGCATGTCGTTCGACATGAGCGCACGCCCGTTGCCAGTCAATCCGCCGCCGACGACCCAGTTGTTGCTGCCGTTCAGATACCGCTTTCCAACCTCGCCCACCGCCGGTGGCTTGCCCTTGACGTCGCGGACCGAGAAGATGCTGGCAGGCGGCAATGGCGGCTGCGTTCTCGCCTCTCCCATGATCGGCGCATCCCAGCGCGAGCCCTGCGGGTAGAGCCAGTCGAACACCTCCGCTGGAAGCGACCGGCGCGCGAGGCCGCGGCGGACGTCATTGCTGGCGCGCCCGTCATTGAGCTGCACGAACATCGCGTAGACCACCAGCACGGAGTCCTCGGCCCGCCAGGGTTCGGGCTCCGCTCGCAGCAATATGTGTTCGAACGGGCGCGCACCCAGACTCGCGAGACCCGCGTTCACGCCGTCCGCATAATTTTCGAGAATGGCGACATGTGCCTCGGGCGCCGCTGCCAGGGCGGCGCGAGCGCGATCCCTGAAACGGTGAAAGCGATAGCGCTTGTCCGTGTCGAGCGCGACCTCGCCGAACAATGCCGACAGCTCGCCGGCCGCCTGGCGCCGGATCAGGTCCATCTGGAAGAACCGGTCCTGACCATGTGCGAACCCGGTCGCGTAAGCGAGATCCGCACGCGTGCGTGCCGTGATCGTCGGGATGCCGGCGTCGTCGCGGCGAATCGCCGCCGCATGCGCCAGGCCCGGCACCTCCAGCTCGCCGTCGAGTGGCGGCAGGCTCGCCCGCAATGTCAGCCAGGCCGCCAGCGCAAGAGCGGCAAGCATCGCAAGCACCGCGATCCCGGCACGCAGCAACCAGCGCCGCATACCCTAGTCCGCCTCGGTTACCTGCACGATCGTCATCGAGTTCGTGCCGCCTGACACGCCTTCAATGTCACCCTTGGTCACGATGACGTAGTCCTCGGGTTTCGCCAAATCGCGCTTCAGCAGCGTGTCGAAAACATCCCGGTACGGACCGCCCTCGGCATTCTCGGCGCGAAACGGCACCGGGTACACGCCACGATAAATGGTCACGCGGCGACCGGTAGTCGCGTGCGGCGTCAATGCATAGATCGGGATGTCGGAGCGGATGCGCGACATCCAGCGTGCCGTAGACCCCGACTCCGTCAACGCGATAATCGCCGTCACATTCAGGTGGTTTGCGGTATACATCACTGCCATGGCAATTGCTTCGTCGACGCGCTCGAAGAAATCACCGATGCGATGGCGCGTGAGGCCCTCGGGCAACGGGAACTTTTCAGCCCCCTTGCAGACCTCCGCCATTGCGCGAATCGCCTTTACCGGATAGCGGCCGACAGCCGTCTCACCCGACAGCATGACCGCGTCCGTACCGTCCATGACGGCATTCGAAACGTCCGAGACTTCCGCGCGAGTCGGTATCGGGTTCTGGATCATCGACTCCATCATCTGCGTCGCCGTGATGACGATCTTGCTGGCCTTGCGGGTCTTGCGAATGAGCTTCTTTTGTATGCCGGTCAGCTCGGCGTAGCCCATCTCGACCCCCAGGTCGCCGCGTGCGACCATAATGATGTCGGCGGCCTCGATGATCGAATCAAGATCTTCTATCGCCTCTACGCGCTCTATCTTTGCAACGATAAGACCTTTGCCGCCGGCCTCCTCGAACAAGCGGCGTGCTTCCCGGACATCGTCGCCATCACGGACGAACGAGACCGCCAGGAAGTCCATTTCGAGTTCGGCCGCCAGCCTGATGTTCTCGCGGTCGACGTCGGTGAGCGCGGGCGCCGACAGGCCGCCGCCCTTCTTGTTGATGCCCTTGTGGTTCGACAGGATTCCGCCGTTTATGACGGTCGTGTGCACGCGGGTACCCTCGATACGATCGACCTGCAGCGAGATCATGCCGTCGTTGAGCAGCAGGCTGTCGCCTGGCCTGACGTCCTGGTGCAATGTCTCGAGGGCGACCCCGACACCATCCTCGGTGCCATCCTCGAATCCGAGCGCACTGTCAAGGAAGAACGACGCGCCGTCCTTCAGCTCGACAGCCCGGTCCCTGAACCGCTGCACCCGGATCTTCGGACCCTGGAGGTCACCGAGCAAGCCGACGTCACGCCGGCATTCGGCGGCAGCCTCGCGGAGCTGTGCGGCACGTCGACGATGCTCCGACGCCTCGCCGTGCGAGAAGTTGATGCGTGCGACGTCGAGGCCGGCGTCAATCATTTTCACAAGAGTTCTAGCGTGGTCGGTCGCCGGTCCGAGCGTCGCCACGATCTTTGTCCGTCGTTGCATGGCGGCGATTATTGCACAATGGCGTGTCGGTAGTACTGTGGATCCCCGGTTCGTTAGCATCCTGTAACAATGTATTGTTATCCTGCGCGGTTTCCCACAACCTGGTCCAGACCATGATCAATCGACGCCGGTTCCTGCAATGCCTCGCCGCGGCGGCAGCCAGCCCGGCGGCTGCAGGGACTGCTGTCGCCGGCGACACGGCGATTGGTCCTTTGCGGCCCGACCCGGACGAGCTGCTGGACATACCCGAAGGGTTCAGCTACCGGATCGTCTCGAAAGCCGGCGATACGATGGACGATGGCTTCACGGTGCCTCCCGCTCATGACGGGATGGCAGCTTTCCCGGGCCCCGACGGAAGAGTCGTATTGGTCTGCAATCACGAGATGCCGCCAGCCTTCCCGGAGTACAGCGCTTTCGGAACCGGCTTCGACGCCCTGCCGGAGCGCATTAGGCGACGCGTATACGATCATGGCGGCGGCAGATCGCCGGGCGCCGGTGGCACCACGACCACCGTTTACGACCCGCAGTCAGGACGCACAACCCGGCAGCATCTGAGCCTCGCCGGCACGGAACTCAACTGCGCGGGAGGCCCGACGCCGTGGGGCAGCTGGCTGTCCTGCGAGGAGTGTTTCGAGAGTCCCGGAACCGACTTCTCGCGTGGCCGCCTGATCACCCGCGACAGGAAGCACGGCTACGTCTTCGAGGTTCCTGCCGACGAGCCGGGACTTGCCGAACCGGTGCCGATCAAAGCAATGGGCCGCTTCGAGCACGAGGCCTGCGCGGTCCACGAGCCGAGCGGCATCGTTTATATGACCGAGGATCGCCATCACAGCCTGTTCTACCGCTACATCCCGGCTTTGGCGGGGCGTCTGCACGAGGGTGGCCGGCTGCAGGCGCTCGCCATCGCCGGCCAGCCGGCGCGTCAGCTGCACAACTGGTCGGGCGATCCCGCGATCGGGATCGGTGGTTCTCTGCCCACGCAATGGATCGATCTCGACGATGTCGACCCGGAAGAAAATGACCTGCGGCTGCGCGGGGCAGCTGCGGGCGCCGCCACTTTCGCGCGCGGCGAAGGCCTTTGCGCTGCCGGCGACGCGTTCGCCTTCACGTGCACGATCGGTGGCCGACTGCGCCTGGGCCAGGTCTTCCTTTACCAGCCAAGCCCCGTCGAAGGGCAGGCCGGCGAAGCGGAGCGACCCGGACGGCTCACGCTGGTCGCCGAGGCTGGAGAGGGCTCTCTGCTGCGCAATGCGGACAACCTCACGATGTCCCCGTGGGGCGACCTCATCGTCTGTGAAGATACGTCGGACCATTGCGGGCTCGTCGGTATTCGGCCCGACGGTACGCAGTACCGGCTCGCCGACAACGCCTACTCGAATTCGGAACTCGCCGGCGCGTGCTTTGCGCCGGACGGCAAGACGCTGTTCGTGAATATCCAGTATCCGGGGAAGACGGTGGCCATCAGCGGCCCCTGGCCGAGTTAACCCGCAGCGCGGCGCTCGAGCACCTCGACAGCCGGCAGCTTCTTGCCTTCGACGAACTCGAGAAACGCACCGCCACCCGTCGAAATGTAGGAAATCCGGTCCGCGACACCGTACTTGTCGATCGCGGCGAGCGTGTCACCGCCTCCGGCAATCGAGAAAGCGTGGCTGCCGGCGATGGCTTCGGCCAGGGCCTTCGTACCGGCCCCGAAATTGTCGAACTCGAATACGCCGACCGGTCCGTTCCATATTACGGTCCCTGCGGCGGCGATAATCTCGCAGAATCGCGCCGCGGTCTCCGGACCGATGTCCAGGATCATCTCTTGGCCGGACACGGCGCCTACCGCCTTGGTGGTTCCTTCCACGTTGGCGAATTCACCGGCAACCACGACGTCAGTCGGTATCGGTATCTGTGCGCGCCGTTCCCCGCCGGCAGCCAGCTCACGCGCGGTATCCAGCATGTCGACCTCGACCAGTGAGTTGCCAACGTCGTGGCCGGCAGCGGCGATGAAAGTGTTCGCGATGCCGCCGCCCACGATCAGGCAGTCCACGATTTCGGCCAGCGCGTCGAGAACGTCCAGCTTGGTGGAAACCTTCGATCCCCCGACGATCGCGACCAGCGGCCGCGCCGGGTTGTCGAGCGCCTTGCCGAGCGCGTCGAGTTCTGCCACCAGCAGCGGCCCGGCGCATGCGACCGGCGCATGCTCCGCCACGCCGTATGTGCTCGCCTGCGCCCGGTGCGCAGTACCGAACGCATCCATCACGAACACGTCGCAGAGCGCCGCCATCTTGCGCGCCAGGGTCTCGTCACAGGCTTTTTCGCCGGTGAGGAAGCGGACATTCTCGAGCAGCACGACACTGCCGGGCTGCACATCGACACCGTCGATCCAGTCGCGTATCAAGGGCACGTCGTGGCCGAGCAACTCCGACAGGCGCCCGGCCACGGGCTGCAGGGTAAACGCATCATCCGGCTCGCCCTCGGTCGGTCGGCCCAGGTGCGACATCAACATGACTGCGGCGCCCGCCTCCTGCGCCTTTCTGATCGTGGGCAGCGATGCGCGTATGCGTGCGTCGCTCGTCACTATTCCGTCCCTTACCGGCACGTTCAGATCCTCGCGAATGAGAACCCGCTTGCCGGAGAGATCGAGGTCGGACATGCGGACAACGGCCACGGTGCAGCCGCTATTTCGCGTTGACGAGCGCGACCGTCGTGTCGAGCATCCGGTTCGAGAAGCCCCACTCGTTGTCGTACCAGGCAATAACCTTGACCATCGTGCCGTCGATGACCTTGGTTAGCGTCGCGTCGTAGGTGGAGGAAGCCGGGTCGTGGTTGAAATCGATGGAGACCAGTGGCTCGTCATTGTAGGCCAGCACTCCCCTGAGTTCGCCCTCACTCGCGGCCTTCAGCACCTCGTTGATCTCGTCGATGCTGGTCGCACGCTCCGCGACGAACGACAGGTCGACCGCCGATACGTTGATCGTGGGGATGCGCATGGAGAATCCGTCCAACTTGCCGTTGAGCTCGGGCAGTACCAAGCCCACGGCTTTCGCCGCGCCGGTGCTCGTCGGGATCTGCGACATCGTCGCCGACCGCGCGCGGCGCAGATCCTTGTGGTAGACGTCGGTCAGCACCTGGTCGTTCGTGTAGGCATGGATGGTCGTCATGATGCCGTGCTTGACGCCGATGGCTTCGTGCAGCGGCTTGACGAGCGGCGCGAGGCAGTTCGTCGTGCAGGAAGCATTAGAGATCACGGCGTCCGCCGCGGTCAGCGTAGTGTGATTGACGCCGTAGACGATGGTCTTGTCCACGCCCTCGCCGCCCGGCGCGGAGATGATCACCTTCTTCGCGCCACCCTCGAGGTGCTTGCCGGCGGTCTCGCCGGTTCGGAAAAGACCCGTGCACTCGTAGACGACGTCAACGCCGAGATCGCCCCACGGCAGCTTGGACGGATCGCGTTCGGCGAAGACTTTCACCCGGTCGCCGTTGACGATGATGTCGTTGCCGTCGACCTCGACCGTCCCCGGGAAGGGACCGTGCGCGGTGTCGCGCCGGGTCAGGTGCGCGTTGGTTGCAGCGTCCCCGAGGTCGTTGAGCGCAACGACATCGAATTCGCCGGCGCGGCCAGATTCGTGGATCGCGCGCACTATGTTCCGCCCGATGCGGCCGTAGCCATTGATACCAACCTTGATCGTCATGTTTTTCTCCTGCTGAATCGACTGACCGGGCAGCCCGGTGGGCTGATTTCCGGCGAAGCTAAAAAATCGTTGTCAATTGCGTATAACGCGCTTGGTCGCGGCGACGACGTTGTCCGTCGAGAAACCAAAGTGCTCGAAAAGTTCGCCCGCCGGTGCCGATTTGCCGAAACTGTCGATACCGATGACTACGCCGGACGGCCCCGCGTGGCGCCACCACGTCCCGGTGGCACCTGCCTCGATGACCACGCGCGCCGGCACGTCCGGTGGCAAGACCGCGTTCCGGTACTCCGCATCCTGGCGCTCGAAAATGCTGGTGCAGGGCATCGACACAACGCGCACATCGATGCCGTCCTCCGTGAGCCGTTCGGCCGTGGCCATGGCCAGCGCAACTTCCGAACCGGTCGCGATCAGGATGGCGTCGGCGACACCCTCCGAATCCCGCAGCACGTACCCGCCGCGCGAGATGGCGGCGATCTGTGCGGCATCCCGTGACTGGTGTGGAACGCCCTGGCGCGTCAGCACGAGGCTCGTCGGACCGTCGCGGCGCTCGATCGCATCGCGCCAGGCGACCGCGGTCTCGACCGTGTCGCAGGGACGCCAGACGCGCATGTTCGGCATCAGGCGCAGCGATGCGACGTGCTCGACCGGCTGGTGCGTCGGCCCGTCCTCGCCGAGCCCTATGGAGTCGTGCGTGTAGACGAGAATCTGCTGGACTTTCATCAGCGCCGCCATACGCAGTGCATTGCGCGCATAGTCGGAGAACACGAGAAAAGTGCCGCTGTAGGGAATGATGCCGCCGTGCAATGCCATCCCGTTGCAGATCGCAGTCATGCCGAATTCACGCACGCCGAAATAGATGTAATTGCCACCGGCGTCATCGCCCGTGATGACCTTCGAGCCCGCGTGCTTGGTCAGATTGGAACCGGTCAGGTCGGCCGAGCCGCCGGCGAGCTCCGGCAGCTTGGGCGCAAAGGCATTCAGCGCTACCAGCGACGCCTTGCGAGTGGCCATGCGCTCCGCGGCCGTATCGATCTTCGAGATCGCCTCGTCGGCATAGCTCGTCCAGTCGTCCGGCAACTCGCCGGTAATGCGGCGGCCGAATTCCTTCGCCAGCTCGGGATGCGCCGTCGCGTACTTGCCGACGAGGTCGGCCCAGGCCGCCTCTTCCAACGCGCCCCTCGCGCGTGCGCTCCACGCGTCCGTTACGGCCGCCGGCACTTCGAACGGCGCGCACTGCCAGCCGAGAGTCTCGCGCGCGGCAGCAACCTCGTCCTCGCCGAGCGGCGCACCGTGCGTCGCCGCAGTGCCCTGCTTATTCGGCGCCCCGTAGCCGATGACGGTCTTGCAGCAGATCAGCGTCGGCCTGTCCGCCGTAGCCGTAGCCTGGTCGATGGCAGCGGCGACCGCCGTACTGTCGTGCCCGTCGACGTTGCGTATGACCTGCCAGCCGTAGCTCTCGAAACGCGTCGGCGTATCGTCGGTGAACCAGCCGCAGACATTGCCGTCGATGGAGATGTCGTTGTCGTCGTAGAACGCGATCAGTTTGCCGAGCTTCAGCGTACCCGCCAGCGAGCAGGCTTCGTGAGAGATACCTTCCATGAGACAGCCGTCACCGAGGAATACCCAGGTGCGGTGATCGACCACCGGGAAGCCCTCGCGGTTGAACTCTGCCGCGAGCATCTTCTCGGCGAGCGCCATGCCGACCGCGTTGCTGATACCCTGACCCAGCGGTCCCGTGGTGGTTTCTACCCCCATCCCGGGCTCGTATTCCGGATGACCTGCCGTGCGCTGGCTGAACTGCCGGAAATTCCGAAGTTCGTCCATGCTCACGTCATAACCGGTGAGGTGCAGAAGGCTGTAAAGCAGCATCGAGCCATGGCCGTTGGACAGCACGAAACGGTCACGATTCGGCCAGCGCGGGTTCGCCGGATTGTGCTTCAGGTAGTCGTTCCAGAGCACTTCCGCGATATCGGCCATGCCCATCGGGGCGCCCGGGTGTCCCGAGTTGGCGGCCTGGACTGCGTCCATGGAGAGCACACGGATGGCATTGGCAAGGTCCCGCCGGGCCGGCAGACCGGCAGCTTTGGCTTCTTTTGACATCGAGGTCTTCTGTGCGCCTGGCGGCGTCTGTAGTGTAAAACGGCGGCGAAAATCGCATTCGCGAGGCGCGCATTTTCAGGGTTTTTGGCGGATGCCGCAAGCCGCCTGTCCCGAAACGTAACCATTTGCATCATTATGTTCCGCGAATGGTCTCGGCGCCGGACATTACGGTACAATCCGGCGCCTCGACTTGCCTGCTGAAGAGAATTCCAATGAGCGATTCTTTTGTGTTCACCTCGGAATCGGTCTCCGAGGGACATCCGGATAAAATTGCCGACCAGATATCGGACGGCATCCTCGACGCAATCCTCGCCGAGGACCCCAAAGCGCGCGTAGCCTGCGAGACGCTGGTGAAGACCGGTGTCGTGATCGTCGCCGGAGAAATCACCACGGAAGCCTGGGTCGATTTCGAGCAGATCGTCAGGGAGACCGTCGTCGACATCGGCTACGATGACTCCAAGATGGGCTTCGACGGGCATTCGTGCGCCGTGCTGAACGCCATTGGCAAGCAGTCTCCCGACATCGCGCTGGGTGTGGACCGTGCGACAGCGGAAGAACAGGGCGCCGGCGACCAGGGGATGATGTTCGGCTACGCCACGAATGAGACCGACGTACTCATGCCCGCACCGATCACATTCTCGCACCTGCTGGTGCGGCGCCAGGCCGAGGTACGCAAGAACGGAACGCTGCCCTGGCTGCGGCCGGATGCCAAGAGCCAGGTTACCTTCGTCTACGAAGACAACAAGCCGGTATCGATCGATGCGGTCGTGCTGTCGACACAACATCGGGCGGACGTCGGCATGTCGGAGCTGAGGGAGGGCGTGATCGACGAGATCATCAAGCCCGTATTGCCGGCGGAATGGATCGGCACGAACACCAAGTTCCACATCAACCCTACCGGGCGTTTCGAGATCGGCGGCCCGATGGGTGACGCCGGGCTAACCGGGCGCAAGATCATCGTCGATACCTACGGCGGCATGGCACGCCATGGCGGCGGCGCTTTCTCGGGCAAGGACCCGTCCAAGGTCGACCGCTCGGCCGCCTACGCCGCGCGCTACGTTGCAAAGAACATTGTCGCGGCCGGACTCGCGGACCGCTGCGAGGTGCAGGTGTCGTATGCAATCGGGGTTGCCGAGCCGACGTCCATCAGCGTGTTCACCTTCGGCACGGGCAAGATCTCGGACGCACGCCTGACGGAACTCATCCGCGAGCATTTCGATCTCAGGCCGTACGGCATCCTGAAGATGCTGAACCTCGTGCGGCCCATCTACAAGCCCACGGCGGCGTATGGCCATTTCGGCCGCGAAGACATCGACGCGCCATGGGAAAAGACGGACAAGGCCGAGGCGCTCAAGGGCGCCGCAGCGGCCTGACAGACAGACTACAGGAGACAACCATGAGCAGCGAACCCGTTGCCATCCAGACGCCGGACTACAAGGTCAAAGACATCAGCCTCGCCGACTGGGGCCGCAAGGAAATCGCGATCGCCGAGACGGAAATGCCCGGACTGATGGCGCTGCGCGAAGAATATGCGGACAAGCAGCCGCTCAAGGGTGCCCGCATCGCCGGCTGCCTGCATATGACGATCCAGACGGCCGTCCTCATCGAGACGCTGCAGGCGCTCGGCGCGGAGATCCGCTGGTCGTCCTGCAATATTTTCTCGACGCAGGACCACGCCGCCGCGGCGATCGCGGCAGCGGGCGTCCCCGTATTCGCGTGGAAAGGCGAAACCGAAGAAGAGTACTGGTGGTGCGTCGAGCAGACCATTCACGGTCCGGACGGCTGGCGCCCCAACATGCTGCTCGACGATGGCGGCGACCTGACGCTCGTCATGCACGACAAGTATCCGGAGCTGCTGAACGACGTGAAAGGCCTGTCGGAGGAAACGACGACCGGTGTCCACCGGCTCTACGAGATGATGAAAGACGGCAGCCTGGGCTGTCCTGCCTTCAACGTCAACGACTCGGTGACCAAGTCCAAGTTCGACAACCTCTATGGCTGCCGGGAATCCCTCGTCGATGGCATCAAGCGCGCCACCGATGTGATGATCGCAGGCAAGATTGCCGTCGTCTGCGGCTTCGGCGACGTCGGCAAGGGCTCTGCGCAATCGCTGCGCGGGCTCGGCGCTACGGTCTGGATCACCGAGATCGACCCCATATGCGCGTTGCAGGCGGCGATGGAAGGCTATCGCGTGGTCCGTTTCGACGAGGTTTGCGACCAGGTTGACATTGTCGTGACGGCCACCGGCAACTACCACGTCGTGACCGGCGAGCACATGGAGCGCATGAAGAACGAGGCGATCGTCTGCAACATCGGGCACTTCGACAACGAGATCGACGTCGAGTACCTCAAGAAATTCGAGTGGGACAATATCAAGCCGCAGGTCGATCATGTGATCTTCCCGGACGGCAAGCGACTGATCCTGCTGGCCGAAGGGCGGCTCGTGAACCTGGGTTGTGCAACGGGCCATCCGAGCTTCGTCATGTCGAACTCGTTCACTAACCAGGTCCTGGCGCAGATCGAACTGTGGCAGAACGGCGACCAGTACGAGAACGAGGTCTACGTACTGCCGAAGCATCTCGACGAGAAAGTCGCGCACCTGCACCTCAACCGGATCGGCGCCCGCCTGACTCCGCTTTCCGACGCGCAGGCCAAGTACATCGGTGTCGCGAAGGAAGGTCCTTACAAGCCGGACAGCTACCGCTACTAGGGGCCGCGGCTCGAATTGCCCGCGGCCTCGTACTGTCGCTATCATGCATACCGTTGACACGGCTTGAGGTCGGGGCACATTCGCGAATCACCTGATCCGGTGCGGGTCCTGCATCTTACGGACCCGCATCTGTTTGCCGACAGGAACGGCTCCCTGCGCGGCGCGGTAACCTTCGACACGTTGCAGTCGGTTCTCGCGCATTACCGCGAAAACAGTTTCGCGGCGCGCCTCGTCGCCCTGACGGGCGATATCGTCCAGGACGACTCGGCCGCGGCGTACGCCCATTGCCGCGACCTCGTGTCCGTGCTCGGGCTTCCCGTCTTCTGCGTGCCCGGCAATCACGACGTGCCGCAGTTGATGCGCCACGTGCTGCCGGACCCGCCTTTCACCTATTGCGGCGCCCGGGAGGAGAGCAACTGGCTGGTCGTGGGCATCGACAGCTGTGTAAAAGGTCGCGCGGGCGGCAGGATCGCGGAAAGCGAACTGCGCCGCATGGATACAACGATCGAAGCCAGCCAGGCGGAACACGTAATGATCTGTCTTCATCACCCGCCTGTGCCGATGCGGAGCCAATGGCTGGATTCCGTCGGCCTCGACAACGGCGACGAGTTCCTGGCGCGCGCCGCCGCCTCGGGCCGGGTGCGGGCGGCGATCTTCGGCCACGTTCATCAGGACTACGACGCCGTGCACGAAGGTATCCGCTTGATCGCCACACCGTCGACCTGCCGCCAGTTCCTGCCGCACACCGACGAGTTCGCGGTGGACGACAGACCGCCGGCTTACCGGTGCATCGAGCTTCGGCCGGATGGCAGCGTCGCCACTGGACTGGTCTGGGTGACCAATGCCTAGCCGCTTCGCTGCGGCCCTGTTGTGGCTGCTGCCCGTCCCCGGACTCGCCGATTCTGCCGGCCCGGTCACCATGTGGATGGCCGAGGGCATCACCAACCGGGTGTACCTGCTGGGTTCGATCCACTTTCTGCGCGAGCAGGACCATCCGCTTCCGCGGGTTATCGGCGACGTCTACGAGGATGCTGAGACGCTGTACATGGAACTCGACATGGACGATCTCGATCCCCTGTTCATGCAGTCGACGATCAACCGGCTCGGGATGCTCGAGGAAGGCACATCGTTACGCGAGGTGATGGGCGAGGAACTCTACACTGAGGCGGCGGCCAAGGCGGCGGAACTGGAGATCCCGCTCGAGATGCTGGAACGCACCGAACCCTGGTTCGCAGCGATCACGGTCGAGCAACTGATGCTCGCACGCATCGGCTTCAACCCGGCCTACGGCGTTGAGATGCACCTGCTCAAGAAGGCCTCGAGCGACGGCAAGGAGATACTCGGCTTGGAAACCGTGGAACAGCAGCTCGGCTATCTTGACGGCCTCTCGCTCGGGGCGCAACGGGAACTCCTCATGCAGACGCTCGCCGAGAGCGCGGTCATCCGCGAGATCATGGATGATTTGATTTTGGCATGGCGTTCAGGTGACATTGACTACCTCGAACAGACCTTGCTGGACGAAGTTTCCGGGTACCCTGAGCTCTACGATGCAGTCGTCGCAGACCGTAATCGGCTATGGGTGAACACGATCGATGAGCTGCTGGACGACGGCGAGGACTACCTGGTAATCGTCGGGGCCTTGCACCTTGTCGGGGAGGACGGCGTACCGCGGCTGCTTGAGCAGCGCGGCGTCAGGATTACGCAGATGCACGAGCGGAGAGGAATCGAATGAGTTTGTTTACAGACGCCCGCAAGGTCATTGCGGGGGGTGTCAATTCACCGGTACGCGCATTTGCGAGCGTCGGTGGAGAGCCGGTTTTTTTCAAGAGCGCCAGCGGCGCCTGTGTCGAGTCCGAGGACGGCCGTCGTTTCATCGACTACGTGGGCTCGTGGGGGCCGATGATTCTAGGTCATGCACACCCCGCCGTGCTGGAAGCCGTAACCGAGACAGCGCGCCGTGGTCTCAGTTTCGGTGCTC
This sequence comes from Woeseiaceae bacterium, assembly GCA_041559075.1. Classification (GTDB taxonomy): domain Bacteria; phylum Pseudomonadota; class Gammaproteobacteria; order Steroidobacterales; family Woeseiaceae; genus UBA1847. Next base: position 25,847 of record JBFFEB010000009.1, on the reverse strand, counting down.
CCTGCTTGCTCGAAACAAGCATCGCAACCAAAATCACCGAACTCGTGCCGTCGATCGAACGCCTGCGCATGGTGAGTTCGGGCACCGAAGCGACGATGAGTGCGATTCGCCTGGCGCGGGGTCACACAGGGCGCGACAAGATCGTCAAGTTTGAGGGTTGCTACCACGGACATTCGGACTCCCTGCTGATCAAGGCGGGCTCCGGCGCACTGACGCTTGGCGTCCCGAGCTCCCCGGGCGTGCCTGCCGAACTTGCTGCCCACACGATCACGCTGCCGTTCAACGATATCGAGGCAGTCGGCCAGGCATTCGATGAGCTCGGGGCCGAAATCGCCTGCGTAATCGTCGAGCCGATCGCCGGAAACATGAACATGGTGCCGCCCCTGCCGGGGTTCCTCGAGTCATTACGGGAAGCCTGCAGTAACACGGGTGCCGTATTGATTTTCGACGAGGTGATGACCGGGTTTCGGGTCGCCAAAGGCGGTGCACAGGCGCTGTTTGGAATCGAGCCCGACCTGACCACGCTCGGCAAGGTCGTCGGTGGTGGCATGCCCGCCGCGGCTTTCGGTGGCCGCAGCGACATCATGGCGAGCCTCGCACCCGACGGCCCCGTGTACCAGGCCGGGACATTGTCAGGCAACCCGGTCGCGATGGCTGCCGGGCTCGCGACGCTCGAACTCATCGACAATCCCAGATTCTACGAGCAGCTCGGCGAGCGCACGAAGCAGCTGACGGACGGCCTCGCCGCCGCGGCAGCCGATGCCGGTATCGGCCTATGCGTCGAACAAGAGGGCGGCATGTTCGGCTTCGTATTCACCGATTCGGGTCCGGTGCGGAGTTTCACGCAGGTCGCGGCCGCCGACATCGGGCGCTTCAAGACGTTCTTCCACGGCATGCTGGATGAGGGCGTGTATCTCGCGCCTTCCGCCTTCGAAGCCGGGTTCGTATCGGCGGCGCATGGCGATAGCGAGATCGAACAGACGCTCGACGCCGCCCGAAGAGTCTTCGCGACGCTATAGCGGTCAGCCCGTACCCATCGGGCTGCGGACGTGCTTCAGCACTTCCTGTACGAGCCGTAAGCGCTCGACCGGGTTGGATTGCTCCAGGCAGAGCTGTTTTTCCGCGAGGTCGATGGGCAGGATCTCGACGAAACGGTTGGTCACCCAGCCGGCATCGTCCAGCCGTCGCTCCAGGTCCTCGTAGAGCCGCCCGAGATCGTCGAGAACCCCTGACAATATCGCCGCCATCGGCCGGTATTCCTCGGGTAACGGCACCTCGCTTTCTGCGGGCAGGACCTCGATTTCACCGACGTTGAGCCCGTCCGATTCGCGATGCGACGACAGCACCCGGAAGCGCTGCTCGCCGCGCGCCGTCACGCCCAGCAGTCCGTCACTGCCCTGGTACCAGTCGACGATGCGAGCCAGCGTGCCGATATCGTAGGTTTCCGCCGGCCCGACCTCACCGCCCTCGCGAATCAGGACGACACCGAACGGGTTGTCGTCCTTCATGCAGCGGCTGATCATGTCGAGGTAGCGTGGCTCGAAGATCCTTAAAGGCAGCGGCCCGCCGGGAAACAGGACCGTATTGAGAGGAAAAAGGGGTACGCGCACGACGCAGACCAGAATCCGAACACACCCCAAGTATAGTTGCCCCGGTCCCGGCCGGCGAACGGCCCCGGCTTGAATCTCAGAAAGGAAGGCGCACGGCGGTAGTTGTCAGGCGCCGCGCGTGCGCTGCAGGACTGCCGTGAACGTCTGGCGGGCGCCGCCAAACCCCCCGTTGCTCATGAACACGACCTGGTCCCCGGCGAGCACCCGGGTGGACATGTCGCCGACGAGTTCGTCGTAGTCACGGAATACGCGCAGCTTCTTGCCGAGCGGCGCGAGCGCCGCATCGAAGTCCTCGCCCATTTCTGCGGGACGGTACATCCAGACCATGTCGGCCTGCTCGAGGGATTGCGCGAGCTCTTGGTTGTGAACGCCGAGCTTCATCGTGTTCGACCGCGGCTCGATCGCCACGACCAGGCGGTTGCCCGGATAACGCCGTTTCAAGGCCGCAATCGTGCGCCTGATCGCCGTGGGATGATGGGCGAAATCATCGTAGATCGCGATATCGCCGACCGTGGCGGTACGTTCCATGCGTCGCTTGACGCCTTCGAACCTTGACAGTGCGTCCACCGCCCGAACAAGCTCGACGCCAGCCGAGTAGGCGGCCGCGACAGCCGCTACGGCATTCTCGAGATTGTGCGCGCCGCCGAGCGGCCAACGCGACTCGGCAGAGCCTCCCCACGGATCGCCGACACGGATACGGCGTTCGCTGGCATCGACGAATTCCCCGCGCCAGTCGGCATCCTTTTCCAGCGAAAACGACTCCGTCGGTGTCCAGCATCCCATGTCGACGACGTCGGCGATATTCCTGTCGGCCGCGTTCAACACGATGCGGCCGGACCCGGGCACGGTTCGCAACAGCTGGTGAAACTGCCACGAGATCGCATCGAGGTCCCTGTAGATATCCGCGTGGTCGTATTCGAGATTATTGAGGATCAGCGTACGCGGCCGGTAATGCACGAATTTGGCACGCTTGTCGAAGAATGCCGTGTCGTATTCGTCGGCCTCGACGACGAAGCAGTTGCCGCCGCCGAAGCGCGCCGATACCCCGAAATTGGCGGGTATGCCACCAATCAGGAACCCTGGCTGCAGGCCCGCGTCCTCGAGTATCCAGGCCAGCAGACTGGCGGTCGTAGTCTTGCCATGGGTACCCGCCACCGCGAACACGTGCTGCCCGCGCAATACGTTCTCGGCGAGCCACTGCGGGCCGGACTGGAAGGGAATATCCCGGTCCAGCATGGCCTCCACGACATCGAATCCGCGACTGACCAGGTTCCCGACGACAATACAGTCTGGCGGTGATTTGAGCTGATCCGCGTCGAATCCCTCGTGGATGTCGATACCGAGCTTCTTGAGCTGCGTGCTCATCGGCGGGTAGATGCCGCTGTCACAGCCGGTGACTTCGTGCCCGGCCGCCTTCGCCAGTGCCGCTATGCCGCCCATGAAGGTGCCGCAGATGCCGAGTATGTGTATGTGCATGCAAGAACTCAGGATGCGGTCACCGCCGCCTTGGTAAACGCATACTGTAAAAGGAACACGGCAATTGCAATGACCATCCCCACGTACCACTCACGGCTGATCGCACGCGAAACGATGTGTCCCTTTACGTAGACCGACCAGAACAGGAGCAGGTCGACAACGATCTCGGCCACGGCGGCGCCAAGCAGGAGGGACGTGACGATGAGGCTCGCCACCTGGGCGAAGAAAATAATCGCGCCGCAGCCGATGATAGCGGTAAGCGACTGCAACAGCCGATAGCGATACCCGGCCAGCATGATCACGAAGGCGTAACAGACCAGGCTCAACCCCCAGCCAGCCACCAGCACGGCGACGGCCGAACGACCGAAGTCCTTGACGACCGCCACCAGCGCAAGCAGCGGCAGGAACCACATCGCGGTGGCAACGTTAAGCAACAGCCACGAATACGGAATCGCGTCCGGTCCCTTGCGTATCGTGACGATCTCGAAAAGCGTTCTGATAAATGCCTGCACGGCGGAACACGATTGCCGTCGATAGAACAATGATCGCATGTTAATCTTCCGAGCCGAAGCCCACCCCTGCGACACCCGATGCCTGCGTTTACGTTCGTCGACGAACCCGACACGATCACGTCCGACCTCCATGCCTGCACACACCTCGGGGTGGACACGGAATTCATCCGCGAGAGGACGTTCTTCGCACAGCTTTGCCTGTTGCAGGTTGCGGCGCCGGACCGCGTCTATTGCATCGACCCGCTCGCAGGAAATCCGATGCAGTCCTTCTGGGACGAAACCTTCCGCAAGACCTGGGTCGTCCACTCGGCGCGCCAGGACATCGAGGTCGTCTTCCAAAGCGCGGGCGCGATACCGAGTCGCCTCTTCGATACGCAGATTGCGGCCGGCCTGCTCGGCATGCAGCCGCAGATGGGTTACGCCGGTCTGGTAAAGGCGCTTTTCGACATCGACATCCCCAAGTCGCACACGCGCGCAGACTGGTCGCAGCGTCCGCTTCCGGACGCGCTTTTGCATTATGCGGTCGAGGACGTCGAGTACCTGCTGCCGGCCCACGAGTTGCTCGTTGACCGCCTCCAGAAAGCCGGCAGGAAGGAGTGGGCAGAGCAGGATTCCCGGCTGCTGCTGGACGAATCGCTGTACGCGTTCGACGAGGCCCAGGCGATAGAACGGCTCAAGGGAGCGCGAAACCTGCGCGGACGACGACGGTCGGTGGCCGAACGGCTCGCCGTATGGAGGGAGACCGAGGCCGCACGCCGAAACCGGCCCCGTCAGTGGATTCTCAGGGACAGCGCTTTACTCGAAATTGCCCAGCAATTGCCGGAGACCATTGCAGCTCTGCGCGGTGTCGACGGCTTGCCCGCGAAGCTCGTAAGTCGTGCCGGCGCGGAATTACTGGCCGTCGTGGCGCGTTCGGCGGAAGACGACCACGACTACCGGCCACCTCCGGCGCCGAACGAACAACAGAAAAAGTTGCTGAAGACCATGCAGGCGGCCGTCGCAAAGTGCGCGGAGGAACTCGGGATCAGTCCGGAGCTGGTCGCACCGCGCAGGGAATTGTCGAGCGTGGTCCTGTCGAGCAACACGCACTCACGCGTGTTTCAGGGCTGGCGCCGACCGCTCATTGGTGAGCGGCTGCTGCAGCTCTTATAGCGCGCCCTGCAGCCTCTCGAACACGTCGTCGACCGCGCCTTCGGCGTCGATGGTCCTGAGCTTGCCGCGCTCCCGGTAGTAGTCGATGACGGGCTCGGTTTGTTCCCTGTAGACGTCGAGCCGGCTGCGTATCGTCTGCTCGTTGTCGTCCTCGCGCTGTAGGAGTTCGCCGCCCGCTTTCAGGCATTCGTCGATCTCCTCCTGCGAAGAGAAGTAGATGTTCAACAGCTTGCCGGTCAGAGAACAGGTCCGGCGGCCGGTCAGGCGCTTCATCAGGATGTCGAAGTCGACGTCCATGAGCACTGCCGCATCCAGCGGCACCTCGAGTTCATCGAGCAGTTCCTCGAGATCGGAAGCCTGCTGCCTCGTGCGCGGGAAGCCGTCGAGTATGAAGCCGTCTTCGGCATCTGGCTTACCGAGGCGCTCGCTGATAATGCCCAGCACGATGTCGTCGGACACGAGCTCGCCTGCCTCCATGATTTCTTTGGCCTTCGCACCGAAGCGAGTGCCAGCAGCAACCGCTTCGCGCAACATATCGCCCGTCGATATCTGAGGGATCTTTCTGTCGGCCTCGAGTTTCTTGGCCTGAGTACCCTTTCCCGACCCCGGCGCACCCAGCAAAACAATTCGCATTTTTCTTTCCCGAAACGGTTCAATGAAGGCAACCGGGCAGATACCCCGGTTGTCTGGCGACGCTACCGGCAACGTCGTGCGAGGTCAATTCGACTAAGGCAGCACTTCGTGATCCCTCCGCGGCTTTCCGCTATGCTGTTGCGCCTCAAGAACACCAGCCACAGGGAGCCGAAGAATGCCCGGAAGAAATGCGTTTTATGCCCAGTCCGGCGGTGTGACCGCCGTGATCAACGCCACGGCCTGTGGGGTCATCGAGACAGCCCGGAAACATCGCACGCAGATCGCCAACGTCTATGCCGGCCGCAACGGCATCATCGGGGCGCTCACCGAGGACATGATCGATACCAGCAAGGAGCGCGCCAGCACGATCGCAGCTCTGCGCCATACCCCGGGAGGGGCATTCGGCTCGGCACGGTACAAGCTCAAAGGCATCGAGCAGAACCGCGCCGAGTACGAGCGCCTGATCGAAGTATTCCGCGCTCACGACATCGGCTATTTCTTCTATAACGGCGGCAATGATTCGATGGACACCGCGCACAAGGTGTCCCAGATTGCCAAAACGATGGGCTTTCCGGTGCAATGCCTCGGGATTCCGAAGACCGTCGACAACGACCTGCCGGTCACCGACAACTGCCCCGGATTCGGGTCGGTCGCAAAGTACGTGGCCGTCTCGACTCGGGAGGCCGCCCTGGACGTGCTGTCGATGGCGAAGACTTCCACGAAAGTCTTTATTCTCGAGGTCATGGGACGCCATGCCGGCTGGATCGCAGCAGCGGGCGGACTCGCGGGCAGCAAGCCCGAGGATGCGCCACACATCATCCTGTTCCCCGAGGTGCCCTTCAACAAGCGTGCATTCCTGAAGCGAGTGCGCGAATGCGTGAATCGCTACGACTATTGCGTCATCGTCGTCAGCGAGGGGGCGCGCTACAAGAACGGCAAGTTTCTCGCCGAGGCGGGCACCAGGGACGCATTCGGTCATGCGCAGCTCGGCGGCGTTGCGCCCGTCGTCGCCCAGATGGTTCGCGACAACCTGGGCTTCAAATACCACTATGCCGTAGCGGACTACCTGCAGCGCTCGGCGCGACACATCGCGTCGGCAACCGATGTGAAGCAGGCCTACGCGGTCGGCAAGGCCGCCGTGGAGTTCGCCCTGCAAGGCAAGACCGCGGTCATGCCTGTCATCAAGCGGATCTCGGACAAGCCCTATCGCTGGCGAATCGACGAAGCGCCGCTATCCCGGGTCGCCAACAAGGAGAAGATGCTGCCGGCACGATTCATCACAAAAGACGGCTTCGGTATCACCGAGGCAGCACGCCGTTACCTGCAGCCACTGATCCGAGGTGAGGATTATCCTCCGTACGTCAATGGCTTACCAAAATACGTGGAACTGAGAAACGTTTCTGTTGCACCGCAGCTAAAGACGAAATTTGTGGTATGATGCGCGCCCGGTCGGGGGTCGGCCTTCGAGCGTTATGGGGAACGCGGCCCGCGATCAGATCATTCAAAACCGGTCGAACACAAGAACAAAGTCGGCGCCATTGCGTGCCGGCGGCGAATTCGTTCGATCCGCAAACTAAAAAGAGTCGGGAGACAATCTAATGAGTAACGAGTTAGCCCTGTGGCTCTCGATCGGTGCGGGCGGCCTTGCCGTACTGTTCGGGATCATTTCTTCACAGTGGATTCTCAAGCAACCGGCCGGCAACGACCGGATGCAGCAGATCGCACAAGCCATCCAGGAAGGCGCCAGCGCCTACATGAACAGGCAGTACGGGACGATCGCCATCGTCGGCGTGGTGCTGTTCCTCATTCTCGGGATCGCACTGGACTGGTACACGGCCATCGGTTTCGCGATCGGCGCAATCTTCTCCGCCCTCGCGGGCTACATCGGCATGTACGTGTCGGTGCGCGCCAACGTGCGCACGGCCGAGGCTGCGACCAAGGGGGTCAATCCGGCACTGAACATCGCCTTCAAGGGCGGCGCCATCACGGGCATGCTCGTCGTCGGCCTGGGCCTGCTGGGCGTGGCCGGTTACTACCTGCTCCTGACCGGCATGGGCGCCAGCGCCGACAAGGCAATCCACGCGCTCGTCGGCCTGGCCTTCGGCGGCTCCCTGATATCCATCTTTGCCCGACTGGGCGGCGGCATCTTTACCAAGGGCGCCGACGTCGGCGCGGACCTCGTGGGCAAGGTCGAAGCCGGCATCCCCGAGGACGACCCCCGCAACCCGGGCGTGATCGCCGACAACGTGGGCGACAACGTCGGCGACTGCGCCGGCATGGCCGCCGACCTGTTCGAGACGTACGCGGTCACCATCATCGCGACGATGCTGCTCGGCAGCATGCTCGTCGGCGAAGTCGGTTCGTCTGCCGTGGTCTACCCGCTGGTCCTCGGCGCGGTGTCCATCGTGGCTTCGATCATCGGCACTTTCTTCGTCAAGACGTCCGACGGCGGCAAGATCATGGGTGCGCTGTACAAGGGCATGATTGCTGCCGGCATACTGGCCGCCATCGCGTTTTACCCCATAACGAACATGATGATGGGCCCGAGCGGCAACGCGACCGGCATCTTCGGCTCGGCGCTCATCGGCCTCGCGCTCACGGCCGCCATGGTCATGATCACCGAGTACTACACGGGCACCGAGTTCAAGCCCGTGAGGACCATCGCCAATGCCTCGCTCACGGGTGACGCCACCAACATCATCGCAGGCCTCGGCATTTCGATGAAGGCGACCGCGCTGCCGGTGCTTGCCGTGTGCGCCAGCATCTGGGGCGCGTTCGCGCTGGCCCCCGAAGGTGACATGCTCGCCGGCCTGTACAACATCGCGATTGCGGCCACGACCATGCTGTCCATGACCGGCATCGTCGTCGCACTCGACGCGTTCGGCCCGATCACCGACAACGCCGGCGGCATCGCCGAGATGTCGGATCTGCCCCCGGACGTACGCAACATCACCGACCAGCTCGACGCCGTGGGCAACACGACGAAAGCCGTGACGAAAGGCTACGCCATCGGTTCGGCGGGCCTGGCGGCCCTGGTCCTGTTCGCCGACTACACCCATGCATTGAGCAGAGAGGGTATCGATGCGGTCTTCCAGCTCGACGACCACCTCGTGATCATCGGTCTGTTCATCGGCGGCCTGGTCCCCTACCTGTTCGGCTCGATGGCCATGGAAGCGGTCGGTCGTGCAGCGGGCTCGGTCGTAACCGAGGTTCGCCGCCAGTTCAAGGAAATCCCGGGCATCATGGAAGGTACCGGCAAACCGGATTACAGCCGCGCTGTCGACCTGCTGACCAAGGCGGCGATCAAGGAGATGATCGTACCCTCCCTGCTGCCGATCATGGTGCCGCTCGCCGTGGGCATTTTGCTCGGCCCGAAAGCGCTCGGCGGATTATTGCTCGGCACTATCATCACCGGCCTGTTCGTCGCCATCTCCATGACGGCGGGCGGTGGTGCCTGGGACAACGCCAAGAAGTACATCGAGGACGGCAACTGTGGCGGCAAGGGTTCCGACGCTCACAAGGCGGCCGTGACCGGCGACACCGTCGGCGACCCGTACAAAGATACGGCCGGTCCCGCTATCAACCCCCTCATCAAAATCATCAACATCGTTGCGTTACTGATCGTTCCGCTGCTCGGCTGACCGGCGGCGGAAGTAAGTATGAGAAGCCGCCCGGCAACCGCCGGGCGGCTTTTTTCTTGGAACGTCTTCGTAGCATGAGTGGGCCTGGGCCCGCGAGACGGTCGTGGTTCGAGAACTGCTTCTACAGGTTGAGCTTGCGATACGCACCCGCGCGCGCCGCTCCCAGGATCTCGGGCCGGTCGACGAAGTAACCCTGCACGTAGTCAACGCCGACATCCCGCAGCCAGTCGAAGTCCTCCTGCCGTTCGACCTGCTCCGCAACGACACGGAACTCCATGGCACGGGCCAGTTTGATCATCGCCGCTACCATCTCCTGGTTCACCTCGTCGGTCTGCACGTTGTGCGTGTACTTGCCGTCTATCTTCAGGTAGTCGATCGGCAGATGCTTGAGACTAGAGAACGAGCCCATGCCGCTTCCAAAGTCGTCCAATGAGAACTCGCAGCCTATACCGTGCAATACCTCGATGAAACGCTGCGCCTGCTTCACGTTTTCCAGGATGGCCCTCTCCGTGACTTCGAAACAGATCATCGACGGCGCGACGCCGGTCCGATCGAGCGCGTCCACCACGAACCCCAGGAACGCATCGTCTGCGATGGTCTGACCGGAGAGATTGATGGCGCAGCTGCGGCGGCCGGCGACCTTCAATTCCCCGCTCGCGATCGCGGTCAGCGTTGCATTGACGACCCAGCGATCGATCTGCGGCATAAGCTGGTACCGCTGCGCGGGACGCAGGAAGTCCGCGGTATCGGACTCGCTGCCGCGACCCGGCAGCCTGATAAGCACTTCCACGACCGGACCGGAGTCGGCGCCGCGAGACATGGCAATGATCGGTTGCACCGCGAGCTCGAAGGAATCGTCGTGCAGTGCGGTCTGAAGTTCTTGCAGCCAGCGGATATCGCCTCGCTCCCTGGCTACGGCCTCATCCCGCGCAGAATAGATATGGACCTTGCCGCGCCCTTCCTGCTTGGCGACGTAGCATGCCGAATCTGCCGCACTCATCACGTCCTGGACGGTGCCGCTGACATGGCTTATCTCGACGAGGCCGATGGATATCCCGATATTGAAGATCTTGTCCTTCCACACGAAACGGTAGTCGGCGACTGCATTGCACATATCCATCGCGATCTGCCGCGCCTTGTCGATTGGACAACCGATCAGCAGCGCACCGAACTCGTCGCCGCCGAGCCTTCCCACGTAGTCCGAGTCGCGCACCTGGTTCTTGATGAGCTTCGCGACCTCGCGGAGCATGTTGTCCCCCGCAAGATGGCCGCAACTGTCGTTCACTGCCTTGAAGCGATCCAGGTCCATGTAGAACAGCATGTGCACCGCTTCTTCGGCATGTGCCGAATCCATCGCCTCGTCCAAGCGGCGTTCGAATTCGCGGCGGTTGACCAGACCGGTCAGTGGGTCGTGAGTAGCCTGGTAGCTCATCTTGCGCGTCAGGCCTCGCAATTCCCCGACGTCGTGGAAGACGACGACGGAACCCGAAATGCTCTCACCCGGACCGCGGATGGGCGATGCCGACAGCTCGACCGAATGCTCGTCCTCGGCATCCTGGATAACCATGACCGCGCGTCGTCCCATGTTGACCCGGCGGCGCATCGCGAGGCATCGCTCGACCGGATCTCCGAGCGGACGCCGGTCGGAATCGTCGACGAGGGTGAAGAGTTCGCCGACCTTATGGCCTGCGGCATCGTCCCGGCTGGTGCCGATCAGCGTCTCCGCAGCGCGGTTCATATAGTCGATATGACCGTCATTATCGGTGGTGATGATGCCTTCGCCGATGGACTCGAGGGTGTATTGCGCCGCGCGCTTGCTGCGCGACAGGGAAACCTCGAGGCTCTTCCGATGGCTCACATCGCGAGCCACAGTCAGAATCGCGGGCCGCCCGTGAAACTCGATCTTCGACGTTTGCGCTTCAACCCAGAGCCCGGCCCGCCCGCCATTGATGAGCTGTATTTCAAACCGCCGGGGCGCCTCCTGACCCTCGAGATGGCGCGTCACAGACTTGCGGAACAAGGCCCGGTAGGCGGGTTTGACGAGGTCTACGACATCCCGGCCCACAAGTTGCGCGGGCTCCAGCCCCACCAGAGACGCCGCCGAGTCGTTCGCCAAAAGGATTTTCGCGTTGTGAATGAGCACGATTTCCGGCAGCGTTCGCGCGAAGTCGCGGAACAACCGGTCCCGATCCTGGATCATCTGGTCACGCTCACCCAGGGCGTCGAACAGCCGATTGATGGTAATGGCCAGATCCGCCAAATCGCGGTTGCCGTCCACACTCAGGCGGTGACCGACCGAAGCATCGCCCGCCACTTCAACCAGTTCCTTGCAGAGCCTCCGGATTCGTCTTTTTAGCCGCTGCCGCGCGACCGCTACAGCGATGAGCCCAACGGTTACCGTCAGCAGCAGGAACCCCAGCACGACCTCGATGAGCGTCACGGACTCCATATCAGGCTCCGGTACTGGCGCTCGGGGCCACTGCCGCACGATTCAACCGCAGCGCGAATGCAGACGCAATCGGGTTGTGCCAAATGTGATGCCGCTCAGTGATCATTTGTTATTATTAGTCTCTCGAACCTTGTCGTCGCCGGTGCGACCACGAGGTTGGAAGCGCCTTAAAATAAGGCATCTGTAAGCATATCCCAGTGGCCGAGGCCGACTGCCTTGATTCACCATAATCGGTGGCAAGGTGTTGTAGCGCAACCGGGAAATTCTTGAGCGACTAAAGCATGAATACCGATTTCGCACGCCAACAAATGATCGACCAGCAGGTGCGGGCGTGGGCCGTGCTGGATCATTCCGTACTTGCCGTACTGTCGGCAGTACCGCGCGAGACGTTCGTGCCCGTTCCCTACGGGTCTCTGGCATTCGCCGACACGGAAATCCCGCTCGGGCACGGTGAGTTCATGATGACGCCCACGGTAGAAGGCCGCGTGCTGCAGGCGCTCGATCTCCACATGAACGACCACGTGCTCGAGATCGGTACCGGGAGCGGATTCCTGACCGCCTGCCTTGCAAAACTGGCTGCAAACGTGACGAGCATCGATATCCACGATGATTTCATACGCTCCGCAGCAGGCAAACTCGCAAGTGCCGGTATCGACAACGTGGTGCTGCACACCATGGACGCGACCCGCGAACTGCCCGGCGATCACTACGACGCGATCGCGGTGACGGGATCGATCGAGACCTTCGATCCCCGCTTTGTCGCTGCCCTGCGCCCTGACGGCCGCCTCTTCGTCGTGGTCGGCGCACCGCCGGTCATGGAGGCATGCCTCGTGCGCCGCAGCGGCAGCGCCAACTGGCAAAGCGACGCCCTGTTCGAGACGGAGCTGGCCCCCCTCGTGCATGGCACGTTGCCCCCGCAGTTCGTCTTCTGACAGCGGCAATGATTTGCACCCGGAAGAAACCACTTCAGCGTATGCTGCATCTATGATGTAGCGACAGCGGCGGATCGATCAGGCGAACTTCGACAATCCGCGGTCGTCCGAAAACGTGGAAACATGGATTGATTGCCCTAACTGATTTAGTGATGTAGTATACTATAACACTTTGACTCGGCGCCCCCAGCCCCGGACCTCGTGGAATACAGACGAATGCAAAAAACAAAGATTTTCAGGCCTTTACTGATCACTGCCACGTTGCTCACCGCATCCGTACCGGCCCAGGCGGCCACGCTGCTGGAGATTTACCAGCAGGCGCTGCAGAGCGACCCGCGAATTCATGAAGCCGAGGCGCGCCGACTGGCGGCGTTGGAGGCAGAACCGCAGGCGCGCGGTCTGCTGCTGCCGCAGGTCGGCTTCAACGCCGACTGGACCAGGACCGAGTCCGAGGGTTCAGGCGTGCAGAACACGGTCATCGAACAGCCGGAGGGGTCGGGTAACTTCGTCGTGGTGCCGTTCTCGTTCCAGACCGAGGTCAGCGACGAGACCACACGCTGGAGTTTCAACCTGCGCCAGACGCTGTTTCGCTGGGACCAGATCGTGGGCCTCAGGCAGGCGGACAAGGTTGTGGCCAGGGCCGAAGCCGATCGTGAGGCGGCACAGCAGGACCTGATCGTCCGCGTGACCCAAGCCTATTTCAACGTGCTCGGCGCCGAGGACCGGTTGCTTGCAATCCACGCGGACCGCAACGCGATCGCCCGCCAGTTGGAACAGGCCAAGCAGCGCTTCGAGGTCGGGCTGATCGCGATCACCGACGTCCAGGAATCGCAGGCCGCGTACGACCAGGCGGTCGCGAACGAAATCGCGGCGAAGCGTTCGCTCGCGACGGCACGCTACCTGCTCAGCGAGATAACGGGTTCCTATGTCCGGGAACTCGCGGCGCCCGCGGAAAACCTGCCTTTGAAAAGCCCGGACCCGGCAAGCGAACAGGCGTGGCTCGACCTCGCAATGAGCCAGAATCTGGCCCTGGTCTCGAGCCGGCTTGACGAAGCCCTCGCTCGCGATGAAATCTCCTTCCGCCGCAATGGCCACTACCCGACCGTCGATCTCGTCGCCAATATCGGTGCGACGGATTCCGAGCAGGACCAGGACAACTTCAACGGCTTTGGTGCCCTCCCCGCCGACAGCAACTTCGACAGAGACAGCATCGGCATCCAGTTCACCCTGCCGATCTTTTCCGGCGGCACGACCTCGTCGCGCGTCAAGGAAGCCATCTACCTCCATCGCGCGTCGCGCGAGCAACTGCAGCGCGTCACGCGCGAAACGGACCGGCAGACCCGTGATTCCTACCTCGGTGTCCTGGCCGAGATCAGCCGCGTGCAAGCGCTGCAACAGGCCGTGGCGTCAGCCCGCACCGCGCTCGATGCCACCCAGGCGGGTTTCGACGTCGGCACGCGCACCATCGTGGACGTGTTGCTGTCGCAGCGTAACCTTTACCAGTCGATCACCAATTATTACCAGGCGCGCTACGACTATCTCTTGAACGTCATGCGGCTCAAGCAGGCAGCCGGGACTCTGCAGGTCCAGGACCTCGAAACCCTCGAGCCGTTCCTGGTCGCACGTAAGCCGCCGGAAGAGCAGTTCGTGGAGGAAGCCAGCCAGGAAACGGAATAAACGGCCGGGCAATCGCTGCTCAGTCCAGCAGGGGCTCGATCATCGCCATCAGGCGTGCCAGCGCGCCCCGGTTGCGTTCGAGAATGTCGCGTCCCGCATCACCCAGGCGAGATGCGGTCGCTGCATCCGACAGCAGGCGGGCCACCTCGTCGGCCAGTTCGGTCGGGTCGTTCACGATCTTGCACGCGTGCCTGGCAACGAACATGTCGGCGATTTCCTGGGCATTGAACACATACGGACCGCTCAGCAACGGTAGCCCGAGCGCCGCAGGCTCCAGCAGGTTGTGCCCGCCGACGGGCACCAGGCTGCCACCTACGAAAGCGACGTCGGCAGCCGCATAGAAAAGCGTCAGTTCACCCATCGTATCGCCGAGAAAAACCTGGGTGGCTGCATCGCATGGCACGTCGTCGGTGCGCGCGACCACACTCATGCGCAGCTTCTCCGCCAGCTCTCGTACGCCCTGGAAACGCTGCGGATGACGCGGCACCAGCACGAGCAGCAGATCGGGATGCTGCTCAAGCAGTATCCGGTGCGCCTCGAGCACGAGTTCTTCTTCTCCTTCATGCGTGCTTGCCGCAATCCAGACCGGGCGGTCGCCGAAAAGTTTGCTGCGCAGTTCCCGGCCATGCAACGTGAGATCGACGGCCAGCTCCACGTCGAATTTGATGTTTCCGGTGACCCGTGTGCGCTCGGGCGCCGCGCCCAGCGACAGGAATCGCTCCGCGTCGGCATCGCTCTGCGCGGCGATGACGATACCGTGCGACAGGGTCTCTCGAAACAACGGTAACAGACGCCGGTAGCTGCGCACGGATTTCGGCGAAATTCGGGCACTCACCAGCACCAGCGGGATGCCGCGCACACCGCAACCCCGGTACAGGTTTGGCCAGATCTCCGTTTCCAGCACCAGCGCGACCTCCGGGTTCGTGGCTGCGAAGAATCGATTGACCATCGGCGGGGTTTCGAAGGGAATGTAGGTATGGCTGACCTGGTCGCCGAACAGCGCGTCAACGCGCGCCGCTCCTGTCGGCGTCACCGTGGTCACGAGCAATGGCCGGTCGGGATAGCGGTTGCTCAGCGCGCGGATGAGCGGCACCGCGGCCACGACTTCGCCCACAGAAACTGCGTGAACCCAGATACACCTTTCGAGCCGAGGATAGCCGATGCCGAGGCGTTCGCCCAAGCGGTGCAGGTATGCGCGGTTGGTCAGGCCGCGGATCAGCCAATAGCCGACATACGGCAGGTAAAGCAGGTAAGTCAGCAGGTTATAAAGTATGCGCACGCGTTACTCGCAAAGCGCAGGCGCGTTCAGCCGCCGAGCTTATCGATGATGCGGCTGGTGGAATGACCATCGCGAAAACTGAGCACTCGCACCTCGCCCCCGTTTTGCAGAACTTCCCTGCCGCCCGCGATCTCCTCGGGTCGGTAGTCACCGCCCTTGACGAGTACGTCGGGCAGCACGGCCGCGATCAATCCGGCAGGTGTGTCGTCCGCAAACGGCACTACCCAGTCGACTGCCGCGAGACCGGCCAGTACCAGCATGCGATCTTCGAGGGCGTTAATCGGCCGCGAATCGCCCTTTAGGCGCCGGACCGAGTCGTCGTCGTTGACCGCAACGATCAGTCGGTCGCCAAGGCTTTTCGCTTCCTCGAGATAGGCCACATGACCGGCGTGCAGGATATCGAAGCAGCCGTTTGTCATGACGATGCGCTCGTTACGCGCGCGCGCCTCGCCCACAAGAACCAGGAGTTCGTCCCGCGAAACCAGGCCGCGCCCACCCTGACCGCGCTGGTGCAGTGCGACCTGAATTTCGCCCGGCGTCACTGTTGCAACGCCGATCTTGCGAACCACGAGACCCGCGGCGATGTTCGCCAGCGCCGCCGCCGATGCAAGCGACTGACCGCTGGCCAGTGCCCCCGCGAGCGTGGCAATGACGGTGTCGCCGGCGCCAGTGACATCGTAGACCTCGCGTGCCTGGGTCGAGAGAAACAGCGGCTCATTGCCGGTCTCCAGCAGCATCATGCCTTTCTCGCTGCGCGTGACCAGCAACGCGGTCAGTTCGAGATCCTCGACCATCTGCCAGCCGCGTTCCGTCAGATCTGCATCGCTGCTGCAGTGCCCCGCCACGGCTTCGAACTCCCCCTGGTTCGGGGTCAGCAGCGTCGCCCCGCGGTATTTTTCGAAATCTCGACCTTTGGGGTCGACCAGCACCGGCACGCCCGATTCGCGACACAGCGCGATCATCTTCCTCACATCGGTTAGTGCACCCTTGCCATAGTCGGAAAGAACAACGGCACCGGCGCCGGCAACGGTCCGGGCGAGCGTGTCGACCAGGGTGCTGTCCCGGAGTTCGGCGGGATTCTCCTGGTCGAGCCGGATCAACTGCTGACCCCGGCTCTGCACTCGCGTCTTGGTGATTGTCGGGCGATCGCCAACCCGGGCGAAATCGCAGTCGATGCCGTGCTCGGTCAGCAGGGTCTCCAGGGAGTCCGCCGCCGCATCGTTACCTACCGCACCGATGAGGCGGGTACTCACGCCGAGCGACGCCAGGTTCACGGCAACGTTCGCTGCGCCTCCCGGCCGGTCGTCCGTCTTTTGCACATGCACGACGGGCACGGGCGCCTCTGGCGATATTCGGCTCGTCGCGCCGAACAGGTACTGGTCCAGCATGACGTCGCCGGCGACGACCACGCGTGTCTCGGAAAAATCGGGGATCGATAAGGTCACGGCGCGAATTTAACACGACCAGTCACATCCGAGCACCTCAGAGGTACACCGTGTTGCTTAGGTGGATGCACTGCAAGCTAAAGCAACGCGGAGTCGCGCATCGTCCACGTCGATACGTGAGCAGATTCCGCGCTCTAGTTGACGCCGCGGGGTGCCGCCTCAGACGAACTCAGCCGCACTTGGAGTCGCCGCAGGCAAGACAGGTCATACAGCCGTCCATCATGATGACCGCCGCCGTATTGCACTTCTTGCACAGCTGCGCCCCTTCCGGAAATTCGCTCGTCGAGAACGCATCCTGCTGCTTGCGCGACTCTTCGAATTCAGCCCGCTTTTCGGCGATTAGTTGCTTCTGACCCTCGTCGAGTTCCTGCCGCGAGAGCAGCCCGATCGCAATCAGGTGCTTCTCGACGATATACCCGAGTTCCGCGATGATCGAGGGCATGTACTTGCCGCCGGACTGCCAGTAGCCACCGCGCGGATCGAAAACCGCTTTCAGCTCGTCGACGAGGAACGTAACGTCGCCGCCCTTGCGAAAAACCGCCGAAATAATGCGCGTCAGTGCAACAATCCACTGGTAATGATCGAGGTTCTTGGAGTTGATAAAGATCTCGAACGGCCGCCGTTTCTCGTGCTCGGTTCCCTCGTTGAGCACGATGTCGTTGATGGTGACGTACATTGCATGGTCGGACACCGGCGTCTTCACCTTGTAGGTCGAACCAACCAGCATCTCGGGGCGCTCGAGCTTTTCGTGCATCCGGATGACTTCGGCACGGTTGCCTCCGCCGCCTTCGCGACGAAGCTCGGGCCGCTCGTTCTTCTCTTCCGCTGTGGGCTGCTTGACCGCGTAGCCGACGATTTTCTTCTCAATCTTCATGTGATGAATTCCTCAACAGGCGCCTGACGCCGCGCACTGCTTCAAAATTTTCCGTAATAGCCTTCTTTGAGCGCGTCGAAGAGATTGGCCGCGGTGTGCGTCTCGCCATCGTACTCGATCTCTTCGTCGCCCTTTACCTCGATCGTCGAACCGTCTTCCAGCGTGAACGTATAGACCGTGTTCTTCAGGTCCTTCTCTTTCACGAGTACGCCCTGGAATGCTTCGGGATTGAAGCGGAACGTCGTACACCCTTTCAGGCCCTGCTTGTAGGCATACAGGTAGATGTCCTTGAAATCGTCGTACGCATAGTCGGTCGGCACGTTGGCAGTCTTCGAAATCGACGAATCGATCCATTTCTGGGCCGCCGCCTGGATATCCACGTGCTCGGTGGGCGAAATATCCTCCGCAGTGATGAAGTAGTCCGGCAGGCTGTTCCCCGCGGTTCCGTCCTGGGCACCGTGCGGCAGTGCCTCCTTGTCGACGAGCTCGCGATAGGCGAGCAATTCGAACGAGAATACGTCGACCTTTTCCTTCGTCTTCTTGCCCTGCCGGATCACGTTGCGGAAGTAGTGGTGTGCAAAGCTCGGCTCGATGCCGTTGGACGCATTGTTGGCCAACGACAGAGAAATCGTACCCGTCGGTGCGATCGAACTGTGATGCGTGAATCGTGCCCCGGTCTCCGACAGTTCCTTGACCAGTTCTGGCGCTTCCGCGGCCAGGCGCTGCATGTAGTGGCTATAGCGCGCGTGCAGGATTCGTCCGGGAACCTTGTCGCCGGCCCGGTAACCATCCCCGCGCATTTCCGGGCGTCGCGCGAGCATCTCTTCCGTCACCTCGAACTGCTCGTTCATGATCGGCGCCGGCCCTTTCTCCTTCGCGAGCTGCAGGCCCTCTTCCCAGCCGGCGATCGCAAGCTCTCGTGCCACGTCTTCCGTGAATTTCACGGACTGTTCGTCACCGTACTTCATACGCAGCATCGTGATTGCGGAGCCGAGGCCCAGGAAACCCATCCCGTGACGGCGCTTGCGTTGGATCTCGTTGCGCTGCTGCGGCAGCGGCAGACCGTTGATCTCGACCACATTGTCGAGCATTCGTGTGAAAACCCTGACGACCTTGCGGAATGATTCCCAGTCAAACCGCGCGTCCTCGGTGAACGCATCCCCCACGAAACGGGTGAGATTGACGGAGCCGAGCAGGCAGGACCCATAGGGCGGGAGCGGCTGCTCGCCACACGGGTTGGTTGCGCGGATGTTCTCGCAGAACCAGTTGTTGTTCATTTCGTTGACCTTATCGATCAACACGAACCCCGGCTCGGCAAAATCGTAGGTCGACGCCATAATGACATCCCATACCCGCCGCGCCGGCAACGTCTTGTAGATCTTGCAAGCAACCAGCCCTTCGGGATTGGTCACGTAATTGCCCGCCTCCGGCCATTCCCGCCAAACAAACTGGCTGTCGTCGGTAATGTCGAGGTCGTCCTGCTCCATCTCCTTCCGCGTGATCGGGAAAGCGAGTCTCCAGTCGTCATCGTTGATGACGGACTGCATGAACTCGTCAGTGATGAGCAGCGACAAGTTGAACTGGCGCAGGCGCCCGTCTTCGCGCTTGGCGCGAATGAAATCCATGACGTCGGGATGGCCAACATCGAACGTGCCCATCTGCGCGCCACGACGGCCACCGGCCGATGACACCGTGAAACACATCTTGTCATAGATGTCCATGAACGACAGGGGGCCGGAGGTATAGGCACCGGCACCAGTGACGTACGCTCCTTTCGGCCGCAGCGTCGAGAACTCGTAACCGATGCCGCAACCGGCCTTCAGAGTCAGGCCGGCTTCGTGCACCTTGTTCAGGATATTGTCCATCGAGTCGCCGACGGTACCCGATACCGTGCAGTTGATCGTGGACGTGGCCGGCTTATGTTCCAGGGCACCCGCGTTCGACATGATGCGTCCTGCAGGTATCGCGCCGCTGCGGAGCGCCCAGAGGAATTCGTTGAAATAGTGCTCCCGTTTCGACTCGGTTTCTACGTCTGCGAGCGCTCTCGCGACTCTCTTATAGGTGTCGTCGATCGTCTCGTCGAGCTTCGTTCCGTCTTTCGCAACGAGCCGGTACTTGGCGTCCCAGATATCGCGCGATGCTGGCTGAAATTTGATGTCGGCGACCGTGTGCGCATCCAGATGAACGGCGGACTTCATTGGCAAAAATACTCCCCTAAACTCCCTTCGGAGGCCCCGAATGTGTGGCGTGCCCCAAGTTTTGCGAGGAAACAGGTGCCCTCTCGCCGCTTGTGTATTTTCTCGCGGCGAGTCTCAGAGGTGGCCCCTAGACCCTCGTTAATTGGACACAAGATGTTGTGTCCGAACACGGTCAAGATTATGCCCGTAGCAGGCCACTGTCAAGGGTTTAGCTGATTTTTTTATGAGTGCTTTATATATTTAAAAACAGTTAGTTAAAAGCTTTAACGAAGATTCTGCCTTAAAAAAACAGAAAAAAAAGTGACACTTTTGTGAAAACAACGAAGCACTACATATAGTGCCATTAAGTGAAATCGGCGACAGCCGCAAATCGAGGGATTACAGGCCGAAATTCGCACGTTTCGGCGCCTTGAATTGCCCCAGCGAGCCCACAGATAGGCGCGCAACAGCAATCGTGTGGGGCCGGCATGGCCTGAACACACCCTTTCGCAAGGAGTATAGAACCATGAATCTGAGACGATTTGAGCCTTGGAGCATCGTTGACATGCTGCATCGGGACCTCGACCGGCTTGCCGCGCGCCATATTCCGGCCGGCGACAGTGAAGCGGTCGTGACGGACTGGGTACCGGCGGTCGACATCATCGAGGAAAAAGAGCGTTTCGTGCTGCGCGCGGACGT
The DNA here is from genome assembly GCA_041559075.1 of Woeseiaceae bacterium. Lineage (GTDB taxonomy): Bacteria > Pseudomonadota > Gammaproteobacteria > Steroidobacterales > Woeseiaceae > UBA1847. The sequence goes on along the minus strand of JBFFEB010000009.1, from coordinate 5,291 downwards.
TCCGGGCGTCGATCCGGCTGATATCGAAGTCAGCATGGACGGCGGCATTCTCACTGTCGCGGGCCGGCGCATGCAAGAGGGGCACGGCGAAGATGCGGGGCTGCAGCGCATGGAACGCGTCAGCGGCCGATTCTTCCGCCGTTTCTCCCTGCCGGATACGGCCGATGCCGAGAATATCTCGGCGCACTGCCGCAACGGTATCCTGGAGGTCTCGATCCCGAAGCAGCCGCAGGTCCAGGCGCGCCGCATCGAAGTCCAGGCCGCCTGACGATTCCTTGCACGGGCGCGACCGATGATCGCGCCCGTGCATCTGTTCGTCGACAGGCCCGCGGGAACTCACACGCTTTACCGGTGTCGATGGCATTGGGCCTATAATCGCGAATTCACCGGCGATTCAGGCGCCGTGCCGTACCCTGAAAATCGGCTTCCGAAAGCTTGAGGCAAGCAATACATGATGACTAATTTCCGAACCCTGATCGCCGGCCTGCTGCTGGTCTTGTCCGTGGCAACATGGGCGGCTCTGCCGGCGATGGTTAATGATGAAGAACTGCCGAGCCTGGCGCCGCTCGTGGAGCGGGTATCGCCGGCCGTCGTGAACATCCGAGTGAGCCAGACTGTCAGCACTGGCGGGCACTTCGGCGACGAAGCGTTCCGGCGCTTTTTCGGCTTGCCGGACGTCCCGGGCGGCGGGCAACGCGAGGTCGCGAGCGCCGGTTCTGGCGTCATCGTCGACGCCGAGAACGGCTATATCCTGACCAACCACCACGTCGTTGACCAGGCCGACCAGATCCAGATCTCGACGATGGACGGGGAAGTCTTCGATGCAGAGATCGTCGGCTCGGATGCTGCGACCGACATCGCAGTCATCAAGGTCGATGCGAAAGGGCTGACCGACATGCCGATCGGTGATTCCGAGCGCGTCCGGGTGGGTGATTTCGTGCTCGCCATCGGCAACCCGTTCGGCCTGGGCCACACGGTGACATCGGGAATCGTCAGTGCGCTGGGTCGCAGCGGCATCAGTCGCGATGGCTACGAAGACTTCATCCAGACCGACGCCTCCATCAATCCCGGCAACTCGGGAGGCGCGCTCGTGAATCTACGCGGCGAGCTCGTCGGCATCAACTCGGCCATCATCAGCCGTACAGGCGGCAACGTCGGAATCGGTTTCGCCGTGCCGACGGAGATCGCGAGTTCGATCATGCGCCAGATCCTCGACTTTGGCGAAGTCCGGCGCGGCCTGCTCGGCGTCTCGATTGCCGACATCAATCCCGAAGTTGCTGAAGCGCTGAATTCGCCTGTCAGCAGCGGCGCCCTGATTACGCGAGTCGAACCGGGCTCGGCGGCGGAAGACGCCGGCCTGGAAGTGGACGACATCATCGTCGGCGTCAACGACAAGAGGATCGCCGGTGCGGCTGAGCTCAGGAACACGATCGGGCTGATGCGCTCGGGCGATGACGTGGAAATTGAATACTTCCGCGACAACGACAAGCGCAAGACGTCAACATCGCTGGGCCAGCAGCTTACGGCAGCGAGCGTCGGCGCGGAAATCCACCCCGGGCTCGTGGGTGCTCAGTTCGCCGAATCATCCGCCTCGCGCGACGACGGCGTCGAGGTGACTGCCGTCGAACCGGGAAGCCCGGCTGCCCAGCGAGGCCTGCGTGCCGGCGACGTCATTACCGCGATCAATCGGCGCCCCGTGCGGTCCCTCGACGAACTCAACGAGATCGCATCGAGCAGCCGCATCCTGTTCCTGCTCGTGCAGCGCGGCGACCGTGCACTGATGCTACAGATACGCTGACAGGCAGCGGCCAATACACGTGAGAGGACCGGGTTGCTCGAGGGCGGCCCGGTTCTTTTTCGGCGCGGCCTGTTGCACCAGTTCCGGGGGCTGAGTAAGGTTTCATTACAGACATTCCTGTAACGCACAAGGGACTGCGCAATAACGATGTCGCTCCATTTGGCCCTCCTGAAGCCCGCCGCCGGCATCGTTGCCGCAATGGGCCTTCTGCTCCAGGGAACCGCCGTAACCGCCACGGAAATCGAGGAACAGCGCGCGTTGTTCCACGAGGTATATGCCGATGTTGAACGCGGGCAGTGGAATACCGTCGATGCACTGAGCGCGGGGGAACTCGAGCGGCTGCAGGCTTACATTCTCTGGCCTGACCTGCGCGCGGCATGGTTCCGGGCCACGCTTCAAAAGGCGGGTCGGGAAGACGTCGAGGCCTTCCTGCAACAGCACGGCACGCTCAAGCCCGCGAGGGAGTTGCGCTATCGTTATGCCCTGCATCTGGCGCGAGCCGGGCTGATCGACGACTTCCTCGGCATCTACCGGGCGTACTACCAAGGGCTCGGCATCGCCAGACTCGACTGCATTGCTCTGCATGCCGAGATCCAAGCCGGAAACGGTGATCGCGTCGAGCAAAAAGGCCGTCAACTATGGCTGACGGGTCAAAGCCAGGCGGAGGAATGCGACCCTGTCTTCGGCTGGATGCGCGACACGAAACGGCTAACGGAAGGCGATTACCGCGCACGTTTCGTGCTGGCCATCGAAGCTCGCGAATTCACCAGGGCGCGCTGGCTTGCGAGGTCCCTGGATGACGCCGCGCTCGAACAGGCAAACGACTGGCTCGAGGCCCACACGAAGCCGGAGCGATTCATCGCAAGGCACGCGCAACCGGCCGAAATCGACCTATCGAGCGAGCAGCTCGCTTACGCGATCGAGCGAGTCACCTACCGGGACCCCGGGCTGGCGCTGAAGCTGTGGAACAGCCTGGAGGGGGATTACGCATTTCCGGAAAGTCTTCGCCACGCTACCCGGCGCCACATCGCACTCTGGACCGCGCGCGATAACCTCCCTGGCGGTTACGACCAGCTGGCAAACCTGCCGCTCTCGGCCCAGGACGAAGAAGTCATGCGGTGGCGTGCCCGCGTGAGCCTCCGAGCCGAACGCTGGGAGGACCTGCTCAATGACATCGCCATGATGACCACAACCGAGCGTGATTCGGAACAGTGGCAGTACTGGCGCGGCATCGCGCTGGCCCGAACGGGCCGCGGCCCGGCGGCGCAAGCGGTGCTGGAGCCACTTGCTGCCGAGCGCAGCTACTACGGCTTCCTCGCCGCCGACGAACTCGGGGCCGCCTATGTATTCGCACACGATACGCTCGAGGCTGACGAAACGGTGATTGAAACCCTGTCCCGGCGGCAGGACCTGGTGCGGGCGCGCGAGCTGTTCCTCGTCGGCTTGGACAGCCGCGGCCGGTCGGAGTGGGACGCGGCGGTTGCCGGCCTGTCCGCCGGGGAAAAAACACAGGCCGCGGTGCTTGCACACCGCTGGGGCTGGCATTCGCGGGCCATCGCGACGGCCGCATCTGTGGGCCATTATGACGACCTGGCGTTGCGCTATCCGCTGCCGTTCAGGCAGTCGTTCGAACAGTCGGCCTCGGCGGCCAGTATTGCGACCACCTGGGCGCTCGGGATCGCACGCAGCGAGAGCCTGTTCATGCGGGACGTCCGCTCGCGTGCCGGGGCTATCGGCCTGATGCAACTCATGCCGGCTACCGGCCGGCAGGTTGCGCGGGAGATCAAGCTGCCCTACTCCGGGCTCGACACGCTGACGGACCCGAACCAAAACATCCGCCTCGGCACCTCATACCTGGGCAGCATGGCCGCCCGTTACGACGGTAACCATGTGCTGGCTACGGCCGCCTACAATGCCGGACCGCATCGCGTCGATCGCTGGCTGCCGCGCTCTTCGGTGATCGATGCGCGCATCTGGATCGAGAACATCCCGTTCAACGAGACCCGCGAGTATGTGCGCCGGGTCCTCGCCGCCGAGACGATCTTCCACTGGCGGATGACCGGTGAGGTGCGGCGACTGTCGGATACGCTGCCGCAGGTCGCGCCGCTACGCGCCGACCGACAGCTCGCCAGCCGCTAGCCGTTATCCCGATCGTCGTGGCCGGCTGCAAGCTCGGCGAGACGCGCATCGCGCTCCCGCCGGCCAAGCTCCGCGATCCGCGCGGCCTCTCCATACAGGCACGCGAGTTCGAATCCGCAGTCTGCGTACAGCGCGAGGAATGCCGGCACCTGCCCGTCGTAGAGCGACATGGGCAGCAGGCGTGCGTTGTTGAGCTCGCCCGTTAGCCAGTGATTCTCGCTGACCCCGGCCGCCCTGAGCTCGACGCGCACATCGGCGGCCAGCTGTGCGAGGCGCCCGGATTTGAGCACGCGCTTGGTGTCCGCGTCGATGTCCCAGCCGTAATACCCGGCCAGGTCGTTTCGCGCAGCCTCGACGAGCTCGACCAGGCGCCGGCGCAATGCTTTTTGCGCACGGTAATCGGCCATCTCCTCGGGTCTGCCGTTTGCCGCCAGCCACCGTTCGATGCCGATCTCCTCGACGGCCGTCGCAAACGACTCGTTGAAGCCGGTGTCGTCCTTGATGTAGAGCACCTGGTGCGCGAGCTCATGGAAAAGCGTGGCGACCAGCCTGACGTCGTCCCAGCGCATCATCGTGTTCAGTACGGGGTCGTTGAAGTTACCGAGCGTCGAATAGGCGGGTACGCCGCCGACCGCGACATCGAAGCCCTCGTCCCTCAGCTTGCCGGCCTCCCTTTGCGCCGCTTCCTCGGAGAAGTAGCCCCGGTAGCTCACGCAGCCCACAATGGGGTAGCACCACTCTCGCGCGCCCAGCGCGAACTCGGGCGCCGCAAACACGTTCCAGACCACATAGTCTCGCTCGAGATCCGAATAGGTTCGGTAACTCTTGTTGTCCGGCAGACCCAGTTGTTCGACGGAAAACCGCCGCGCTTCCTGCACCAGCCTGAGCCTGCGGCCGAGCTCCGCGTCCGTATCCGGACTCGCGATAATCTCGTCGATCGGCTGCCGCTTGCTCAGCACCTCCATCTGGCCGCGCGTCGCCTGCACGTAGTAACAGCCGGACAGCAGGCAGCAAAGCCCGGCGACGGCTATCGTCCTCAATGCAGGGTATGAAATCACTGGAAGTACAACAATATCGGTTTGCTAGAATCGCGCGATGGGAATATACCTGACATAGTATGAAATTGCATGAAACAGTCCTATATCAAGAAAATAGCTTTTATTAAGGCTATTATTGGTCTATGCCAATTCATCACGTTTCACCGTATCGCTGTTCAATTGCTACCCATAGGGCATTTTTGGGTAGCGGGTAGCAGATGTCAAAGAAAATCACAGATGCCCGTGTGAAGGCTCTCAGGCCGCGTAAGAGCCGATATGAGATATGGGACGGACGTGGATTCGGAGTACGTATAGCT
>JBFFEB010000008.1:0-70442 GCA_041559075.1 Woeseiaceae bacterium | reverse complement strand
CCCGCCTCGACCACCGCATAGGCGCCGCCTGCCTCGATCGTGTACGACGGCACGCCGGCGTCCAGGACCGCGCCCGCGAGCGTATTGCGCAGCGGGTGAAACACGTCCGAGTCCTCTACCAGCAACAAGCCGGCCGCGCGCGCGAGTTCCAGCGTGCGGCGCGCTACCTTACCGTCCGGGTACGCCTGCAGGGGATCCAGCAGGATATGCGGAATCGACTGCACCCAGTCATTGTGTATGTCGATGACCAGCGACGGCGCCGATTTCAGGATGGTGTCATAGAGCCGCCGTGCGATCTGCTCCCCCATGCTGCCTTTTGGGTGCCCCGGAAAACACCGGTTCAGGTCTTCCCGGTCTGTGTTGAGATAACGGGACACGTTCTCGAAACCCATGGAGTTGATCAATGGGAACGCGTGCACGGAGCCCCGGCCGAGGCCTTGCTTGCGAAGCCTCGCGAACACGTCGTGCACGATCGCGGTGCCGCCGACTTCATCGCCGTGAATGCAGGCCGTCAACCAGACGACAGGCCCGGGCCGCCTGCTCTCGGCAACCAACACCGGAATCCTGCGCTGAATGATATCGCGCAGGCCCGTTATGTCGATCAGCCGCCTGGAAATCCGCACGGCAGTGGCGTATCAGGCCGCCCGTACGGCTGCGGATCTTCGCACGGCCACCCGCACTCGCTCGTCGCAGGCATTGAGTATTTCGCGCAACATCTCTGCATACGAGAGTCCGGCGAATTCCGCCATTCGTGCTAGATGACCGTCCCAGCACCAGCCTGGGTTTGGGTTCACCTCGAGAAGCCGCGGCGTATTGTTAGCGTCAAGCCGCCAGTCGAAGCGCGCATAGTCCTGGCAGCCGACACGCTGGAACAGCCGAATGCAGCTTGCGTTGAGGAAGTCGATCGTCGCCTGCGGCAGATCGGCCGGCACGGATTTTATGGTCCTGAAGTACTCCGACTCACTGTCCCACTTCGCTTCGTAGCCGCAGATCCTCGGCAGGCCCACGGGGAGCTGCGAGTAGTCCTCCTCGATCACGGGCAGCACCGTGTAACTGTCCGGCGGATTACCGATGATGCCGACACTGATGTCCTTGCCGGTCAGGAATTCCTCGACGAGAACCGGACGGTCGAAACCCGTCGCTTCTCGCGTCTTTGCGATCGCGTACTCGAGTTGGCGGACGTCGAAGCACACGCTGTCCGCAGTAATGCCGACGCTCGAGTCGCCGAAGTTGGGTTTCACGATCACGGGGAAGTCAATGGGCATCGAAATGAACGCGACTTCTTCCGGCGCGACCGAGAACGCCACCGGAACCGGGATATCCATCTCGGCCGCTATTCCGCGAATCAGTGATTTGTCGTAGCAATAGGCGAGGCACTGCGGGTTACCGCCCGAGTAGCGAACGCCGAGCATCTCGAGCAGCGCGGGCACATGCAGCTCCTTGGTCGCCTCGTTATTGAATCCCTCGTCGCAGAGGTTGAAGACGAAATCGATGTTGCCCGCTTTTTCCCGTAACCCGGTGATCAGCTCGTCATGATTGTCGAGGTAGGTGAAATCGAAACCCTGGAGCTGCGCGAGCGCGTTCTTGAGCTCATCGATCGTATGGAAATCGTCGCGGTCGAAAGTCTGGTTCGGTTTGACCGAATCGGATCGGCGGTGATCGCCCATGACCACGGTCACCCGGCGAACGCGCCGGTCGTCTTCGACGCCGACAACGGCACATTTGTTCGAACGCGCCGTGAGAATGATGCGCTGCGCCATCATGCCGAGATCCTGGTTGCGCTTCGACACTGTCGACATCGGCCGCGCCTGCAGGACGTCAAATCCGTTGTCCGACAACAGGCTGCCGAGCTGGTCAGCGTTGTACAGGCGCTCCGCATAGAACTGGTCTGCCACCACGCCCTTCTTCGAGTGCGTGATGACTTCGCGCGAGATCAGCCGCTCATTGTCCCGGGACAGGGTCCGTTCGCGGCAGACGAAATAGTTCTTGTCGATCCACTCCCAGCTGCGCTGCTCGAAATTGCGGCGCAGGAAGTCGCCGTCCGTGAAATCGATGAGTAACTGTCCGGACGGCTTCAGGATGCGACGAAGTTCCGCGAGCACGGCGATGTCGTCTTCCGCGGACTCGAAATAGCCGAAGCTGTTACCGGCCAGGTAGACGAGTTCGAACGTGTTGTCACGGAAACGCAGCTTGCGCGCGTCGCCCTCGCGAAACGTCGTCGCGAAACCCTGCTGCCGCGCGACACGCTTGGCCCGCGATATCAGGTAATGCGACCGGTCGACACCGTACAGATTGGTGAAGCCGCGCCGCGCGAGCTCGAGCAGGTGCCTCCCCTGGCCGCAGCACAGGTCGAGAATGCAGGTGCCCGGGGCCGCATCGACGAGGTCGAGGAACGCGTCGATCTCGGCTTCGGTGATATCCGGATCCTCGACGACGTCACCGTCGGTGCGCAGATAGTTCGCATTGAATATGTCTCGCCACCAGTCAGCCTTGACGTAGCTCTCCAGGTCTTCGACGGGGCCGATGGAGCCCCTGATGACCGCCTTGCCATGCGGCTTTGGTCGCCCACTCCCGGGCTCCAGGGTCTTTTTTGGCACGTCCCATTACTCCAGGCACGGGTTGAAACGCGCAAATTGAGCGCTCCGATCGGGGGGCTGTCAAGAAAAAAATACGACGCTCCCGGGGCGCGAAACGACATCGCCGGCGGCCGGCGATGGGCCGTCGTAATCAGGTGATTTGATTGACGATAATTTCCGCCAGGGAACCGGGCTAGTCGGCTTCGGTTTCGAACTGCTGCAGCCCTTCCGCGAGGTAATCCGCGAGCAGCGGCGTCCCCACCAGATACTCCGCGGTGTGCTCGGTCCAGGTTTCCTCGGCAAACTGCAGTGCCTCCTCCCACTCTTCCAGGGAGTAGTCGCCGCGTCCGACCCACATCAGGGCAACCAGCGACATTTGCTGGTCCGGTTCCAGATCGTCGATGGTCGTCGTCAATTCCTGGTAGTAAGGATCGCCCTGGAAGTCCGTTGCGAACTGCTCCGCCAGATCCTCGTTGACAGCGTCGATCTCATCGTCGTCCGGGAATGTCACGTCATCACGAGAGTGAAACTCGTGCACCTTGTCGATAACGAACCGAACGATGTCGGGGTTGAGGTCCAGTGAGGGCATTGCTTGTTATCCCTTCTCACTACGACAGCACCGGCAGCCGCTTCCGCCGATGCCCGTTCGGTTAGGGTTGTGCCTCCTGCCGCGCCCGGCAATGCGTAGTTTTACGTAAATCGGGCGGCATCGTGTCCGCCTGCGCGGACCGCCCCGCTCGCAGAAAATACGTATGGTCACTCCTCGCTCACGAGCGGAGAATTTCATTGCCGGAGGTGTCCATGTCGACCGATCCAACGAAAACGGTACGCGAGGTCAGGCGACGATTCCGCCATCCGCTGCACCTCTTCCCTGGCCGGTTCACGCGCCCGGGAACCGCGCCTGGCGACCTGACCGGGCCGCCTGAATCCGAGTGGATTCCGACCACGCTGCACCTGATCGATTACGACGCCGAAGGCTATACAGAGAAGTCCGACTGTTCGCTCGAGGAAGCGCGAGAGTATTTCGCCAGCCCCAAGACCACGTGGCTGCACGTCAACGGGACGCCGTCCGAGGAATTGCTGCGCGCCGTCGGCGATGCTTACCAGCTGCATGCGCTCGCGCTCGAGGACGTATTACACACGGGACAGCGTGCAAAACTGGAGGCCTACGACGCCCAGCTCTTCACCATAGTCAGCCTGCCGGAGGTCACGGAACACGGCGTCGCGACGGCCCAGCTCAGCCTGTTCCTCGGCGACACCTGGGTCGTCAGTTTCTACTCGGGCCACGAAGACCCGTTCAACGCCATCCGGGCCCGCGCTCACCGGGACTCATCGAGAATCCGGCGTAGCGGTGCCGATTATCTCTACTACTCGCTGCTCGACACAGCCGTCGATCTCGTGTTCCCGATTCTCGAGGCTCTCGGCGACCGCATCGAGACCCTCGAACTGACCGTCTTCGACGATCCCAGCCGTGAGGTACTGGACGAGATTCACAAGCTCAAGCGCGAACTCGTCCTGCTGCGCCGGATAACGTGGCCGCAACGGGACATGATCAACGCGCTGCTCCGCGACGAGCATGGACAGATCACGCGAGATACGAAACTCTATATCAGGGACTGCTATGACCATGCCGTCCACGCGCTGGATCTCGTCGAGAGTTACCGCGAAATGGCGTCGAGCCTCCTCGAGGTTTACCTCTCTAGCCTGTCCAACCGCATGAACGACGTGATGAAATTGCTGACAATCATCGCGACGGTATTCATCCCGCTATCGTTCATCGTCGGCGTCTATGGCATGAACTTCGACCGCTCGGTCAGCGCATGGAGCATGCCGGAACTCGGGTGGCGTTTCGGGTACCCCGCCCTCTGGATCCTGATGGTGTCGCTCGTTACCGGCATGCTGATCTACTTCCGGCGCAAGCACTGGATGTAGACCGGCATCATTTGCCGAGCGCGCCTCCGGCAGAGAGGGCCGACACCGGGCCGATCATCCCCTGTGATAATCTCGGCCATTCGATTTCCTGCGGTGAGAACGGAAAATGGCCGAAACCAAGCACGCAGTCTGGAGCCGCCACCTCGACGGGATCGCCAGCGAACTCCTGCGCCTCGCCATTGCCTGCGACGTTCGCCTTCGCGAACCGGACGTCATCGACCGCATCCTGAGGGACGACGTATCAGTCTGCGGGCGCAAAAACCCGCAGGCATTCCGCAAACTGCGGCGGCTCGTCATGGCGACTTACGATTCGCTCGGCAGATCCATTGACCGTATCGGTCCGGAGGACACGAAGATGATCGCAAGTGCCATCGCCAATCGATTGATGGAACGCCGTGACAGCGGCGGCCATGTCAGTAATTCGCCGGACGACGACAAATGATTGCCAGCCGGGGCCGTCCAGCTGCACTCGCCATCATGGCACTGGGCTGCCTTTGCCTGTTTGCCGTATCGAAGGCAGACACGCAGAAGCCGGTGCTGCACGGCAAGCACTGGGTCGCGATCACCGGCAAACCGCTGGCCGCGACGGCCGGTGCACGCACCTTCCTGAGCGGCGGTAACGCGGTTGACGCCGCCTGCGCCATGCTTGCGGCGACCGCTACCATGTGGGACGTGCTCGGCTGGGGCGGCGAGACTCAGGCCCTCATCTACAATCCGCACACGAAGGAAGTGCTGGGGGTCAATGCGCTTGGCGTTGCGCCGACCGGAGCAACCCCGAACTTCTTCAGGGAACAGGGACTCGATTATCCGCCCGAGCACGGTCCGCTTGCAGCCGTTACGCCCGGCACGCCCGGCGGGCTCATGGTCATGCTTGCGGAATACGGCTCGCTGAGTCTCGCAGAGGTGCTCGCACCCGCCATCGAGATGGCAGGCGGCTATCCGATCGAGGAAAGCGCCGTGCGCGCCATCGAACGCCATCGGGATCGGATCCTCGAGTGGCCGTATTCCGCGGCTGTATTCCTGCCGCACGAAGACGGCGGCGCGCAGGGCCCTGCCGTCGGCGAAGTCTTCCGCCAGCCGGACCTCGAGGCGACGCTGAAAAAACTCGTCGAGACCGAGCGTGCCGCGCTTGCTGCCGGCCTCGATCGCAAGGCTGCCATCTACGCGGCTTACGACCGCTTCTATCGCGGTGACATCGCCGAGGAAATCGTGCGGTCCATGCGCGAGCACGGCGGCCTGTTCACGATGGACGACCTCGACCGCTGGCAGGTTCGCATCGAGAAGCCGGTGACGACGAGCTACCGCGGCATCGACGTTTTCAAACTCACGACGTGGACCCAGGGTCCGGTGCTCCTGCAGACACTGAACATCCTCGAGAATTTCGACCTGGCCGGAATGGGTTACAACTCGACCCGCTATATCCACACGCTTTACCAAGCCATGAATCTCGCCTATGCGGATCGGGATTTCTATTACGGCGACCCCTACTTCGCGCCTGATGAGCCGATCGAGGGGTTGCTGTCCAAAGACTATGCGCGCAAGCGTGCTCTCGAGATCGACCCCGACCGCAACAACCCGGAGGCCGCGCCCGGCGATCCGTACGAGTTCCAGCGCGGCAGGAATCCGTTCCTGCCGCATCTCGAAGACCTGCAACCCGGCAATATCACGTCGAACTTCCCGACCCCGAACGACGAGGGATTCTTTCAGGGTACGACCACGATCCAGGCCGCCGACAGGGATGGCTGGATCGTCTCGGTCACGCCGAGCGGTGCCTGGATACCGGCTTTCATAGCGGGTAGCTCAGGCATCGGGATGAGCCAGCGCATGCAGAGCTTCGTGCTCGATCCGGCCGAGAATCCGTATAACGTCGTGGAGCCGGGCAAACGTCCCCGGGTAACGCTGACACCGGGTATCGCGCTCAAGGATGGCGAACCGTTTCTCTCCTTCGCGGTACAGGGGGGCGACGCGCAGGACCAGAACCTGCTGCAGTTCTTCCTCAATTTCGTCGAATTCGGGATGAACGTCCAGGAGGCCGCCGAAGCCGACAACTTCCTGAGTTACCAGCTGCACGACTCGTTCGGCGATCACAAGAAGGAGCCCGGGCGCCTTGCAGTCAACGAATCGGTTACCGGGTTCACTCGCGACCAGTTGACCCGAATGGGCTACTCGGTCGAAGTCGGGGTCTGGGGGCGCCGGGACCGGACTTCCGGTCCCATCAACGCGATCTGGTTCGACCGGGAACACGGTACTTTCCAGGGCGGCTCCAGCAACCATGGCGACGATTACGGCATCGCCTGGTGACCCTGCCCGGACCCGTTTAGTCTCCGGATTACGACAAAAACTCGCATCGATTGGGCGTCTATTTTCGCTATACTCGGCCCGTTTCCGTCTCTGAAAGCGTTTGGGCCAATGACTTTCCGATTCGTTCGTGCGCGGGCAGCGTCGGTCGTGAGCCTGTCCGTGATGTTTGTTGCATGCAGCAACACCGCGCAACAGGAAACCGTGCAGACGCCGGTTCCGTCGCCGGCGGCCAGTTTCTTCGTCGGTGAGCGCCCCGTCTACGCGCATCTCGTCAACGAGCGCGGCGGCAGCTGGGTGTTCACGACGGTAACCGCATCCGATGCTTCTATCGATTCGGGGTATCTCGTGCGCCTGAACGACCTCACACCCGCCTTCGACACGCGCGCCGCCGAATGCACGCCGCAGGTCTATCCCGCGTCGCACCGTTGCAGCCCGTTACACCCGTTTCGCGACAAGGATACGGGCATGCTCGACAAGATCATCAACGGCGGCATCGCGGTCGGAACGGCAGGCAAGGTCACGGACATTTCGCAGACGTATGAAACCACTTTCGATGCAAGCGCTTTCAACCAGGCTGTGGACGAGGCACTCGTCAATTCCGGCCTGGACACCGACCGACGGCGGCTGATCTCGTTACTCGATGTCTACCAGGAGGAAGCAGAAAGCGCGCGCGCCGAATTGACGAATATGACGCACCAATTGTCCGCCACGCGCAGTAGCAGCAACCGTGTGGAACTCCATATTCAGCCCAGCATCGATGGTATGACTGCTTATTACCAGAACGACATCGATTTCGGCGAGCTTGTCGAGTTGGTGCCTGTCGCCGAAGGCGATGTGCCCACGATCAGACTCGAAAAGCAGGACGCCTTGCCGTGCGATGCCCGCCACTGTCTGGCGGGCGCGGAGAGTGCGCTGACGGCATTGCGTCACGATATACGGTCGCACAGGGGGCGACTGTCGGCCATGATGTCGCCCGGCGCCAGGATCTACGATGTCCGCTGCGACGAGACTGTGCATGGCCAATACCTGCTGACGGCCACGTGCCCGGAACAGGTCATGGTTGCCGGAAACGAGCCCGTCGACGTGCCTGTCAACGTAACGATCCTGTCGCGAGACTTCGAAAGACTGTACCCGAGCTTCGATCTCGCCGACGAAAGGCTGCGCATCTCGATCGCGGGCCGGTCCGTGACCTTCACCAACGCGACGAACGAGTACATTACGCTGACTGCAAAGACGGTCTACTACAATTCCAAGGTCAACACGACGTCACTGCCGATCGAGATTCCGCCCGGTATCTCGATCACCCGGAATTTCGATGAGTTCGTCTCTCTGCCCATCGAAATCGAGTCGAATTACCGGCAGATGACACCGGACAAGGCCGCCGGCGCCTCTTTCCAGTTCGGTGTCGCCGTGCGCTACCGCGTCGCGTCCGAACCCGACGAGAAGACGCTGCACCACGTGCAGGCGTTCAACGTTGGCTGCGTAATCGAGAACCAGGTCGATCCGGGGTCGTGCACTCCTGCAGCCGCCGGATCAGAAGCCGGACAGCGGGCGGCAAGACGGTCACCGGGGGCGGACACACCTGCAAGGTAGGGTCATGCGATCATTCAATCTTGCGCCTGGCAGGAACCGTACCGAGAACGGCGCCCGGAATCGTTGCTGCCGCTGCCACCAAGAGTGGCGAGACCAGCCGTTCGGGCACGCACGACACGACAGCTGCCCCAAGTGCGGCTCGGTCTACTGGCGATGGCTTGATCATGCGGACCGCGAGTGACGGCAATATTCCGGGCTGAACGTTTTCGCCGTGCTTTGTCGAATACCTGGAACAACGACCAGCAAGGGCCGGCCATGCCGAAAAAAATCCCGGGACTGAATATCCTGCTTGCTGTGCTGCTCGTCTCCGCCGGATGCGGTGGCGGCTCATCGGGCGGCGTAACGGCACCGCCGCCACCCCTGCCCGAAACGTTCAGCTACTCCGTGCCGGAAGACATCGGGGACGGGTGGCAGGTCGGCGATCTCGCGACCGAGGGCTTCGATTCGCCGATGATCGTCGACATGATGAACAGCGTCCTCGACGAGAGCTACCCGGGCATCGACTCCGTCGCTATCGTGAGAAACAACAGGCTGCTTCTCTACTGGTACGACCGAGGACGTGAACTCGACGAGTACGACGCCTGGATCAATAACATGACCCGGGAACGGCACGTGCTGCATTCGACGTCCAAGAGTTTCACATCGGCCCTGATCGGCATTGCGATCGACCAGGGCCATATCGAATCGACGCAAGTGAAGTTCCTCGACCTGTTCGACTACACCGAGTACCGGAACTGGGACGCGCGGAAGGCCGACATCACACTGGAGGATGCCCTGACGATGCGCTTCGGGTTCCAGTGGGACGAATGGTCGCGCCCGTATACCGATCCGCAAAATGACCTGGTCGATCTCGAGAACAACAACTTCGACTGGCCGAAAGCCCTTCTTGACCTGCCGATGGCCAGCGCCCCGGGCACGACCTTCGCATACAACACGGCAGGCACTATCGCGATCGGCAAAGCGCTCGAGAACGCGACCGGGGAGCGGTTGGGACGGTTCGCGAACACTCACCTGTTCTTTCCCATGCAGATCATGGATGCGCGCTGGTGGTCGCCGAACAACCTGGCCAATGGCGGGAGCGGCCTGTTCCTTCGAACCCGCGATCTAGCGAAGTTCGGCCAGCTGTATCTCGACGGCGGTGTATGGCAGGGCCAGCGGTTGATCAGCTCGGAGTGGATCGCCGACTCCGTCGTCCGCCGCGTCGACCTGTCCGAATTCCTCGCTTTCAGCGAAGGCTATGGCTACCAGTGGTGGCTCGACGAGCTGCCTTATCGGACGCAGCTGCTGGAGACATGGGTGACGTCCGGTTTTGGCGGACAGTACATCTTTGTCGTTCCCGGGCTCGAACTCGTCGTAGCATTTACCGGCCACAATTACGACAACGCGGACGGCGTCAGAAATCTCTACACGATGATGCGGTCACACATCATGGCAGCAATCAACTAGAACCGCTGCATCCCCGCTTCTGCAGCCGGAATCGGTACGGCCTTCTTGCATCTTCTCCGGCGTAGTCGATGCCCACGCGAGGCCCGGCGCTGATGCGAGCGGCATCGATTTGCAGGCCATGGTCCTCGATCCAGACAGGGCCGTCCAGCAGGCTGCTGCCGGTCAGCTCCGTCGTGATACCGAGCGCCTGGGCCAGCGAACCGGGTCCGGCGAGCAGCGTGCTGTCCGGCGCCGGCTTGCCCCGCCTCTCCAGCATCGTCGAAAGCCCGGAATGTACGTCGCCCGCACGCACGAGGACCGCGTGCGGCACGCCACTCTCGTTGGTGACGACGTTGAACAGGTGGTGAATGCCGTAACAGAGATAGACATAGGCGATACCACCGCAGCCGTACATTGGTTCGGTCCTGCGTGTCCTGCGATCGCCCCAGGCGTGGCTCGCCTTGTCCTTCACGCCCGCGTAGGCCTCGGTCTCGATGATGACGGCCGAGGTGCGCAGGCCGTCGATTTCCGTGCACAGGACCTTGCCCAGAAGGTCCCTGCCGACGGCAACGACGTCGTCTCGCAGATAAAACGATTGATGCAGTGTTTTCGGGCTTCTCATAGGCTCGGATGTTGCGGCGCGACGGCCGGATGCAGGCCGATCACAAAGAAACCGCCAACCTTTTTCGTTACACTTCACCTGCAGTTTACTCGATAGTCAAACATTCAATTCCGGCTTGGGGAAAAGTATGAAATCGCATTCATTGTTGCTGTTGGGATTGGCTCTTTGCGTCACGGGCTGTTCGGAAAAAGAGGCGCCTGCTCCGGAACCAGCTGCCGAGCCCGCGCCGCCGGCGACGGTACCGGCTGCCGCGGAGACAGCAGCTGTGGAAGCGCAGAACGAACGCGGAGATGACTTCATCGCCCACATGCACGCCCATGCGGAGCAGCTCGACAACCTCAATTTCGCCCTGGCCGACGACGATCTCGAGGGCGCGATGACCGCGGCTTACTGGTTGTCCGGACACCAGGAGGTCGGCGGCCTGAAAGACAAGTGGCGGCCGTTCCTGGACGGTATGCGCCAGGCAGCCCAGGCCGTTGAGGAAGCCGCCGACCTGGAGACGGCGCGAGCGGCCGCGGAGCGCATCAATGAGAATTGCCAGGGGTGTCACGACGCGGCCGGCGTCGCCAATTGATTCAGAACAGGACGGTGACCACGAGATTGTCGTTGTAGAGACCGGGATCCGGGGCCTGATCGGCATAGATGCGTCCGTACACCGGGAAATTGTAGAACGTCGGCCGTCCCCTGCTGGTCCGCGACCCCGTCACCACGAATGACGGCGGCGTACCGTCGCCCCAGATCTGCGAGCGCGCCGCGTCGCGGAATAGATTGTAGAGAAGTATCTTGCCACCGCCGGCAGACAGTGTGCGCGCCAGCTGATTGCCGCTGATGCCGGGTCCTATGGTGACCGAAAAAGTGCCGGGCTGCGCCTGACACCGGATCTGGATCTGGCCAGTCACGTCCAGATGGACCGGTGTCAGCGGTTCGTAGATGCCGAAATTGATCGGGTTGACGCTGATGCGGCACTGAATGGCAAGCGCCTCCAGCGGCACGCCGAGAACCAGCGCCGCAACGGCCCCATTCACGATTACTTGGTGCAGACGGCTCATCGCCCCTCTCGCGGCACGCAAACGATGTCCCCCAGTCTTGCGATTATGCCTTCGCCACTGGGATACGGCAGGTCGAGGTCGCAGCTCGTTCCGTTCCAGCGTATCGCCACTTCGGACGACCGATCAATTCCCTGCAGGAACAGCTTGCCGTTCATGCCCACCGGAACAGCGTCTCCGGTATGTCGCACCGTCGCGATGGCACCCTCCGGCACCGGCATGCCGTCAAGCGTCACCACGCGCAGGAGTGCATTTGTCGTTACGCGCACGTCGAAATCGACGAGGACGCCGCTTTTCGAATAAGGCGCCGTACTGTGTTCCGTTGCACCGATTCGCGCCCCGAGCGGCAGGTCGTCGACCTCGATGCTCAGCTGGTTCTCGATGTACGGCTGCAGGCGCGGAACGAGCAATTGGCCATTCCTGTTCGTTCGACCGACCTCGACGTTCTCCGAGTAGACTCTCACCCCCTCGATATTGCCGACCTGGACCACGGCGAATGCATTATTGATCTCGCGCGACATGCGTGTGACGCCGCTCATCGTGGCGATCGATCCGCGTCCACCGGCCTGCCAGAAGGTGCCGGCGTACTCATCCCTGCGCACATCGAACGTATACGTGCCGTAGTCATTCTGAGCAGACACCCCGGCGTCAACGAAGCGACTCTCGGCTTCACCGACGCCAAGGTGGTAACCGTAACCCGTATGCATCGGCATATTGCGCTGGAACAGTAGATTCCCGCCACTTCCCTGGCGTCCTCGCGACCAGTTGCCAGACACGCTGTGGTTGCCGCCGAAATGGACGAAGAATCGCAACCCGAATCGCAGGTCGTCATCGACCGAGTCCAGGTAGGAGAGATTGGCGGCCACGGAAACCCGGTTCAGGACCCGCGTCGAATAGTCGAGGCCCCAGATCGTTCGCTTTACCCGGTCGTAGAAACTCTGGTGCACGACGGACACGGCGATGGCACCGCGTTCGTAGAAATTCCGCCCTGCCGAAGCCAGTGCCTGTATTCTGGCCGTCGGCTGCTCGACGCCGACCAGACTGAAATCATCCGTCGATCCCGACACCTCGACGTTGAAATGCATCGGCGTTGCCAGCCGCTGGAAACCAAGCAGCCAGCGCGCACCGGTGCCCGCATCGCTGCTGCTGATCGCGAGGCCCGAACTGAAGACGCCGCCGGCATCGATTCCGTAGCGCATGCCCGTTGCGCCCATTGCCACGTCATCCGATATCTCACCGTGCGCCTCGACGGTGAGGTTGTCCTGCATGCCGCGGCGCCACGTCGCGGATGCCGCAACGTCACCGTATTGAAAATTCTGCAGCCCGAAATCTTCGCGCAGCGCACCGATGGTCACCGAATAATCGCTGAGCCCCTCTCTCAACAGGTCCGTCGACAGGTAGAAATCCTGGGTGAAGACCTGCCTTCGACCCAGCGCATCGGTTGCGACAACCTGAAGTTGCCCCAGTCCGTTGACCACCGGAACGTCTTCCAGCACGAACGAGCCCGGCTCGACCTGCTGCTTTTGGGAAAGTCGTCCGTTCACATAGATATCGAGTGCTGATGGCACCGCGGATTCCCCGTAGAAGTCGGGGAGCGGATGCGTGATCAGCATGGGCTGGGTGGCGAAATTGGTGCCGATCTGAATGCCGCCGATACGCAAGGCCCTGCCCAGTCGGGCTGGCCGGGTCACGACGTCGCCGACGCGCAGGCTGCGCATCCGCTCGGGGTCGTCACGCGTATACGTCAGGTCCAGCACGCCGAAACGGTTCGTGTCGTTCGGCGCAGGGTGACTCCGATAGCTGAGGTTTGCGGCAATGTTGCCGAAGGGTCCGAACAACACCGGCCGGAACAGGCCGCCAGCCGAACTCGTCGACGATGAACTCGCCCGCAACCAGTTTACGTCGTAGTCCATGAACATCCCGTAGCCGGAAGTGACGGCCTCGATACCCCCGCTGGCCATCGTCACGCGCCGGGTCGGCATCAGCCCCGCCGGCATGAACAGCCGCAGTTCCATCCTTTTCGGATCGAACCTGATCGTGGCACCGTAGAATTGGTGAACGCCGTAATACTGGCTGCCGCGAAACGTCAGCGGCTCCGGCCAGGGCCTGGCAATTTCCCAGTAACTCAGCGCCGCCTCGTCCATGTAGAAATTGCCGGCATCGTCCACGACGACGAACGCGTCGCCCATCGACTGGTTGTTGACGTGCAGATCGACGATCAGCAGGCGCGCACCGCTTGCCGCCCCGGCCGCTACGCAGCTGAGAAGCAGCAGCAACGCCAGAGCGCACCTACAGTGCCGCAGACAAGTCATACTCCGTGATTCCGAGTGTGTCGGTCATGAGCGCGACCGAACCTTCGCGCTCTCCGTCCGGGAGCGGGACAGGAACGTAGCCGGACTGCCCGGCAAGAACATAGATCGCCGCGGCTTCGACTTGCGGCTCGTCCATTCCGGGCGCGCGGTAACGGACCTCCGAAATCCGCACGTGCGTGTTGCCGGTATTGCGCACCTGCATGAAATGCCGGCCATCGGTCTCTTGCCAGCCGACGTGGTCCAGCACCGCAATCGCGGGAGACTGCGGCGCAACAAAAACCGGGACACCGAGCCGCAGGCGCATGTTGACGCCGCTGCTTTCCCGCTGCGCCTGCCCCGGGGAAACCAGTTCCGTAATGAACATGCGGTAGGCTCGCTCGGTTTCCGGGTCCGGGTCCGTCACCATGCCGATCCTGACGACCTGTTCCTCGCCCGGGGCGATCGTGAACAGCGGTGGCACTGCCAGGACGTCCTCGGTCGGTGTGTACACCTCGCGCTCCTCGGCGGTCTGGGACCAGGCGACGATCTCGACCTGGAAGGAGCGTGCTTCATCGGACTGGCTGGCGATGCGAATGACGTCTTTGCGGTTCTCCTCGCCCAGGTCGATGCGGACCGGGCTTATCGAAACCTGTGCCTCGGCCTGGGGAGCAAGCGCCCCGAATATGAAAAGGAAGGCAGTGCAGACCACTGCCTTCCCCGGAAATCGCTCATTCATGATCGCCCCTGCTGTTCGCTCGAATCAGAAATTCAGCGACAGTACTACGGTTTCCGTGTAGGTGCCGGGGTTCGCGTTCTGTGCGGTCGCACCGTCCAGAATGCCGAAGATTTCCACGGTCGCGGGATTGCCCATGCCCGTGCCGCTGGTCACGATGTCGGAAGCCGTCGTGCCATCACCCCAGGGCGTAACACAGTTCACATCCTGGCACAGCAGGTAGTTGATGGGCGTGCCCGAATTGCCATCGTTCACGAGTTGGCGCGCCGAGGCGGGGACGGAACCGCCGTTGTCGCCGGCATCGAGTTCGATCTGGACCGGGGTGCCGTTGGAGCACCGCCACGTGAAGGTGGCGCTCGTATTCGAGTCCGTGCCACCCGTCACGTCGACGACGCCAAAGTCGAAGCTGAGATCGGTGCCGCTGCCGTCGATCACGCAGGTCGGGTTCACCGTTGCCTGCACATTGATGTTCTGCGAGGCCTGCGCGTTGGCGTCCATTGCCGTGAACATCGTGAATACTGCCAGTAGGGCGAGCAGTCTGTGTTTCATCATCATTTCCTCTTTACTGTGGTTTCAGCAGTTCAGCCATCTCGCATTCCTCGCGAAATTACGAGATCCGTTGACTTTGCGTCCCCGCCTCGCGACGGGTATGCCCTTGTCGCCACCGGAAATGACTCCGGCGCCGCGGTCCCGTAGGGACACGGCGATCCTAACCGGGTTATGTTCAACGGGGTGTGATGGAGGTCTAATTTATGGCTTCCCGGGGCCACTCTTTTGCGACTCGCGCGCCGTATATGCCGGAAATTCTTACAGAAATCACGACCCGGCTGGCGTAGTCTGAACGAACAGACGAGAAAGCCCTGACGACGATATAAACGGGGGTTTCGATGAAGCGAACGGCTGTCTTCTGCACGATAATGCTGGCTGCGCTGGTCTGCGACGCGCAGGCCGGCTCGGCAAGGCTCCGTATCAACGTCTCGGCAACTGTCCCGCCGCCCCCCTGCAAGTTCCCGGACCTGTGCAACCAGGGTCCGACGACGCTCAGCACGGCTGCTATCGTTGGCGGAAAGATCCTGTATGTCGGTTGGCGGCCGCGGGTAGTGAGAGAAAGCGACCTGATAGTCGTGCTGTTCTGAGCCAAGGGGCCTGCCCCTCCTGTGCCCGACGGCCTCGTTAGCCCGCGTCATCCACGACGTCGAGATCGGCGGCTTCTCCAATGCGTCGCTGCAGGCAACGCTGCCGCAGGGATGAAGTGCTAGACTCATGTCGCAGGGCTGAGGCCGAATCGTTGCCTGTCCCGCAAATGAACGACGGGCTGCGGGAGCCAGTGGACCCTCTTCGTCCATATCGGGCAGCGCGGTCTGGCATGAGGTGAACTCGTGCCGATCGTGAAGATTCGCATTGACGACAGCGAGGAAGACCAGCCCCACCATATCCGCCGCACGGAGAAACAACCTAATGCGTTTATTCGTATCAGTAATGCTCGCCCTCATGGCGGCTGCCGCACTTGCATCTGACGACGACGCGGTCGAGCGCCGCGTCGAATCCATACTCGGCGAGATGACCGTCGAGGAGAAGATCGACCTCATCGCCGGCGTCGACTTCTTCTACCTCCGGGGTGTCCCGAGGCTGGGAGTACCCCGACTGAGGATGGTGGACGGACCGATGGGCGTCCGCAACGACGGTCCCGCGACGGCCTTCGGGGGCGGCATAGCACTGGCAGCCACCTGGAACACCGAACTGGTGAGGCGTGTCGGCGTCGAGTTCGGCCGCGACACGCGCGCCAAAGGCGGGCACTTCCTGCTCGCACCGGGCGTCAACATCTATCGTGCACCGATCGCTGCCCGCAATTTCGAGTATTTCGGCGAGGACCCGTATCTTGCTTCTCGCATGGCGGTGAGTTTCGTCGACGGCGTGCAGAGCCAGGGCGTCGCCGCCACGATCAAGCACTTCGTGGCCAACAACTCCGAGTTCGACCGCAACAATACGGATTCGATCGTGAGCGAACGCGCGCTGCGCGAGATCTACCTGCCCGCCTTCGAGGCGGCCGTGAAGGAAGCGCGGGTGGGCGCCATCATGGACGGTTACAACCTGACCAACGGCCTCTACATGTCGCAGCACGAATATCTGAACGTCGATGTCGTCAAGCGGGAGTGGGGATTCGACGGTGTGATCATGTCCGACTGGATCGCCACTTACGACGCGATCGGCGCGGCGAACGGCGGGCTGGATATCGAGATGCCCTCCGGGACCCATTTCAACCGCGCGAACCTGCTGCCCGCCATCGAGTCGGGCGACATCACTATGGCCACGCTCGACGACAAGGCACGGCGGATACTGCGCGTCGCGGCGAGGTTCGGTTGGCTCGACCGCGGGCAACTCGATACCTCCATTCCCCGCTACAACACGGCAGCGCGCCAGGCCGCGTTGCAAGGCGCGCGCGAGGGCATCGTGCTGCTCAGGAACGAGAACGACGCGCTGCCTCTGGACCCGGGGCGCATCGATTCAGTCCTCGTCGTCGGTCCGAACGCGCACCCGGCCGTGACCGGCGGCGGCGGCAGCTCGAAGGTCGAGCCGTTTACCGCCGTCAGCATGCTCGAGGGCATGGTCGAGACGGGGGGTGAGGACCTGCAGGTGTTCTACACACCGGGCCTCGCTACGCTGGACGAAATGGTCGCGCGCACCAAGTTCAGCACCGACGCGGCGGGCGGCAACCCCGGCCTGACCGCCGAGTATTTCGCGACGGCGGACCTCTCAGGCGACCCGGCGCTCACGCGCGTGGAACCCCGGATTGCGATCGGCTCCGGTTGGGGAGCATCGCCCTACCCGGACGGGACCCTGTCGGAACGCTGGACAGGCTTTTATACCGCCGAACGGGGTGGCACCTACGACTTTTTCGTCCCTGCTTCCGGTGACGGCGGCGGCTTCTACCGGCTGTACGTGAACGGCGAGCTGGTGCTCGATAACTGGTCGCTGAACAGGGCCATCGTGGACTACGCCCCGCTGGAACTCGAAAGCGGCGCTCACGAAATCGTTTTCGAGCATCACGGACGCCAGAAGTGGCCCGGGGCGCGGTTGCAGCTCGGTATTTCCCGACACGGCGACCGCGTCGATGCCACGGCGCGGGAACTCGCAGCCCGTGTCGACGCCGTCGTGGTCGCGGCTGGATTCGATGCATCGACCGAGTCCGAAGGTGCCGACCGGACCTTCCGCCTGCCGCCAGGACAGGACGAACTGATCCGGGCGATGGCTGGCGTTAACGATCGGACTGTCGTCGTGATGACCGCCGGTGGCGCCGTCGATACGACGGGCTGGCTGGACCGGGTGCCAGCCCTGCTGCAGGCCTGGTTCCCCGGACAGGAAGGCGGCACGGCTGTCGCCGAGATCCTCCTCGGGGACGTGAACCCGTCCGGTCGACTACCGGCCACCTTCGAGCGTCAGTGGCAAGACAACCCGGCGCACGCGCATTACTACCCGGAACCGGGCACGCAGCGGATCCTGTACACGGAGGACATATTCGTCGGCTACCGGGGTTTCGAGCAGAACGGCGTTGCACCGCTGTTCCCTTTCGGCCACGGCCTGTCCTACACGACTTTCGAGTACGGCGAGCTCGAGATCGCGCCGCGCACGACCCGGGACGGTAACGTGAGCGTTTCCTTCGACGTCACGAACACGGGCGATCGAGCCGGCGCCGAGGTGGTTCAGGTCTACATTGCCGATACGCACAGCGAGGTGCCCAGGCCGCCGAAAGAGCTGAAGGGCTTCGCCAAGGTAGAACTGCAACCCGGAGAAACGCGGCGCGTAACCATCGCGTTGGACCGCCGATCGTTCGCTTTCTATGACACCAACGAAAGCGGCTGGGCGGTCGCACCCGGCATATTCGGGGTACTCGTCGGGCGCTCCAGCGCGGCCATCGAATTGCGTGGCGAGGTGACATTTGCAGAGTGAGAGCCGCGCCGTTGTACACTCGAGGCGGGTCAACAGGAAGTCATCGATGAAGCTCCTCATCAGGTTGCATGGACGCCGCGTAGCGCCCGGTCTCGAATGGGAGATCCTGAGAAAGCTGCCTCACATCACTTTCGCGGGCCTGCTGATACCCGTGGCGCTCGCGGGTCTGGTGCGGCTACTGCCGGTGCAGGAAGGCGTCGACGTTGCCAAGCACGTCAAGACCGTGGACATTTTCGCCATCGCCACGACGATTACGTTCTTGACGGCCGTGCTGACTGTCGCCATCGCCTGCATTGTGGTCTACCTGATGAAGGGACCGGCTTACGTCGCCGATGCCTATCCGTTGCAGCATTCCGACCGACCCGAGGCGGACCCCACCACAGAGAGAGATTCGGAATTGCGATAGCTCCCAGGTTGAAAAAATCCGCGGAGAAGCTAGGGTTATTGATGAACGCGCCTGTCTGCGCCATGCGGCCTAGGCGCTATCGCCCGCGGTATTAAATCCCCGAAAAGGAGGCAACCATGGGAATGTTAGACAAGCTGTTTGGCGGCAAGAATGACTATCCTCCGCTTCCGTCCGACAACGATGCCCTCGCCAAACTGGACGAGGTCAAAATCCAGCTCGAGGAACTCGCAAATCGGGTCCACGATCACATGGAGGTCGTTCCCGGTGAACACGAAGCTTACGTGTATATGGGCAAGCCACCGAAACGATTCGGTATCGCATGGCTGCACGATGGCAAGGTCGACGGCCTGAACGAGCTGGTCGACCAGCACAAGCTGTCGCAGTCGCAGGTTCAGAAACTGATCGGTGCGCTGGGTGCTGCTTACGAACACGCAAGGGACGCGCCACGCTACTCCGCCGAAGTGGCAGGCAAGCAGGTGACGGTGATTCCATCCCGTGGCCTGGGCAAGGAAGTCCACCAGATCATCGAAGGCGCCATCCACTGACGTCGTGATCGCGCCCGCCGGCCGGGCGAACGCAATGGGCAGGCCGGCGACACCCCGGCAGTCCCGGTCCGTTCCTGGCACCGGGCGCGGATGATTACGTGTGTAACCAATAGCGCATACGCGCTAGAATCCCGCGCCCCGGTCGCCGAATCCGGCCACCCAAGAACGGAGAACCCCCATGCGGACGGCAATAATCATCGCGCTACTCGGACTCCTGGCATCGACCGCCAATGCCGAAACACGACTCCTCAGGTTCCCGGACCTGTATGGCGATACCGTCGTGTTCACTTACGCGGGCGACCTTTGGCTCGCCGCCACTGATGGCACGAACGTCCGCAGGCTCACGTCCCATCCGGGCCAGGAGCTGTTCGCCCGGTTTTCACCGGACGGCCGGCACATCGCCTTCACGGGCCAATACGATGGCGGCGAGCACGTGTACGTGATGCCCGTAGGCGGCGGCGAACCGAAACGCCTGACCTGGTATCCGTCCGAAGGCCCGTTGCCGGACCGCTGGGGTTACGACCACCAGGTCTATGGCTGGACGCCGGACGGCGAGGCCGTGCTGTTTCGGTCCCTGCGCGAGGGTTTTGGCCTGACGGGTTCGCGCCTGTACACGGTCAGGTTGTCCGGCGGCCTGCCGGAAGCGCTACCGATGGTCGTCTCGGGTGCCGGTGCGCTCTCGCCCGACGGTGAACGTGTCCTGTTCTCGCCCCTGTTCCGCGACTTCCGCACCTGGAAGCGGTACGAGGGCGGCTGGGCGCAGGACCTGTTCATCTTCGAGCTCGACGGGTCCGGATCGCGAAACATAACGGACCACGTGCGCACTGATCGCGACCCGATGTGGATGCAGGAAGGCATCTTCTTCGTCTCGGATCGCGACGACTACCTGAATATCTACGCGTACGATGCGGATAACGGGCAAACACGGCAGCTAACGCACCACGAAGGCCGTGACGTGCGCTGGGCGAGCGACGACGGATCGCATCGCATCGTCTACGAACTGGAAGGCGCACTGCACATTCTCGACGTTCGGACCGGTGACGACCGCGCGGTCTCTATCTCGGTACCGGCAGACACCGGCTTCGAACTCGGCGAACTGGTGAAGGTCGCACAGAACCTCGAAGCATTCGACGTCAGCCCGAACGGTGAGCGCGTGGTGGTCGCCGCGAGGGGCGAGGTCTTCTCGGTGCCCGTCGAACACGGCGTATCCCGAAACCTGACCAGCAGCGCGGGCGCGCACGAGCGCGAGGTCGCATGGTCTCCCAAGGGTGACCGCATCGCCTGGATTTCAGATGCGAGTGGCGAAGAGGAGATCTACATCGCCGACCACCTCGGTCAAGCCGCTGCGACGCGCGTGACCAGCGATTCTTCGACGAGGCTTTACAGCCCCGTGTTTTCGCCCGACGGCAGCAGGATCGCCTACGGCGACTCCGAGGCGAGGATCTTCGTCATCGACAGCGACGGCCGCAACAAGCGGCAGGTCGCGGATGACCCCGGCTTCCCGCAGCACGATTTCTCCTGGTCCCCGGATTCGCGCTGGCTGGCTTACTCGATGGAGGATGCCAACGGCTACCGCTCCATCCATATCTGGGACAGTGGCTCGGGCAAGTCCCGCCGAGTCACCGGCGAGATGTTCAGCGAATACAACCCGGTATTCGCGCCGGGCGGCACACAGCTCTACTTCCTGTCCGATCGCATGTTCGCCCCGCAGATGGATCTGCTGGAATGGAACTATGCCAACAACCGGCAGACCGGCGTCTACGCGATGTTGCTGACGCCCACG
Organism: Woeseiaceae bacterium; assembly: GCA_041559075.1. GTDB lineage: Bacteria > Pseudomonadota > Gammaproteobacteria > Steroidobacterales > Woeseiaceae > UBA1847. The sequence continues at coordinate 49,241 of JBFFEB010000008.1, read as the reverse complement.
GCCGAAAACCCGTTCGCGCCGCGAAACCGGGAAGGACTGCCGGAAGACGACAGCGATGACGAAAACGGTAAGAAAGAAGATGTCAGCCCGGCGCAAGTCGCCATCGATTTTGACGGCCTGGCATCCCGTGTCGCCCGCGCACCGATCGAATTCGACAATCTCGGCGGACTATCGGTAACCGGAGAGCACCTGCTCTTCGTCGGCACCCCGGCCTTTTTCTACGGCCGTGACATCGATCCCGGTACGCAGCTGCGGGCCTATGCTTTCGAGGACCGCGAGGTGTTCAACATCGCGGACAAGGTCGGCGGATACGCGCTCGCAACGAGCGCAAACCAGGTCGTGGTGATCCAGGAAGGCACGCTCAGCCGCTTCGAGATCAAGAAGGACGAGCAGGAGGCGAAGAAAGTCGATCTCGAGAGCCTTTCGGCACAACGCGTTCGCGCCCTCGAATACGAGCAGATCTTCGACGAGGTGTGGCGGCGTTTCCGCGATCACTTCTACGTCAGGAATATGCATGGCTACGACTGGGTTGCACTGCGCGACCGTTACCGTCCGTTGCTCGAGCACGTTGCACACCGGGCGGATCTCAACTACCTCGTCGGCGAGATGATCGCCGAACTGAATGTCGGTCACGCCTACATCGCGGGCGGCGAAATCGCCGGCACGGAACGCTCCAGTGACGCGCTGCTCGGCTCGACGTTTGAACTGGACGAGTCGGCCGGTCTCTATCGCATCGGCACCATCTACGCCGGCCACAACGAGGAAGACAAGTACCGCTCGCCACTGACCGAACCCGGCATGGCTGCAAAAGCCGGCGATTATGTGCTCGCCATCAACGGACGCAACCTGACGGCCGACGTCAACCCGTACTCGCTGCTCAAGGGACTGGGCGGCAGACTGCTTGAAATGACCCTGGCCGACAATGCGCGTGGCAAGGACCGCCGCACCGTGCTCGTCAATCCCGTTGCCAGTGAGAATGATCTCCTCTACCTGGGCTGGGTCGAACAGAATCGTGCGCGGGTCACGCGCGCAACCGATGGCAAAATCGGCTACCTGCACATCCCGGACATGGGAGCGCCCGGCATCTACGAGTTCACCAAGTGGTTCTACGGCCAGGTCCGGAAACTGGGCATGATCATCGATGTGCGCGGCAACGGTGGCGGCAACGTCTCGCAGATGGTCATCAACCGCCTGGCCCGCGACCTCGTATTCATGGGCTACGATCGGGGCGTCGATAACCTCGACACCTATCCGAACGTCGTCTTCACGGGGCCGCTGGTTGCGCTGCTGGACGAAGACTCCGCGTCTGACGGCGACATCTTCCCCGGGGCATTCAAGACCCTCGAGCTCGGCCCACTGATCGGAAAGCGGAGCTGGGGCGGGATCATCGGCATCACCAACCTCGGGCCGTTGATGGATGGCGGCACGGTATACGTACCGCAATTCGGAACTGCATCCGCCGCCGGCCAGTGGATCATCGAAGGCGTGGGCGTGGCTCCGGACATCGAGGTCGACAACCCGCCGGAGGCCGTACTGCGAGGTGAAGATCCGCAACTGGAACGTGCGATCGACGTAGCCCTGCAGCGGCTCCGCACGCAACCGGGCACCTTGCCGCCACGGCCTGCGGACCCGGTGAAAACGCCCGGCTCCGGGGCACCCTGATGCTCTGGAAGCAGGCACCCGACTTCGAGCAGCTGCAACGCTCGATGCGGGGCACGCTGCTCGAGCACCTGGGCCTGACGGTCGAAGGATTCGGCGACGACTGGATTGCCGTAAGGATGCCGGTGGATCACCGTACCATCCAGCCCTACGGCATCCTGCACGGCGGCGCGTCGGTCGCACTCGCCGAGTCCCTCGGCAGCCTCGCCTCGACGCTGTGCATCGACGATCCGTCGACGCATACGCCGGTCGGCGTCGAGATCAACGCCAATCATCTGCGCCCGGTTCCGGACGGGCAGTTCGTTATCGGCAGGTTGTCACCGGTGCGGGTCGGTCGCCGCATGCATGTCTGGAACATCGAGATACGCGATCCGGATGACAGGCTCGTGTGCATCAGCCGCCTGACAATAATGATCGTTGAGCGAAGTTGAGCGCATTGTCGGTAGAATAGTCAGCTCGAACTGATCCAGGTACGCGGAGAATCCGGATGACCGAAGAGATCCCGGGCATTGTTCTAACCGAAGAAATCAACAATTCCCAGAGGTTGTTCGTTCGTTACCTCGTGGCCGTGCTGATCGACCTCACGGTGCTGAATCTGTTCGACGAGTTCTGGGAACTCGTCACGGTCGATCCCTTCTCGGTATCGGTGCTCGCCGCGATACTGTTGCAGGTGCTTCTGAAAGCCACGCTCGTCCTGGAGCACAAGGTTGCAGGCTGGTTCAGTGCGAAGTCCGGCAGCTTCGCCCGATTCATGCGCTTCTTCACCGCGTGGCTGATACTGTTCGGCTCCAAGTTCGCGATGCTCGGTGCCATCGATTTCGCGTTCGGTGACGACGTGTTGTTCACCGGCCCGCTACATGGTGTCGTGTCTTTCATCATCGTCGTAATGGTGATGCTTGCCGCCGAAGAGATCGCGGTGCGAATCTACCGGCGCCTCGACCGGCACGCGTCCGCTGACGCCCCAGCTGCCTGATCGCGCATTGCTTTTGTTCGTTGAGATAAGGAGGGCCACCTCGATGAAACCTTCCGGGAGCTCCCGTTGTTTGCCATAGCGGCCCTGCATCATCAATACGCCTGCGAGATTGATTAGCGCTTCCGCGTTCTGCGTGTCGTACCTTAGCGCCAGGCGATAGAACTGCTGCGCCCGTTGCGGCCGGTTCGTCATCAGGCGGACATTGCCGAGCGGGTTGTTCGCGGCGGAGCTTTCCGGCCAGATCCGGACTGCCTGCTCGAACATGCGTATCGCAAGCTGTGGCAGAGTCCCTAACCCACGTTGCTCAATCAACTGGGCGAAGTGGAACTCGCCCGCAAGCATTATGCATCGGCAGCCGCGTTCTTGGACCGGGCCACACGCTTTATTAATTTAGTCTTTTCTAATATAATACGCGCTCTCCTTGCCTCAACCGTAGCGAGCAAATTCGATATGAATCGCAAGATGTCTCTCGAGCGTGCGGTCGAAGCCTTCGCGGGCTTCATGGTGCTGCTGTCGGTCGCTCTCACTTATTTCGTCCACCCTGCCTTCGTGTGGCTCACGGTGTTCGTGGGCGCCAACCTGTTCCAGCAGGCATTCACCGGCTTCTGCCCCGCAGCCATGATCATGCGCAAGGCATTCGGATTCCGGCCGGCAGCCGAGCCCGGCGGCTGATCGTCCGAGGGTTGACCGATGCCGGACGCATTGCTGCTGTCGCGTTTGCAGTTCGCTGCAAACATCAGCTTCCACATCCTGTTCCCGATGATTTCGATTGCCCTCGCCTGGGTGCTGCTGTTCTTCAAGCTCAGATTCAACGCGACGGGGGACGAGAAATGGATGAATGCGTACCGGTTCTGGGTGAAAGTCTTCGCGCTGACCTTTGCCCTCGGAGTCGTCAGCGGCATCACGATGAGCTTCCAGTTCGGCACCAACTGGCCGGGTTTCATGAACACGGTCGGCAATATTGCCGGGCCGTTACTGGCCTACGAGGTGTTGACGGCCTTCTTCCTGGAAGCGACGTTTCTCGGCATCATGCTGTTCGGTTTCAGGCGCGTGGGCAACCGCATGCACACGTTGGCCACCGTGCTCGTCGCGGTCGGCACGAGCCTTTCCGCATTCTGGATCCTCGCTCTGGTGTCCTGGATGCACACTCCCAGCGGCTTCGAGATGCGCGATGGCGTCGCGCACGTAACGAACTGGATGGAAGTCATTTTCAACCCGTCGTTCGGCTACCGGCTGATTCACACCATGCTGGCATCCTTCCTCACGGTCGCGTTTCTCGTCATGGGGCTGTCGGCGTATCGCATACTGCGTGACGATGCGACGCCGGCCGTGTTGGCGGCACTTCGAATCGGCGTCGTCATGGCGGCAGTGCTGACGCCGGTACAGATTTTCACGGGCGACCTGCACGGGCTGAATACGCTCGAGCACCAGCCGGCCAAGGTCGCCGCCATGGAAGCGCTCTGGGAGACGCGGCGCGGCGCCCCGCTCGTCCTGTTCGGCCTGCCTGACGCGGAAACGCAGAGCAACCGGTTCGCCATAGAGCTGCCGGGGATGGCGTCGCTGATCCTCACCCACGACATGCAGGGCGAGGTCAAAGGGATCAACGAATTTCCGGATGCGCATCCTCCGGTCGCGCCGGTGTTCTGGTCGTTCCGGGTGATGGTCGGCACCGGCATGCTAATGCTGCTGACGTCGTGGGCCGCCGCTTGGTCGCTCAAGCGCAGGGGCCAGCTGCCGCCGGTGCTGCTGAAGGGCGTCGCCGTCATGACGTTTTCCGGCTGGGTGGGTGTGCTCAGCGGCTGGTATACGACCGAGATCGGGCGCCAGCCGTTCCTCGTAACGGGCGTGCTGCGCACGGCGGATGCCGTGACCAGCCTGCCGGCGGCGACCATCGGCCTGACGCTCGCACTGTATGTGTTGCTCTATGCGGTGCTGATTACGGCGTACATCACGGTGGTCTTCCACTTGGCGCGCCAGGCCGGACAGGCGGATTCCAAGTCCTCGGAGCCGACCGCCCATGGCCCGGGCGTCCTGGCCGGCAAGGCCGCTGCGGAGGCTGGACATGCTTGAACAGGCTCCCGATCTCGCCACGGCCGCGGGCTGGCTGCCGCTCGCGTTCATGCTCGTCATGGGCCTCGCGATCCTGGCCTACGTCATTCTCGACGGCTTCGATCTCGGTGTCGGGCTATTGCTGCAGCTGGGCGCTGACGACGAGCAGAAAGACACCATGATCGCCTCCATCGGGCCGTTCTGGGACGCGAACGAAACCTGGCTGGTGCTCGGCATCGGCATCCTGCTCGTCGCTTTCCCGGCCGCTCACGGCATCGTGCTGGGCGCGCTGTACCTGCCGGTCGCGCTGATGCTGATCGGCCTCACGCTGCGCGGGGTCGCCTTCGACTTCAGAGTAAAAGCCAAGGACGAACACAAAGCGACCTGGGACTTCGCGTTTTTCGCGGGCTCCCTGCTTGCCTCGTTCGCGCAGGGTTATATGCTGGGTCGGGTGGTCACCGGTTTCACGGGAAATATCTGGAGTTACCTGTTCGCGTGCCTTATCGGCCTTGGCATGAGTTCCGGCTATGCATTACTCGGATCAACCTGGCTGATCATCAAGACGACCGGCGATCTGCAGCGACGGGCGATAACGTGGGCAAGACGATCGATCGTATTGCTCGCCACCGGCGTCGCTGCCGTGTCGCTCGCCACGCCATTCGTCAGCCAGCGCATTTACGAAAAGTGGTTCGGTCTCGAGAACCTGATCGTGTTGTGGCCGATTCCCATGATGACCGCCGTGACGTTCCTGATCGCTTACCGATCGCTCTCGAGGCTTCCCGGCCGGCTCGACCAGGGCCTGTACGACAGTGAGTGGATACCATTTGCAAGCACCGTAGCGATATTCATGTTGGCATTCCACGGGCTTGCCTACAGCCTCTTTCCTTACCTGGTGATGGACAAGCTGACAATCTGGGATGCGGCTGCGGCGCCGGAGTCCCTGATGTTCATCTTTGTAGGGGCGGTCATCGTCTTGCCGGTCATCATCGGCTATTCCGTATACGCGTACCGGGTATTCCGTGGCAAAGCTACAGACCTGAGCTACTACTAGACCCGACGGCGGTAACGCCGGATATCGATACCCCTCATCCTGGGCCCGCTTTCCCTGATCGGCTTCATCGCCGATATCGCGGGGCGATCTACGTTCCTGCCGCGTGTCACCTTGCTGATGCTGGGCGGACTCGCGGTGGGTCCCGCGGGTTTCGCCCTGGTACCCGATAGCTTTGTCGACGACTGGTTCCCCGAACTCACGAACATCGCACTCGCGCTCATCGGTTTTCTTCTCGGGCACCAGCTGTCCGTCGCCGCGCTCAAACGGCCGGGTTCTTTCGTCATCGGGATTCCACTCTGCAGGGTCGGTGCCGCCGCCGATCTGATTCCCAGCCTGAACAGGCGGCAGACGGCCGGAGAGTCCGTGAGACAATTCGTGTTGCTCGTCGCGGGAATCGCAACAATCGCTCTGTTCTATGTCGCCGTGCACTGAACCACTGAGGGCCGGCCGATCGCTTCTGGTGCCTAGTGGTACAACGCCTCGGGCGACACGCATCGGGTGATGCGGAACCTCGGATCCAGCAGGTCTTCGCCGAATCCGCGCACGTCGGTGCGCCGCAACATCAGTGCGCGATAGGTTCCCGCACCGCGGGTGTCCCCCGCCAGCCTGAAGCCGACGATCCTGCCGTCGTCGAGGAAAATCTTGCGGAGCTTGTCACCCTTGCGCCAGCGCAGGGTTTCAGACCCCCGAGCCGAACCGACCACCATGATCGGCAGCCCGAGGTGCTTCATGCTGTTCATCGTCTCCGCGCCCGCGTAATTCGTCGAGTATCCGAGCATGTCATGAGCGACTACTTCTCCCTGTGCCGTGGCATTCGGCCAGATCGCGTGCACGTAACGTTCGCCGCTCATCCGGTCGAACGTCTCCGCTACATCGCCGGCTGCCCAGATATTCGGCAGGTTCGTGCGCATGCGATTGTCGACGCGAACGCCCCAGCCGATATCGAGGCCCGATCCCTCCAGGAACTCGACATTGGGTTTGACGCCGGTTGCTGCAATGTAAGCATCCGCGACGAGCAATTCGCCGCTGGCCAGTTCGACGCCCGTCACGTCGCTCTCGCCGGCAAAGCGTAACGCTTCGGCGTGTAGACGCACGGCAATGCCCCGGTTTTCGAGATCCTTCTGCACCAGTTCGGCGGTCTCCTGGTCGAGGATGTTCGGCATCACCCATAGCTTGTCGATGATCGTCACGGCACATCCGAGTTCGTTCAGCAGCACGGCAACTTCGACGCCGATGAAACCGGCACCGACGATCAGTGATCTGTCCACGTCGCCTGCCTTGACCCGCTCAACGAGCCGGCGAGCCGCGGCCAGGGATTTGAAATTGTAGACACCGGGCAGGTCGTAGCCCTGCAACGGGGCATGCAGGCGGCTGCCTGTCGCGATGATCAGCCGCTCGTAGTCGAGGTAACTGCCGTCTTCCAGCAGGGCCTGGCGCTGATCGGGAAACACGGACGCGACGCGGAAGCCCGGACGATAGTCTATCCGCAGCGACTCGCACACTTCCTCTCCCTGCCAATAGAGCGCGTCGTTGCGGCCCGTGAGAAAGTAGTCTGCCATCGCGGGCGGTGAGTACGGCGGCGACGGTTCTGCCGATACCATCGTGATCGCCGGGTCGATCGACATCGACGGCGCCAGTTCGCGCAGGGTCCGTGCCGCTGTCAGGCCGGCCGGACCGGCACCGAGAATCAGGACGCGCATTCTCTCACCAGCTCCTCTATCGGCAGCAACGCATCGAGCAATCGGTCCATTCGCTGATCGAATGGCGTCGGCGCCCGTTCGAACAACGGACCAATCGACGGCTCTACGCGAGGCAGCAATGGATCATTCGGCAGCCAGTGTCGGCTCGTGAAGGGGAAGCCGCCTTCGGCTTCGAGCCTCGCGAGCGCGCGATCGAAGTCGAGCTTGTTCCTGGCCCTGTTGACAATCAGGTGCACCGATTCAATGCCGAGTTCGCGGGCGAGCCTCGCTGCCCGCAGGGCCACTTGCAGACCATTGAATGTCGGGTCGCTCACGACGACAGCATGCCGGAAGCCCCTAGCGATCGCCCGCCCGAAATGTTCGAAGCCTGCCTGGGTGTCCATCAGGATTGCCTCATCGCGCCGCAGGCTCATCGCGTTCGCGACCGAGGCGAGCAGCGCGTTCTCCGGGCACAGGCACCCGGATGCCGGTTGCACGGTATTGCCCATCACCAGCAAGCGCACGCCGTCCGGGCCGCGCACACCGAAGCGATCGACGACGTCGTCGACGTCGGGATTGAGCCGAAAAAACAACCCCCAGCCCTCGCCCGGGCGCACGCCGGTCTTTTCTTCCACGTAATCGATGTTCTCGCTCAGGGGAACGAGTCCGTGCGCATCCGCAGGCTCCAGGCCCAGTGCGTACGGCAGGTTCATCTGCGGGTCGGCGTCGAGCGCCAATACCCTGTACCCGCGGCGAGACATCCTGCGGGCGAGCAGTGCGGTCAGCGTCGTTTTGCCCACACCGCCCTTGCCCGTAACGACGACCCGGAAGTCGTCGCCGCGCGCATTCACGGGCAGGTCGTGGCCGTGATGTTCATGGCCGTGCGACTGCTCGTGAGCGTGTTCGGCACAGGTATCGCACATGGCAGCGGCCTCAGGCGACTTTGTCCGCAGGGGCCTCTACGGCCGCCACGAACGGCAGCCCCAGCGCCTCGCGCTTGGCCTCGATATGGCGAATGATCAGTGTCGCGGCTGCTTCGGGATCCGCCTCGACGGCGAACTTCGCACCGACGACCTCCTCGAGATCCTGGGCGAGCAGTTTCACGACATTCTTGCTGCCGAAGATCGGCGGCTGGACACCGAGTACGGTAAAGACACCGCTGGCAACGACGTACGCACCGATCGACACGGCTTTCTCCGAATACCATTCGGGGGCAGCCCCGGCGAGCGGCAATTGTGAAACGTCCACGCCGAGATAATTGGCAAGCGCTGCAGCGAGGGTGAGGATGCGCGTGTTGTCCACGCAGGAACCCATATGCAGTACCGGCGGAATGTCGAGCGCCTTGCAGACCTCGGAGAGACCGGGCCCGGCCATGTCGGCCGACTCGGGCAGCATTTGCCCGGCCTTGCCGTTTGCGACCGCGGCACACCCCGTGACCAGGACAAGGATGTCATTTTCGATGAGCCGTTTCGTCAGGGTGACGTGCCCGTGATCCTGCGGGATCTTCGGGTTGTTGCAGCCAACCACACCGACAGCGCCCCTGATCTTGCCCGCCTTGATCGCCGCGATTAGTGGCTCGGGCGTACCGCCAAGAGCCTCGAGAATCGCTTCGACCGAGAACCCGGCCATCATCTTCATCGTGCCTTTGGGAATCCGCACACGATCGGGGTTTCGGTTGATGTAGGCTTCGATGCCGAGGGCCACGATCTGCTTGCCGATATCGAGACCGTGCCGGGGGTCGAACGCGATATGGGTTGCCCCGGCGAACCGCGCCTTGTCGGCCGTCGAGATAATCTCCGTGTGGAAACACTGCGCCACGTCCGTGACCGACGGCATGATGCACTGGTAGTCCACGACCATCGCATCCAGTGCGCCGGTAAGCAGCACCAGTTCCTGCATGAGATGGTTGCCGGCCATCGGCAGGCCCTTGCGCATCTGCAGTTCGTTGCCGGTGCAGCACAGCCCGACGAGGTTGATACCCTCTGCGCCCTTCTCTTTCGCCATGGCGACGAGCTCGGGATCTTCGGCGGCCTGCATGATGACGTCAGACAACAGCGGGTTGTGGCCATGCAGCGCGATATTGACACACTCAACGCGCAGCGTACCGAGATTGACCCGCGACATGACGGGTTTCGGCGTACCGAACATCACGTCGGACAACTCCGTCGCGATCATGGAGCCACCCCAGCCATCGGAGAGGCTCGTCCGCAGCGCGTGCAGCGAGGTGTTCGCGTAGTCGTTGTCGACGCCCATGTGCGTGCGGTGGAGCATCTCCACGTTCTCGCGGTCGATGCCGCGCGGCGTGATTCCGAGTTCCTCGAAGAGTTTCCTGCGCTGTTCCGGCAACCGATCGAGGAAACCGACTTTGTCCTTGCGGCTGCCGAAGTCCTCCAGCATCGCGTCGGCCAGGTCGCGCGCGACCTCCGATTCGTCCCGGTCGCCGGCCTCGATGCCCCATTCCCTCGCCAGGGCGAGGAGCTTTGCTCCGTCGCGGATCTCGTAGCCACTGGTCTCACCGGCGGCAAGTGATTCGAATACTTCCAGGATGTCGCGCCCGTGATCGGAATGCGCGGAAGCGCCCGCGGCCACGGTCCTGCCGAGATTGCGCGCGACGATGATGTCGGCATCGGCACCGCAGACACCCTTCTGCGGTCCGTCCCCGAACGGGTCCACGCGGCACGGCCCCATGGCGCAATTACGACAACTGACACCCATGGCGCAATAGCCGCATTGCGGCTGCTGTTCTGCCAGGCGGTCCCAGACCGTTTCGATGCCTTCCTCGCGGGCCCGCACGAGCATTTCGCGGGCGTCATTACTGATACTCAACTTGCCCAGTTTGTCCGGAGTATCCATTTCAAATCTCCTCGCTGATATGGCCCGCGGCCTCACCCCATGCGCGCCATCCTGAAATCGTTGCGGGTGGGTGCTCGACAGGCGGCTCCGATGTCGTCGCCGCCAGCACTGCCGCGGAGCCTTGCAAGCGGCCGGCCTCGATCAATGTATTCAGGTCGCCGAAGAGCAGTGCCTCGACCTTGCAGGCTTCGACGCAGGCCGGCTCCCGGCCTTCCTCGAGCCTGTCGACACAGCCGTCGCACTTCGTGGCAACAATGCGTTCCGGGATACCGTTCGCCTGTGCGTGGAACGTTACCGCGTCGAACGGGCACACCATCGCGCACATCGCGCAGGCGATGCACTTGTGCGTGTCTACGAGAACGAGGTCGTACCTCGCATTGCGCGCCATCGCACCTGTCGGGCACACCTGCTCGCAGGGCGCAGGCTCGCAGTGCCGGCACAGGCTCGGCACCGACATGTCGTACGCCCATCCGGGCGATACATGAATCCTCGACCTGGGTACCGGGTCCTCGGCGAGCGCGAGTGCTGGGTCTTTGCTATGGGAATGCGCTACAGCGCAGGCGAATTCACATTGCCGGCAACCGATGCAGCGCTCGGGGTTGATGAACACAGTCTGCATGTTGGCCATGGCGAACCTGTCCGGGTTTTTCGGGTGGGATGGGAATCCTCAGGCGGGGCTTTGGCACCGCTCTTCAGACTGACAGTTGACCGATGGCTTGACAATTCTGGCTTGTACCTACGCGGGTAATCCAGTCCTTCAACTCAGCGTTTCCGACTGAATGCGGCCGGCATTACGCCGGCCGTTTTTCATTCCGGATTCGGGATCACTCGCAGATGAAATCGTCGTACCCCAGCGTCGCATAGCTCGTCGGGATCGTATCGTCGACCACCCCGTCGCCGTTATAGTCCAGGTCGAGGCGCAGGTTGAATTCATCGACTGCGACCATGCGCATGCTGCTGTCGTCCGTCGCGGTCACCAGGAGCTCGCCCGCGTACGGACCGGTCGTCCCGTCATCGTCAGCGTAGAACTCGTCCGGTATCACGCTCAGGTAGCTGAAACTGCCGGCGAGATCCGGGCTCGTCATGACGCCGGAGGACTCCCGGGTGACAACGACCGGCTGCTGCCCGACCGTGATCTGCGCGCTCACACTGGCGCCTGTCAGTTGCTGGGCGCGCCCGCCGGCCCAGACGTTGAAATCCGCGCTGGAGCTGTTGGCGTAGATGAGACCGGTTGTCGTAAACATGAAATCGTAGTTCGTGTCGAACGTGCCGATACCGTCGAAACAGGCCCCGCCGAACACGCGCCGCAAGCCCGTCTCGACGACCGTTGCGGAAACGACGTATGCGTCGCCCGGCGTCTCGTCGAAACTCGCGATCGACAGGCTCATCGAGCCGTCCAGTTTCTCACCGCCGCGCATACAGGCGTCGAACCTCGCGTCCAGGGTGTCGCCGCTGCTGTAGGTGTTTGCAGCGGCCTTGAAGCCGGAGACCGTGGCGGTACCGCTCAGGTTACAGGCGATCTGCAATGCCTCGAGACCCCCGGATACATCCATCGCGTCGAGCTGCCCGAATGGCGCGATCGGCACGAACTGCGCACCGGCCGTTACCGTGACCGAGCCGAAGCCCGTCACGGCATTGAACATTTCGCGTGCCAGTATCGGGGCGGTCTCGCTGTTGATCGTCGAGTCGCTCACCGGCGGTGCTTCACGGCCGTTCAGCTCTGACCAGGTCGTATCGATGAACGTGTCCGCTGTACCGTCGCCGTTCTCATCGATCTCGAGCTGGATCGTGTTGCTGTCGATGATCACGATGCGGACCGTGCTGTCGTCCGCACCCGTGATCAGGATTTCGCCAGCATGCGGGTCGTTGTCGCCAAGTGCCTCGATAGAGACCGTTGTCTCGTAATCAACACTGCCACCGAGCGTCGAGCTGTCCAGGCCGCCCAGCACGTCGGCGACGAGAGCCGCAGTAACGAGATCAACCCGCAAGACATGGTCGAAGTTACTCAATGTAACCGCTTCCCCGTCGCTTCCGAGCTGTAACTCATCGCCCGACATGCTCATGCGCATGACCGGAAAGTCCAGGCTGTCGAGCGTCAGCGTGAAATCACCCTCCGCTGTCATGACGCTCGTGCCTTCGGTCATGACGATATCGGTCATCAGGACGTCCATGCCGAGCAGGAAGACTTCCGTGAAAATGTCGCCCTGTACCGCTGCAATCGTCATGTCGACCGTGCCGCTGATCACGTAACCGAGGCCGTCATCGCAGTCAACGAAGACCGCGACGATACGATCACCCACCGTGATCGTGTTGATGTTCACCTGCGTGATGGTTACGTCCACCGTGCCTCCGTTCGTGCAGTTCTCCAGGGCCTGTTGGACCCCCGGGGGGAGACTCTTGAACAGATCGACGGCACCTTTGGCAGGCAACTGGATGTTATTCGGCGACGCCAAGACGTTTCCGCCTGTGACGTCACCAAGGTCGAAACTCAACCCGGCGGCGATGACGACAGCCGTCGCGACCTCACTGCCGTTCGCGGCGGTAATGTTCAGCGTCGGCCCGACCGGCGGCGGCGGCGGCGGAGTCACCCCGCCTTCCGATCCTCCACCTCCCGTGGCGATTGTCGTGGCAATGCCGACCGCCAGTAGTGTGGCAATCGCGCAATAGCGAAACCCTCTCTTCTTGACGGCGTTCATGGTCCGTTCTCCGCAACGGACGCTGCGAGCGAAGCGATCACACAACCGAGCCCGGCCGCCAGGAGATCACCCGGATCGAAACGCCCGTTCACTGAATAGCCGATAAGACTGCCGAGTACCGGTGAGTCTGGTTGCGGCACAGCCGACGACAAAAACAGGTCGGCAATGGGTTCCGCCTGCAGTATCTCGAGACCCGCCGCGACTGCGAACCACACGAGCGGCCCGACAAGGCAGGCACGCCGGGTTCGTCCGATCGCCAGTATCAGCAACAGACTAAAGGCATAGGCGTGACAAAAAGCGGGCAGCACATTGCCCATCAAGCCGAACAGATTTGACTGCTCGCCCTGCAGACCGGCGAACGGCACAAGAAACTGCACGGTCGCCCAGTCGCGATCGAGGAGGTAGACGGAGGTGCCGACGAGCAGCGCCAGCAGAGCAGAAGCGGGCAAAGCGAGCCTTTGCTCCGCAGCTTGCCCGATGCCCATGGTCGTGCCCTTGTACACGTCCCAGAATCGACGCGGGCTGGCCGAGAAATTGCCGACCCGCCGGAGCCGACCCTCGTTATCGCCTATACCAAGTTGACAGTGCGCTATACGAGGCTCTTTTTCAATGCGGGGTTATACGCATCGGCCCATATCTGCGGAAAGGCTCGGCAGCGTCAGTCCTGACGCAGCACGCCGGTGAGCGTCAGCACGACCACGGCGGACAGCGCCGCACCGGTAATGACATAGATGCTGTGCAATGCCAACCAAAGCCAGCGCAGCGATCCTTGCGGGGTGAATCGGCAACGCAGGTCTTGTGCAAGGTCGATGACCGGGAGTGCGGCGTCGAGCGCATAGTGCATGACGTGAAGCCCCGGGCAACCACGTTCAGCATTAGCCTGCAGCATGCCGAACGCGAACTGGTAGGTGACTGGCTCCGGATCACTTTCGACCGGCAGGAACGGCTGCCCGAAGCCGAAAAGCGCCGTCGCGTACATGGTAGTCCCGAGAAGCACGAATACCACGAAAGACAGCACTGCGCGGCTGGTCGAGTAGCCATACTGGCTGATAAACATCAGCAGGTTCGGAAAAACCCTCGCCCAAGGGCCGTCCACCCGCGCCTCGAGCCGCATGCGGATCTTCTCGACTGCGACAGCGTTGGCCTCGCGAGCCAGCCCGTGCTGGCGCAATACCCGACTCAGTTGCTCATACGGCTGCGGCCGGAAACTGGCCGCCGTCGGCACGCCGCCCGGGAACTGGCGACGCAGCCACGCAATGCGCCTCGCCTCGAGATTGCCGCCACCAATATGCCGGATGCGCTCGTACGTCGCGCCGTCGAGGTCCAGGTAACCGGGCGCGGGCCAGCCGGTATCACTGTCGTCCAGAATGGAGGTGAGCTGTGCCGCGGTCAGCAGAAACCAGCCGCGCACAGGTGCCGGGACCTCGGCGAGCGACGGTGTCGCCGCGTCGCCGGCGAGCGCACCGACGTTTCTCACCGCGAGGGCATTCGAGACACGCGCCTGTTGCAGGTTGAGTGAGACCGGGCCGCCGGTCCGCAGGAGACCCGTGTAATCCGGGCCCGGCTCCAGCCTCGCATTACTGAGGAAGAAACTGCCACCGATGATCGCCGTCAGGAAATTGAGTCGTCCCCGGGCTTCGAATGGCCGCTTCATCTCGTCGTCGGACGTCAGGAACACGGACTCCACTTTCAGGTCCTCGCAATGCAGGGCACGTCCGTCGGGATTCGACAACTTTGCGCCGTCACCCATCAGGTCGCCGGTAACCTGTGACGCCGCGAAACCGACCTCCCCCATGGCTTCGAAACGGTGGCCGGATGCAGGCCGGAGATCGACGTTGCTGCCAACCGTAATGGAGCGGGCGCTCACGGCCGGAGCCCCGCAGCCATCGAGCGATGCGCCCGCCAGGCTCAGGTCGCCTTCTATTCGCGCACCGTCGAGGCGGATTACGCCGGCAGCGGTGAAACGTGATTCACCGGTCGACGACAGATCCAGTTTGCCGCCGACGCGCGCGTTGTTCAGATGGATAGCGCAGCTGCCCACCTGGCTCAATTCCGACTCGTAATCGTTGACGCCCGAGAACTGCGAACCAGACAGATCGAGATCGGCGCTCACGTCCATGCTCGCGCCGATGAACGCCGGCAAACAGCAGTCCACGATACGCAGCACCAGGAACTCGGCGCCGCTGAGGTCGACCGGGGAGTCGAATTTGCAGGCCCAGAACTGCACTGCCGGGCGCCCGCCGTCGCGGCCGGCCGATGGCGGCCGCAGCGAACCCACGATATCGGCGCCGCGGATTCTCAACGGACAACAGAGGTCACCCCCGGTACCGGATATCAGGCGTTGCAGAAATTCAGCTGAAAGACGGCGTTGGGCGTCGGGAAGCGAAGTGAAGTCGGCAACCTGGCGAGCGTCGATTGCATCGAGAACCCGCTGCTGCGCCGCCTTCTCGGAGAGTTCCGTGTCTTCCACCGACCCTGCCATTCCCGACTCGTCTGCACGTCATTCGTGACGATGGACATCATATCAGCCGGACGGCTCGGCGGGATTACCCCCTTGCTGAAACGGTCCGCTCACGGCTGCTACGCCATTGCTGATCAAGCCTGAAATAGGTGGCCTGCTCCACGAGATCCATGACACTCTCGAGCCGCCGCGCTATACCCAAACAGACAGAATGCGCGAACGGATAGCGCGTGGCGAAATCGGCAGGTTCGAATATGATGTCGCCCGCCTCCTTGTCGAATCAGAACCAGGCTTTGCCCGCAACGAGCATGCTGTGCTTAGGGTCAAAGGTGTAGCCCGCCAGGGAAATGTCCGTGACCTCGAGCCAATACAGTCCGCCATCACCGCTCTCGCTGAATCTCGCCTCACCGGAGCCGTTCGTTGAGGCCGATACTGCGGCGGTCGACCCGCCCGGGAGTGTCCAGATCGCGTTGACCGTTGCGCCCGACACTGGCGCAAGATTCTCGTCCAGCACAGTAACGACACCTCTCATGCTCACCGAATGTCGTTTCGATTGGGCGTCGAGCTTGATGTCGACGGCACGCAGCACGGTAGACGCGCTCGGAATCGACGTGTCCGTATTGATGGCATTCAGGTAGGACACGAAGCCACCGGCAAGGGCAGTAACGACGTACGCAGCACTGCCGTCATCGTTGTACGCGACCTGCGTGTCGATGTACTGGTCCAGTTCGTCGGGATTCAGTCCGTCCGGATTGGCCGGGAATTCCATGCGCCACAGTTCGCTGCCGTTCGCCGTACTGACGGATTTGATGGCTACCGGAACAAACGAGCCGCCAGCGCTCAGCAGTATTTGCGATTCTGCCGGGTCGACGCCGGGAGAAGCGACGTATTCGTTCATTGTCTGGCTCCAGTTTGCGACGCCGACGGAGTCTATCGCGTAAACGGTTCGGCTCTGGTTGACCGAGTAATGCGTGCCGCTCTTGCCCATGGACGGTTCGCGGGCCCCCGTGAATGGCTCATACTGGAACAGCCATATCAATGTGCCGTCCGGCGAATAGGCCGAGTCACCGGTATGCCAGGTTCCGTCCAGCGGGCTCACCTGCGGATCCTGGTTGCCGCCGGTCAAGAAGACAGACGCTCCATCGCTCAACCTTACGGCGCGAGTATGACCATTGGCGTAGAAATACAACTGGTGATCGGATCCGTTCGCCGTAGGCCCGAAAGCGAACTCTGCATAGCCGATGAAGGGCCGTGAGTAAGCTTCGGCGTTGGTCCAGCGGAGCTCACCGTCCGGCGTCAGCGAGAAGACGCCCATTCCACTGGACGCGATGGCATAAATGTTCCCGTCCGGGCCCACCGCGACGTCCTGCATGACAAATGCTCGTGGCGCCTGCGTATAGGTCCACTTCAGCTGACCTTCAGGAGTGAAAGCCTTGATCCAGTTTTCGTTGCCCGTGTAGACGGTGCCGTCTGGACCGACGTCGACACCCTTGCTGCCGGCCTGCCCCTGGGACCATTTCACCTGCCCGTGCGGACTAACGGCGAACAGGTTGTCGAACACGTCGACAGCATAGATGGTGCCGTCAGCACTGACTACCGGCCGGACACCGGAGTAGGGTCCCGCCAGCGGTACTCGCCAAAGGAAGTGCTGCTCGGGAACAGCCTGGCTGCCCCCACCGCCCGTGTCCTGCTTGTCCTTGGGGCCGCCCTTGCCGTTTCCGCCCTTTGCCGCGTAGATGGGGAACGCGAGCAGGGCAGTCAGCAGGCCGACGACCAGGAATAACAGCCAGGGCCTGGCCGACGACGTGGTTCTCTCCCTCCTACCCAAGCGCGCAGTGAAACTCATTTCACACCCCTCCAAATCCATGAGACTGCGGTAGGACCAAGCAGCAGTATCCGCCCGTCAACCAACCAGTTCAGTGACAAATGTCACTAAGCTGAGGAGTGCATCACAGGCTGCATTGTGACGTGGCTCACGGTTTGAGCGACTCGAATTCGCCGCGGCAAGCGGCCCGCGATGGTCGCTACATGTGAGGTTATCCGGGCAGTAGTTTGATTAACCTGAAAATATGTTCTTGAACAAACTCTGGCGCGAAAACCGAGGGCCGCAAGCCTCGCCAGTATTATGGAAAATTGCCGGCACACGCATTAAACATAAGGTCGCTGAAAAAATTGTTGCCGAATCGAGCTTTGTGGAGGACTACGGCACCCGATTCTGTCGCTGCGCGCTGTTCTTGCGCAGGCGCCAGCCGCTTCCATAGTGTCCGTGGCTCCTCGTCGAAGACGATTTCGCCGGATGCCGGCAGAATGCTCCAGCTGCCACGCGCGAATTCGCCGTCCAGCTGTCCCGGCGCCCAGCCCGCATAGCCGATGAACAGCCGCAGTCGCGACGTGTTTGCCGCGCTCTCTTCGGAGGCAGCTTCGTACGAGACCAGATACACGGATTCGATGATTTTCTCCGCGTCCGCGGGCGGCGTGTCAGTGAACAGCAGCGCGCGCAGGCTGTCCATGTGCACAGGGCCGCCCCAGAACAATGTGCCGCGGTAATCGGCGATCGCCTCATCGTCGCCGAGCACTTCCTCGGGCTCTACTTCGGTCGGGCGATTCACGACCAGCCCGAACGCGCCCGTCTCGTCGTAATGCAGGAGCAACACGACCGTGCTGGCAAACAACTCGCCCTGCACTACGTCGGTGGCAACCAGCAGCTTGCCCTTGGCGAGTCGCGAGTCCGCGTCGACGACAGCGGGCAGCAGCGAGGCAACGGCGAGGAGCCATGTCAGGATCCTGGTCATTCAGCCTGTGAGTATAGACCTCCCCCAGCTTGGAAATCCGTCAAATGTGGCGCCGATAGCCAGGTTTTACCGGCGCTGGCCCGTCATTCCTCCATGGCGGCCTCCAGCCTCTTCGCGTGATCGAGTTCGAACGGTGGCGGTTCGCCGCCCGGACCTTTCAGGTAGTGATCCATCCAGCGCACGAGTCGCAGCGAATAGTCGTAGCGCGCTGCCGTGTTGCGGTTGCCGTGCACTTCGTCCGGGTAGATGACCAGCCGAACCGGCGTGTCGGTACGGATTTTGACGAAACGATACATCTCCAGGGACTGGCTCGGATGAACCCGCGGATCCTTGTCACCGCCCATGATCAACAGCGGCGTCTTCGTTTTGCCGGCGTGATAGATAGGGCTGCGTTCCAGCAGCCACATCCAGTCATCCCAGGGCCACGCGAGCGCATGCACATTGTGCATTTCGTGAGGGATGTCTCCTGTGCCGAATTTCGATATCTGGTCCGAGATACCGACAAAGGCCACTGCGGCTGCGTACTCATCCGTCAATGCACTGGCACTCCACATGCTCGCATAGCCGCCGTACGACCCTCCGGTAATGCCGACACGCTCCGGATCGACGAGGCCTTCTTCAACGAGGTGACGTTTCGCGTCCACCAGGTCGTTGAACTCTTCGTCGGCGTAGTCATGCTGCCCGAGCTTGGAAAACTCGACGCCGCGCCCGGTACTGCCGCGGTAATTCGGGTAAACCACGGCATATCCGTTTGCCGCAAGTACCTGTCCTGGCCTGCCGTAGCCGGTCATCCAGCCGTTTGAAAAATGGGCCTCGGGCCCGCCGTGAGCGATGATCACGAGCGGGTTGCCGCCGCGCTCGCGTTTCATCGGGTGGATCAGGATCGCGTCGAGTTGCAGGCCATCGCGAGCCGTGTAGGTAATCGCTTCCTGCTTCGCAAGTTCTTTGCCGTCGAGAAACGGGTTCGAATCCGTAAGCCTCAATGGCGCTTCGTTGCCACGCAACACGTAAAGTTCCAGCGGATGTTGCGGAGAATCCGCGATGGCCGCGACGGCCTGCTGGCCAGGATTGCCATGCACCGTGCGGATTATCGGCCCCGACCGCGGAGCCGTTCCGGGCGACTCGGTCTCCAGAACCGAAGCGGTACCCCACTCCGTGTAGACGCCCCTGTGACCGAGCCAGCGGATATTGGTGTCGTCTCGCCAGACGAAACTGAGGACGTGCCCCAGGTACTCGGGAACGGCTTCACGTCGCTCTCCGCCGGACGACGGCGTGACGTAGAGGCGCCCGGAGCTGGGATCGTTGATATCGACGCTGCCGACATAAGCAATCCGCTCGCCATCCGGAGAGAACGCGAACGGACCGAGCTTGCCGACAGAGCCCATCTCGGCTCGCACCTTTGCGCTTGCGGTTTCGACGACGTAGATATCGCGCGATGTGTACGAGTCATCGACGAGCGGTGTCGGCGCCAGCGCAACGGCGTAGCGGCTGCCGTCGGGCGACCACGCAAGATCGGACGCGGAACCCGGCAGCTCGTGCACTTCTGCCACCAGGGTCTCCTGGTCGAGCAACCAGACCTTCGTCGGCAACACCGACTCCTCGTACACGACGG
Source organism: Woeseiaceae bacterium (assembly GCA_041559075.1). Lineage (GTDB taxonomy): Bacteria > Pseudomonadota > Gammaproteobacteria > Steroidobacterales > Woeseiaceae > UBA1847. Next base: position 29,416 of record JBFFEB010000008.1, on the reverse strand, counting down.
CCTTGAACCCCTTTTCCTGGAGTTCCTTGTACTTGTCCGGCGGCGCATCCGTCGCCGTGAACGCAATGCTGCTCCCGTCCGGTGACGGATAGATCCGCTGCATGGCATTAACGTGCGTAAACAGCTGCTCCGCCTCGCCGCCGTCTACCCTTATCCTGTAGAGAGAATTGAAGTCGGCGTCCGCATCCCGTTTCGCGAGAAAGAAAATCGACGCGCCATCGATCGCCCAGGCGATATCCGTGATATCGATATCACCCGTCACGTAGGGTTTCGAGTTACCCTCGAGGTCGGTAATGTGCAGCTCGTGGTAGGGCGGTCCATCCGCGTCCTCATAAATTTCACGCGGTACCTGGAGCAGGTACGCGATATGTTCGCCAGCTGGGCTCATTCGCACGGTCGTTACCTGCCTCAAGGAGCTGACATCTTCGAGCGTCAGCGGCGCAGCCTGTATTGTCGAGAAAATGGATACCAGAACCACGAATGTGGCGAGAGAAGGGTTTCTTTTCATGCGTATTCTCTGTTAAGCGTTGTTGGGGATTGCAGGTCCGGGATCGAAACCGGTCGTGAACGCCCGGGGAGGCTCACGTGCGTTCTGCCTCTTGAGAACTATGCCACGACTCCAGCACCGATGCCTCCTTGTCTCGGCTCAAACCCGCGCGCAGTAACGGGTACGGACGTCCTCGCATGCCCTCGTTCCATGGCATACCGTAGGGTGTGCGGTCCCAGGAAGCCGGTGCCGCCGAGGAAGAGGATACTCAGTTTCCCATGAGCGGCACCGAATGCACTGAACGGCGCTGCGGCCAGAGAAGCCGCTGAGATCGACGAACCGATGAATTCTCGCCTGTTGAACGGCATGCGCTGCCTCCCCTGTTAGCGGATCTCGAATATGACAGCCGGAAGGCGCGAAAGATTCCACGGTGCGCTCGCCGGCCGGGTCGACCGATACCTGCGGTAGAATGAGCATGTATGCCCACCAACGTCACGCCTGAATACAAGAAGGCCGAAGAAGCCTACCGCAAGGCACGCGAGCCGAAAGAACGCCTGGACTGCCTTCGCGAGATGCTGCGCACCATCCCCAAGCACAAGGGAACGGACCACCTTCAGGCCGACATCAAGACGCGTATCAAGCAGTTGACGGAGGAGCTGGCGGGACCCAAAAAGGGCGGCCGCCGCAGCGGTCCCACGCACGTCGTGCGACCCGACGGCGCCGCCCAGCTCTGTCTCATCGGGCCGCCCAACGCCGGCAAATCCAGCCTGCACGCACGACTCACGGGATCAAGGACCGACGTGGGCCCGTACCCGTACACGACGCAGCTGCCGGTGCCGGGAATGCTCCCCTGTGAAGACATCTATTTTCAGATCGTTGACCTGCCTCCGTTGTCCGGCGACTTCATGGAACCGTGGCTGACCAATGCGCTGCAGCCCGCCGACGGCGCACTGCTCGTCATCGACGTCAGTGATCCCGACTGCCTCGAGCACGTCCCCGTCATTCTCGAGCGCCTGCGGCAGAAGAAAGTGTTCCTCAGCCCGGTATGGCCCGGCTTCGAATCGGCACGACCCGGTGAGCCGAAGGAACTGGACGACCCGTTTCGCCTCGACCTGCCCACCGTGCTCATTGCCAACAAGAGCGACTTAGATCCCGACCCCGAGGAAGTCGAGATCCTCGAGGAGCTCCTCGGGCTGCAATTCCCCGCCCTCACGATGTCGGCCGAAACCGGTGACGGCGTCGATGCGCTCGGACCGTTCCTGTTCCGGGCGCTGGAGATCGTACGTGTCTATACCAAGACACCTGGCAAGCCCGCGGACAAGGAAAAGCCGTTTACGGTGCGTCGGGGCGATACAATCGCCGATGTCGCCCGGCTCGTGCACAAGGACATCGCGCGTAGCCTGAGATTCGCCCGCATCTGGGGTGCCGAGGTATTCGACGGGCAACAGGTCGGGCCCGAGCACGCCGTTGCCGATGGCGATCTCGTGGAACTGCATTTCTAGAAGAAAACTTCATTGCCAGTAACTATGCTCCAGCCTGTGAAAACGCATTCAATCTCAGTCGGCCGTGCGCGTGCTTGCATTCCGGGCCTGTCCGTCGCCGCAATCGCGATTCTCGTCGCACCTGTGACCCTGGCCGCAGATCTCGTTGACGTCGCCAACATCGTGCGAACGCGGCATTGCGGCGAAGCCTCGCTGCCCGACAAGCCGCTCGTGGCCAGCGAGCAACTGGACATGGCCGCCGCCGCTGTTGCCGCCGGCGCCGAGGTTACGGACGCGATCGCAGCAGCCGGCTATCGGGCGAAATCGTCAGCGTCGATCCGGGTCAGCACTTCCCGGGGGAAGGACGACGCAGTGGCAAGGGAACTCGCGGAGCACTTCTGTCACCTCGTCGCCGACCCGGATTTCGCCGACATCGGCGTGCACCGGCGCGCCAAGGAAGTGTGGCTGTTGCTGGCCGACGGCGCACCGCTGCCGGTTCCCGATGATGCCGCCCTGCTCGATCACGTGTACGAACACCTGAACGCGATCCGGACCCGGGGCGGCCGCTGCGGGGGAACCGAATTCCCGCCGAGCCCGCCGCTCGCGCGGTCACCCGCCCTCGACCTGGCGGCCCGTGCACATGCCGAGGATATGGCGCGTAACAGCTTCCTTGCGCACACGGGATCCGACGGCTCCAATCCCGGCGATCGGGTGACTCGCACGGCTTACCACTGGGAATCCGTCGCCGAGAATGTCGCTTCGGGGCAGACCTCGGCGGATGACATCGCAGCCACCTGGCTCGAGAGCCCCGGACACTGCGAGAACCTCATGGATGCGAAGTACGCCGACACCGGCATCGCCTACGCGCTCAACCCCGGTGACGGCCGCGACATCTACTGGGTCCAGGTCTACGCCGAATGATCCCGCTCCAATACAGGAAGCCGCTCCTCGTCGCCGCGACCGTGATCACCGTTTATGCGCTGCTCGGTTTCTTCCTCGCCCCCTGGCTCGTCAAGAACATGGCCACGAATGCCGTTCGCGACAACCTGGGAGTCGAGCTGGCACTGCAAAAGGTCTCGGTCAACCCGTTCGTGCTGAGCCTTCGGATCGACGGGCTCGAACTGGAGGAGCCGGGCGGCGATCCGTTCCTTGACGTCGACCGGATCTTCATCAACTTCCAGCTGAGCTCCCTGTTCCGCTGGGCATTGACCTTTCGCGAGTTTCATATCGAATCGCCAAAGCTCTACCTCGCACGGGATGGCAGCGGCGATTTCAATTTCGACTACCTCACACAACAGCCGACTGAACCCGAGGCGGCCGACGCGGAACCTGGCAGCGGTCCGCCGCGCCTGCTCATCCGGGATTTCGCGATCACCGACAGCGTCGTCGACTGGAAAGACGACGTACCTCCGGAGCCGGTAGATACGCAATTCGGGCCCGTCAATATCGCAATCTCCGAGCTGAACACGCTGCCCGATCGAGCCGGCCTCCAGGACGTGGTGATCACGACGGAAAGCCAGGGCACGCTGAGCTGGAACGGCAGCCTCGAACTCAACCCGCCGCGCTCCGAGGGCCATGCCGCGATCTCGGGCTCGCACTTTCCGCTGGCATCGGCATACCTCAAGCATGAAATCGGTTTCGACGTGGACGAGGGAAGCGTCGACGTCGAACTGGACTACCGGATCGACACGCACCAGGACGGAACGCTGACGGCAAGCATCAGTAACCTCGAGATGTCGGTCAGTGATCTCCAGGTACGGACCTTCAACGAGGCGCTGGGCAGAAGCGGGCCCGACCGGGAGGTGTTGAGGTTGCCGGCCGTGCGCCTGTGGGGCGGTGATTTCCGGTGGCCGGAGAAGACGGTGACGGCCGCGGGCTTTTCTATCGACGATGGTGTCATCAGCCTGCTGCTGGATGCCGGTGGGGCGCTCAACGTATTGCCCGCAGAGGGAGCCGAATTGACCGCAGAAGGCGGCCAGCCAGAAACGGACCCGGCACCGCCCACCAGCGATCCCTGGCAGCTGTCGTTGTCACAGTTCAGCATCAACCGACTGGCGCTCGACGTGGAGGACCAGCGCCTCGAGCCGCCCGCCAGGCTCGGCTGGCGGTCGCTCGATATCGATGTTCGCGACGTCAGCAACGAACCGGGCGCGCTATTCCCGACAGCCGCCAGGCTCGAGGCGCTGAATGGCGGGTCCATATCGATTGACGGACAGCTGGCGGTGCTGCCGCAACCCTCGTTCGACCTCGATCTCGTGGTCGACGCACTCGCGTTCGGCATGGTGGACCCCTACGTAAAGCAGATCGCCGATGTGCATCTCGAGTCGGGCGCGCTCAACGTCGAAGCCGAACTGCATAGCTCTGCGGGTGACACGCTGCGAGTGTCGGGCGACTTCGAGATCGCCGATTTCCTGTTGACGGAATCGGACCAGGGCGCGAGGCTCGGAAGCTGGTCGAGCATGAAGGCGGAGAACCTGATCTACTCGGCAACCGCGAACTCGCTGGAGATATCGGAGCTTCGGTTCACGGAGCCTTACGGCGACATCCTTATCGCGCAGGACGGCAGCGTCAATCTCGGCCGGGTGCGCAAGGGCGACGACACCGAAGCCGAGGAAGAATCGAACGCAGGGAAACCGGCTGATGAGCCGCCGCAGGTGGAGCCGGGCACCGAGATTACGATCGGCCACGTCGTCGTGAGCGATGCTGCCGCTGACTTCGCCGACCTGTCGTTGCCTTTACCCTTCAACGCGAAGATCGCGTCATTGAATGGCGAAATCTCGACGATCGCAACGACGAGCGCGGAACCGTCGACCGTGAAGATGGAAGGCAAGGTGGACCGGTTCGGGCAGGTGCAAATCAGCGGCACCGTAACTCCACTCGACCCCGCATTGAATACCAACGTCCGCGTGGCCTTCGAAAACGTGGACATGCCCAAGTTCTCGGCTTACTCCATCCCGTTCGCCGGTCAGGAGATCGCGAGCGGCCGGCTCGATCTCGACCTGGGTTACGCGATCAAGGACGGTGCGCTCGCGGGCGAAAACAATGTCGTGCTGCGCGACTTCGAACTGGGTGACAAGGTGGAGCATCCCGGCGCGATGAGCCTGCCCCTCGGGCTAGCGGTTGCGCTCCTGAAAGACCCGAACGGGAAGATCGACCTCGACGTGCCGGTTCGCGGCGACGTCAACGACCCGGAGTTCAGGTACGGCGCCGTGGTCCGGAAGGCCCTGGTCAACCTGCTGACAAAGATTGTCACCTCGCCTTTCGCGCTGCTCGGCAACCTGGTTGGCGCCGAGGCGGACGAGCTCGACTACCTGGCATTCGAGCCCGGGCGCGCGGACCTGTCACCCCCGGAACTCGAGAAAGCCGGCAAGATCGCCGAGGCGCTGGGCCTCAGGCCGCAGCTCGCATTGCAGATCGGTGGCGTTTATGCGCCCGACAGTGACCCGGCCGCGCTGAAAACCGAAAAGGCGGATCGGGCGATCGAGGAGCGTATCGCGCTGGCGTCGGACGACAAGGCGATGTATGCCGATCAGAGGCGTGCAGCGGTTGAAGCGTTGCTCGCGGAAGCCCTCGAAGGCAGCGACCCTCGAGCGACACTCGACGAAGTTCGCGACGCGCATACAACCCCGGGCGATGACGGCAATGAACTGTTTGATGCCGTCGCTTACACGGAGGCCCTGCGTGCGCAGCTGATCGAGTTGCAGCCGCTCGGCGACGCAGAACTGGAATCGCTAGCGGCGAAACGCGCTCGGAACGCGAGGCAGGCCATCCTCGATGTCAATGCGGAACTCGACCCCCGCGTCACTGCGGAAGCACCCGGCACGGTAGACGCGGACGCTGATGACCGCATTCGCGTGGCGCTTCGCCTTTCCGGAAACTAGCCGGCGTCAGCGTTCCCAGTAAACCCTTACGATCCCGCCGCCTCCCGGGAAATGGATTTCCAGGTCCCCGTCGTAGGCGCGCTGGATGGCCTCGCCGACGCCGCGCGGAAGATGAGCGTCGGTAAATGTCAGCTCGGTGACATCGCCCCGGTCTTCGGCATGCATCAGCCGCTTCATCGGATGTTCCTTTTCCTGCGACTCGACCTTGTTCTCGACGAGGTTCATGATCTCGTCGCGATGCTCGTGGAAGAACGCGCCGCTCAGGGTCAGGAAGCCGGCCGGCACCCCGTCATGAACACGCCGGCAGGCAGGGCACACGACCTCTGCGGCCTGCGCCGGGGGCTCGGGCAACCACTGCCACCTGCCCTTGTTGAATACCACCCCGCAGTCTCGGCAGACGGTCGGCTCTCCAGGCTTGGCACCCGCCCTGTAAGGGTCGTGCACTTCTTCCTGGATCAGCCGGTCCCGCCGGCGAATCCCGTTTGCAACGCTTCCATCAGCTTTCATCATGCCCCACTCCTTTCCGCAAGCGTGAACACGGGCTCGCGCCGGCCGGCCGCGTTCGACGTCGTCATTGTTTCACCTGCGGATATGCATTCCACGTGACTTGCTCGAATTGCGCATGTCCTCAATGGAGCATAAACAAATGGACGCAATCCTCAATTCGCAGATCTACCTAAGGCCCGGTCGGTACTGCCTCTTGCCATCGCCATAGCGTTAGAATCGCGTTATATAGAGACACCCGCGTGGGGGACAGTGACCTCTTTAATTGGACACGTGGAGATACGAGACGCTCGCAAGAGTGATTGCGCCGAACTCGCACAACTGATCGATATCGCCGGAGAGGGCCTGGCCGGCTATCTCTGGACACAAACAGCCGGGGCCGGCGAAGACCCCTGGGAGATCGGGCGGCAGCGTGCCGCTCGTGACTCCGGGAGTTTTTCCTATCGCAACAGCGTCGTCGCCGAGGTCGACGGAAGACTGGTGGGCGCCCTGGTCGGCTATCCGGTCGCCGCCGAGCCCGAGGCGATCGATATTGATAGCACACCACTCATGTTCATCCCCCTGATAGAACTGGAGAATCTCGCTGCCGGCACGTGGTACGTCAACGCCGTCGCGACTTTCCCGGACGCCCGCGGACTCGGCGTGGGCGCGCAGCTGATGGAATGGGCCGAGCAACGGGCCGGCACTCTCGAGCTGCACGGTACGAGCCTCATCGTCTCCGACGCCAACCGCGGTGCCCGGCGGCTCTATGAGCGCCTGGGTTACGAGGAAGTCGCTAGCCGGCCGATGGTGAAGGAACAGTGGCAGCACATGGGTGAAAACTGGGTGCTGATGATAAAGCGCGCTCGGCAGGCATAATTGAGGCCCGGGTTTACAGATCGGCCACCGCCGACGGGTCGAAGAATGAGTGAACTAAAGACTGCGCACAAAGCGCTCACGGTCTGGTCCGAGACCATGCCGGACCGCGAGTTCCTGCATCAGCCGATAGATGGCCGGCTCCGTGTCACGACGTTCGGCGAGGCGGAGGACCAGGCGCGTCGCATGGCAACGGCGCTCCTGAGCCTGGGCATGAAACCCGGTGACAAGGTCGCGATACTTGCCAAGAACAGCGCTGAATGGGTGCTCGCCGACACTGCGATTGCAATGGCCGGGCTGGTCTCCGTACCCATCTATCCGACGGCGAGCGCGGATACTGTCGCGTACATCATCGATCACAGCGAGACAAAAGCAATTTTCGTCGGCAAGCTCGACGAACCCGAGGCCATCGGCAGTGCCATGCCTGGAGCACTGCCGACGATCGCTTTTCCCTACCCGACCACTGCGTGTCGGTATGACTGGCGGGACCTGATCGAAAACGCCGAACCGCTCGCCGAACCGAACCGGCCGGCACCGGAGGACGTCATGACGATCCTCTACACGTCGGGCAGCACCGGTCGGCCCAAGGGCGTCGTCATCAGCTACCGCGCCTATGTTTACGGCTGCAACGCCGCACTGGGCGTCATGGACATCGGAACGGAAGACCGCGTGCTCTCCTACCTGCCGTTGTCGCACGTGACGGAGCGCATGGCGCTGGTCGGCCCGTCGATCTACGCGGGCGCGAAAATCTTCTTCGTCGAATCGCTTCGCACGTTCGTACACGACCTGAAAACGGCCAGGCCCACGGGCTTCGGCTCGGTACCGAGGCTCTGGGTCAAGTTTCAGACCGGCATTCATGCGAAGATTCCGCCGGCAAGATTGCGTCTGCTGCTGGCGATTCCGCTGGTCGGCCGGGTCGTAGCGCGCCGCATTCGGGATGGCATGGGCTTCGAGGACTGTAGGAAGTTCGCATCGGGCAGCGCGCCGATCTCGCCGCACACGCTCAGGTGGTACCAGAAGCTCGGCATCGACATCGGCGAAGGCTGGGGCATGAGCGAGACGAGCGGACTGTCCTGCGCGAATATTCCGTTCGAGGCTCGACGTCTCGGCACCATCGGCGTGCCGGTCGAAGGCACGGAACTGATGATCTCTGGTGAGGGTGAATTGCTGATCCGGTCGCCGGGCTTATTCACGGAGTATTTCAAACAACCCGAACTCACCGCAGAGGCTTTTACGGAGGACGGCTTCTTTCATACCGGTGACCGGGCGGAGTGGGACGCGGAACGCAGCGGTTACCGGATCACCGGGCGGGTCAAGGATATCTTCAAGACTGCCAAGGGAAAGTACGTAGCCCCTGTTCCGATAGAGGCCCGATTATCGGCGAACCCCCTTCTGGAGCAGGTTTGCGTGCTCGGCGCGGGCATGCCGGCTCCGGCGGCGGTCGTCGTGCTTACCGACGCGGCACAACAGCTGCCGGAAGAAAAGGTGGAAAAGAGCCTCGAGTCAACACTCACAGATACCAACAAGAACCTCGAATCTCATGAACGGCTATCCGGCATCATTATCGTGGACGACGAGTGGACCACCGAGAACGGCTTGCTGACGCCGACACTCAAGATCAAGCGCGACGAACTGGAGGCACGCTACGGGTCAACTGTCGGCAAGAAACCCGGTAGGCCGGTCGCCTGGGAAAGGGAGTTGTAAGGCAGTAAACGGGAACGACGGCCCTGGCTCCTTGTCCATCATAGACACACCCCTGCCTTCCGGGCGCTGGATCTGGACGAAGGAACCGGACTGATGAGGCTACGATCATGCTTTCCCACCGGTCATCTGTTTCCCGTCCTCAGCCCGGAGCACCGTTACTGGAGCATCACCGATGGTGACTTCGAGTACGGCGGTGACGAATCACTGTCCCGCGCCATGGAAAGGGCACCGTTCAGCATCTATCGCCTGGCCCGGGCGATAGCGCGCGACGACAGCGACGTCGAAGTTCGTTACGAGATGGTATCGCTGACCGGCAGCAACGAGCGCCCCGCGCTCTCCCTGTTTGCGCCACCGGACTAGGGTACAGTCACGCATGTGAAACAGACCGGCGACCAGCGACCCGCTGAAACATCCCGCAGAATCCGCTCACTATTGACCAGTGCCGTAGTGATCGCGGTAGTGTTTCTCGGCGTAACCAGCTACCAGTCGCGCAATATGCTCGACACCGGCGGCGAGGCCGCACCCGGGCTGCGCGGCACTACCCTCGCGGGAGAACCCTACGATCTCGACGATGCGCGCGACCGGCCGGCGCTGGTCTACTTTTTTGCACCGTGGTGCAAGGTATGCGCGGCGAGCGCAGGCAACCTGGACCGGCTGCGCCGCTGGCGCGACGAATCGGAGCTCGAGATGGTTGCCGTTGCGCTGAGTTGGGACACGGTCGAGGATGTGCGCGACTACGTCGAGCGCCACGAACTCGGTTTGCCCGTCGTCCTCGGTGATGCCAGCGTTGCCCGGAACTGGCAGATCTTTGCCTTCCCGTCTTACTACGTACTCGACAGCCAACACCGCATCGCGCGGCGCGACGTCGGCTACAGCAGCCAGCTCGGTCTGTTGTGGCGCGCCTGGCTCGTCGACTGACGCGGCCGCACGCCGGTTTCTCGGAGAATAAATGGCATCGAACCCTGTCCAGTACCGCCTCGAAGGCAACGTCGCCACCATTTGCATCGACGACGGCAAGCGCAGCGCGCTATCGCCGGAAGTCCTGCGGGGGATCTATGCAGCGCTCGACCGCGCCGAGTCGGACCGTGCGGTCGTCGTCCTGACCGGCCGGGAAGGCGTATTCTCGGCCGGGTTCGATCTCAACGTGATGAAGCGTGGTGGAGTGAAGGCGATCGGCATGCTGCGTGCGGGTTACGCCCTGACCGCTCGCGTAATGGCCTATCCGCACCCGGTCATTGCGGCATGCAACGGGCACGCGTTCGCGATGGGCGTGTTCCTGATGCTGTCTGCCGACTACGTCATCGGCTCCCGCGGCGATTTCAGGATATCCGCTAACGAGGTGGCCATCGGCCTGACCATGCCAAGGGTCGCCGCAGCGATGCTGAATCATCGCCTGGATCCGGCCGCCTATCAGCGCGCAGTGACGCTGTCCGAGGAGTTCGATCCGGAGTCCGCTCTCGACGCGGGCTTTTTCGACGAACTCGTGGAACCGGGCGACCTCTCGGCTCGCGCCGAAGCCCTGGCGGATAAATTCCGGTCTCTCGACGCTCGCGCGCATGCCGCTTCGAAACGCCGGATTCGTGCTCCACTCATCCGCAAGATCCGCTGGAGTCTGCCGCTCGATCTCTTCGATGCGGTAATGACGGGTGTGCGAGGCGCGCGGCCCCGATAGCTGCGACCCGGCCATTATCGACTCTGTACCCGCGCCAGCGCGGATCGTTGGTGATTCGTCCAATTGGAAAGTATTGGTGATTCAGCATATTCTTGGGCAGCAACCAATAACAAGAATCCTAGGGGGAAATCATGTCTTACCGCGTACTCCTGGCACGCGCGGTGCTTACCGCGTTTTTGTCGTCCTCTCTCGCATCGTCCGCCGGTGCGTTTCCACAGACTCTGCAGGCATGGCAGGATCGCTATAGCGAATCATCCGCCTCGGGCGACAATGCGGCTTGCCAGCTGTGCCATGTCAATACGAACGGAGGCAGCCCGTGGAATGGCTACGGATGGGACATTCGGGATGCTCTGGCTGACCCCGGTTGTGACCTGAACGTAAACGGTGTCGTTTCCAACGCCGAAGCATTTTTCTGCGTCGAACTGGGTAACTCGGACGGCGACGGCAGTAACTACGACAACATCACCGAAATCGGGCTCGGCACGCAACCCGGCTGGACCGAGGGTCTTTTCAACACGTATTACTCCCGCTCGGGCACCACGACCGGCAACCCTCCGCCCGACGGCATCGGGCCGATCGACCCTGACGGTACCGAGCCACCACCGCCCGAGCCGCCACTGCCGCCGGACGACGATGCCGATCTGCCGCCGGGACAGCTCGTCCGGAAGACGATCGTCGTGCGGCCGGGCGATTCCATACAGGCCGCCATCGACAGAGCGCGTCCAGGCACGCGCATCTACATCCTGGCTGGCACTTACAGGGAGCTGCAGAATCCAACCAACGCCCTGACGATTACCAAGAATGGCCTGACCATCATCGGCCAGGCCACAAAGAAGAAGCGGGTGGTGCTCGAGAACGCCGGCAACCAGCGCAACGGCATCGTCGTGGTACCGGAAGATCGGACAGACTGCATGGGCTGTCATACGGACCTGGCGCCACCGTTCCCGGTTCACCCGGGCACGCCCATGGGATTGAAGATGCGTGATCCGATGATGCACGGTATCGAAATCCGCGGCATCACGATCAGGGGGTTCCGTAACAACGGCCTGTTCACCGAGAACGTCGACGGATTCGGGATCATCGACGTCGAATCGATAGAAAACCGAAACTACGGCATCTTCCCGACCCTGTCGAAGAATGGACTGATCAGTCACAGCAAGGCCATCGGTTCGTCACTCGACAGCGGGATCTGGGTCGAAACATCCGAGAACGTTACAGTGCAGCACAGCTTCGTCTCCGGCAACGTCAACGGCTTCGAAGTATCGAACAGCGACGACATACTGCTGGCGCATAACGAAGCAACAGGTAACACCGTCGGTGCCGCCATCCTGCTGCTGCCGGACATCTTTGACGATCGCCCGGGCGCGAAACGCATCGATATGCGCAATAACTGGATACACGATAACAACAAGGAGAACACGGCTCGGCCGGGCTCGATTCTCTCGTTCGTTCCGCCCGGAACCGGCATTTTGTATCTCGGCGTCGACCAGTCGACGATTGCCGAAAACACCGTCGAGAACCACGGATTTACCGGTATCGCGATTTCCGATTACTGCCCGACCGTGCAGGGTACACCGTTTAGCTGCGATGCAGATCCGACGGTCACGCCGGATTTCTTGCTGGATCAAGCGGCAACCGACAATGCAGTCCTGAATAACGAGCTAATCAACAACGGCACTGAAGATAACCCCGAAAACCCGTTTAATGATTTTCGTGCAGACCTTACTTTGCTGTCTTTCAACCCGAGCAACTGCTACGCCGGAAATCTGTTTTCGACCTTCTTCTCCTTTTTCGGCTTCTTGCCGTCGTGTGAATGAGACGCAATAGCGCTCTTCGCTTATCGGGGCCACCTCAGGGTGGCCCTTTTTCTTGACGGCGATTAGGCGAGCACGTTCTTGCTGGTGATATCGATCGGATCGCGATCGGCGGCGAGGAAGGAGAGCGGCACATCAGTATCGAAGTCGCGCCTCTCCCCCGTCAACGCCTGTGCCAGCATCGACCCGATTGCGGGGGCCAGCTTGAAGCCGTGGCCGCTGAATCCGTTGGCGACCCAGAACCCGTCAAGCTGCGTCGGACCGAGGACGGGATGCACATCCTGCAGGTTTGTCGTGTAGAGCCCACAGTAACCGCGCACCCGGCCGCTGGCCGGGAGTGCCGGCAGGCGGTGATGCAGCGCGTGCAGGTTCAGAACTTCAAAGTCATGATCGGTCTCGGTACCGAAGTCATCAGGATCCTCGACTGCCTCGCGCTCGTCTTCCTCTCGCACGGAGCCGATCACGAGTTGCTGGCCGTTGTTCTGGGTGCGGAAATAGATGCCGCCCGCCAGGTCGGCCGTGACGGGAATGTGGCCCTCCAGCGCCGATGGCCGCTCGCGATACATGACCTGGATGCGTGTCGGCACGAGCGACCAGGGCAGCTCCAGCCCGCCTATGCGCAACAGCTCATTGCACCAGGGCCCGGCCGCGTTGATGAGCAGCGGCGTCGCCAATCCGCTGCCGTCGTCGAACGACACGCTCGCGACGCGACCGCCGGCAACGCCGATACCGGTCACGCGGCGCCTGAATCGCACTTCGACGCCGGCATTCCGGCAGGCCTCGACGAGATCGCGGGCCGCCGCCACGGGATCGACATGTCCGCCCTCGATCTCGAAAAGATTGCGGCTGCCGCCGACGCAATCATGGGCCTCGCCGGTCTCGAGATCGGGCGGCAGCGTGCACGTGCTCAGCGCTGGAAAGCGCTCGGCGACGTCGTCATCTTCAAGGACCTCGGCTGCCACGCCGAACCCCTGCATGCGCCGCACTTCCCTGTCGGCCCACTCCCGATCGCTGCCCGGCATCCACAGCACTCCGTCTTCGTGAAAGTCTGCAGCGGGTTTCCGAAGCCGGGTGAACGCTGCCCAATGCCGATAGGCACTGATTCCGTCGCGCGCGAGAACGAGCGTCTCGTCGATCGAATATCGAACACGGCAGATCGCCGACGACGCACCGGTCGACCCTTCGCCGACCGCCGCGCCTTTCTCGACAACCGCGATGCGCAAGTTCGATCGCCGCGCCAGCTGCCAGGCGATGGAGAGGCCGATGATGCCGGCGCCCACAATTGCGACGTCGCAATGCTTCATCATGTGTCCCCTCCCCGTTTCTCGCGCAGCCAGAAGGTTAACAGGTCTCGATGTTCAGTCGGCCTTTTCGATCCCGTAGACGGCCTTCAATGTCTTTGACCGGAACAGCAGTGCCGAGAAAAGCGTGACCGCGGCGACGACGCCGAGGATGGCGAGCATGCGCCCGTAGGGCTGGCCGTGCAGGGCGCGTATCTGGGCAATCTCGTACATCGTGCGCAGCCACTCGAGCGTCCCGAGTACCAGGACAACCTGCATGACCCGGGAAACCCAGGGCCTGCGGACAAACAGCAGTGCGATGAGCATCAACGCGGCAAATACACCGGTAATGCTCCCGTAGCGCAGGAAGTGCGCGCCGAGCACTAGGATGCTCAGGACCACGGGGATATAAAACAGTACTTTCTTCATGCCGTGATGATACGGTTCCGCCCTTCCCGCTTGGCGCGGTAAAGACGGGCATCCGCTTCGTCGAGTATGGTCCTCGCGTGTGCGTGGTCCCTGGTTTCCGCGAGCCCGAAGCTGATGGTTACTGCGAAATCCGGCGCGATATCCGACCAGTCCGCACCCTGCACCGCCTGGCGCAACTGGCTGCAGACCTGCACGGCGCGATCGACCCCGGTGTCGGGGAAGTACAGCACGAACTCCTCGCCGCCGTAACGCGCGACGAAGTCCGACTTGCGGCAGCCCTCTCGCAGCATCCGCGCCACGCGCTCGAGCACCTTGTCGCCGATCGCATGAGAGTAACCGTCGTTGATGCGCTTGAAATGGTCGACGTCCGCGAGCGCGAGCGCACCGGACCGTTTCGTGCGCTGTGCGATATCGACCTGGTGCTGCAGGTAGCTGTCCGCGTGGCGGCGGTTAGGAAGCCCGGTCAGCTTATCGTGGGTAGCCTGGCGCTCGAACCTCTCAGCCTGGACCCTGAGTTCCTCGGTGCGCTCGTCGACGAGCTTTTCGAGACGCACGCGCATCAGTGCGTACTTCATGATGACGAGCATTCCCGCCGCCAACACAGCTAGCAGCAGCACGAAATACGGCAGCGGCTCATTGGTGAGCCCGAAAGCAAGAACGATACCTGCCGCTGCGGCGACATACTCGACGACCGTCGTGAATCTGTTGAAGACCAGCCTTGGATCCGTGTTGCGCAGGTAGAGCATGAACATCATGCCGACGTCGTTGATGAGCTGCATGCTGACGACGAGCGCAAGCAGGAGCAGGCCCATCCAGGCATCGAGCGTCGTAATCGGAATGGCGCCGCCCAGATACTCGTAAAGCACTCCGCTCCCGAGTATGACGAATATCATCAGGCCCGCGTTGTGCAGCGACGCCGTCGCGACCAGGCGCAGCGATACGCCGAGGCGCAATCGATGCCACGGATAGATCAGCGATGCCAGTCCGTTGACCCATGCCGCATCGACCGGCCCGAGAACCAGGATGCTCATGACCTGCGCGACGCGATCGAAGGACACGTGTCCGAACACCGGGTGCGGAAACCCTGTCGCAATCGTGAAGAGTCCGAACACGAGGAAGAACCCCGCCGTGCCGATCCCGTGGCCCCTGGCCAGCAGCCCCGTATCGGCAGCCGCAACCGCCACAGCCACGACAGCCGTTGTCAGCAGCAGGACGGAATAGACGATATCGGGCCGCCACAGGCGGTCGTCATGCGGGCGGCTTGTCGTGGCAGATTCACTCATTTGCGCCAGCAAGTATGCCCTATACGGGCGGACAGGACCGTGACCCGTGTAGCTCAGATCAGCGAGACAGCGGGCATCTCATCGACGAATCGAGCCATTTGCTCCGGTGCGGGCACCATTTCGCGCAAATTTTGTCCTATGCTTGCAATCAACCACTAAAAATGACCGGGGGTGTGGGATCATGGTGTCATTCAGCATCAATTCCGAGGAAGTCTCTTTCGACGGCGACGCTGGGACGCCGCTACTGTGGGTCATTCGCGACCACCTGCAATTGCGCGGGACCAAATTCGGCTGTGGCATCGGGCAGTGCGGTGCATGCGTCGTTCACGTCGATGGTGCGGCACGGCGATCCTGCATGACGCCTGTGTCGACGGTGGCCGGGCGGGCTATCACCACGATCGAGGGCCTCGCACCATCGGAAGATTCGCTGCACCCGGTGCAGCAGGCCTGGCTGGAGCACGACGTACCGCAATGCGGTTACTGCCAGGCCGGCCAAATCATGGCGGCTGTCGACTTCCTCAATCGCCACCCGAAACCGAGCGACGCCGACATCGATAGCAACATCACGAACATATGCCGCTGCGGAACCTACGTGCGTATCCGCAAGGCCATCCATCGTGCAGCCGAAATCGCAGCGGGAGAGAAGTCATGAGCGCGCTAGTCGACCGGCACCGCTTAACCCGCCGGCAGGTGCTGATCGCCGGGCTCGGTGCCGCCGGCAGCCTGGTCGTCGGCCTCCCGGCATTCGCTTACGAAGAGGAAGGCGAGCGCATGCTGGGCTTCTTCATCCAGATCAATCCGGACGGCAGCGTGATCATCGGCTGCAAGGATCCGGAGATCGGCCAGGGGCTGCGGACGACGGTGCCCATGATGGTTGCCGAGGAACTCGACATCGACTGGAACAGGGTTCGCATCGAGCAGATGCCGCTCGGCATCGTCAGGACGGCGGACGGCTACGCCTGGGAGTACGGCGGTGGCCAGGGCGTCGGTGGCAGCACCGGGCTGACGAGCAACTGGGAACTGATGCGCCAGGTGGGCGCCGATGCGCGGCGACAGCTGATACGCGCCGCCGCCCGGCGGCTGGACGTAGACGTGTCACGGTGCGCGACACGGCCGGGCTTCGTCGTGTGCGCGTCGCGCGATACCGAGATTTCCTACAGCGACCTCATCGTCGATGCGGCGGCGCTGCCTGCGCCGGAAGAACCGGCGCCTCTCAAGGCCATGGATGACTACCGGATCATCGGCACGCGCCGCCAGACGATAGACGCGCGCGACATCGTCACCGGCAAAGCGATGTACGGTATCGATACGGTGCAGCCGGACATGCGTTACGCGGTCATCGCGCGCGCGCCCGTCCTCAATGCCCGCATCAAATCATTCGACGACTCGAAAGCCCGCGAGATCGAGGGCGTGCTGGACGTACTCCCTATCGATGGTCCCGAGATGGGCGAGCCCTACGTAATCCTCGCGAGTGGCGTCGCCGTTGTTGCCACATCGACCTGGGCCGCGTTGCAGGGGCGCGCCGCGCTGGAAATCGAGTGGGAGGAAAGCCCGAACGCATCGGACAGCAGTGAGCGCTTCTGGCGCGAGAACGAAGCGATGCTGAAAGGCGACGGCCAGGTCGTTCTCGATGATGGCGACTACGACGCCGCCATGGTGGCGGCAGCGAAGACCATCAAGCGCCAGTACCGCGTGCCTTTCGTTTCACATGCGCCGCTCGAACCGCAGAACTGTTACGCATTCGTCGAGGCCGACGGGTGTCACATCATTGCGCCCACCCAGATGCCGGCCGGCGCCTCGAGGGCCGCCCACGCGGTCACCGGCGTTCCTCGCGAGAATATACGAGTCGAGATGACGCGCGTCGGCGGTGGCTTCGGCCGCCGGCTGACGAACGACTACGTGGCGGAGGCAGCGATGATCTCCAAGAAGACCGGGTGGCCCATCAAGCTGCAGTGGTCGCGCGAAGACGACATCAAGAACGACTTCTATCGTCCCGGCGGGCTGCACGAGTTGCGCGCGGGCCTCGATGCGGACGGCAAGCTCACGGCCTGGGCGCAGCGACTCGCGAGCGGCAGCAAGTACTATCGCCGCCCGGACATGCCCGACGAGAACCTTTACCGGGCCGAGCTCTACCTCGACGACTTCCCACGAAGGTTCGTCGACAACATGCGCATGGAGTATTTCCACAACACGATCGGCTTGCCGCGCGGCTCCTGGCGCGCACCGGCGCACACGGCGAACGCCTTCGTGATTCAGAGTTTCATCGATGAAATCGCCTACGAGACCGGGCAGGATCCGCTGCAATTCAGGCTGGACCTCCTTGGCGAACCCCGCGAACTGGAGTACTCGGGCCACGGCGGCCCGACGTTCAACCCCGGCAGGCTGACCCGCCTGCTGCGCTTCGTCGCTGAGCGCATCGAATATGGCAAGCGCTTACCGAAAGGCAGGGGCATCGGGATTGCCACGCACTTCACGTTCGGCGGCTACGCGGCGCATGCGATGGAGGTGACGGTCATCGACAGCAAGCTCACGATCGAGCGCATCGTCGCAGCGATAGACTGCGGCTTCGCCGTGCACCCCAACGGCGTCGATGCGCAGCTTCAGGGCGGCACTATCGACGGGTTGAGTACGGCGCTCGGGCTCGAGATCACGGTGAAAGACGGTCAGGTTCAGCAGAGCAATTTCGACGATTACCCGCTCGCACGCATTGCGATGGTACCGACCCTGTTCGAAACGCACATCCTGAATTACGACGACGTGCCGACGGGCGTCGGCGAGATGGGTATTCCGTCCGCAGCGCCCGCGCTCACCAACGCGATCTTCGCCGCAACGGGGCAGCGTATTCGGACGCTGCCCATTCTAAGGCAGCTCGGCGCGGACGCCACGTGGGACGCAACGTCAGCGGCCAGCAAACAGGTGTAGAAGCGCCAGCCGAGTTCCGCTGGTATCTCAGGCCTCGGACCAGGCCTTCCTGAGCCAGGCCTTGACCTCCTTGTCGACGTCGGCCGGCTTTTCGAGGCGCACTCGGTGTGACACCATCGCGTTGAAGCTCCCCGATTTCTCCAACCGCCCGGCGGCCGGTTCGCTCCTGAGGTTGATGCCGAGGTCCACGCGCGTCCGGGTCGACGGCTGCACGATGGCGAACTGCTTGCCGCGACGCAGGCTGACATAACTCTTCTTCGGCGCGATCACGACGTCCTTGCCGAGCGAACTGGCAACCTTGATGACGGCGTCGTAAATGGGCCTGAGGTCCGATTTGGGCCCGGCGTATTGCGCCGCGACCAGGTCCGTCCCTCCGGCAGCTTTGCTCCCGGCATCGCTCTGCAACATCTTATGAGCGACGAGGTTTGCGTAGCCATGGGTCAGGCCATGGTCGGACTTCAACGCCTTGACGATCTGGCCGTGCTTCTCGGCGCCGCTTCTTTTCGCGATAGCCAGCCATTGTTCGAGCGTCTTACCGGTCCTCGATTTCATGTTGGCGATCATCGCAGCCGCCATGTCTTCGGGTGATGCAGGCATCGCGTCGTCTCCTCGTTATTCCGCTTTGTCCAGTGGCCATTTCTCGGCACGCATGGCTTTCGGCATCAATGGCGCCATCAGGGAATACAGGGCCAGCGTGATCCGCGCCCCGAACGTGACTTTGCCGGTTTCGACGAACGCCTTGAAGTTGTCGACGATGAAACGCGATCCGCTCGCCATCGACTTCTCGCTCTTCGATCCCGCAAGCACCTGCTCCGTAATAAGAGAAAACTCGGTGCCGCCGTCCTTCGCCTCGAGCAGGTAGGTGACTTTCGACGGCGGGTCGGGTAGCGCGGTGAGCCGGAACGTCGTTACGAGCCGGTGCGGCGGGTCCATCTCGAGGATCCGCCCGATGACGGCGACGGCCATGCCCTCGTTGGACGACACCCGGTACGGGTTCCCAGCGGCAAACTCCGGGGTATCCCAAGAACCGTTCCAGAAGAACGGCCGAGGTTTCGTCGTTTCAACGAGTTCGGACCAGACCGTCTCGACAGGCGCGTTGATCACGACCTTGTAGACCTGTTTTTCCGTGTAGTTCTTGGCGTTCATTGTCGTCGCTCCCCCCCGTTTTCGTTGTCCCGCTGACGCGCTTCCGCAAAGTACTTGATGCGGGTCGCCTGGCCCGCCCAGTGCGCGCTGTACTCCGTCGTCCAGCGCTCGTGGATCATCTGTATCGGCACGGCGTTGACATAGAGCCTTCTCACGCGGCCCTCCTTCTCGGAAACGATCAGGTTCCCCTCCTCGAGGACGGCCAGGTGTTTCATCACCGCGATACGGCTGACATCGAATTCCCTGGCCAGGGCCCCGACCGCGATACCCGGCTTCGCCTTGACGATATCGAGCATGCGCCGCCGGCTCTCGTTGCCAAGTGCCTGGAGTACCGCATCCATCTCACGTTCGCCTATCATGTAACCTATAGGTTACCTTTTTTATCACCCGTGTCAATCACAACCCGCGGAAGCGGGCATCTAATGCAGGAACGGTTCTCGAACCGCGAATCCTCCAATCCCGTAACGGTAACTACGAATGGTGCCCAAGCCCGGGCGCCTCCGAGAATCGCCAACACATGGCGCGTTCCAGCAGAAAACAGGCGGCGGACAAGTTCCGCTGCGCCATCGCGCGCAGCAACGGGCTGCATTCGCAGTACCTCGACGATCCGGACTTGCTCGAGGCCTACGACCGTTTCACCCGTTGGCAGCTCGACTACATGCTGCCGTTCTTCTCGGACCTGCTGGAGCCCGAGGGCTATGCCGACGCCGTGGACTTCATCGTCAGCGACCTCGCGGGTGTGGGTGTCAGCGAGCGTGACCACGACATCGAACGCGCTGCGCCCGTAATCGTCAGGAGCCTGCCAGCGCATCCGCTCGAAACCGCAGCCGCTGCCGTCGAACTCAACGCGCGGGTACTGGAGATCAACCTGGGCATCTGCCGCGCGCTGCTCGTGAACGGCGAACTGCCGCTGACCATCGATGAGAGAAGTTACTTTACCGCCTGCCAGACAGTGAGCTCGTACGATGAGTGCATGGACCTCGTACGCCTTGCGGTCGAGCTCGGCGAGACGCTCAAGCGGCTTGTCCGCGTCCCGCTGATCGGCGGGTTATTGAGGACGATGCGAAAACCGGCGCACGCCGCCGGCTTCGGCGCATTGCAGGCGTTCCTGGAAACCGGGTACCTGACTTTCCGACGGATCTCGGACATTGATCGCTTCCTGGCAATGCTGCAGCTGCGCATGGACCAGGTATTCCGGCGCATCTACCAGAGGGGATAGGAATCCGGGATCGAACTCTTTCGGTGTCGGCCACTCAAAGGAAGTGCTGCGCTGAGGAGGCTTGCCCGGATGCCAGAGACCATCGACATCGTCCTTCGTACCGTCACCGTCATGGCTGTGCTGTTGCTCGCCGGGCTGCTCGCCTCGATCCGCCGGCAACGCCCCGCCGCAGTGCCGGCTGTATTGTTCTGCCTGGCCGTTGCGGCGTTCTTCGTAACGTCCGTGCCCGGCCTCGTCCCTTTCCTCGGAGCCTGGGTTTGGCCCCTGACCGCGTTGTGCGTCACCAAGGCCGCCTGGTTCTGGCTCTTTGCGCGGGCGTTGTTCACGGACAATGCCGAGCTCGGCCGGGGTCATCTAGGCATCGCGGGCGCCGTTGCCATCGCTGGCACCTGGCAGCAGCTCGCGTTCCTCCCGGACTACCGCGCCGGCGCCGCGACGGCATGGGAGACGATCCTCGGTTTCGGCTTTGACGGGGCGTTGCTCGGGTTCGTGCTCGCGGGCGTCTACGTGGCCTGGCGCGACATGGCCGTTGACCTGGTCGAGCGCCGACGCCGGCTGCGCGTCGCCTTCATGGCCGCTTCCGGTGTCTACCTTGCGCTGACCCTCGGCATCCAGATCTACAACCTCGTGCTGGACGTCAATACACCGTTGCTCGTGATACGAGCGAACATGGCCATCGTCACCGCCGCAGGCCTCACTGCGGCCTGGTTTCTGCTGCAGCCCCGGCGCGAGAGCTGGATCGACCCGTCACGCGCGGCGACGGCGGTGCCGCTTTCCCGACTCGAAGCCGCGGTACTCAGAAACCTCGAACAGGCGCTGGACCTCGACCGGGTCCATCTCGAGGAAGGACTGACGATCGGCGCGCTGGCCGAGCGGCTCGGCACCGGCGAACACGTGCTGCGGCGCGTCATCAATCGAGGCATGGGCTACCGAAACTTCAATGACTTCCTGCATACCTGGCGCATTCGCGAAGCCTGCGAGGAACTCGCTCGGCCCGAGCAGGCCCGGCTGCCGGTGCTGTCGATCGCCATGAAGGTCGGTTACGGATCCATCGGCGCGTTCAACCGGGCATTCAAGGCACGAATCGGGATGACACCGACGGATTTCCGGCGCAATACGCTCAACGGGGCGCTGCAGGTGCGCTGAAACCACCTCTATTCGGGAATCGGCAAAGATCCATCGAGAATCCGGCAAGACCGGGTTCTCGATCCACGGCAGGCTTGCATGCTTTCGCAACGTTCGGAGGCATGCAATGCGTTTAATGAACTTCAATCTGTTCCTGGTAATCCTCCTCGCCTGCAGCCAGGCCGGCGCGGATCTGCCGCGGCGGGCCGGCGCGCACGAAGAAACCCATCCCGGCATCGATGCCGAATACGGTTCGCTCGCCGTCACTGACGGTGTCCGCCTGCGCACAATCCTGACTAAGCCAGCGGGCATGAAGCGACCGCCGGTCATCGTCTTCGTACAGTGGCTCTCCTGCAATACCGTCGAGATCCGACCCGATCGCGACAACGGCTGGCTGCAAATGCTGCGCGGCATCGTGCGCGAGTCCGGCTGGGCCTTGATGCGCACCGACAAGCGCGGCGTCGGCGACTCCGAAGGCGGGCCGTGTTCCGAACTCGATTACGAGACCGAACTCGCCGACCACCGTGCCGCACTGGCGGCAGTGACCGCGCGCAAGGATCTCGACACGGACCGCATCGTCGTGTTCGGCGCGAGCATGGGGTCGCGCATGGCCTCGCAGGTGGCGGCGGATGCACCGGGAGTTATCGGCGTGCTCGGCTGGGGCGGCGGCTCGAAGACCTGGTTCGAACGCATGCAGGCGTTCGATCGCAATGCACTGGAACTCGGGGACATCGATGCGGCGGAGATCGCAACCCGCATGCGCGAACATCAGGCCTTCTATGCGAAGTACCTGCTCGAAGGACTGGACCCGCCGGCCATCATCGAGGCCGACCCTTCCATGGCCGCGGTGTGGTCCGACATCATCGGCACCTCGGCCGATGCGCATTACGGCCGTGCGTTCGCGTTCCACCAGCAAGCACAACGGGCCGACTGGACAGCGGCATGGGGCCGTATCGACGTGCCCGTGTTCCTGGCGATGGGCGAGTACGACTGGTTCGAGAATCGCGCCGGCCACGAGACCGTCGTTAGCCTCGTCAACCGCCAGCGGACCGGGCTTGCGCGTTTCGAGGTAATCCCCCGGATGGACCATCACTTCGTCGTGTTCCCCGACGCACGCGCGGCATTTCGCGAAGAAGGTGGCCGTGACGATGCGCAGCCTTTCCTGGACCTCGCGCTCGAGTGGCTAGGGAAACTCTAGGATCATGGCGCGGCTTGCGGAACAGCCGTGCTCTCGAGGAGCAGCAAACGGGTCTCGCTGCCCTGCGGCGTGTCACCGCCCGTCATCTTCATCATGAGATCCAGGCGCAGCACACCGGCGACGACATCGATCCGGTCGTCGCCGGTCACGTCCTCGAGTGCGAGCGCGACGATGCCCGTCGGGCGGCTGAGGATGCCGCGGCGAGTGAAACCCTTGTTGCCGTCGTTCTCGAACAATACGAGGCTCTGGCGGCGCGGGTCGTCCCAGAAGTTCAGCCAGCTTCCCGCCACGACATCGAGATCACCGTCCCCGTCCATATCGCCGGCCGCGGCGACGGCGGCGCCGTAGAACCGCCCGATATCGTGAAACTGGAATTGCAGCTTGCCTCGGTTCTCCAGCCACTGCACGCCGTGATACGGCTTAGGGTCGGGCTGTGTATCGAGGGCGTCGCCGTTCGACATGAGGATGTCGATGTCGCCGTCGCCATCGAGGTCGGCGAGTGACATCCCGGTGAACCCGTACATCGGATGCGGCGCCCGCCCGAGCAGTACCTGCTCGAAGTTCCCCTGCCCACGATTCATGAACGCCACCACCGACTCGTATTCCTGCGCGACGAGGCTCACGAAATCCATGCGGCCGTCAGCGTCGAGATCGACGGGTGTCGCATTGAGTGCTCCGGATACGGCGAGGACATCGTGCCTTACGTATTCGCCCGATTCCGTGCGCTCGAGCCAGAGGATCCCGCCGACCGTGCCGCCGCCGAAAACGGCGACCACGAGATCGAGATCGTCGTCATTGTCGACGTCCATCGCACGCGCATCCGTCGTGCGGCCAATATCCTCGAGCAACAGCGCCTCGTCAAAACCCCCATCGTCATCCTGCCGGAGAAGCATCACCTTTCCGGCAAGTTCGTCGGAGGGTGGCAGGATTCCCAGCGCAGCGACAACAATATCCTTGTCGCCGTCCCCATCGAAATCCACCACGTCGGTGCGAATCGGCACAGGCAATTCTGCGAGTACCGTCTCCCGCCACGAATCGCCCGCTCTTTGGATCAGGCGCACCTGGTTGGACTCCGCATCGCAGACCAGCAGACCGGTGCCATAGTGCTCCCCGAGGTCCACCGTATTGATGTCGATCACCATCGGCAGCGGCGACCTATCGCTTATCCCGGTCGCAGAAAACCCCATCGTGCCGTTCGCTATTTCGGCATAGGGCAGCAGCGGCAGCTCCTCGGGGCTCGAACCGTAGTAGTAGGCCGTGATATCCCGGACCGCATGTTGTGGGATGAATACTTTTCCCGTGCGCTCCGCCGACAGGTCCGCCATGGCCTGGATGACCTTCGGCCAGCTGCGCTTCGGCATCAGGTTCGGCGGGGGTACGCCGTGACAGGAACCGCAATACTGATTGACCATCTCGATGACCGCCTCGACGGAGGGCGGCTCGCCGGCCGGCGTGTCCGGAGCTGTCCATCCCTCAGCTAGGACCACGAGGAATAGGAGCAAGAGCGGGCTGAAGAGGCGGCACGTCCGAATCACGATCATATTGTATTTGATTAATGGCCAATCACGCAGCCATCATGCTCAGTGGCTCGACTCGCTAAGCGCGGAGGATTGGAATTGAAGTTACGACTGTGCCCTACCTACCCCATCGCCGTGATCATGCTGTTGCCTTTACTGTTGCCCGCCGCGGAAAAACAGACCGAACACACTTACCGTCTCGCCAATGGCGAACGGCCTCCCGAGGCGTCGCTCGATGATGCGCGCTGGCTGGTTGGTTCATGGACCGGCACAGCTTTCGGCATGCGCTTCGAAGAGGTATGGAACCCACCCTCGGCCGGATCAATGGTCGGCATGTTCAAGCTATTCGGCGACGACGGCATCTCGATGTACGAACTGATGGTGCTTAGCGCCGAGGGAGGAACGCTCAACCTCAAGATCCGGCACTTCAATCCGGATTTCACGGCTTGGGAAGAGAAGAACGAGGACGTAACGCTGCAGTTGGTGAAGAAGGAGGATGGCGCACTTCATTTTGGCCAGCTGAGTTTCTACAGGCGTGGCCAAGATCGGATCGACGCCTATGTCCTGTTCCGCGACGGCGACGCGGTGACCGAGCGGCCCATCGTTTATGAACGGCGGCCATTCCCGTGACGGCGCTGCCCGGACGCGCCAATGATCACAGCGCCGGCAAGACAGGTTAATGCTGGAATCTTGTCCACACTACTGGTTTCATGAGCCGATGAATTTACTCAGGACCGTCCTGCTCCTCTGTCTCGTCGCAGGCTGCGCTGATGACGAACCCGGTAAGCCCGTCCAGCCGAGCCATGCCAGCCTCATACTCGTAAATGGCCGTGTCTATACGCTGAACTGGGACGAGCCGCGCAAGGACGGCACCAGCGCGCAAGGGGCGCCGCGCGACTCCGCCGGCTGGTTTCCGGACGCCACGGCCGTCGCAATCCGGAACAGCGAGATCCTGTTCGTCGGCAGCAGCGTCGATGCCATGGAATTCGAGGGTGATTCGACCCGGGTCGTCAACCTGGCGGGCGCCACCGTGATCCCGGGTCTCGTCGATTCGCACACTCATGTATTCGGGCTGGGCGCCTTGCTGGACCAGGTCAACCTGGTCAGCGTCGCAACCGAGGAAGAGGCCGTGGACCTGATTGTCGAGCGCGCAAAGTCGGTGCCAGAGGGCGAATGGATCGTCGGCCGCGGCTGGGACGAAGGCGCCTGGGCGAACCGCTACCCGGACAAGGCGTTGCTGACGGCGAAGGTCCCGGACCACCCGGTCTTCATGGACAGCTTGCACGGCTTTGCCGGCTGGGGTAACCAGATGGCGCTCGATGAAGCCGGCATCACCGCCGACTCGCCCGTGCCGGTAGGCGGAGAGATGCGTCTCGGTGCCGACGGCGAACCCACCGGCCTGTTCCTCAACCAGGCCGTGCAGATGCTGGGGTCTGCCGTGCCCGAACCATCACGCGAGAGCTTGACAAAGCAGCTCCTGCTCGGCCTGGAACGCATGGCCGCCGACGGCTATACGGCAGTCCACGACGCCGGTCTCAACGCGCGGCAGATGAGAATTCTCGAAGAACTCGAAGCGGACGGCCGTTTGCCGATCAGGATCTACGCGATGCTCTCGCTGCGCGACGAGGACCTGGTTCGCCAGTGGATCGCGAAAGGGCCGGACAGCGATAACGACAGCATGCTGGTCACACGCACGGTCAAGGCCTACTACGATGGCGCGCTGGGTTCGCGTGGCGCGCGCCTGCTTTACGACTACGCCGACAAACCCGGTCACCGCGGTGTGAGCGGCGACGATTACGGCTTCAACGAGGAACTGAACGCGCAAGCGATGAAAGCCGGTTTCCAGATCGCAATCCACGCGATCGGCGACGCCGGCAACCGCGAAGCGCTCGACATCCTCGGGGCGGTTTTTCGGGAACACCCCTCCACTGCCTCGAGCCGGCATCGCATCGAACACGCGCAAGTCATTAGCCCGGACGACATCCCGCGCCTTGGTGAACTCGGCATCATCGCGTCGATGGAGCCGCCACACGCCATGGAAGACAAGGCATGGGCCGAGCAGCGGCTCGGCGAGGAGCGGATACGCCGCGCCTACGCCTGGCGGTCTCTGCGGGAGACCGGCGCACGACTGACGTTCAACTCCGACAACCCCGGGTCCGACCACAACATCTTCTACGGCCTGCACTCGGCAGTGACGCGGCAGGACAAGGATGGCGAACCTGAGGGCGGCTGGTACCCCGAACAGCGCATGAGCATCGAGGAAGCGGTACGTGCGTATACGTCGTGGTCCGCTTACGGCAGCTTTCGGGAAAACGAAACCGGCGTAATTGAACCCGGCCGATGGGCAGACCTTACCGTCATGGATATCGATCCGTTCAGCGCCGCAGACCAGCGTCCGGGGCATATCCTGGACGGCCGGATCGTGATGACGATCGTCGGCGGCAATATCGTCTACGAGAGAGGGAGACAGTAACCCTGTAATAGAGTGACCAAGCTGCTCGAAGTCTACGACAAGCTGGTCCTGAAACGGCCGGGCATCGTGCTGTCGGTCATTGCCGCCGTCGTCGCGTTCTTCGCGTATCACGCGCCCGATTTCAGGCTGGATGCATCCGCCGATTCGCTGGTGCTCGAGAATGACGAGGCGCTGAAATACTACCGCTCGATCCGGGCGCGCTACGGTTCCGACGACTACCTGATCGTCACGTATACGCCCAAAGAGGATCTGTTCAGCGAACTCGTACTGGCCGACCTGCGCGCGTTGCGCGATGAAATCGCCTCCGTCGAGCACGTCGAGTCCGTGACCAGCTTGCTGGACGTGCCCCTCATCCAGAGCCCGCCTGTCAGTCTCGACGATCTGACCAATGAAGTGCCTACGCTCGATAGCCCGCGAACGGACCGGGCACTGGCGCGGCAGGAGTTCCTCTCCAGCCCGATGTATCGCAACCTGATCATCAGCCCGGATGGAAGAACCACGGCGATCCAGGTCAATTTCCGCCGCGACGAAGCCTGGCACCGCCTGCTGAGACAGCGAAACGAGTTGCGTGAAGCGAGTCTCGAGCGCGAACTCACATTAGAGGAGCAGACAACACTCGACACCGTATCGGCCCAGTTCGATGCCCACAGCCGGCAACTGCAGGACCGGCAAAGCCGGGACATTGCAGAGATCCGCCGCATCATCGCTCGCCACCGACACGTGGCCGAACTGCACGTCGGCGGCGTGCCCATGATCGTTTCCGACTCGATCGACTTCATCCGGCATGACCTCATGACCTTCGGCGTCGGAGTGCTGTGTTTCCTGGTCGTTATCCTCGCCGTGGCGTTCCGCAAACCGCGCTGGGTCATCCTGCCCATGCTGGCGTGCGGGGCGGCCGGCACGATCATGGTCGGCTTCCTCGGTCTCGTGGACTGGCCGGTGACGGTCGTGTCCTCCAATTTCATATCGTTACTGCTGATCCTGACGCTGTCGCTCGCGATCCACCTGGTCGTCCGCTATCGCGAGGTGCACGAGGAATGTCCCGACGCGGATCAGGAAATGCTTGTGCAGGAGATGGTCCGCGCCAAGACGGTGCCATGCCTCTACACCGCGCTCACGACGATGGTCGCCTTCGGCTCTCTGCTCGCGAGCGGTATCCGGCCGGTCATCGACTTCGGCTGGATGATGGCCACCGGTGTCGTGGTCGCATTCCTGCTGGTCTTCACGTTGATCCCGGCCGCACTGATGTTCCTGGCACCGGGGGCAGCGCAGCAGCGCAGCGACCTGACGGACAAGATCACCCACTTCTTCGCAAAGCAGATCCAGGCGCGCGGCAGCGGCATCCTCGCCTTGGCCGCAGCGCTCGGCCTGCTCAGCGTGGCCGGGATCGGCTCCCTCACGGTTGAGAACCGCTTTATCGATTACTTCAAGGAAACCACGGAGATCTACCGCGGCATGGAGATAATCGATCGCGAGCTCGGCGGCACCACCCCGCTCGACGTCGTCATCGACGCCCCGGCCGAGTTCTTCGAGCGCCAGGAGGAGATGTGGGACGATCCGCTGCTCGCGGAATTCGGCATGGACGACGCCGATAGCGGCGGCATCGCGTCGACCAGCTACTGGTTCAACACCCGCGCACTGCCGGACGTATCGCGAGTGCACGAGTACCTGGATTCGTTGAACGAGACCGGCAAGGTTCTGTCCGTCGACACCGCGATCGAGATGCTCGGACAGATCGATGAAGACATCGTCTCGGACAACTTCGAGCTCTCAATCCTTTACAAGAAGCTGCCGGACGCTATCCGGGAGATACTGATCCGGCCGTACCTGTCCACCGACGGCAACCAGGTCCGTTTCGCGATACGCGTCTTCGAGTCCGACCCGTCACTGCAGCGCGACGCACTGATGCAGGACATCCGTGGTCGCCTGACAGGCGAACTGGGGTACGAGGAAAGCCAGGTCCATCTGTCGGGGATGCTCGTACTCTACAACAACATGCTACAGAGCCTGTTTCGCTCCCAGGTACTGACCATCGGCGTAGTTTTCCTTGCTATCCTGTTGATGTTCGCGATGCTGTTCCGCAATGCGAAAATGGCGTCGATCGCGATCGTGCCCAACGTGTTCGCGGCACTGCTCGTGCTGGGCCTGATGGGCTGGCTTAAGATCCCGCTCGACCTGATGACGATCACCATTGCGGCAATCAGCATCGGCATCGCCGTCGACGATACGATCCATTACGTTCACCGATTCACCCGCGAGTTCGACAAGGACCAGGACTATTGGGCGGCGGTGAATCGAAGCCACGCTAGCATCGGTC
The DNA here is from genome assembly GCA_041559075.1 of Woeseiaceae bacterium. Taxonomy (GTDB): domain Bacteria; phylum Pseudomonadota; class Gammaproteobacteria; order Steroidobacterales; family Woeseiaceae; genus UBA1847. The sequence goes on along the minus strand of JBFFEB010000008.1, from coordinate 109 downwards.
GCGCCATGTATTACACGACGGTGACGGTGACGCTGGGCTTTTCGATCCTCGCGCTGTCGAACTTCGTGCCGACCATCTACTTCGGCTTGCTGACGGGCTTCGCCATGCT
>JBFFEB010000007.1:0-75010 GCA_041559075.1 Woeseiaceae bacterium | reverse complement strand
ATGGAAGGCGGCACCGAAGTACTCTGGAATCGCGATCGCGGTTAGATCGTTTTCTGCATCAGGGTAGTGTCGCCGGGACAGAGCAGCGCGAACTCGGCCGTCTGGCGAATTGCCCGCGGCGCCTCGTCGCGTTTCCTTGCCGCGTAGCCCAGAGCCTGAAAATAACGGTCCGCATCGGTCGTAAGCAGCCACAGTTCAGCTATTCCACGGCAGCTCGCATACGCCTCCACTTCCCCGACGAGCAACCGGCCGACACCTGCAGCACGCGAGCCGGGCGCAACGACCAGTGAACGCAACAGGCCGACCCCGGAAGACACTTCGAGCCCGACGAGTCCGATCATCGACGCGCCGCTCGTTGCGACCAGGAAGCTTTCCATCCGTGACTCGCTAAGGTCCTCCACAGGCAGCCCCGATGCAAGCAGCAGGGTCCTTGCCGACTCGAAATCCTCGGGGCAGGCCCGGCGAATGTCCACGTCAACCATTCGATGCCGCGCCCATGCCAGCCCGCCTCGTGCGTGCTGACCGCAATGCGTCGCAGACAGCCTCTCCCGCCACGAGCACGCGGGTGGTCGGCCGGCTGAGTTCGTCGGCCGGCAACAGGAAGCGATTCCCATAGCGGTTCGCGGCGATCGACGGCCAGCGGTCCCATTCGCCGAACGCATCCTCGCCGGCGTCGTCACTCGCGAGCATGACCTCGGGGTCACGGTCGACGACCGCTTCGACGTCGATCGCGGGCGCCAGCTCACCGACGTCCGCGAACACGTTGCGCCCGCCGCAGAGTTCGATAAGCTCGCTCACGTAGTGCTCGCGGCCGACCGTGTACAGCGGGCGATCCGACACCTGGTAAAAGACGCGAATCGGCTCGGCGGCATCGTTCCGGTCGCCGAGTTCCTGCAGGGAGGCGGCGAAGTCCGCCGCAACCTCGCGCGCATGCTGCACCGTGCCGGCGAGTTCACCGATGCGTAGCAGCGCCGCCGAAATGTCGCCGAGGCTTCGCGTCCTGATCACCTCGACTTCGTAACCCGCCTGTCGCAGTTCGTCCACGACATGCGCAGGCGTACCGCTCTCCCACGCCAGCAACAATTCCGGTCGCAGCAACGCAAGCCGCTCCTGGTCGATCATAAACGCGTCTCCGACAAGCGGCAGCGCCTCGACAGCCGGCGGGTAATTGGAGAAGGCGCTCACGCCCACGAGCGCGTCACCGGCGCCTGCGGTGTATACGAGTTCGGCGAGATTCGGCGCCAGCGTGACGATGCGCGGGTCAGACGCGACGGTCGCGGGGAACTGCCCGGGGCCGGAATCACTGCAAGCGAGCAGCGTCGGCAGTGCGGCGCAGACTGCGGCGAGCAGGGCTCTCCTCACACAGTCCAGCCGTACAGGGTCATCGCCGATATGATGACGGCCCAGATCAACAGCAGCCTGAAGACGAGGCGCTTGGCCGCGGTCGCGCCGCGGACGCCGCGTGCCGTGAGGTCCTCCTCATCCGCGGGCTCCAGCGCGAGCGCCGCCACGCCCACCCGTGCGAGCAACCGTTCGCTGTGCTCCGACGTGGTGCCGGCGGGCACGGAATCACCGCTGCGCCACTCGGCGAGGGCGGCATCAAAGTGCCCGGCCACCGCGTAACCCAGCGCCGTGAGCCTCGCCGGGATCCAGGCCAGCCAGCCGTGCAGTGTGACGGCCGCATCCCTGAGCGGCGCAATCGGGTGGGTATCGCCCTCCTCGCGGCCCGCCTGGAACACCGCGCGGCGACGCACCAGGTCCGTGACCCGGTACGCCCACGCACCGAGAGGCCCGAGCGGTCCGAGCAACACGAACCAGAAGATGACTGCAAACAGGCGGTTGTTGGCCTGGATGCAGACCGCCTCTTCCACGCAGCGGATTCGCTCGAGCGGTGCAGCGGGCAGCGCATCTTCGACCAGCGCCTTGGCAGTCTGGTTGATGCGCTCTTCGTCGTGGTCCTCGAGCGCACTGCAGTACTCGTTCACGTCCTCACCGATGTCGTTCGGACCGAGCGAGAAGAACAGCACTACGACGGCCAGGACGAGGTGGGGAAAGCCGAACAGCGTATCCTTGAGAGCGATCGTTACGGCAGCAACCGGCATCACCAGGACGATCGCCAGCAGCATGACGGGAATCAGGGCGGGCCACGTCCCGATCTTCGCGGACAGCGAGAAACCCCTGTCGATTATCCGGTCGAGCCAGCGCATACGGCGCCAGTGAAACACCTGCGTCGCGAGTCGCTCGATAATCAGTCCAATGAGGAGAGCAATCAGGGTCATGGTTGCGGATCAGGCGAGTTGGCCATTCAGTCCATGATACAAGCGCAGCCAGTCGAAAGCAGGACCCGGATCGGTTTTTCGGCCCGGCGCGATATCGGAATGCGCGGCAATCTCGCGTGCCGATATTGCCGGATACGCGAGCAGCAAGGCGGTGATCACGGCCGTCAGCGTCGCGTATTGCGCATCTTCATAAGGCGCATCGTCCGTGCCCTCGAGTTCGATGCCGATGGAATAGTCGTTGCAGCGCGAGTGCCGACGGAAACACGATTCGCCGGCGTGCCAGGCGCGCTCGGTAAATGGAACGAACTGCACGAGCGCGCCGTCGCGCCTCACGAGCAGGTGCGCGGAAACCTCCAGACCGCGCAGGTCGTCGAAAAACGGGTGTGCGTCCCAGTCGAGAGCGTTGCTGAACAGCTGTTCGATCTCGGGGCCACCGAAGCGCCCCGGCGGCAGGCTGATCCCGTGCAGGACGATAAGGCGTGGCTCCTGCCCGGGCGGGCGCGCGTCCCGGTTCGGGCTCCTGCACAGGCGCGCCGGTTTGATCAGGCCCGTGTCCGCATCAACGGTGAATGGCTGCATCATTGGTTGCCAACGGCGGGTCGATTGACGATAGTCCTCCGTGTGGGCGTTGGCTGTCAACGCCGACATGGAGACTGGCGCAGCAGACATGCCGTTGAGAAGACTCTACGTGGCCGAGAGGCTCGGCACCGGAGTGGAATTGCGTCTCGGTGACGATGCGGCGCGTTACCTCGGTCGCGTCCTGCGCCTGCGCGCGGGCGAGACCGTGCACGCCTTCAACGGTGACGACGGCGAATGGTCCGCGACGATCGCCAAGATCGGACGGGATCGCGTGACGCTCCTGGTCCAAGGCACGGTCGAGACTGAAACCGAGTCGCAGCTGGAGATTCACCTCGTACAGGGCATCTCGCGCGGTGAACGCATGGACTTCGTCGTGCAAAAGGCGACGGAACTGGGCGTCGACCGAATTACGCCCGTGTTGACGGATCACGGTGTCGTAAAACTCGACAACAAGCGAGCGGAGAAACGCCGATTGCACTGGCAACGGGTCGCGGAGAGCGCGTGCGAGCAATCGGGACGCTTGAGCCCGCCGCGCGTCGATGCGCCACAGCTCCTGAACGGCTGGTTCGGTGCGGTCCGCGCCGCGGGTCGCAAGGACCTGATCCTCGTACCTGGCGCGGGCAAGTCGCTGAAGGATGTCGGGGCTCCGGCGGCCGGGCTCTGCCTGCTCATCGGACCCGAGGGCGGTTTCAGCGAGCGCGAGCATGACGATGCGCAGCTGGCAGGCTTCGAGGCAGTGTCGCTGGGACCACGAATTCTGCGCACAGAAACCGCGGCAGTCGCCGCGCTGGCCATTGCACAAGGGCTGTGGGGGGACCTATGACGCCGCGCGGCGTCGTCAGGCCTGCAGCGATTCGCGCGCGAGCATGGCCTCCATGCGCTCGAGGTCGGGAATCAGCGGGAATTCGTTGATCATCTTGACGCGGCATAGCACCGGGGCGTCGCTCGGCCAGCCTTCGGTCGAATCGAACTGCAGCACGTCACGATTCAACCGCACGAGCTGCGGGAACCCCTGCGTGATCGCACCGAAGTAGCCGGTCTTGAGCTGGCCCGTGGTTGCCGTAAAGACCACGATGCGGGTGCGGCCGGTCGCGGCAGGAACGTCCTTGCGCATCGTGCCCTCGAACGACACCACGGGCAGAGTACGGCCATTCCAGTTGACGGTGCCCAGCATCCAGCTGTGGGCGCCCGCCTCCTGCTTCGGAGCCGTGTACCGAACCACTTCCGCGACGCAGGCACGGGGCACGATCAATCGCTCGCCGGCGAGCGGCACCAGCAGGCTGTAAAGTTCGTCGGCCCGGGTATTCACTGTAGCTGAATCCCCTTGTCCTCGAGCTGACGCTGGATCGCATCGAGCAGCTGGGCATCCTGGTACGGCTTGCCGAGGTAGTCGTTCACGCCGAGTTCGATGGCGCGTGCGCGATGCTTGTCCCCGACGCGCGACGTAATCATGATGATGGGCACATCGGAGTAGCGCTCGTCATTACGTACGTGGGATGCAAACTCGTAGCCGTCCATGCGCGGCATTTCGATATCGAGGAGAATGACGTCCGGTTTCGTGTCCTGCATGACGCTGATCGCATCGAGCCCGTCCTTCGCCGTCAGCACGCGCATGCCGTGACGCTGCAGAAAGCGCTCTGTGACACGGCGCACGGTAATCGAATCGTCGACGACCAGCGCGGTTGGGCGCAGGTCCCCGGGAATGGGTGCCGCCTTCTTCAGCTCGACGACCGGTGCGCCGCCGCGGACGAGCGCGTTGACGTCCAGGATCAGCACGATGCGGCCGTCGCCGAGGATCGTCGCACCGGCAATTCCGCGGATGCTGGCGAGCTGCGGACCGACCGACTTCACGACGATCTCGCGGCTGGCGAGCATTTCGTCGGTGAGCAGCGCGGCCGAAAACTCGCCGGCGCGCACCAGGATGACGGACACGAAAGCCTCGTCCTTGGGCAGGACAGCGGCTTGCCCACCGAGGTACATACCGAGATGCCGGAAACGGTAGGTCTCTTCCCCGTACTGGTAACTCGGCTCACTCTGGCTCAACAGGTTCTCGAGTTCGCTCCTCGGGATTCGTGCCACGCCCTCCACGGAAGGCAGCGGCAGTGCGTAGACCTCGTCACCGGTACGCACGATCAGCGCCTGCGTGATCGCAAGGGTGAACGGCAGCCTCACCGTGAAATTGGTGCCCTGCCCGGTTACCGATGAAATCTGCAGCGACCCGCCGAGTTTCTTGACCTCGTTGGCGACGACGTCCATGCCGACGCCGCGCCCGGCGGCCTGCGTCAGTTTGCCGGCGGTCGAGAACCCGGGCATCAGGATGAGACCCATGATCTCCTCGTCGGTAACCTTGCTGTCCGGCTGCAGCAGTTCGAGTTCGTAGGCCTTGCGGCGGATCGCCTCCACATCGAGGCCGACACCGTCGTCGGCGACATCGATGACCATCTCGGCGCCTTCGCGGTGCAGGCGTATCGTGATCTGCCCGGTCGCCTGCTTGCCGTTGCCCTGGCGGACATCCGGCTCCTCGATGCCGTGCACCACGGCATTGCGCAGCATGTGCTCGAAGGGCGGCAGCATCTTTTCCAGCACCTGGCGATCGAGTTCGCCCGACGCGCCTTCCACCGTCAGCTCAGCCCGTTTACCAGCCTCCTGCGCGACCTGCCGGACCAGCCGCGTCAGCCTCGGGACGTGCCGCTCGAACGGCACCATGCGCGTGCGCATGAGCCCGTCCTGCAGCTCAGCGGTCACTCGTGACTGCTGCACCAGCAGGCTTTCGGCTTCGGTCGTCAGTGAACGCAACAAGTCCTTGATGCTTTCGAGGTCGTTTGCCGACTCGGCCAGTGCTCGGGACAGCTGCTGGATGGTCGAATAACGGTCGAGTTCCAGCGGATCGAAGTCCTTGGCCACCAGCGTGTCCTGGTGGCCCGCCATGATTTGCGCCTCGGTCTCGATCTCGAGCTTGCGCAACTGCTCGCGCAGCCTCGCTACGGTCTGTTCCAGTTCCTCGACGTGAAACTCGAACGAGCTGACCTGCTGATTGAGGCGCGAATGATAGATGCTGATCTCGCCCGCGGCATTGAGCAGGTCTTCGAGCAAATCGGCATCTATGCGCGCGAACTCCTTGGGCGACTCCGCCTTCCTGGTCGGCGGCAGCTCCGCCGCTGGGCGAGGGGTCGGCTCCCTGGGTCGGGCGGATTCCGGCCCGGGTTCGACTTCGCGCTCTGTATCGACTTCGGGCTCTGTTTCAGGTTCGGGCTCCGGCTCTGGCTCGATCGACATTTCCGCTTCGGTCTCCGCCTCGACGCCCGGCTCGGGCTCGGGCCGCGCCGCATCGTCCGACGCGGCGGCACCGATCTCGGCCAGTTCATCGGCCAGCGGCGAGTCGACGATGACCATGCTCACCGTATCGTCCGGCTTGATGGTGAACGCCGCTGGACGCACGCCCGTTTCCTCGGGCGCCCGCTCGACATGCTCTTCACCGGCCACCTCGAAACCGGCATTGGCATCGCGGATGCGGCTCTCGAGTTCCGTCGCGGGAAGCACGGCCTTGCCCGCAATCACCATGTCACGCATGCGGTGCAGTTCGTCGATGCTTCGCTGCAGCAGATCTTCGACGCCAGCGCTGGACCGCACCCGGCCTTCGTCCACCGAAATCAGCAGTGTCTCGAGTTCGTGGCTGAGGTTGCCCATCGCGGTAATACCCGCCATCCGGGCGCCGCCTTTCAGCGTGTGCAGGTGCCGCTTGAGTTCCTGGACGGCCTGCCTGGCATCCCTGTCCTTGACCCAAAGACCGAACGCCTTGTCCGTCGATTCGAGGAGTTCGGCAGACTCCTCGGTGAAGATTGCGGCGATCTCCTTGTCGTAGTCGGCTTCCAGGTGCTCCGCCTCGGCAACAGCAGGCTCCGGCTTCTGCTGCGGCACCTCCTTCTTCGGCGCATCCTCGACGCTGCCCGCGGGCTGCAGGGAATTCGCGAGCTTCGTCAGGTGTTCAACCAGCGCCGTGTAGTCCGCGCGTTTCTGCTCGGGCTTATTGATGTCGCCGACGATCGTGGCGATTGCCCTCGCGGCCGCCTTTAGGGCATCGATACCGGGCTGCTGGAAACCCACCCTGTAGTCATGGACGCGCCTTACGAATCGATTCAGCGCGCCAGCGACTGCCATACCGCGCTCGACATTGGCCATGTTGGCGCTGCCGTGCAGCGTGTGGCACGCACGGTAGAGTTTGTCGGTAACTTCGAATGGCGGCTGACGCCCGTCGCAGGCCTTCAGGTAGTCGACGATCACCTTGAGGTGCCCGGCCGTTTCCTTGGCGAATATGTCCAGCAGCACCGGGTCCATTTCCAGGGCAGGCTGCTCTTCTTCAGCGGCACGCGCGGGCTGCTCGATCGTGAGCACGGCCGCGTTCGGGTCCGCTTCGGCGAAAGCGTGCGCGCGCGCCGCCAACAGAGCAATATCGCTGGCCGGCTCGGTGCCGACCTCCAGCTGCTCGATGAGTTCGGGAACAGCCGCCGCTGCCTTGACGATGAAATCCACCATCGGCGGCGTGCGAACAAGCGTGCGATTGATCAGCCTGTTGAGCAGGTTCTCGACGGCCCAGCAGTACTCCCCGATACGTTCCGCGCCGACCATGCGGCCGCTGCCCTTCAGCGTGTGGAACGAGCGTCGCACGATAATCAGGGATTCCATGTTATCGGGCGAGTCGGTCCATGCGGGCAGGTTGCGGTTGATCGAGGCGATTTCTTCTTTCGCTTCCTCGATGAAGAGCTCCAGCAACTCGGGGTCCAGGTGCTCCGCATCGGGTGCGACGACCGGTAGTGGCATGACTGCCGTCGCCTGCGGCGCGCTCTCAGCCTCCGGTTCGACAACATGTTCCGCTATGTCCGCCAGCGGCGGCTCTTGCGTCGTCTGCGCCATCTCGCGGGCAGCTTCCTGCTCGAGGCGCACGCCGACGTCGCGCAGCACCGCCAGGCAGGCTTCCGCGTTGTCCAGCATGTACCACGGGTCGGCACGGCCGGCCTTCACCGTTTCCATGTAGTACTCGATGCTCACGATGGCATCGGCGAGGCGGTCGGTTTCCTTTTGGGTGAGGCGCGAAGGCCCTCCGCCCTGCAGCGTCAGCATGATCAGCTTGCCGATACGCTCCATGACGTCCATGGCACGCGTCTTGTTCAGCATCAGCAACCCCGCCCGGATGCCGCGCACCAGCGATGGGATGCTATCGAGACCCTGCGATGGCGCGCGCGAGGCGAGGCTCTGGCCGATGGTCTCCTTGATCCTCGCGAGGTTGATGATGCACTCGCGCATGACCGATTCGGCCACCTGCCGGTAGTCCGCGGCATCCTGTGGTGACATCTCGGTTTCGGCCGGCACCGGCGCGTCCCGGGGCACGGTGAGCCGGATGAGCTGCTGATCCAGCCTGTCCTCGACACGCAGCAGCGTGGAGGCGATGTCGAGAACGACACTCTCGTTGGTGGCGCCGCCCCGCTCGACGACCGACTTGAGGCGATCGATCTCACCGTCGATGTCGCTGCGCAACTCGCCGAGCCCGAGCACGCCGAGCGTATCACTGATCTTCTTCAGCAACTCAAGCTGGGGCACCAGCTCCGACGACTTGTTCATGCCGGTTCTTACGAAGATATCCAGCACGTCCTTGACGCGGGCGAGATCCTCCTTGATCGCCGCCGCGACCGTCTTCATCAGTTTCACGCTCGGCGCGGACAGTGCCTCGCGGGCATGCTCCACCTGCTCGTCCCCAGGAAGCAACTCGGCCAGGTTGAATGCCGCGCGGACCTGGCTGATGCGCTCGCCCGCCGTACTCGACCGGGCGACGTAATACAGCAGGTTGTTGAGCAGATCGTCGACCGGGTGCTTTTCAAAGGCGGCCACGCCCTGATCGATCACGAACTTGATCTGCCTGTCCGCCTGCCCCAGCAAACGCTTCAATGCAACCGATGTCTCGAGGCCGCCGTTCAGCAGGGATTCGAGCACACCGCCGGTCACCCACCACAATTGGTACATATCGTCGCGGGTGGCTGAGTTTTCCAGCTCGGCCGCGACTTTGGCAAGGGTCCCGAGGTGCTGCCGGGTATTACCGCCCTTGATCCAACCGAGCAGCGCCAGCTGGAACTTGGGCCGGAGCCGTTTTGCAACGGTGACCGGGTCCTCGGCGCCGGCCCCGGGACGCGCCATCGCTGTCTCGTTGCGGCTCGGCGACAGGTTCAGCAATAACAGCGTGCCTTCCGATAACAGCGGTTCGCCGCGAGCCGCGCGCAGATCGTTCAGCATCGGCAACAGCACGAGCGCGATATCCCGTCCGCCGCCGAGCAGGCGCTCGATGTATGACGGTAGCTGTACCATCGCGCGCGTCAGCGCATCGAGCCCGTCCTCCCGGCCCTTGCCGGGCTGCAGCGCCGCGAGATGTTTGCAGGCGAGCTCCATCTCTTCGGCAAGCAGTGCCGCGCCGTAGGTCTCCGCAAGCTGCAACGCGCCACGGGCCTGGTGCAGAAGGCCGGCGGCTTGGGCGAGCGCCTGCGAACCGCCACGCCCGTCGACGCAATCCTCGATGGCGAGGTGCGCATTGCGGATCGTCTCCATCAGCTCATTGCTGATGATGGCGAGTGCATTGACGGGACCCGTGATCTCGTCCTGCTCGCGTGGGTTGGTTGTGCCAGTATCGCCCGTCATCATTTCCTGGCTGTCAGCCCGTGCCCGTCTCTTTGCCCGGCTGCACGCCCGTTGCGTTGGGAGACGTGGCCGTCATGCGCATGGTGCCGGCAAGGGCGTCATCGGGTAGCCTGAAGCCGGCCACGCTTTTTCGAAGCTGCGACGCGAACTCCGACAGTTTGGAGATTGCAGCGGCGGTCGCCGTCGTGGCCTTGCCGGTCTGTTCGCTGATTTCACGCAGCCGGGTCGTGCGACGCGTCACGTCTGCGGCCGAACCGGCCTGTTCACGCGCCGAACCCGAAATGTTCTGGACCAGGCTAGCGATCTGGTTGGATACCTGCTCGATTTCGTCGAGCGCGGCGCCCGCGTTTTCTGCGAGCAGCGCACCGCCGACCACGTCCGTCGTGCTACGCTCCATCGAGACGACTGCCTCCTTGGTGTCCGACTGGATAGTGCTGACGAGCACCTCGATCTGCTTGGTTGCGTTGGTCGAGCGCTCCGCGAGGCGCTGCACTTCATCGGCGACCACCGCGAAACCGCGACCCGCCTCGCCCGCCATGGATGCCTGTATCGAGGCGTTCAGCGCCAGTATGTTGGTCTGTTCGGCGATATCGTTGATCAGCTCGACGATATTGCCGATTTCCTGCGAACTCTCGCCGAGGCGCTTGATGCGCTTGGATGTGTCCTGGATGGTCTCGCGGATCGTGTTCATCCCGTCGATCGTGCGCCGCACTGCCTCGCCGCCCTTGTGCGCCACCTCGACCGAGTGGCGCGCGACATCCGACGAGCGCTCGGCATTGCCGGAGACCTCCTCGATCGACTTGGCCATCGAGACAATCGATTCGGTTGCCGCATTGATCTCACGCGCCTGGTTTTCCGCTGCTCTCGACATGTGGACGGCAGCGCTCTCCGTTTGCTTGGCTGCCGAGTCGACCATGATCGCCGTTTCGTTGACCGTGGTAACCAGCTTCCGCAGTTCCTCGATTGCGTAGTTGAACGAATCGGCGATCGTACCGGTGATGTCCTCCGTGACGGTCGCCTCGACAGTAAGGTCACCGTCCGCGAGACTCCCCATCTCGTCGAGCAATCGCAGGATCGCCTGCTGGTTCCTCTCGTTCTGCTGACCCTGGTCACGCGCCTGGCGCTCGAAAGTGGCCATGCGCACGTTCAGCAGGACGAGTACGACCACCAGCGCGACGGCAAACACGATCAGCCCGATCGGCACCCAGCCACTCGAGAGAACCCCCGGCAGCGAGTCGCTCGCGCTGCTGCCTCGAAACGCGTCTGCCAGCGTATTGGCAGCAGCGGCAATCTCCTGCTGAGCCGCGCCGATGCTGGCCAGCCCGGCGGCATTATCGCGCACCGTTGCAGTATGCGACTCGAGTTCCGTAATCAGGGCATTCAGCGGTTCGACGACCGCGGCTTGCCCCTCCGCGTCCAGTGGCGCCACGTCGAGCGAGCTCGATTCTCCGGCGAGGGCATCGCTCACGGAACGCAGGAACTCGGTATTGCTGACGATGGCGGCGAGGGCGGCGCCGACGTCCGCACTGCCCCTCAGCCCGGACGCGGCGCTCGCAATATCACTCGCGCGCTGCTGCGCCTCCTGCATGACCGACGTCGAGCCGGAGCGCGTGAGCAATTCGTCGGACAACTTGACGATGTCGGTGGCGGACCTGCGCATGCCGCCGCCGGCCTCGATCGCCGCGCGCCTGCCAAGGATCGCCGACGCCCGGGATTCGAGCCGCTGCCAGTCGCCGGCGTTGCCGGGCGCGTCCGAGCTCCGCCGCAGTTCGGCCATCCTGTCGAGATCCCGCTTCAGCACGTCGAATGCACCGTCGCGACCCGCCAGGGCGTTCGCCGTGCGCACCGGAATGGCCTGCGACAGTGCCGCAAGCTCCGCCGATGCCGCACCGCGCCCGGATGGCTGCAGATAAACGAGCGCCGCCGCAGCAAGTAATGCGAGCGCGACAAGCAACGCCACGATGCGGAACAGGTTGGTTGTGTCAGTCTTCTTGGCCATGAGGTGTAACCCGGTAAATGACTCCAGCACGGTGGCGTCCCGGTGCAGTCGGCACCACGATCATTCGTCCGCCGCCTGCAGGAACAAGTTGCTCTCCACGAACGCGAACAGGTCGAAGATAGGCCAACTCTCGTCGCCGCGACGGTACTCGCCAGTGAGGTAACGCCCGCAACGCACGGCCGTCTCCGGCCGCGTCTCCGAGAACTCGTGCTCCATGAATCGTCGAAATCCCTGGACCTCGTCCACGACGAGGCCGGCCGGGATTTCACGGTGGTTGACCGATATGACGCGAGTAGTCCTGCGCAGCGTCGTCCTGCCGCTGCCGAGCAGCAGCTTGAGATCGACCATCGGCAGCAGGTGTCCACGCAGGTTCGCGATCCCAAGGAGCCAGCGCTTTGCGCCGGGAACACGCGTCTTCGAATCGGGCAGCATCAGCACTTCTCGGACCTGTTCGCGGCTGGCCACGAATTGCTCGTCGCCGATGCGGAAACCGATACCGACCCACTCCGCCGGCGCCGCCGACCCGCCCGTACCGGAATGCGCCGCCATGCTGCGGCGCTCGATCTCACGCAGCAGCTCGAAAGGCTGCTTGACGAGGGACGCGAGCTCGGCGGGCGCACTCATTCAGTCGGCCATTACCGCGTTTATCTTCGCCACGAGCTCGCTTTCCCGGACCGGCTTGACCAGGTACTCGACGGCTCCCTGCCGCATACCCCAGATCTTGTCCGTCTCCTGATCCTTGTTGGTGATCATGATGACCGGGATACTGGACGTTTTCGGATCCTGGTTGAGCTTGCGCGTCGCCTGGAAGCCGTTCATGCCAGGCATCACGACGTCCATGAGTATGCAGTCGGGCCGCGCAGTCTGTGCCTGGCGCAACCCTTCCTCACCGCTGTCAGCAACGAGCGTGTCGAAGCCGTTCCTCTCGAGCATGCTTTGAAACAGGTGCAACTCGGTCGGGGAATCGTCGATGATGAGAATGACTGCCATCAGTGCTTCCTTCTGCAGAGTAATGACAACGTATGCCGCACCCTAGCCGAGCTGGTTCGATACGGCGCCCAGCAGTTCGTCCTTCGTGAAAGGTTTCGTCAGGTACTGCTCCGAGCCGACGATACGACCTCGCGCCCGGTCGAACAGGCCGTCCTTGCTCGACAGCATGATCACGGGTGTCTCCTTGAACATCTTGTTGTGCTTGATCAGCGAGCAGGTCTCGTAGCCGTCGAGCCGCGGCATCATGATGTCCACGAAAATCAGGTCGGGCTGGTGATCCGCGATCTTGGAAAGCGCATCGAAGCCGTCGATCGCGGTAAAGACCTGGCAGCCCTCCTTGGTCAGCAGGGTCTCTGCCGTGCGGCGGATGGTCTTGCTGTCATCGACAACCAGAATCTTGAGGCCGTTGAGACTTCGAGATGCACTACTGGACACCGGATTTCCTCACGATCATGCGAATCTATGCGACGCGCTCTTTCCAAATCCCCAAGTTCCCGAACGACGGTCGCCAGGTACCAGGAATTCGCTCGGGGAGTTGTCTTGTACCATATTGACATAAGTCCCGCTACGACGCGCGCCGCAGACGCATTCATGCGCCCAAAACAAGCACGGTTGCGTCCTGTGCGCTGTATAGTTGGCGCCTTGCGCAAATAACAGGAACCAGTACCCAAGATGGCCAAAAGACCGCTGCGCGTCGGCATCGTCATGGATCCGATCGAGTCGATAACGCCTTACAAAGACAGTTCGCTAGCCATGCTTCTCGAGGCCGAGCGCCGCGTGGCGGAAATCCACTATTTCAACCAGTCCGACCTCAAGCTCGTTTCCGGCACGGCGCTCGGGCGTTCCCGGCGACTCAGCGTGGTCGACGACCGGACCTGCTGGTGGCACTTCGGCGAGGAGCAGGAGATTGCGCTCGGCGACCTCGACGTGATCCTCATGCGCAAGGATCCGCCGTTCGACATGGAGTATATCTACACCACTTACATACTGGACCGGGCGGGAATCGCCGGAGCTCTCGTCATGAACGATCCCGAGGCGCTCCGGAACATGAACGAGAAAGCTTTTACGGCCTGGTTCCCGGACTGCGTACCGCAAACCCTCATCACGCGCTCGATGGGCGAAATGAAGACGTTCCTCGCCGAGTATGACCACGTCGTAGTCAAGCCGCTCGGCGGCATGGGTGGCCGCTCGATCTTCGTAATCAGGAAAGGCGACAAGAACGCCAACGTCGTGTTCGAGACATTGACCGACTTCGGGCGGCAATTCGCCATGGCGCAAGTCTACATCCCCGAGATTTCGCTGGGTGACAAGCGTATTCTGCTGTTCGACGGCGAACCCGTACCCTACGCGCTCGCACGCATCCCGTCCGAAGACGACAATCGCGGCAACCTCGTGATGGGCGCGACCGGCAAGGGTCAGCCGCTGTCCGAACGCGACCGCGAAATCTGTGCTCGCGTGGGTCCCGTACTTCGCGACGCCGGCGTCATCTTTGCGGGCATCGACGTGATCGGCGACTACCTCACGGAGGTGAACGTGACGAGCCCGACGGGAATGCGGGAGATCGATGCCCAATTCGACCTCAATACGGCGGGCCTGATGTTCGACGCAATCGAGCGCCGTCTGGGCCGCAAGGGGTGACACAGGTCTCAGGTCCGGCGCCCCAGCCGGGATAAACTGTCGATCGCGTTTGCAGGAGCGGTTCTCGAGCTGCGATCGCGCGTCCAGGCGCGCTGCTACAGTAACTATTCCTCCTAAGCGCTTGTTTTGCTGATAACTATAGACCATCATTCGCGCCAACACCCTGATCCCTGACTATGGCCGATTTTGCACGACAAATGGACCCGCTCGACGAGCTGAGACGGCTCGCGGACCCGCAGCCGGACCGGCTGCCGGCGATGCTGTTCCTGGCCGCGCTGTTGCACGGCATCCTGATTATCGGGGTCACCTTCAACCCGGCGATGCTCGAGGACTTCAGCGATGCCATATCGCTCGAAGTCACCATCGTCGCCGACCCGGACCAGGACATCGACCGCCCGGATCGCGCCGAGTACCTAGCTCAGGCGAGCCAGGAAGGCGGTGGCAACACCGCGGAGCAGGTACGTCCGTCCGCCCCCGCGGAGAATTCATCGCCGATCGACAACCCGGGGGAAGAAGACGGAGACAGCTTCCTCGAATCGACCGAACACCAGGTCAGCGCCGACCAGTTGCTCGCAACCGCGGCGGAACAGGACCGGAGCGTGACCGACGATCCGAGGCTCGACCCGCAGCCGGACAGTCACTCGGCACTGGCTCTTGAATCCGGCGCCGAGAGGACGCTGCCGCTACCGCAGGACGAGACAGCGACGTTGCTGATCCACGATGACGATCCCCGCCAGCTCGTCATCAGCGCGGATACCCGCGAATCCGAGGTTGCCGCGTACCTCGACAACTGGAAACGTCGCGTCGAGTCCGTGGGTGACGAGTATTTCCCGACACTCGGCAACCTGGACGGCCTGACCGGGAGCCCGACGCTCGAAGTCAGTATCGACGCGTCCGGGCAGCTCGCCGAGGTCATCATTCGCACGTCCAGCGGTTCGCGGCTGCTCGACCGGGCGGCTCTCGACATATTACGGCGCGCGTCGCCGTTCGACCCGTTCCCCGCCGAGATCAGGGCCGAATACGACAGGCTGCGCTTTGCGTACAAGTGGCTGTTCAGCGAGGAATTTGTTCCAGCCACCGCAAGCATCGCCCGGCCATAGGCACCGCGTTTTTCCGGACCGGTTGTACCGCTCGCCGCGAGAGCGGATACTGTTGCGATGGAGACCACCGAATCGCTGGTCAATCAGCTGCTGATCGCCATGCCGGGCATGGCGGACCCGAACTTCAGCAGCACGGTCACTCTTATCTGCGAACACAATGACGAGGGTGCGCTCGGCATCGTTGTCAACCGTCCCCTCAATCTCAAACTGGGCGGCCTGTTCGAACAGCTGCACGTCGATCATCCGGATCCTGCCGCACTGGACCATCCCGTACTGATGGGAGGCCCGGTCGGTCCCGAGCGCGGCTTCGTGCTGCACGATTCGTCGCACCGCTACGAAAACTCGCTGGCTGTTTCCAGTGAGATCTGCCTCACGCTGTCGCGCGATGTCATCGACGCCATGGCAAACGGCAGGGGGCCGCAGAAGTCGCTCGTGGCGCTCGGCTACGCGGGATGGGAGGCGGGCCAGCTCGAAGCGGAAATGCTGGCCAATTCCTGACTCAACGTGTCAGCCACCCAGGAGATCGTTTTCGACCTGCCGTTCGCAGACCGCTGGGCGGCGGCGGCAAAAGCGCTCGGCGTCGACCTGACACTGCTATCTCCGGAGGCCGGCCACGCCTGATACCGATTTGCCCGAGACGATCCTGGCATTCGATTATGGATTGCGGCGTATCGGTGTCGCCGTCGGCCAGGACGTCACGGCATCCGCTAGCCCCGTGGGTACTGTCGCGAACGGTGAAAATGGCGTCGATCACCAGCGAATAAAGGCGCTGATTTCCGAATGGCATCCGACGACGCTGGTCGTGGGAATGCCGAGCCATGCCGACGGGTCGCCCGGAGCGATGACCGCAGCGGTCGATGCGTTCGTCGAGGAACTCGGCCAGTACGGTCTCCCCGTCTGCACCGTGGACGAACGATATTCGTCCCTCGAAGCTGAGCAGGTGCTGAAGAACGCCCGCAAACAGGGATCCCGGGGGCGCATCTCGAAACAGGATATCGACGCCGCTGCCGCGGTCTTCATCGCGGAACGGTATCTGGCGTTACGTTAATGTAGAATGCCCGCGCGATGAATGCTGCCGAGCCTGAACAGATCCTGGAAGATGACGCCCGCCTGCAGTTGAACGACGACGGCAGCCTGCGCCACCTGCTGACCCTGAAAGGCCTCGACAGATCGCTGCTCGTGGATATCCTCGACGATGCCGAACGCTACCTGACGCCGACCGGCGGCTTGCCGGCGCGAAGCGATGCCCTCGCGGGGCGCACCGTGGCCAACCTGTTCTTCGAGCCGAGCACGCGTACGCGAGCGTCCTTCGACCTTGCCGGTAAGCGCCTGGGTGCGGATGTTCTCAACCTCGACGTCAACACCTCGTCGCGCAAGAAAGGCGAGAGCATCCTCGACACGATATACACGCTCGAGGCCATGCGCTGCGACATCATGGTCGTGCGCGACGCGAGCGCCGGCGTACCCGCGTACATCGCACGGCACGTCAAGGACCATGTGAGTATCCTGAACGCCGGCGAGTCCGACGTCTCGCATCCGACGCAGGGACTGCTCGACCTGCTGACGATCCGGCGTCACAAGGGCCGCTTCGATAACCTGGTCGTAGCGATCGTTGGCGACATTCGCCATTCGCGCGTCGCGCGATCCACGGGCTGGGGCCTGCACACGCTCGGCGTGGGCGAACTGCGGCTGGTTTCGCCGCCATCGATGGCACCGCCCTCCGGCGACATGCCGTTCGCGAAGATCCACGACAACCTCGACGAAGGGCTGGCCGATGCTGACGTCGTCATGGCGCTGCGCATCCAGCGCGAACGCATTAGTGATCTCGACGGCATACCCGGCACAGCCGAATATTTCGCAAGCTACGGCGTGAGCCGCGAGCGCATGAAGAGCGCGAAGCCGGATGCCATCGTCATGCACCCGGGACCGATGAATCGCGGCATCGAGATCGAGGGCAGCCTCGCCGACAGCAAGCAATCGGTGATTACGGAGCAGGTGACCAACGGCGTGGCCGTGCGCATGGCCGTGCTCGCGCGTGTCGCCAAGGCGCTGGACGGCCAGTGATCACCGCTGCGCAACAACTGGCGCAGCGCAACCGCGGCACGATCTTCGTCGAGCAGGGCGAAGTGCTCGGTCATGACGCCTGGCCTGGAGACCAGTACATCCTGCGCATTCGTGCGCCGAAGTGTGCTACGGCGGCGCGGCCCGGGAGCTTCATCCACATCAGCTGCGACGAGGAGCTGCCGATGCGCCGGCCGCTCTCGATCATGCGGGCCGCGGACGACTGGATCGAAGTTCTCTACAAGATCGTCGGCGAGGGCCTGCATCTGCTGGCGCGCAAGCGGCGCGGCGACGCGGTGAGCCTGCTCGGGCCGATCGGCCAACCGTTCGTGCTGCACGAGGAGCGATCCCATCCCCTGCTGATCGGCGGCGGCGTCGGCATCCCGCCGATGGTCTGCCTGGCGGACTCGCTCCGCAGACAGCAGGATGCATGGAGCCCTTTCGCCATCCTCGGTTCCGAGATCCCGTTCCCGTTCGACCTCGAACGCTCGTCGATCGACGTGCCCGGCATCGACGGCGCGGTGCGCAGTACCATGCCCCTGCTCGAAAACTGGGGCATCGCGGCACGCCTGACCAGCCTGCAGGGTTACGAGGGCTGCCACCGCGGATACGTCACCGACCTGGCCGATCGCTGGCTGAAAACCCTCGGCCCGCAAGATCTCGCGCAGGTCGAGGTCTTCGCCTGCGGCCCTACACCGATGCTCAAAGCCGTCGCAGACCTCGCCGCCCGCTACGAACTGCCCTGCCAGGTATCGCTCGAGGAATTCATGGCCTGTGCCGTGGGCGGCTGCGCCGGCTGCACGGTCCGCATCAATACACCGGACGGCCCTGCCATGAAGCGTGTCTGCGTCGATGGTCCCGTGTTCGACGCTGCCAGCGTCGCCTGGTAGGAAGCACGGACCACCCTTCGGCAAGCCCGTAGGTGTTAGCAACGACAGACAGTCACCACGCAAGCCCCTAGTATTCGTGCCGTCCCCGGACTGGCCCCCGCACGGGTATTTCTCGCCCGGGTGCATCTGCCGCGGTTTCGATTGCATCCCTATGAGTACAGGCTCTTCCAAACACAGGAGATCGAGATGGAAGGTTTAGGTGCCGGACTGGCTGCCCTCGCGTTCTGGGGCTTCATCGCCGCCGTCGTCGTTGGCGGCATCTGGTACGCCGTGCGGGAGAAGGAAGCACAGCACGAGACGCTGCGGCGCATGATCGACAGCGGCAAGGACCTCGACGAGGCGGCCATCAGCCGGGTGTTCAAGGAAAACAGCCGTCCGGAACGGGATCTCAAGATCGGCGGCATCATCACCCTGTTCGCCGCTCCCGGTCTCGCCCTGCTCGGCTGGTTCCTCGGCGAGGTATCCGAGGAGGCCTACCATGCGTTGCGCGGAGTCGCCGCGTTGATCGCCTTCATTGGTGTCGGGCTGCTCATCGCGGCCCGCGTCGCGGAGAAGAACTCCGCGAATGACGGCGGGGTGCCGAGGCGTTAGTCTGAATTGGCGGCCGCCCGGTGCTCACGAAAGACGATTACTCCAAGAGCCGGGAGAGCATCGTTGTCCGGCTGGCCCGGAATGGCGACCGCCAGGCTTTCTCTGAGCTCGTATCCAGGCGCCAGTCCTGGGTACGCAACCTCATGCGGCGGAACTGCCGCGATCCCGCACTGGCTGACGACCTGTCACAACAAGCCTTCCTGCAGGCCTGGAAATCCCTGCCCCAGCTGCACGACCCGTCGAGATTCGGCCCGTGGCTCAAACGACTGGCGATCAACGTGTGGCTCCAATATGTTCGGCGCAACGATCCGGTCCGGGAGGCCGGCGAACTGCGCAACGAGGGCGCAAGGACGGACGACTCCGTCCGCATCGCCATGGACCTCGACGCGGCGCTCGCGACGCTCGCTCAAGATGCCCGGCTCTGCATCGTCCTGGCTTACCACGAAGGCATGACGCACGACGAGATCGCAGCGCTGACGGACATGCCCGTCGGCACCGTGAAATCCCATATTCGTCGCGGCACGCTGCGCCTCAGGGAGCAGCTCGCGGCCTACGCCGGGACGGCCGGCAGAGAACAGGACACATGACCATGGAACGAGACCCCTTTCTGCAGCAGCTTTTCGACCTCGCGAAATGCGAGCTCTCCGGAGAAGCGTTCATCGCCGGGATCATGTCCGAGATCGATGCGCTGAGGCGCCGCTCTATCATCGCGTGGGCAGCGGCAGGCGTGGTTCTCGCGACAGCCGCATGGCTGCTCACCCCGACGATGGTCGCGGCAGTCGGCGTCCTGTCGCAGGCACTGCCGCAGTCGCTCGTGGAGGTTGATGAACCCTCCGCGCTGGTCAGCCAAATGCTCTCGCCGTTGAACAGCGTCGCGGCCGTTGCCGCCGTCACCGTGATGGCGATCGTTTACGCCTATCGGAAGATCTTCTGACGCCGGTCGCGCCCTAGCCGCCGAAGTTGACCTTGGCTTCGAGGTCGGCACGCGAGTCGGCGTGAGACATCGCCTCTTCCAGCGTGATAGTGCCTTCCTTGTAAAGCTCCAGCAGCGCCGCATCGAAGTTGCGCATGCCAGCCTCCCCCGAATCCCTGTGCGCTTCCTTGATGGCGGTAATGTCGCCCTTGAGGATGAGGTCCTTGATATGCGGCGTGTTGAGCAACAGCTCGACGGCCGCTACCTGCTTGCCGTTGCGCGCACGCACGAGGCGTTGCGACAGGATCGCGCGCAGGTAGTGGGCCAGGTCCATGAATACCTGCGAGTGCTGGTCTTGCGGGAACAGGTTGATAATGCGATCGAGCGTCTCCGCCGCGTTATTGGAATGCAAGGTCGTGAGCACGAGGTGCCCGGTACCCGCCATGTTCAGCGCCGACTGCATCGACTCGCGGTCTCGGATTTCGCCGATCTGGATCACGTCGGGCGCCGCGCGCACCGCGCTTTTCAGTGCGCGACCGTATGACTTGGTGTCGAGGCCCACCTCGCGCTGGTTCACGATCGACTGCTTATTCGGGTGCAGGAATTCGATCGGATCCTCGATCGTGATGATGTGCGACGACGTCTTCTCGTTACGATAGTCGATCATCGCGGCGAGCGTCGTCGACTTGCCCGCGCCGGTGGCGCCTACCATCAGGATCAGCCCGCGCCGCAACATGGTCAACTCCTTGAGCTGCTCGGGCATGCCAAGTTCGTCGAGGTTCGGCAGATCGCTCGTGATGTAGCGCAACACCATGGAAATGGTGCCGCGCTGGTGGAACACGTTGACGCGAAAGCGGCCGAGGCCCGGCTCCGAAATCGCGAAGTCGATCTCCAACTCCTTGTAGAACTGCTCGAGCTGCTCGTCATTCATCAGCTCGATTGCCGCCTGCTTGACCATCTTCGGCGTCATCTCGAGCTTGTTGACCGGCATGATCTTGCCCTCGATCTTGATCTTCGCCGGCGATTGGGGCGTAAAGAAGAGATCGGACGCGTTCTTCTCCACCATGAGCTTGAACAGCGGCTTGACATTCATACAGTTGCGTACCCGTGTGCTTGGCTCAGAACGTCCGAGCCGTATCCTCTTCCATGATCTGCAGGCTCTCGGACTGCTGGTCCGCATTCGCCGAATCGCGCTTGCTCTCCAGCTTGACCCGGAGACGCAGCTCGTTCTTCGAATCCGCGTTGCGCATGGCTTCCTCGTAGGAAATCGTGCCCTCCTCGTAGAGATCGAACAAAGCCTGGTCGAAGGTCTGCATGCCCAGGCGGGTGGACTTCGCCATAATTTCCTTTATTTCGCCGACCTTGCCCTTGAAGATCAGGTCCGCGATCAGCGGCGTGTTCAGCATGATCTCCATCGCGGCAACGCGACCAATGCCACCCTCTCGCGGAAGCAGGCGCTGCGAGATGAAGCCGCGGGTATTCAGCGAAAGGTCCATAAGCAGCTGCTGCCGCCGCTCTTCCGGGAAGAAGTTGACGATGCGGTCCAGCGCCTGGTTGGCGCTGTTGGCATGCAAAGTGGCGAGGCACAGGTGGCCCGTCTCGGAGAACTGGATCGCATATTGCATCGTGTCGCGATCGCGGATCTCGCCGATCAGGATGACGTCCGGTGCCTGGCGCAACGTGTTCTTGAGTGCGTTGTGCCAGGACTCCGTATCGATGCCGACTTCGCGCTGGGTAATCACGCAGCCCTTGTGGGGATGCACGTACTCGATCGGGTCCTCGATCGACACGATGTGGCCTCGCGAGTTCTCGTTGCGGTGACCGATCATCGCGGCGAGCGTTGTCGACTTACCCGAGCCGGTGCCGCCAACAACGATCACGATGCCGCGCTTGTTCATGACGACGTCCTTGAGGATGGGCGGCAGCTCCAGATCCTCCAGCGTCGGGATCTCCGTTGTAATCGTACGCAGCACTGCGCCCACGTAGCCCTGCTGGATAAATGCACTGACGCGGAAACGACCGATGCCCTGCGGCGCGATCGCGAAGTTACATTCCTTGGTAGCGTCGAACTCCTTGATCTGTTTGTCGTTCATGATGGAACGCACCATCATGGCGGACTGGTCGGCGGACAGGGGTGTATCGGTGGCCTTGTGGATCGTGCCATCGACCTTGATGGCCGGCGGGAAACCGCGCGTGATGAACAGGTCCGAGCCGTTGCGCTCCACCATCTTGCGCAACAGGTTCTGTGTAAGGCGTACGGCTTGCTCGCGTTCCATCTGCCAATCTCCTCTCCAGGCCGGCGTACCGCCTAGAAGTTATCCTTGTTGACCGCGCGGAATCGCGCCTCTTCCTTGTTGATAAGGCCCTTGGTCAGAAGCTCGGCGAGGTTCTGGTCCAGCGTCTGCATTCCGGAACCGTGGCCGGTCTGGATAGCCGAATACATCTGCGCGATCTTGCCCTCACGGATCAGGTTCCGGATGGCCGGCGTGCCGATCATGATCTCGTGGGCCGCAATGCGTCCACCACCGACTTTCTTGAGCAGGGTCTGAGAGATTACCGCCCGCAGCGATTCGGAAAGCATCGCGCGGACCATTTCCTTCTCCGCCGCGGGGAATACGTCAACGACACGGTCGATCGTCTTCGCGGCGGAACTGGTGTGCAGCGTGCCGAAGACCAGGTGACCCGTTTCCGCGGCCGTAAGCGCGAGGCGGATGGTCTCGAGATCACGCAACTCACCGACCAGGATGACGTCGGGATCTTCGCGCAGTGCCGAGCGCAGCGCCTCGTTGAAGCCCAGGGTATCGCGGTGGACTTCGCGCTGGTTGATGAGTGACTTCTTCGATTCGTGAACGAATTCGATCGGATCCTCGATCGTCAGGATATGATCGGGTTTGTTCTCGTTGATGTAATCCACCATTGCGGCCAGCGTCGTCGACTTGCCGGAGCCGGTCGGGCCGGTAACAAGGACGATGCCGCGCGGGTGCATCGCGATGTCCTTGAAGATCGACGGCGCGCCGAGGTCATCGAGCGTCAGGATCTCGGATGGGATGATGCGGAATACGGCGGCCGAACCTCGGTTCTGGTTGTAGGCGTTGACCCTGAAGCGTGCCAGCTTCGGAATCTCGAACGAGAAGTCGGTCTCGAGAAACTCCTCGTAGTCCTTGCGCTGCTTGTCATTCATGATGTCGTACACCATGCTATTGACATCTTTGTGGGTCAGCGCCGGCATGTTGATACGCTTGATGTCACCGTCTACGCGGATCATCGGCGGCACACCACCGGAAAGGTGCAGGTCTGACGCGTTGTTCTTCACCGTGAACGACAAGAGCTGAGCAACGTCGACGGCCATATTTTTCCCTCGTATTGGACTGCCGGACTTACCATAACCCGGCGAATATTGAGCCTAGTATAGCGAAGCACCGAGACCAAAACGTGATTGGAGTCACGGAAAACTTAGGCCTAATCAGCGATTTGCTGGCCTCGGCAGCAGTGGAAGCCGGGCGTAGTCCCGGGGACGTCCACTTGCTTGCCGTCAGCAAACGGCAGCCGCTCGAGAAGATCATCGCAGCAGCCGACGCCGGACAGCGCGATTTTGGCGAAAACACCGTGCAGGAAGGCATCGAAAAGGTCACAAAACTGGCAGAAAGAAGTCTGTGCTGGCATTTCATCGGCCATCTCCAGTCCAACAAGACCCGGATCGTCGCCGAGCACTTCGACTGGGTTCATTCCGTCGACAAGCTGAAGACCGCAAGACGCCTGTCCGAGCAGCGCCCGGATTCACTGGGCGACCTGAACATCTGCATCCAGGTGAACATCGACGAGGAAGCGTCGAAGTCGGGAGTGGCGCCGGCGGATGTCGCGGACCTGGCGCGCCACATCAGTCCTCTGCCGCGGTTGAGGCTGCGCGGCCTCATGTGCCTGCCCGCGATCCGCGAAACTTTCGGGGAACAGCGGAAACCGTTCGCGCGCACGCGCGAACTCGCCGAATCGCTGGCGCGCGACGGTCTCGTCATGGATACGCTGTCCATGGGTATGAGTGACGACTTTCGTGCGGCGATAATGGAGGGTGCAACCATCGTCAGGATCGGCACCGCGGTGTTCGGCCCGCGGGATACCTGAACGGCTTCGAACGGGAGTGACAATGAGTAACGATTACATAGGATTCATCGGCGGCGGCAACATGACACGCGCCATTGCGGCCGGCCTCATAGAAGGCAAGTACCCCGCGGAGGACCTGCTCATTGCCGAACCTGCGATCGAGCAGCGAGCGGCCCTCGCAAGAGACCTGCCCGGCGTGATCATCGAGGAGTCTAACGACGACGTGGCGCGCCGCGCGGGCACTCTCGTACTGGCCGTAAAACCCCAGGTCATGCGAGGTGTCTGCGAGGGAATCGCGGCAACGGTGCAGAAGGGGCAGCCTTTGATCGTGTCCGTTGCGGCAGGTATCCGCTCGGTCGACATCGACAACTGGCTCGGTGGCGGTCTCGCCATCGTGCGCGTCATGCCCAACCAGCCCGCACTGCTGAGACTCGGCGCGAGCGGATTGTTCGCGAACGAGCGCGCGACCGAGGAACAGAAGAAGCGCGCCACCGGCATCCTGTCCGCGGTGGGCCACGTCGTTTCCGTGGACAACGACGCCGACATCGATTCGGTAACCGCGATCTCCGGGACCGGCCCGGCGTATTTCTACCTGCTCATCGACATGATGATCAAATCGGCGCAGCGGTTCGGCCTCGATCCGCAGGCGGCACGCATCCTGACGATCGAGACCGCCAAGGGCGCTGCGGCTATCGCGGACGCGGAAGACGAGACGATGCAATCACTCATCGACCGGGTGCGTTCACCCGGCGGAACGACGACGGCGGCCTTCGAGAGCCTCGAAGCCGACCACGTTCGTGATATCTTTGCGCGAGCGTTCGAGGCCGCGCGCGATCGCGCGGTCGCACTTGCGGACGAGGCAAACAAGGACTGAACCATGGCAGGCGGAGCTGTAGACGCGGTTGTATTCATTGTCGATGCACTGGCGCGGCTGTACCTGCTCGTCCTGCTATTGCGTCTGTTCCTGCCTCTGGTGCGGGCGGATTTTCACAACCCGCTGGCGCAGGCGATTCTCAAGCTGACATCGCCGCTGGTCGTGCCAGTGCGTCGCATCCTGCCACCGGTCGGGCGCATCGACACGGCAACCGTAGTAGTCGCCTTTGGCGTGCAGTACCTCGCCGTGTTCATCATCGCGCTGCTCCAGGGGGTGCGGCCGACGATCGTTTCGTTACTGCTGAGTTCGGCGGTCAGCCTGGTGCTCCTGACGTTCAACCTGTTCTTCTGGCTGATCATCATCCGCATCATCATCAGCTGGGTTAACGCCGGCGGCTACAACCCCGCGGTGGCGATGGTGTATTCGCTGACCGAGCCGCTGTTGCGTCCGTTCCGGCGACTCATCCCGCCGATCGGCGGTTTCGATATCTCGCCGATATTCGCACTGATCGCGCTGGGTGCCCTGGTAAGGTTGTTCATGGGGCTCCTGTAACGGAATCGAGGATGGCGGCCTCGGAACCCTGCGTGCGGCGGGTTGGCGACGAACTCGCCCTGTCTGTCCGAGTTCAGCCACGCGCGAGCAGTAACGAGATCCTTGGCATTCGTAACGGCCGGCTGTTGGTACGAACGACCGCCGCACCCGCGGACGGCAAGGCGAACAAGGCCGTCATTCGCTTGCTGGCATCCTTTTTTGGCGTCGCACCATCGCGCATCCGCCTGATCCGGGGACAGACGCAACGTAATAAACTGCTGCACGTCTCCGGTCCTGTTGTATTGCCCCCGGCAATCGCGAACGAGCTCGAGGCAAATGGTTTATAGTGACGCCCTGGCCGGGAGCCGAACACCATGCTGAACAAGAACATACTCATTCCCCTGTCGCTGTCCTTCTTGATTGCCGCTTGCGGGGGAGGCGGCGAAACCCCGAAGGTACCGACCGCCGAGCCTGCCGGCGAGTCCATGAAAGACATCGGCGACCACATCGTTCACTTCAATGCGCAGCTGACCGACGAGCTTTCGCCAGAGGTTGCCCGCGCCTACAACATCGTTCGCAGTAAGAACCGGGCGATGCTGACCATATCCGTCGTGAGCGACGCCGATAATGCCGCGGTGCCGGCGAAGGTAACGGTAAAGACGGTCAACCTCACCGGTCAGCTCAAGAACGTCGCGATGCGCGAGATCGAAGAACAGGATGCGGTCTACTATATCGGCGAGACGGCTGTCGCCAATCGGGAAACGCTGATCTTCGACATCACGGTTACACCTGAGGGTGCTGCCGGATCTTCGGAAGTACGCTTCAAGCGCGAGTTCTACACCGACTGATCGACAGGGACCTTCGCGTCCGAACCGGGGTTTTTCCGGGAAAAACCGCACCTTGAACAGTTGTTTCCTTGCCGGGATTCAGCTATGGTCGCGCTGCTTTTGCCACGGGCGTCGCCCGTTTTTTTCGTTTCAGGGAGTTTGTTTTTCATGGCAGCAAATACGAAGAAGCCACCTACCAAGTCGGAAATCTATGCGAAGATCGTCGAAGACACGGGGTTGACCCGCAAGGATGTCGCTGCGGTATTCGATTCGCTCAATGCACAGATCAAAAAGAACCTCGGCGGTCGTGGCGCCCCCGGTCTTTTCACTGTTCCCGGCCTGCTGAAGATGCGCGTCGTGAAGAAGCCCGCCCGGAAGGCGCGTAAAGGCGTCAATCCTTTCACGGGCGAAGAGATGATGTTCAAAGCCAAACCGGCCACCAAGGTCGTCAAGGTGACGGCGCTCAAGGGCCTCAAAGACATGGTCTGAGCGTTCGCAAACGCTTTGCATACGGAAAAGCCGGGCCAGTCCCGGCTTTTTTCGTTCGCGGTTCGAGAACCGCTCCTACGAATTCGACCGCACGAACTCCGTCACGGCATCGCGCAGTTCCACGAGGCGGCCGTGGAAGAAATGTTCGGCACCCGCCATCACGAGCAGGTCAGGCCCCGGCTCGAGGCCATTCACCCATTCGATCGTCTCCTCCACGTCAACGAGTTCGTCTTCGTCACCCTGGATGACGAGGAACGGGCAGCGCGGCATGCTCACAACGCCGCGCGCGAAACGGTAAATAGCTGGCGCAATGGCGACGACTCCGTCCACGCGCGCCGGTTCCGCTGCTCTTACGGCTATCGCTGCACCGAACGAAAAGCCCGCTATCCACAAGGGTCCATCGCATCCGCCGGCGCGCAACCATGCGGCCGCCGCGAGCGCATCGTCCAGTTCTCCTGCACCCTCGTCGTAAGTCCCTTCGCTGGCCTCGGTGCCCCGGAAGTTGAAGCGCAGCGTGCGAAATCCGAGCCGCGCGAAAGCGCGAGCCAGGGTATGCGCAACTTTGTTGTGCATGGTGCCACCGTGCTGCGGATGGGGATGACAGACGACCGCACAACCCCGGATGGGGCCGTCGCGCGGCTCGTCGAGGATCGACTCGAGCCGGCCAACCGGGCCGTCGATGAACAGTTTTTCGCTGACAGGAGCTGTCGCCACCGGAATCGCCTGACACCTCTTCCGTCCGCAAAGGTAACGCCTGTTCCGCAGCAGGCAAACCGCAACCTGCAGCGCGAACCTTCGTGCCGCTGGCTTGTAACGTCGTTATTACTGTAAAATTATGGGCTTATGGGGCATTTCAGCGACCTGCAGAGCATCGCCTGCGGCGCAAGCAGGACCTCCGATGAACAAATACATGGACCTCGAGTCGCGCTATTGCGCGCACAACTATCACCCCTTACCAGTGGTGCTCACGCACGGCGAGGGCGTTTACGTTTGGGACGACGCCGGCAACAAATACCTCGACATGATGAGCGCGTATTCGGCGGTCAGTCACGGCCACGCCAATCCGCGTATCGTCAAGGTCGTGCGTGACCAGGTCGGCACCCTGAATATTGTCTCCCGAGCCTTCTACACGGACAAACTCGGCCCGTTCCTCGCGAAAGTCTGTGAACTGACCGGGCAGGACATGGCATTGCCGATGAACACGGGCGCCGAAGCCGTCGAGACGGCCATCAAGGCGGCCCGCAAGTGGGCCTACACGATCAAGGGCGTCGCACACGACAGGGCGGAGATCATCGCCTGCAGCGGCAATTTCCACGGCCGCACGACGACGATTATCGCGATGTCCGACGAGCCCCAGTACAGAGCCGGCTTCGGACCTTTTGCGCCGGGCTTCAAGATCATCGAGTACGGCAACATCGACGCACTCGACGCCGCGATCAACGAGAATACGGCGGCATTCCTGGTCGAACCGATCCAGGGCGAGGGCGGCATCATCGTGCCGCCGCAGGGTTACCTGAAAGCCGCGGAGGCGCTCTGCCGCAAGCATAACGTGCTGCTCATTGCCGACGAAATCCAGACCGGTCTGGGGCGGACCGGGAAGCTGCTCGCCTGCGAACACGAAGACGTCCAGCCGGATGGGCTGATCCTGGGTAAAGCGCTCGGTGGCGGCATCTTTCCGGTGTCCATGTTCCTTGCCCGCAAGGAAGTGATGAACGTTTTCGAGCCCGGCGATCATGGCAGCACGTTTGGCGGCAATCCGCTGGGCGCCGCCATCGGCCTCGAGGCACTGAACCTGCTCGTCGAGGATCGCCTCGCCGAGCGCAGCGCAGAACTCGGCGATTACCTCATCGCGGGGCTGCAGACGATCGACAGCCCGTTCATCCGCGCGATCCGCGGCCGAGGCCTGTTCGTCGGCCTGGAAATCGAGCCGTCGCTGGGCAGCGCCCGCGCGGTCTGCGAAGCGTTGATGAAACGCGGGCTCCTGAGCAAGGAAACTCACGAGACGGTCGTGCGGCTGGCGCCACCGCTCGTGATCGAAAAGCAGGATATTGACTGGGCCCTGCAACAAATACGTGAAGTACTCGCCGAAATGGATCGCGTGCGATTGGCCTCATAGGGATAAACAACGCGGATCGAAACATGCCCGAAATTACCGCCGCTCTCATCGCATTCATCGCAGGATCCGCTGCCGTCGGGGCGGTGGTCGGGTGGATCACCCGCAGCCGGCGCTGCGCGCGGGAAAAAACGACCGTCGGCGAAGGCTGGCAGCGGCAAATCGAGGCGCAGCGGACGGAAAATGGGCGACTTGTCGCGCAGAACCGGACGCTGATGGAGCAGGTAAGCCAGTTGCAGGCCTCCGGAAAAGACGCGACCAACCGGGCTCGCGAACTGTCCGCTGCGCTCAAGGAGGCCTTCGAGCGCAGCGACCGGCTGCAGCGACAGCTGAAGGAAACCCGCTCGAGCCTTGAGCGAGCCGTAGGGCAGCGTGACGAGCTGCAATCCGAGGTCAACTCGAATGAGGAACGCGACAGCTCGGCACGAGCCGCGCTCGAGCAGAAAGACGACAGGATCTCCCACCTCAGCCGCGAACTCGAGAACTGGCAGAATCGCCTACCGCCGCTGATCGAGCGTTTCAGGGAGCGCGACGGCGAAGCCAGGCAACTCGAGGACGAACTCGCTGCAGCCCGTGCCCGCATCGACGAACTCGAGAACCGTACCGATCCGGCGGAAACCTGCATAGAGCCCGTCGATCAGGAAGCGCTGGGCGACGAACTCGACGCCTCCAACGACCCGGCGAACGTGACGTATACGGGCCTCGAAGCGGTTCTGGCGGATCCCGGCGATGTCGACACCCGGGAAACGGAAGACGACCCGGGCGACGACTGGGGTAACGAAGCGGACGTCGGGGCCGACCAGGTGGCTGCCGCCGTTGACGTCGCCGAACTACACGAACCGGAACCCGGCGGCCTGCGCGACAACCTGCGCCTGATCAAGGGCATCGGGCCCGCGATCGAAAAAACGCTGAACGAACTCGGAATCTTCCGCTACCACCAGATCGCCGAAATGACCGAGTACGACATCAACCGGGTCGCGCAACGCCTGAAAGGGTTCAGCTCGCGAATCTATCGTGAAGACTGGATCGGCCAGGCCCGGGACCTGCAGATCAGGAAGTCCGGGACCTGACCGGGCTCAGTTCTCGTTCGGGCCTTGCAGGCCCAGCAGTTCCACTTCGAACAGCAACGTTGCGCCCGGCGGAATGGCCGTACCCGCGCCACGATCGCCGTAGCCGAGCTGCGGTGCAATCCTGAGTTCGCGCAACTCGCCGATGAGCATGCCGGCGACGCCCTCGTCCCAGCCCCTTATGACCCTGCCGGCGCCGAGCGGAAACTGGAACGGCTGGCCGCGATCGACCGAACTATCGAACTTCTTGCCGCGGCCGTCCGGCGCATTCGCGTCATAGAGCCACCCGGTGTAATGCACGGATGCCAGGTCACCGGCGGCGGCCGCACGGCCATAGCCGTTCTTCAGCTTCTTCATCGTGAGCCCGGGCACGATCTGGACCTCCTCCGCCGCGCTCGATCCGGCCTCTGCTACGGCAGTCCCCGCAAGCTCGGTGGACGTTTCAGACGTTCCCTCGGGGGCGCAGCCTGCTGCCGTCATCGTTGCCAAGAGCGTGCTGAGAAGTATGCGTGATGTCATTGTGAGTTGCCTTTTTCGTCGGGGATATCGGTGGGCCCCGCCGCGAACTCGAGGGAAGCCGAGTTGACGCAATAGCGGAGTCCCGTTGGCTGCGGGCCGTCGTCGAACACGTGGCCGAGATGCGCGCCGCAGCGGCTGCAGATGACCTCCTGCCGATTCATGCCGTGACTCGTGTCCACCTTCGTTGTCACGGCATCGCCGGCGAGCGGCAGCCAGAAACTCGGCCAGCCGGACCCGGAGTCGTATTTCTGCGCGGAGCTGAAAAGGGGCGCACTGCAGCACACGCAATGGTAGGTGCCATCCGCCTTGTGATCGACGTAGGCACCCGTAAACGCGCGTTCGGTCCCTTTCTGCTGCGTGACCCGGTATTGCTCGTCGCTGAGCCGGGCCCGCAGTTCCTCGTCGTTGAGAAGGTCGCTGCTCATCGGCACCCCTTTTACTTGCCCGCCGGGGCGGAATCAAGCTCGAGAAGGAGCCGGTTCATTCGCGCTACGTAATCCGCGGGGTTATCGATCTGCCTGCCCTCGGCGAGTAACGCGTGATCGAGCAGGATGTTCGACAGCGCTGTGAATCGCTCGTCGTCGGTTTCAGCGGAAAGGCGCTCGAGCAGTGGATGCCCGACGTTCACTTCGAGTATGGGCATGGTTTGCGGCAGACTCTGACCGCTGGCCTCGAGCATGCTCTTGAGACCCGGACTCAGGTCTCCCTCCCCGGACACGACGCAGGCGGGGGAATCGACGAGGCGGCAGCTCGCATTCACCGCATCCACACGATCCTTCAAAACCCGCTTGATCTTCTTGAGGAGCGGTTTGTGCTGCTCGTTGACAACCTCCTGGGAGATGGCGCCATCTCCCTCGGGGAGGACCAGGCCCTCCCGAGCCACATCGGTGAGTTCCTTGCTGTCGAACTCGCGCAGGGCGTCGACCAGCCACGGATCGATCCGGTCCGTCAGCAAGAGCACCTCGATGTTCTTGCTGCGCAATCTTTCGAGGTGTGGGCTCGCAACCGCGGTGGCATGATTCTCCGCCAGCAGGTAGTAGATACGATTCTGACCTTCCTGCATCCGCGAAACGTAGTCGTCGAGCGACTGGTCCTGCCCGGCCCCCACGTCGTGGGTCGTGGCAAACCGGAGCAGGTGCGCCAGCCTGTCCTTGTTGCCGGGATCCTCGATTATCCCCTCTTTCATCACGGGACCGAACTGGCGCCAGAAGGTCGCATAGTCGTCCCCCTCGTCACCGGCCATCTTCGCCAGCATGTCGAGCACGCGCCGCGTCAGCGCGCTACGCATCGCCTGCAGTTCGGGGTTCTGTTGCAGCAACTCGCGCGACACGTTCAGCGGCAGGTCGGAAGAGTCGACGACGCCTTTGACGAATCGTAGGTAGAGCGGAAGAAACTGCTCCGCATCATCCATGATGAACACGCGTTGCACGTACAGTTTGAGTCCTCGCGGCGCTTCGCGATTCCAGAGGTCGAACGGGGCGTTCGCGGGTATGTAGAGCAGGCTCGTGTATTCCCGTTTGCCCTCGACCTGGTTGTGGCTCCAGCGGAGCGGGTCCGCGAAGTCGTGCGACAGGTGCTTGTAGAATTCCCGGTATTCGTCGTCCGAGACCTCCGTCCTGGGGCGGGTCCAGAGCGCAGTGGCTGCATTAACGACTTTGTCGTCCCCGTCTGCGCCGCTACCCGCGAGGGTGACGGGAAACGCGATGTGGTCGGAGTACTTGTGGATCAGGTTCTCGAGTCGAATCGGCTCGGCAAACTCGGACTCGCCCTCCTTGAGGTGCAGGGTGACGCGGGTTCCACGCTCCGCTATATCGGCGGCTTCGACCGTGAACTCGCCCTGCCCGTCGGACTCCCAGCGCACGCCTTCGGCAGGCTCCAGGCCCGCGCGCCGGGTCTCCACCACGACACGATCGGCCACGATGAAAGCCGAATAGAAGCCGACCCCGAACTGGCCGATGAGACGCGCGTCCTCCCTTTCGTCGCCGGTCATGCGGCTGAGGAATTCCGCGGTGCCCGAACGCGCGATGGTGCCCAGGTTTTCCACGAGTTCATCGCGCGACATCCCGATACCGTTGTCGGACACACTGACCGTGCGGGCTTCGTTGTCGTAAGCAACAACAATCGTGAGCTCCCTGTCGTCGCCGAGCAGGTCCGGCCTCGCGAGTGCTTCGAATCGCAACTTGTCGGCTGCGTCCGATGCGTTCGAGATCAACTCGCGCAGGAATATCTCCTTGTTGCTATACAGGGAGTGGATCATCAGCTTCAGGAGCTGACGCACCTCGGCCTGGAATCCGAGCGTCTCCCGGGTATTTTTGTCAGTCACTTCTGGGTCCCCATGCAAATGCGTACAGGCCGCTCGGAAGCGGCACAGAGGCAATCACGATAAGGGTGCGCAGCCCTATTTCAAGGCTGCGCGGGTGAGTCAGTCAGGCGGTGACGCCGCCACTGCGGACAATGAGCCCGGGACGCGTGACGCTGCGATAGAGCAGGAAGACGAACAGCAGGATCGCGACCGCCAGGCCGAGAGGCGGCTCGGTCAGCGCGGCGACGACGCCCCATGCCGCCACCGCAAGCAGAACGAGTAGTCTCGCCAGGGTAACTGCCAGGCGTCGCATTCGCTCAGCAAGCAGGCCGACGGTCCCCAGCAGGTCGTCGAGATCGTCAAGCCATTGCAGAGTCCGTTCCAATGAAAAACCCACGGGGGCGGTCAACGCACGATGGTCAGTAGGGGGGCGCCGCTCTTGCCTTCATCGACGCCAGGGTCAGCTTCGACGACTGCCGCGTGATTACACTCTTTCGCATGAGCAATTGCACGATGAAACATCTCCCAGCGTTGCCGCGAAAACTCGTTCTTGAGCGTGACGAGCGGTTCTTCGTTTTCTTTGTGCTTCCTTGACATACTGTCTTTGCAAATCCATTGGCAGCCAACAGTGTTGGCAAGACTATAGGGGCGCGGAGTATATCGCTCCGTGAGACAGATCACAGCTTTTTTTCAAATTTCCGCGCGCTATCGAACAATGCGCGAAAACAAGACGCAGTACCGGTTCGGGCAGCGTTCGGCATCACAGTTTTTCGTCCAGCGCCTCGTGATCACCGCAAATGAAAAACGCCGACACGAGGTCGGCGTTTCTTTGCCCGATGCTTCCGGAGTCGAGGGTCAGGTCTGGTCCTCGTCGTCGGTCCAGTTGCGTTTCACCTGCTCGCTCCAGCTGCGGTAGCCTTTCCAGGTATACAGCGACGGATCGATACCCGCTCGGCGTGCTCGAGGCGCAGGCGCTTTCGTAATCCAGCGCCGGTATTGCTGCCAACCGTAAGCATCGTTCGCTGCCGGTTCAGGTGTGTTGACCATCGTTTTTGCTTTGTCGGTTTTCGGCTTCGCGTCCGTTGCGTAGTCGTCGACCCATTTCATGTGCTTGCTGTCAGGCATTGGCTTGCTCAGGAAGTCCTTTCAAACTAATTCTATGTTCAATTTGCCCGCATGCACAGGAACTGCATCACAATGCAGAATTGCGTTTTTCACATAAGTTTCAGTAGGTTGCGCTTGATTTTTACTTAATCAAAAGTGCCGATCGTGACACTCAGCTCAGGACCCGGTAGCAAGGTCTGTAACTTCCAGCAGCAATCTTCATGCGCCGCTGTTCGACAAACGATGCGAGCAGATCGTCCAGCAGGGCCATGATTCTCGCGGAACCGTTGATTTCAAAGGGACCGTGTTTCTCGATGGCTGCGGCCGTGTCGTCGCGAACGTTGCCGGACACGATGCCCGAAAACGCACGGCGCAAGTTGGCGGCAAGTTCGTGCGGTTTCGCCTCCTCCTTGATATCGAGCGCGGCCATCGACTCGTGGGTCGCAGTGAAAGGTTGCTGGAAACTGCGATCGATTACGAGCCGCCAGTTGAAATAGTACGCGTCGCCGTGGCGCTTGCGGAACCGGTGCACGGCATCGAGTCCGCGCGCCATCTCCCGCGCGACACCGGCCGGATCGTCGATGATGATGGCATAGCGCTGCTGGGCTTTCGGGCCCAGCGTCTGGCCGATGAAATCGTCGATCTGCCGGAAGTACGGCTCCGCCGACGCGGGGCCGGTCATGACCAGCGGCATGGGCTGGGACGAATTCTCCGGATGCAGCAGGACGCCCAGCAGATACAGGATCTCCTCCGCAGTCCCAACACCTCCCGGGAATACCACCATCCCGTGGCCGACGCGCACGAACGCCTCCAGGCGCTTCTCCATGTCGGGCATGATGACCAGCGAGTTCACGATGGGGTTCGGCGCCTCGGCTGCGATGATGCCCGGCTCAGTGATGCCGATGTAGCGGCCGTCTCGAATGCGTTGCTTCGCGTGACCGATGGTCGCGCCCTTCATCGGACCTTTCATCGCGCCCGGCCCGCAGCCCGTACAGACGTTCATCGCGCGCAGGCCGAGTTCATAGCCGACGAGCTTCGTGTAGTCGTATTCTTCGCGGCTGATGGCATGCCCGCCCCAACAGACGACGACGTTGAGCGACGCTGGCGTCAACAACAGTCGGGCGTTTCGCACGATATGGAACACCGCATTGGTAGTCCCGCCGCTGGTGTCGAGGTCGAAGCGCGGGTCCCCCATGATTTCGTTGCGCGTGAAGACAATGTCACGCAGCACCGCGAACAACAGTTCGCGGATGCCGCGTATCATCTTGCCGTCAACGAAGGCGTCGGACGGCGCGCCGGTCAGCGACACTTTCACGCCCCGGTCCTGCTGGATGAAACCGACGTCGAAGTCCCTGTAACGCTCGAGTACGGCGCGCGTGTCATCCATCTGGCTGCCCGAATTCAGCACCGCCAGCATGCAACGGCGCAACAGTGCGTACAGGCCACCTTCGCCGCTTCCGCGCAACTGCTCGACTTCGAACTGCGACAGGACTTCGAGGCTGCCTTCCGGCCATACCTCGGCGTCAACCGTAGGGATTTCGGTCATGCGAATTCCGGATCAATGTGGAGGTCAGGGGCGTATTTCGATCGGCGTATTCTCCGCCGTCATCAGCCAGATATCGATCATGTCCGAATTCGACACGGCGATACAGCCGTTCGTCCAGTCCTGGGTACGATAGTACGCCTCTGAGCGCGTCGGATCGTTGGGCTGGCCGTGGATCATGATCGCACCACCCGGATCCACGCCTTTCCTGCGTGCCTCGGCGCGATCGCGCGAATCCGGGTAGGAAACGTGAATCGCAAGGAAATACTCGCTGTCCGGGTTTCGTGCATCAAGCAGGTAGCTGCCTTCCGGCGTCTTGAAGTCGCCCTCCCGCTCCTTGTCGCCGACCGGCCGGATGCCCAGTGCGATGTCGAAGCTGCGAAATGCCACACCACCTTTCAACAAGTGCAGCTTGCGCGCGCCCTTCTCGACGACCACCTTGTCGGCGATGGGGAAGTCGTTTGCCCGCGCGCTGCCCTGCAAGGCTGGCACGGCGCTCGCCCCCAGCAGGAGCGCGCTCAGCGCGCACAGTGTCGGCAGCCTGCTCGGCATTCGTGAACCTCCGAAACGTTTCTGCTTCAAGATTAGCAAAACAGCCGGTTGTGAAAAAAGAGCCGTGTCACATCACACGTTTCTGCCTACGATCCAGCCGATGACGAAACCGATACCGCCCGCAACCAGCGTATAGGCCGGCAGGTAGCGGAACACACGCGTCGGTTGCTCTGCGTCGTCGAACATCCCGTCGAGATTGATCGAGTAGGCGTAATGCAGATAGAGGGACAGCCCCAGCGCCGGGATCGCAAAACCGAGGAGGCCGAGCGGCCAGCGCCACCCCGTCCCGGTCCAGCGTCCACCACCACGCCACACGGTGATCGTCGCCAACAGCAGCAGGACTACGGGTGGCAGCAGGTTGCGTAGCACGTACGCGCCTCCCTGCTGAACGTCGTTGAACCAGGCCGCGACGGCGATCGTGAGCAATAGCAGGGGCAGCACCCGGATCACGGTCAGGCGCACGCGATCACGCATCAGGAATCCCCGGTCGGCGTGAGTATCGGGAACCGCACCGTGTCGCCCGGCGTAATCCTGTGCAGATCGAGTCCGGGATTGTACTGTCGAAAAAGCCAGATCGGCACGTCGTACTCGCGCAGCGACAATATCCACACCGACTCGCCCCTCCGGATCTCATGAGCTTTCACGCCTGTGATGACGTGCTCTCGGAAGAAGCCGTCCTGCTGCTTGCGGTGGTAGTCGACGCGCAGGTTCTCGAACGTTTCCCTGTCGACGTCCCTGAATTCGAGCTTTATCCGCTGGCCGACCTCCACCGGCGTGCGGAACGCGAATCCGTTGAGATCGCGCAGGCGCTGGGTCCTCAGGCCGAGCCAGTCGGCGTAATGGCCGAGCGTTTCGAGCGGCTGCACTTCGATCGTCCGGTCATCGGCAACGGTGTAGTCGCTCGGATCCGACAGCAGCGCAGTCTGCAGGGTGCTGGCCATCGTCGCGGCGAGATCCCCGGCCAACGCGGCGGGCTCCTGCTCTTCGACCTGCGGCACCAGCTCCCGGACGACCTCTGGCTCCTCTGTGGCGGCCGCCGGTGCCTTCGCCACGGCGCTGGCCATTGCGACGACTTCCGGCGCCGGCCCCGCGGCCGGCAATCGCAGCTGCTGGCCGGCGCGAATCCGGTGCCGACTGCCGAGACCGTTAATGGCGACCAGCGTCGAAACCCGCGTGTCGTAGCGCTCGGCAATCTCGGACAGGGTGTCGCCACGAGCTACCGTGTGGAAAAGGTCCGGCAGTTGCTCGGTCTGCCATCGGTCCTTCGGTACCGAAGCCAGCACGGCATCCGCTGACCCGTTCACCATGCCCGCCGGCAAACGCACGGCGTAGCCACGCGGCAGGTACTTGCTGCCCTCCCATACGGTGGCTTGCAGTGCGGGATTGTGTTTGGCGATGTGTCGCGTCGGAACGCCGAGCGCGCCGGCGAGATCGTCCGCTGGAACATAGTCCGGCAGTTTCAGTTCGGCATACGCGGTCGGCGACTCGCGGACCACGCCCGGAAAATAGCGCTCCGCATTCTGGTCGACTTCCTTTGCGGCAAGGAACGCCACGTAGAAATTGCGCGAGGCGAAACCGAATGTACGGCCGTTGTAGTTTCGCAGGATATCGACGTACGCATTGTCGCCGTGCAGCCGCATGGCCCGGCGTACTCCTGCCAGGCCGTGGTTGTAGGCAGTGATCGCCATCGGCCAGTTGCCGGTAATCGAATAGTTGTAAGCGAGTAGCCGGCCCGCGCCTCGCGTTGCCGCAAACGGATCATTTCGCTCGTCGACCACGTGATCGACGCGCATGAAGCGGCGACCGGTGCTGCGCGTGAACTGCCAGATACCCGAAGCCCCGACGTGTGAACGGGCATCGGGGTTGTAAGAGGATTCCACGTGCGGCAGCGCCGCGAGCTCGACAGGCACTCCGAGCGCCGCGAACTCCGCTTCGATGAAATCGCGCCAGCGGCCCGACCGCTGCAGCCCTTCGCGAAAGCGATCGGACAGGCCCTGCTGGAAGCGGATCCGCCGCGTCGCATCGCGCAACGCATCGCTGCTGATGTCGTCGGGCCAGAATGCCAGCACGCGCGCCTGTTCCGCGGTGAGGTTGTCGCGATTGCCATCGGCCAGGCCCTGGAGGATCCGGACAAGGGCTTCGCGGCGCTTCTGTATGCGCCGGTTGCGCTCCTTGCGGCTGATGCCGCGCGGCATGCCGATGCGCTCGTAAACTACGGCGAGGTTACGATTGTCGTGCAGCACGCCCTCGTCAGTACCGTAGCGCGTGAATATCGACACCCAGAAATCCACGTCCGGCTGTAATTCTTCGGGCAGCGGGAAGGTCTCCTCTGCATGGGCGAGCTGCGCTGCAAGGCCCATAAACAGCAACAAGAGGTACGAAACTTTACATATTCTTGCCATTCGGATCAGTTCAGGTTTCAAGCGCAAATTATTGATTAGTAGCATGGAAAAAATCACGGCTCCGGCGTAATCTTGGAGGATGCTAATCAGCTTTGCCGGCTGCGGCAAATCGCCACTCGGCTGCAACGCGGATGCTTTTTATCGATCATGACGATTCATCTTCTCAACAGAACCCTGTGCCTGGCCGCCGCCGCCCTGTTGCTGGCGGGTGCGAGCACCGGGTCCGTTGCGGGTGAAGTAGCCGTCGATCCCGCCGACAACGGCATCGACGTCCGTGACGATAGAACAGAGGATGAGGACTCCCGTTCCAGCGAAGTCGCTGCCGCTGTCGAGGAATTCGTCGAGGCCGTACCCAACCATCCGCACGACGTGCCGCTTGCAGAGGCAGTGACATCGGCGGAAGGGCTGCCGGAGCCTCTTCGGTTGCTCGGCGCCGAGATTCCGCCGGGCGCTTCAGCGCGTCTGTCCTGGTCGGCAACCGAGCTGTTCGAGGGCGTCCCGGTCTCTACTCCCGTCCTCGCCATCAACGGCGCGCTGCCGGGCCCGAGCCTGTGCCTGACGGCAGCGGTGCACGGCGACGAGCTCAATGGTGTAGAGATGGTGCGGCGCGTGATGCACGACATCAACCCGGACAAGCTGGCGGGCGCGATCATCGGCGTGCCCATCGTCAACGTGCAGGGCTTCCGCCGCGGCTCCCGCTATCTCCCCGACCGGCGCGATCTGAACCGCTATTTCCCGGGTAATCCGACCGGCAGCGCCGCGGCACGTATCGCACATTCGTTTTTCACCAACATCGTCGCGCATTGCGATGCTCTCATCGACCTCCACACAGGTTCCTTCGAGCGCGCCAACTTGCCGCAGATCCGTGCCGACCTTCGCAATCCCGATGTCGTTACGCTGACGCAGGGGCTCGGTGGCATGGTAATTCTGCACAGCACACCGGCAATCGGCACCTTGCGGTACGCGGCGACGGAGGCCGGCATACCGGCTGTCACGCTGGAGGCGGGCGGGCCGTCGGTACTCGAGCTGAATGAAGTGAAGCACGGCGTCAAGGGCATCGAGACATTGATCACCGCCATTGGCATGCAGCGCAAACTGCGCCTCTGGAGCGACCCGGAGCCCGTCTATTACCGTTCGTCATGGGTTCGCGCCGACAGTGGCGGGATACTGCTCGCCGACGTCGGTCTCGGCAGCACGGTGAGCGAAGGCGACCTTCTCGGCACCATCACCGACCCGATGAGCAATGCGCGCAGCGAGATACGCTCCCCCTACTCCGGGCGCATAATCGGTATGGCCCGTAACCAGATAGTCATGCCCGGGTTCGCGGCGTTCCATGTCGGAATCGCAACCGTGGAAGCCCCTGTCGACGAGTCGGAGCCGGCGGTCGCGAAGAAAGCTGACGGCAAGAGCGACGACTACGTCGACGGCATGTCGGAATAAGGACTGGGGCCAGGCCGCCGATTCGCTTAAGCTCATTTCCTCCATGAGCGACAACCGCAAGCCACTGCAGCAATTCCGGGCACCCCGTTACTGGCCGGCGTGGATCGGCATGGGCGCCTTGCGTATCGTCTGCCTGCTGCCGCATCGCGTCGCACTCACTGTCGGCCGTGCTCTCGGCAGGATCGCGGAGCGGCTTGCCGGCGACCGCCGCGCCGTCGTGCGCCGCAATATCGAGCTGTGCTTTCCCGAACTGACGACGGCGGAGCGCAATGCGCTGGCAACCAAGCACTTCGAGGCGCTCGGCATGTCGCTCATCGAGATGGGGCTCGGCCGCTGGGCCAGTGACCGGATGCACCGGAAGATCGCTCGCCTCGACGGCATCGAACATCTCCAGCAGGCGCTCGACAGCGGTAAGGGTGTCATCTTGCTGAGCGCACATTTCACGACGCTGGAGATTTCCGGGCGCTTGCTTGCGATGCACTGCCCGCCGTTCGATGCCGTGTTCCGGAAAAACCGCAGCGAGTTCATTACGGAGCTGCAACGCACGGGCCGTGAACGCTCTGCGGACGAAACGATCGAGAAGCGGGACATAAAGAGAATGGTGCGCAGCCTGCGCGCGGGACGGCCGGTGTGGTACGCGCCCGATCAGAGTTACGATCGAAAAGGCGCGGCCGTCATCCCTTTCTTCGGCGTTCCCTCGATGCACACTACTGCAACGTCGACACTGGCGCGGCTCGGCGATGCGGTCACGCTGCCCTTTTTCCCGCGGCGGCTGGACGACGGCAGTTACGTGCACACGATACTTCCGCCGCTCGATGACTTCCCCAGTAACGACCCTGTCGAGGACACAGAGAAGTACGTGCGCGTGCTCGAGGAACACATCCGCCGCTGCCCGGAGCAGTATTTCTGGATACACCGGAAGTTCAAGAACCTGCCGGAAGGCTACGATGACTGCTACGCGCACCTCGACGCGCTGAAGTAACCCTCGAGCAGCACTTCCCAATTGCTCTCGTCGAAATGCACGCGGGGATTCACCGTCTTGACCTTCACGAGCGAGCGATGCAGGCGGCGCAGGGTCTTCTGCTGCCAGGCGCCCGGGGGCAGCAAACGGCCGCGATCGAAGTCGAGCATCCACAGCCTGCCGGCATTATCGATCTGCAGGTTGTAGGCGTTCATGTCCGCATGAAAGACGCCGCACGCGTGAAACTCGCGTATCGCGGCGCCTGTGGAACGCCAGAATTGCTCGTCGCGCGAGCGATCCGCTATGTACTGCGATAGTGGCGATACCGCGGGGATGCGCACGGTGATGATGTCTGCCGAATAGGTCAGGCCGCGGCGGCAGTAACGGGCCGCGGCAGGCCTCGGCACGCGCAGGTTGTTGTCGGCCAGTTTCGCCAGCAATCGCCACTCGACGAACGAGCGCGTGTTGTCCTCCCCGGTCCAGAAGTAACGGTCGCTAACCAGCTTGCCGATAAGCCCTCCGCGCATGAAATGCCGCAATACGAACTGCCGCGGAACATTGCCGACGTACATCGTGTTGCCGCGGCCGCCCGACCCGTGCGACCCCTTCAGCGGTTCCGAATGCAGCCAACCCGTCGGCTCGAAGCGGTCGTCGGAAATCTGGTTGATGATAGCCTTATCGTATAGGATGGCGCCGGTCGCGGTCTTCTCGACGGTTTCGGTCAACGGTTCCGTCCCTCGTTATCGACTTGTCTCACTTGTTCGCAAACTCTGCGCCCGAAAGCATCTGCGTCCTTCGGCTTTCCGCGATCGGCGATACCTGCCACGCGCTCGCGGTTATTCGCAACCTTCAGGATAACTGGCCCGACGCCCGTATCAGCTGGGTCATCGGCAAGACAGAGGCGAGCCTGATGGGCGACATACGAGATATCGAGTTTATCACCTTCGATAAGGCCCGAGGGCTGGCCGCTTATCGCGACATCAGGCAGCAACTGGCCTCCAGGTGCTTCGAAGTTGCCCTTTGCATGCATGCCTCCATGCGCGCCAACCTGCTCTGCCGCGAAATCCCGGCCGCGGTGCGGGTAGGCTTCGACAAGGGGCGCGCTCGCGACTTCCAGTGGCTGTTTACCAACCAGCGGATTCCCGCGGCGAAAGGCGAGCACGCGCTCGAGGCGATGATGGGCTTCGCGCGGCACATTGGCGCACAACCCACGGACCTGCGCTGGGACATCCCGATCGGCGAACCCGAGCGAGCATTCGCCCGGCAGCATGACGGCCCGAAGACGGTCGTTATCAGCCCCGTGAGCAGCCAGCGCAGCCGCAACTTCAGGAACTGGCCGGTCGGGCACTTCGTCGCAGTGACGCGCTACCTGCGCGACCACCTCGCGGCGAACGTCATCGTCACCGGTGGCAAGTCGGCGCTCGAGCACGAGTACGCTGTCGCCATCGCCGCGCAGGCCGGCGCCACCAACCTCGCCGGGCGTACCTCACTCAAGCAACTCTATGCCCTGATT
Organism: Woeseiaceae bacterium; assembly: GCA_041559075.1. Lineage (GTDB taxonomy): Bacteria > Pseudomonadota > Gammaproteobacteria > Steroidobacterales > Woeseiaceae > UBA1847. Next base: position 32,954 of record JBFFEB010000007.1, on the reverse strand, counting down.
GCCACCGCCGACGTGGTGCTGTGCCCTGACTCCGGCCCGGCCCACATGGCGACGGCGGCAGGCACCCCGGTCGTCGGACTGTACGCCACCTCGAACCCCGACCGAACGGGCCCCTACAATTCCCGCAACCTGTGCGTCAATCGCTACCCGGAGGCCGTGGAGCGATACCTGGGCAAGCGCGTGACCGACATCCGCTGGGGGCGGCGGGTGCGCCACCCGGATGCCATGAAATTAATCACTATCGACGACGTTATTAACAAATTTAACGACTTTTACGGACGTTAATGCCTTTTTCAGCTATGTTAATCGATTATTTTACGAGCCGCATGCTTCTCTCGGGCGCTCTGCCGAGCGAGCTGAGCGATAATCCATAATAATTGTTTTTTTCCGATTTTAAGCGCATTTAGCGGCACAATATGCACTTTCTTCTTTTAATTTATGATTTCTGGGTATCGAAACCGGTGCCGATCCTGCGTAAGACTTCGCGTCTGGCAGAGTCCGTCGGATGGTAACTTCAAATCTGTGAATTAATCAATTTTTTAGCGATTTTCACGGCTTTTATCGTTCATTGGGTGTCATTTCCTGCTTGATTTGGCGTACCGTTACCAGCGCGACAGCCGGGGCAGGCGGGCGATGCTTCTGACTTTGCTAAATCGTTTTTTTCGCGTTTTTTAGCTACATTTTTGGCGGCGATAGGCACTTTTGATCGCCTCATACAGGTCCCTGACGCGGATTTCCCTGAGGCATCGCAGGTGCCCCAGCGGACAGGTGCGCTCGAAGCAAGGGCTGCAATCCAGCTCGAGCCAGTGCACGTCACGCTCGGTCGTCAGCGGCGGCGTGAAGGCCGGCGACGAGGAACCGTAGATTCCGTGCACGTGCGTGCCAACGGCAGCGGCGATATGCATCAGGCCCGAGTCATTACTGACCGCCTGCTCGGCGAAACCGAGCAGGTCAATGACGTCCTCGAGCGACGTGCGGCCACAGAGGTTGTGTGCGGCGCTCATCGACGCGACTTGTTCACCCGCCGCCTTGTCCTTGTCGGAGCCGAGCACCCAGACATCGAAGCCCTCGTTGCCGAGCACGGCAGCGAGTTCCGCGAAATACTCGACCGGCCAGCACTTCGCCGGTCCGTACTCGGCGCCCGGCATCATCGCAATCACCGGCCGATCGGTGACAACGCCGAGCAATTCCATGACGGCGCCCTGTTTCCGGCGGTCGACCGTCAGCGCAGGATACGGGGGCGTGGGCAGCGCCTCGCCGGGCTCCAGGCCAAGCGCGACGAAGCGCTTTACCGTCTGATCGAGGACCGACCTGTCGAAAGCCCGCATGTCGTTGATCAGGCCGTAGCGCGACTCACCACGAAAACCCGTCCGCCGGGGCACGCCCGCGAACCAGGGGATGAGCGCCGACTTGAGGGAACGCGGCAAGACGATCGCATGCTCGTATCCTGCGTCGCGCAGCGCATAACCGATGCGACGCCGCTTGCCAAGGCCCAGCTCACCGTGACCGGTCTCCGCGGCGATGCCGCGGCGAACCTCGGGCATGCGCGCGACGATCGGCAACGACCAGGTCGGCGCCAGCACGTCGATCTCGGCATCGGGCTGGCGCGTCTTCAGCAGGATGAACAGTGCCTGTGCTATCACCATGTCGCCGACCCACGATGGTCCGACGATCAGTATTGCAGGCCCTGTCATGGTGTCAGCCGGAGAGCTGGTCCAGGTAGTCTCTTACGCCGGCCTCTACCGGACGAAACTCGACGTCGCAGCCGGCCTCGCGCAGGTTGCCGAGATCGGCCTGCGTGTAGCTCTGGTACGCACCCTCGAGATGGGGTGGGAAGGGTATGTAACGGACGCGGCCGCGGCCGTGCCAGCCGATAACGGCATTGGCGACGTCGTTGAACGACTGCGCCCTGCCTGTGCCGGCATTGAACACGCCCGAGACGCCCGGGTTGTCCAGGAACCACAGGTTCACATCGCAGACATCGTCGACGTAGACGAAATCCCGCAGCTGTTCACCGTTACCATAGCCGCCAGAACCCTCGAACAGGCGCGCTTCTCCGTCGGCGATGACCTGGTTGTTGAAATGGAAGGCTACGCTCGCCATGGAACCCTTGTGCTGCTCGCAGGGGCCGTAGACATTGAAATAGCGCAGCCCCACGACCTGGCTATCCGGGTCGGCAGCGATACGCCGGACATAGCGGTCGAACTGCAGTTTCGAATACCCGTACACATTCAGCGGCAGCTCGTTGTCGGGATGCTCCGCGAACGACGTGGATGCACCGTAAACCGCGGCGGACGAGGCGTAGAGGTACGGGATCTTCCTGTCGAGGCAGAAATGCAGCAGCCGCTTCGAATAGCCGTAGTTGTTGCGCATCATGTAGCGACCGTCCCACTCCGTCGTCGCAGAACACGCGCCCTGATGCAGGATCGCTGTCAGCGAGGTGGCTAATGCGTTATCGGTGTCGAGGCGCGCAATGAACTCGTCCTTATCGACGTAATCGGCGATCGGCTGCGCCGCGATATTGACGAACTTACGGCCGTCTTCCAGGTCATCGACGACGATGACGTCATCGTGTCCGCGCCCGATGAGGGCGCGAACCAGGTTGCTCCCGATAAACCCGGCACCGCCGGTCACTACGTACATGGCTCAGTTCCTCACCGGCCTGCGTCAGTCCTGCGTCTCGAGACGGTATTCCGCGCCGCAATAGGGGCACACCGCCTCGCCGGTCTCCTGCACCGGCAGGTAGACCTTGGGATGCGAGTTCCACAGGTACATGCCCGGCATCGGGCACGACAAAGGCAGGTCCTTCCGCCGCACCGTGTAGCGGTGCTCGGCATTCGCGGGTACCAGGTTCTGATCGACTGTGCCTGCTCTCGCCACCACTGGATAATCCGTTGCCCTCGTTGGAATTCGCGCAATTATACGCTGTCGTCCGCGGCGGCCGCTACGACGGTTGCGTCCCCAGGTGCCGCCCCCAGACCGAGGAAACGAATTCCCGCTCACCAGCCAGCTCGCCGTCGTCGACGATCGGTGGGTGATCGTTGAGCGTAAGATGGTGCAGGCGCCGCCGGAATTCACGATAGGCGCTTTGCAGCCGCGCTGCCGTCTGCACGTCGAGAAGGCCGACGGACGCAAGCGCCGCAATCTGCCGAATGTTGTCGCTATAGCGAATCACGGCCGGGTACCGGGCGGCGTGTTGAAGCACGAGGTACTGGACGATGAATTCGATGTCGCCGATACCGCCGAGCCCGTTCTTGAGATCGAAGCACCCGCTCGCACTGCGGTCGAGTTCCTTGCGCATGCGCGCGCGCATCGACACGACATCATCTCGCAGCGAGTCGAGCCGGACCCGGGACATCAACGTCTGTGCCCGGATGCGCTCGAAGTCTCCGGCCACTGTTGCGCTGCCCGCGACGGGCCGCGCGCGCAGCAGCGCCTGGTGCTCCCACGTCCAGGCATTCTCCTCCTGGTATCGCTCGAAGGCATCGGTGCTCGTCACCAGGATTCCCTTGCGGCCCTCCGGTCGCAGACGCGTGTCGATCTCGTACATCGCACCGGAACTGGTTTGCGTCGTCAGGAAATGCACCAGACGTCGTACGAGGCGTCCGAAAAACAAGGCGTTGTCGAGCGGTTTATCGCCATCGGTCACCTGCCTGTCGCCTCGCGAATCGTGCAGGAATACGAGGTCGAGATCGGAACCGTAGGACAGCTCCAGTCCGCCGAGCTTGCCATAGCCGATGACACCGAATCCGGCCGCGTGCCGCCGGCCGTCGACTTCGTAATGCGGCGCACCGTGCCTGCTTATGAGATCCAGCCAGGCGGATTCGAGCGCGTAGTCCAGTACCGCTTCCGCGAGAAACGTCAGGCTGTCACTGACCTTCATGATGGGCATCGAGCCGCTGAAGTCCGCGACCGCGATACGAAACATGCTTGCGCGCTGGAACTGCGCAAGCGTCTCCATTCGGGCCTCACTGTCGGACTCCCGCAAATGCTCGAACCGGCTCGCAATCTCGGCCTCGAATTCGGCTTTGTCGATCCGCTCGGTCTCGACGCGCGGCTCGAGGAGCTCGTCGAGTAAGACGGGGAAACGCGCAATCTGCGCGGCGATGTAGGAGCTGCTTTCGCACAATCGCACGAGCCGGCGCGCGGCGAGCAGGTTCTCGTTCAGGAGCGACACGTAGGCGCTGCGGCGCAGGATCCGATTGATCACCGACAGCGTCCTGTCGAGCGCTAGCAGCGGTTCGTCACACTGGACCACGAGCGCCAGCAGGCGGGGCATGAAACGCTGGAGCCGCTCGCGTGCGATCGAGTCGATTTTCACGGTCGACGGCGCGTGCTGAAAACTCGCAAGCGATTCAGCGAGTTCGGTGGCTTGTTTCTGCGCGGAAAATTCCTGCGCCCACTCCTGTGCCGAAGTGCTGCCCTTCCACAACGCCTCGAAGCGTCGCTCGAGTTCGTCGTCGGTATTGGTTTCACCACCGCGGAATGCGATCGCCTCGAACTCCTGCGTGACGTTGCGGCGATGCGCATCGATATCCTGCACAAGCGCCGCCCAGTCCCGGTAACCCATTGCCAGGCACAGCCGGTCGCGGTCGGTCTTTTCCCTCGGCAGGTCGTGAACCTGCTGATCGCGGATGGCCTGGATGAAGTTCTCGAGTCGCCGCAGGAAGACATAAGCATCCCGAAGACGATCGACCGCAGCGTCCTCGAAACCCCGGGCGCCGGCGAGTTCCGGCAGTACGCGCAACAAGGATGACTGCCGAAGCTCTTCACGATCGCCGCCACGGACAAGCTGCATGGACTGCACGATGAATTCGATCTCACGGATGCCGCCGGGTCCCAGCTTGATATTGTCTGCCAGGTCACGGCGCTTCACTTCCGCAGCGATCATCGCATACATCTCACGCAGGGATTCGAACACACCGTAATCGAGGTAACGGCGGTACACGAACGGGTCGATCAGTTGCTCGAAGAGTTCGGCTGCCACCTCGGGCGGCGGCGGCAGCCCGACGATGCGCGCCTTGATGTATGCGTAGCGCTCCCAGTCCCGGCCGTGCTGAAGCAAGTAGGACTCGAGGGCTGCGAAACTCGTGACCGGCGGCCCACTATCGCCGAACGGCCGCAGGCGCGTGTCGACCCGGAACACAAAGCCGTCCGCGGTCCTCTCGTCCATTAATGTCACGATCATCTGCGACAGTCGCGTGAAATATTGCTGGCCACCCAGCTTGCGCGGCCCGCCGCTTTCCCCGTCCGAAGGATAGAGAAATACGATATCGATATCGGACGAGAAATTCAGTTCGCCGCCGCCCAGCTTGCCCATCGCCAATACGACCAGCGGAATCAAAGCGCCGTCAGGATCCCGGAAACGACCATAGCGTCTCTCGAGCTGGCTATACGCGTATCGGCCGGCAGCGGCGAGCATCTGGTCCGCGAGTTCCGAGAGGGCTTCGAGCGTCTCGGCAAGTGTTGCCGTCCCCGCTACCTCGCGCCAGAGGAGACCCAGCATGTAACGACGTCGGAAACGGCGCAGACGCGCCTTCACCTCGTCGATGCTTGCATCGCTGCGGCCCGTCTCGTCGGCGAATACACGCAGCTCGCGCGGATCGGGTGGCGACGCCAGGCGCTCGAGCCGGCCCTGCCAGTAGTCCCAGTCCCTGAGCAGCGCGTTGCCCGCAAATTCGCTGACGGCGACGACGTTCAGCAGCTGATGCTCGACATCCGCTGGCAGGCTGGCGCTTCCCTGCATCTCTTCCAGCCGCCGCAGCCACAGGATCGCGGCCGAACGTAACGTCTCCGGCAACCGCGCCAGCCTGTTGTCGTCGATAGCCATTGAGCAGAGTCTAGCGAAAGTGCGACCCGGGTCGCGATAAACTGTACTTTTTTCGAACTGCGCAGGGGACATGTCTGACAGGAAACACTTGCTGATCGTCTATCACTCGCAATCGGGCTCGACGTCGCAGATGGCGGAAGCGGTTACGCGCGGGGCGCGGAGCCCGGAAGTCACCAACGTCGAAGTTCGCACTCGCGCCGCGCTCGAGGCGACGGCCGACGATCTGCTCTGGTGCGACGCGTTCATTCTCGGCACACCGGAGAACTTTGGCTACATGAGCGGCGCGATGAAATACTTCCTCGATCGCAGCTTCTACGAGTGCTTGGACAGAATTGTCGGCCGTCCTTACGCACTCTTCGTGCGTGCCGGCAACGACGGTACCGGTGCGATCACAAGCATGCGGCGGATACTCAAGGGTCTCTCGGTAAAGGAAGTACAGAGCCCGGTATTGATCGCCGGAAAATTCGACGAAGCTCGCCTGGAGGAGTGCGAAGAACTGGGAATGACCCTGGCAGCCGGCCTGGAGGCCGGCGTATTCTGACTCAGGCGGTGGACATGCTCACGCGCACGGACAGGTCTCCCAGCACGTCGTCGAGCGGCACCGGCTTGCCGATTGCGTGCCCCTGCGCGTAATGCACCCCGAGTTGCGCAACCAGCCTGCGCGTCTTCTCGTTCTCGACATACTCCGCGACGGTCTCCAGTTCCATGACCTTCGCGACCTGCGTAATGGCGGCGACCATCGATTCCGAGATTCGGTTGTTCGAGATGTCACGGATGAAGCTACCGTCGATCTTGAGGGTATCGACGGCGAAGTTCTTGAGGTAAGCAAATGAACTGAGCCCTGCTCCGAAGTCGTCGAGAGCGATGCTACAGCCGTGTTCGCGCAGCGAGTTTATAAACTGCTGGGCTTTGGCCAAGTTGGATACGGCGGCGGATTCGGTCACCTCGAACCCGAGTGAGGTCGCCGGCAGACCGCCCTCCCGGATTTCTTGCTGGATGAATTGGAGGATGTCGTCGTCCGACAGCGACTGCCCCGAGAGATTCACAGAAAATAACGCGCCGGCCTCACGAACCACATCGGGATGCCTGGAGAGGCTTGCGATCGTCTTCGACACGACCCAACGATCGACCTGCGGCATGAGCTGGTAGCGCTCTGCCGCGGAGAACAGCGCCGACGAGGGCACGGCACTGCCTTCTTCGTCCCTCATGCGCAGCAGTATCTCGTAGCGAGGTGCATCACTGCCGCGCGTCAGGCTCGTGATAGGCTGAGCCATCAGCACGAAGCCGTCCGAATCCAGCGTCTGCTGGATCTGCGCTACGAGCTGCATGTCGTCATAGCGACGAATAATGCTCTGGTTCTGGTCGTCGTAGACCTCGATCCGATCCCGGCCATGGTCTTTTGCGGCCTCACAGGCCATGCGCGCCGTCGTGAGCGACGCGCCCTCATCGACCGACCGCTGGTTGAATTCTGCTACTCCGATGCTGATCGTGATCTGCAGCGACCGGTCACCTTCGAGATACCGCAGTGACTGCGCCTTCTCACGGACCAGCTGCGCGAACTCCAGCCCTTCTTCTGCATTCGCGTGGGTCAGCAGGATGCAGAAGTCATCGCCGGTGAGACGCGACAATACCGCGCTGCGCGGCAGATCGTTGTCGAGCATGCGGGCAAAACGCATGATGACTGCATCGCCCGCCCTGCGCCCGAAGGTATCGTTGACGAGCTGCAAATTGTCGAGGTCGAAATAGATGAGTTGATGCGAGTCCTGCCCGGACTTCAGGCTCTTGCGCGCCTCCTGTAATTGCGCCTCGAAGCCCGAGCGGTTCATCAGCCCGGTCATCGTGTCGAACGACTGCTCAATGACGTACTCGACCTTTCGAACGATGTGCGACATGAAGCGACGGTGCTCGCCGGTGAACGGCCCGCCGTTCACGCGGCTGAGCAGTGCAAGCATGCCCTCGACGTTACCGTGCTTGTCCGTGACGGGACAGAGGAGGGTCTGGTAACCCTGGTCGGCGACGGTCTCGCCCCCGTCGACCGCCGGAATCTCGAACACCACGGGTGCCCGCCTGCTCTCCAGCTTGGGCAGCAGGTGGTCGATCAGGTAGCGATCCATCGCCTTGCGATTGACCTCCTTCCAGCTCGAATGGGTCGCGCTGATACGTATGCGTTTGGCCGGCATCAGCAGTACGCTGTAGGCGATGCTCAGGAATCGGCCGCTCTGGCCGACGAGCTGAGCCAGGCTGGCGTGACTGCGCGACTGGCCGTGGATCTTCTCGTCGACCTGGTACACCAGCGTGAGTTCTTTCTCGATGTCCTTGCCGTGTGCGATAGTTTCCTGCAGGCGGTGATCGATCCACAACGTTTCTGCAATGACCGCCACCGCCGGCGACAGTATGTCGCTCAGTAAGCCCGGATCGAATGACGACGACTTGCCGGCATTCCGCGAGAACACCACAACGAGGAATCCTAGCGCCTCACCATCGTCGAGGGACACGGGAAGTACGAGGAGCGTGCGCCCGGACTTCAGCGTGCGCCGAAGGTACTCGGACTCCGGGTGATCCCCGATCAGGAGGTCCGCGACGAAATCGTTGACCTCGTAATCGTCGGCACCGTTGCTGCTCCATATGCAGCTCCGGTCCCGGCCGTAAAAGCAGAAGCTCTGTGCCCGCGGCACCAGCGACTGCAGCAGGTCGCCCGCCTTGCAGAAGTTTCTTATTGTCGTCAGAGTGTGAATGTCTGCTGACACGCCAGCTTCCGTCGCACGAAAGGCTTCACACCATGCCACCTGCAGCTGCCGGGCGCTGTGATTCAAGTCTCAACGGAAACTATTTTTCTCTGCGGTTTCAATCCATTACGCGCGCCGGCGCGGCCGGAGACCGGCTCTCGTTCAGCAAACGGCACGTTCGCGGAATTGCGGTTGATCAGAGAGCCGCGAGCCAGGCGTCGTCTGACCCCTCCTCGACGCCCTCGAACAGCGGCGTGGACAGGTATCGCTCGCCGGTGTCGGGCAGCATCGCGAGGATGACAGAGCCCTCCGACGCCCGCTCCGCCAGTTCCAGCGCGGTCGCCAGCGTTCCGCCAGCCGAAATTCCGGCGAAGATGCCCTCTGTCGCTGCAAGTTCGCGCGCGACCTCGATGGCGCGCTCGTCCGTCACACTCATCAGTTCGTCGAAGATCTCGCGGTCAAGGACATCGGGAATGAAATCCGGCGTCCAACCCTGGATCTTGTGCGGGTTCCACTCGTCGCCCCTTAGCAGCGCCGCACCGGCAGGCTCGGTTGCCACGATGGTCACCTCGGGCCGAGCGGCCTTGATGGTCCGCCCGGCGCCGGACATCGTGCCACCCGTGCCGTAGCCCGTTACCCAGAAATCCAGCCGACGGCCGGCGAAATCGCGCAGAATCTCGGGCCCCGTGGTGCTGGCGTGGTATTCGGGATTGGAGGGGTTCTCGAACTGGCGCGCCAGGAACCAGCCGTGCTCGGCGGCGAGTTCCTCGGCTTTCCTCACCATGCCCGAGCCGCGTTCGGCAGCCGGCGTGAGGATGACCTTGGCACCGAGACCTCGCATGATCTTGCGGCGCTCGACGGAGAACGAATCGGCCATCGTGGCGACGAAAGGATGGCCGGTGGCCGCGCATACCATCGCCAGTGCAATACCCGTATTCCCGGATGTCGCCTCCACGACGGTCTGCCCGGGTTCCAGTTCACCGGACTCCTGGGCGTCGTTGATGATCGCGAAAGCCAGGCGGTCCTTCACCGAGCCCATCGGGTTGAACGACTCGACTTTCACGTAGAGCTCCACGTTTTCCGGTCCGATGCGGTTCAGGCGTACGACTGGCGTGTTGCCGATGGTCTGCAGAATATTGTCGTAGATCATCCTGTTGGTCCCTGTTGCTGTTCTTGCTGTGCTGTGTATAGCAGAAAAAGTCTCAAATTCATCGCCGGCCCGCTAAATCGGTTGCCTTGATCCTTATTCCTTTGTGTTATATGTAATTCGGGTGACGGGAGGAATCCGCGCAGGAAACCGGCGTCTTTGCCGGCGTATCGAAAAACCTTAGACAAAAGCGTTATTTGCGGCGATCTCGGAAACGAACCGGAAGAGGCGTGGTCATAGTCTGAAATCGCAGGGGTGCTCTGGCGCGAATGAAACTACAACAACTCAAATACTTGCTGGCGATCGCGGACAACGGCCTGAACATCACTGCGGCCGCCGAGAGGCTCTACACCTCCCAGCCCGGCGTCAGCAAACAATTGAAGCTCCTCGAAGAGGAACTCGGGCTGCAGCTGTTCACGCGCAAGGGCAAGAGCCTCGGCGGCATCACCCCGGCTGGGGGACAGGTGATCGAGCGGGCGCGACTGATCATGCAGGAAGTGGAGAACATCCGCAGCCTCGCATCCGATTACTTCCACGAGGAAGAAGGCACCCTGTCTATCGCGACCACGCACACGCAGGCGCGCTATGTCCTCCCGGATGTCGTCAGGGAGTTTCGCAAGCGATACCCACGCGTCAGCCTGAACCTGCACCAGGGCACCTCCGAGCAGATCGCCGACATGGTCGCGGCGAACGAAATCGACTTCGCGATCGCGACCGGCTCACGCGAATTGTTCGCTGACTTGCTGCTGGTTCCGAGCTACCGCTGGGACCGCAAGATCCTCGTTCCGAAAGACCACCCGCTGACCAAGCTGAAGCGGCGACTCACGTTGCACGATCTCGGCGAGTACCCCCTGGTCACCTACGTATTCAGTTTCGGCGGGCAATCGTCCCTGAAGAAGGCGTTTTCGAACGAAGGTCTGGAGCCGGATGTCGTTTTTACCGCTCGGGATGCTGACGTCATCAAGACCTATGTCCGCATGGGGCTCGGCGTAGGCATTGTCGCGAGCATGGCCGAGGATTGCGACGACAGGAAAGACCTGACTGCGATCGAAGCCGAGGGCCTGTTTCCAAGGAGCACCACGTGGATCGGCTTCCGCAAGGATGCTGTCATGCGGCGATACATGCTCGACTTCGCGCAGCTTTTCGCGCCGCATATCACGGCGAGTCAGCTCGAGGAGATGCGCCACGCCCGCAAGCAGGAGGACATCGACAGGCTCTACGCGGATGCGGAGCTGCCGATCCGCGGCGGCTGCTCTGATGACAACGGCGTGGCGGAGCAGCGCGAGGCCGTGGGCGCCTGAGTCGGCCGGGCAAGGGCCCGAGTTGAAAGACCCTAGTAGATGCGGATACCGCCGTGGCGCTTGCGGCTGCGGTGGTCCACCCACCACAAGCCGGCGAGAAAGCCCGCAATGAGACAAACGCCGATCGCACCGCCGACCCATTCGTATGGCAGGCTGAACTGGTACCGCTCCGCGCGACTCTGGTGCCTTGCATTGTCCTCTTCGAGTTCTTCGACACGAGTTCGGGCGGCCTCCAGTTCGGACTCCAGCACCTCGGTCTCGGCCTTGAGCGAATCGATAACGGCGGCCGGCTCGGCAAACGCCGCCTTGGCTTCCTCGAGTTCGGTGGTCAGGCGCTCGACCCGCGCTTGTGCCTGGTCGACGATCAACTTGGCCGGCGGCTCGTAAACCACGTAGGCCGCCTTGACGTAGCCCTCGGTACCATCCTCCAGCCGGACGCGTGCGTACAGGCGATCACCGGACAGCACCTCGAAACGAGTCCCGCTCTCGAGCGACCGGAACGGCCGGTCGCTGGTGTCCGCAGCCTGGTGCAACCCGAGCATCAGACGGTCGGTAACATAGCCCGTCTCGGCCGCCACCGACATCGGCAGCAGCACGAGCAAGCCGATCACTAATCGCATAGATCGTTCTCCCCTGCCCGCCGCGAGTGTACTACAGCATCGTCGGAAGTCTTTACACTTATTGCTCGTACAGCCAGCGCAACAAAGCCGCCTGCGCCTCCTCGCCCGGCCCGCGGTGCACGTCCTCGTGGTTGTGCAGCATCACCACGGCAAAGCGCCTTCCCGACCTTGCCTGCAGATACCCGGCGATGGCCGCGACGTGATCCAGCGAGCCGGTCTTCAGGTGTGCCTGACCGGTGAGCGCCGCGTCGTCGAATTTGCGGCGCAGCGTGCCGTCGAGTCCGGAGACCGCCATCGATGCAAGATACTCGGGCATGTACGGCTTGCGCCACGCGAACTCGAGCAGTGCCCCGAATTCACGCGCCGAGACGCGCGCGTCGCGCGAGAGGCCGGCGCCATTATCGAGCGTCAACGTCGGGAAATCGATGCCGGTGTCGGCGAGCCAGTCCTCGATGACCTTACGGCCGCCGCTCTCGGTGCCGGGCGGCCCGAGCACCTCTGCCGATAGCGTGTAAAGGATCTGCCGCGCCATTACGTTGTTGCTGTTCTTGTTGACCCGGGAAATAATCTCGGCGAGCGACAGGGATTCATAGGAAACGATCGGGTCGACGCCGTCGGGAGCCTTGGCGTTCATCCACCCACCGCTGAACACTCCGCCCGATTCGCGCCACACCGACATGAAGAGACCGTAGGCAAACTCGTTGTGCCGAAGTGCGGTGCGGTCCATGGCGTAACTCTTACAGCCCGTCGGGAAACGGCCGCTGAAGATCATCTTGTCGATCGCCTCGTTTGCGGTAATCGTTATGCCCCGCTGATAGCCGCCGCAATAGCCCCGCCGCAGCGCCAGCCGATTCTCGACCTGCAGATTCTCGAGTGGCGGATCGACCCAGACCCGGACGGCGTTGCGGTCATGGTCGGGTTCGAACCAGTAACGCACGACCTTGAAATTCATAAGAAGAGCATTCGGGCCGACGTTGTAGGCGCGCAGCGGCTGGCGATCGAACTCGGCCGGATCGTACGCAGGCACCTCGAAATAACTGTCGTCGATCAGCAGGTTGCCATCGACCTCGTGGATGCCTGCCTGGCGGACCAGGCGCAGCATCTGCCACACACGTTCGGTGACCAGGAAGGGGTCGCCCCGGCCTCGCAGCAGCAGGTCGCCGTCCAAGCGGCCATCCTCCAGTTCTCCCAGTGCGAACACATCCGTGGTCCATCGGTAGGTCGGACCCAGCTTGTCGAGCCCGACAAGCGTCGTCAGCAACTTCATCGTCGAAGCAGGGTTGCGTGGGACGTCGGCCTGCCAGCTCAGGACCACCTCCCCACTATCGACATCCTGGACGAAGACGCTTAGCGAATCGTGCGGGACTTTGCGGATATCGAGTATGCTGCGAACCGGCTGCGGCAACTCCGTCTGCTCCGCGATCGCGATTGACGCCAGGCTGCCGAACAGCAGCAAGGCGAGGACTGCCCTGTGCTTCATAAGTGTACTAATACTTGCCGTGTTGTTTTTGCTGCAACGCCCGCCTTGCCGCTCGTTGCACGATCCAGACGACCGCGGCGATCGCGACGATCGCGACGGCTGCGATCCAATAGGTGCTGCTGTCTGGGCGAACGTCGCCGGCAAGAATTTCGCCGAAGTCATCCGCGAGAGTACCAAGATATACGTAGAGGAGTACGGCCGGCAACATGCCGAGCGCGGTAGCCGCCACATAGATCGTGCCCGTTACCCGGGTCAGTCCGAACGCATAGTTCAGGACGTTGAAAGGCAGAACGATGGCAAACCGGGTCAGGACGACAATATAGAAGGACTGCGCGTTAACGGCTTCGTCCAGGGCCTGCAGTCTCAGACTGTCACCCATGCGCCGCTCCACCCAGGAGCGACCCAGCGACCGCCCCGCAAGGAATGCACTAAAGGCACCGGCCGTAATGCCGAGCAAGGCAAGCGGCAGCCCGGGGAGCAAACCGAACAGCAGGCCGCCCAGCATCATCGATATCCAGCCCGGAAAAAGCGCAACCGTTGCAACCGTCACGGCGGCAACGTAAGCGGCCGGAACGGCGACCGGGTAGCGCTGGTATAGCTGAGAAGCCTCGTCGAGCCATTCAGTAACCGGGAGCATGCGAAACAGCACTGCGAACACCACAATCCCCGTGAGCACCAGGAGGCGATTGATGGTTGCGCGGGTCATTGGCGACCTCGACCGAGCGGTTTCCTGATGCCGAGGACGCGAATCCGGTCCGCAAGCGTCGTCGGCTTGATGCCCAGCAGGTCCGCGGCTCCGCCCGTACCGGATACGCGCCAACTCGCCTGATTCAGTGCAGCGATCGTGTTTTTCTTTTGGAACTCGCGCATCTCCTGCTCGGTAAGGAACCCGGGCTCCGCCGACATGTCGTCTGTCGCACCCCGCTCGTCCGCTGCCGCCTCGGGCAGGGACGCATCGAGCCGCAACACATTGCCGGGTGACAGGATCACTGCACGTTCGATGACGTTCTTGAGCTCGCGTACGTTTCCGGGCCAGTTGTACGCACGCAGCTTGTTGGCTTGTCCGCGGGTCAGCGTCATGGGTTCACGACCGAAATCCTTGCAGGTGCTGGTAAGAAACTCCTGTGCCAGTTGGATAACATCATCACCCCTCTCCCGCAATGGCGGCACTTCGATGGGGAACACGCTGAGCCGGTAGAACAAGTCTTCGCGGAATTTCCCGTCGACGATGTGCCGCTCCAGGTCACGGTTGGTCGCCGCGATCACGCGCACGTCCACGGAACGCGTTACGTCGTCGCCGACACGCTCGAACTCGCTCTCCTGCAGCACGCGCAGCAGCTTGCCTTGCAGCTCCAGCGGTATCTCACTCACCTCATCCAGGAATATGGTGCCCCCGTCAGCGAGCTGGAAGCGGCCGACGCGGTCGCGGTGGGCGCCGGTGAATGCGCCTTTCACATGACCGAAGAACTCGCTTTCAAACAGTTCCTTCGCGATCGACGCACAGTTGACTTTGACCAGCGGTCCTTCGGCGCGAGGACTACGGGCATGAATTGCATGCGCGACCAGTTCCTTGCCGACGCCCGATTCTCCGTGCAGGAGCACGGTCGCCGGCGTGTCCGCCACTGCTTCGACACGCTTGAGCATGCGTCGCAGCGCCGGGCTGGTGTCGACGATACGACCCAGATTCATGGCGACGTTGACTTCTTCCCGGAGGTAATCGCGCTCCTGCTCCAGTTCCTCGCGCAGTCGTGCATTCTCGGCAAGCGCGCGGCGGAGCTGGTGCTCCGCGCGCTTGCGTTCTGTGACGTCCTTCGAAGCAACCAGCAATCGATCGACATTACCGCGGCCATCGCGGTGCGAGATGGATGACATGACGATGTCGAGCACGCGCCCATCTTTCGTGACCATCTGGCGATCGACGTTGGTGAAATCACCGCGATTGATCGCCTCGGCGAGCCGCGTCCCGGAGAAACGGCGGCGGTCCGCGTCGCTATAAAAGTCGGTGATCGGCCGGCCGAGTACGTCTTCGTGCGTGTAGCCGAGCTTCTGCAGCCAATGGTCGGTAACCGTCTGGATATGCCCATCGGCATCCAGCGTATGCAGCATTGCCGGTGTCGATCGATACAGGTCCCGGTACTTGAACGCTGCACGGGCCTGGTCCGTGACCTCCGCGTACATGGCAATCGTACGCACGAAACAGCCCTCCGGATCGTATTCGATGATTGCATCGCTCATGCAGTCGACGACTTCACCGGATTTCGCCACGAAACTCACGGGCTTTTTCTCCAGCTTGCCGGTGCGACGCAGCGCCGGCCGAAATTCCTCCTGAATGCGGCGCGCGGTTTCGTCGGTGACGAAGTCGAGTGGCTTGCGGCCGATCATCTCTTCGCGCGCGTAACCGAGCCGCCGCTCGACGGCATCATTGACATCGAGATAACAACCGTCCTTGTCGATCGCAGTTGCCATCACGGGCGCCTTGCGAAACAGCCACTGGTAGTCGTCATTCCTGCTCATGCCGCGAGTTTATACGGAATTTCGTGAACCCTGTCACGATTTTTCGTAATTCACGGTATTCCGTAAACGTTGGATTGGCTACAAGCTATTGATTTTTAATGATTCACATAGTTGGCACGAGTCGTGCACTAACAACGGGTAGTTAGTTATACCCGGCCCGAAAGGGAGGCCGGCCCAACCACAAGGAGTGACAGTCATGAAAAACTACAAGGAGGAGGGTCTTGCACTGGCAGGCATGCTGGTTGTGCTGCTCGGCATGATGTTCGCGGCAGCAGCAACGGTCGCCTGAACAACCCGCAAACCATAATCGCGCCCGCCAGCCTTGATATCGGGGTGACCGGCCGCACATCATCGGAAGTCTGCGGGGGCAAGCCCCTGCACAGTGAACGAACCCCCTGAGGTGGGTCGCGATCGGGTATCTCTCCCCCTACAGCCCGGTCAGCAAGCCGCCTCGCAAGACGCCGGCAGGACCGCCGGCGTATCAGGACCAGGAAGGTCCGGCGGCACCCCCCTGCCGCTAACCCTGGGCGCCGGAGTCCGCTCCGTGTCGGATCGGCCCGCTGCATCGACTATCGAATACAGCACTCCGGCGCCTTCTTTTTTGCACGGAAGCGGACACCGACCCTACGTTCGATCGCGATGCCGCTCGGCCCGCGCGGCATGATTCTTGGCGTTCTGATGACTAATACTTTCGCGCACCTTGCGAAGCCACAGGCGTGCCCACGCAAACTCGACACTGAGTATGGCCAGCCCGACTGGAACTACGATCAGGCCCGGACCCGGTGTGACCAGCATTACTATGCCAAGCAACACGACAGTCGAGCCGACCGCCAGTACGGCTATCCGGCGGGCGGTCCGGTAAGTGAGGTGCATAACTCTGCGAATCATATCTGTTGGAGATTACCACTAATCGATTTCCTATAATTCGACCTTTCCTGCAGGAGAGAGTTTGCATGCTCACACCGTTCCTACTGCTCCCCGGTCTTTACTTCGTCTTTACCGACGTCGACAAGCTTCACGTGAACGCCGAGCCTGCCGTGGCCGTACTGGCGGTCCAGCAGGGCGGGCGAAGTCTCGTTCACCTGCCGGAGCTGGAGTTCTCGCTGAGTATTTCGCCGCATTGCGCAGAAAGCGGTGTGCCCGAATCCGTGTCCATTACGATTGCAGATACGCGAACCACTGTTCGCGGTGAAGCGTTGCGGACCGGGAAGAACATCGACGTATCCATGCGCGTAACTGCGAACCAGCTGGCACCGTTCGCGCTAAAGGGCTTCTGTAACGACCCGGCGCTCGAGGGTGACTCGATTCTGCTCGGTTCAGCACTCACCGCACATGCTTCGCTGCGCTGCGCGCGCGCCGGGAAACCGTCGATCGTGTTCGCTGCCGAGCCGCTAGACGTCAGGGTCGACTGCATCCGCTCGGACATGGAGACAGAGCAGGCGCTCGATTAGGTCGATCCGCCACCGAGATGGGTGCGCAGGAATCCGAGTGTCCGGATCCAGGCGTCCTCGGCATACGCGGCGTTGAAATTGTTGCCGCTGGGGTTGGCAAACGCGTGGCCGGCGCCTTCGTAGATGTGGACCTCGTAGTCCTTGCCCAGTTGCTCCAACGCCTCCTCGAAACGCCTGACGGACTCGACCTTAATGCCGCGGTCTTCCGAACCGAACAGGCCAAGGATCGGCACCTCGAGCGGGGACAGCCTCTCTGCGTCGTCCGTTACCTGGCCGTAGTAGATGACGGCGGCGTCGAGATCGGCCGGGAACAGCAACGCCGTGTTGAGCGACCAGCCGCCACCGAAACACCAGCCGAGCGACGCCACCCGTGGCGCACCTGCCGTCTGTGTCACGAACGCGTACGCCTGCTCTATGTTCGACGTAAGCGAATCGCGGTTCTCCACGGCGCGCAGCATCAACTCGCGTGCAGCCCCGGGGTCCGTCGCCGACTCGCCACCGAACAGATCGACCGCGAGGACGATGTAGCCCTCGGCCGCAAGCCGCTCGGCCATCGCCCGGATGTTATCGTTCAGGCCCCACCATTCATGGATCATGATGACGGCCGGGAGCGGTTCAATCATGTTAGACGGAAAAGCGAAATGGCCATACACCAGCTCGTCGCCGACCTCGGCATAGGCGAGGCGTTCGGCCGTAACCTCCCGCGCCGGTTCGACCCTGGCTGCGTTGCTCGGATCGGCCGTATCCCCCGCATGTTCTCGCGCCATTGCCTCCACGTTATCGACGGCGGCCGCGGTCTCGGCGGCTCCGGACCCGGTATCCGTGCGGCCGCAGGCAGCAACGGCGAATAGCAGAATCAACTGGGCCGCGACGACGGCGCCGCGCCCCGGTGTGTAATCAGTCATAGAGCGGTCCCAGGCATTTTGCCCAGTGTAATGGAAAACCTGCGCCTGTCGAGGGACTCGCGGCCTCATTCGCCTGCGATTACACTGCGAACACTGCCACCCTGACTGCGGGACTGCAGCGTGACAATTCTCCAGGAATCCATCATCTACCTGCTTGCGGCAATCATCAGCGTGCCGATCAGCAAGCGCCTCGGTTTCGGTTCCGTGCTCGGCTACCTGTGCGCCGGTATCCTCATCGGCCCGTTCGGCTTCGGTTTCATCCACGAGCCCGAGCACATACTCCACTTCGCGGAACTCGGCGTCGTGTTCCTGCTGTTCATCATCGGCCTAGAACTGAAGCCGAGCCGTCTATGGGTCATGCGCAGGATGGTTTTCGGTCTCGGAACCGCGCAGGTCCTGGTCAGCGCGGCGGTCATTGCCGCCCTTGCGTCGCTGTACGGCCTCGAGACCGAGACGTCGATCGTCGTCGGCCTGATCCTCGCACTGTCATCGACCGCGTTCGTCCTGCAGATGCTGGCGGAGAGGAGGCAACTCTCGAGCCAGTACGGCCGTGCCGCGTTTTCGATTCTGTTGCTGCAGGACCTCGCCGTCATCCCCCTGATCGCGTTGCTGCCGTTGCTAAGTGCCCGCGGCGGTCTCGAGAGCGGCTTCGACGTCACAGAGATCGGCCTGGTGATCGGCACCCTGGCCCTCTTGATCGTCGGCGGTCGCCTGGCGTTGAAGCCGGTCCTATATACGGTTGCCGCCGCGGGAATCCCAGAACTGTTCACGGCCACGGCACTGCTCGTCGTTATCGGGTCCGCCCTGCTCATGGACTTTGCCGGCATGTCGATGGTGCTCGGTGCGTTCATCGCAGGCATGCTGCTGGCCGATTCCGAGTACCGGCACCAGCTGGAAGCTGATATCGCGCCGTTCAAGGGCCTGTTGCTCGGGCTGTTCTTCATAGCCGTCGGCATGTCGGTCAATGTCAACCTGCTGCTGGAGATGCCGGGCAGGATCATGCTGTTCGTCGCCGGGCTCATGCTGTCGAAGGCGCTGGTGCTCATCGTACTTGCGAGATTGTTCGGCATGTGCGACCGGCGTAATGCGATCAGCCTCGCCGCCGTCATGTCTCAAGGCGGCGAATTCGCATTCGTGCTATTTGCCCTGGCTGCCAGGGAACGGCTCGTACCAACCGGCCTCATTGACGAGCTGATACTGGCGGTCGCCGTATCGATGCTGTTGACGCCGTTCATCTACCTGCTGAACGAACGATTCGGCTCGACACTCGGCAAACCGGAATCGCCGAAGTTCGACGACATCCCCGAGGAAGATCACGAAGTGATTATCGCGGGCTTCGGGCGCGTCGGACAGATCGTCGGACGCCTGCTGCAGAGCATCAACAAACCCTTCACCGCGCTCGAGATCGATTCCTCGCAGGTCGATGTCGTGCGCCGCTACGGCAACAGCGTTCACTTCGGTGACGCCGCCCGGCCCGAAGTGCTGCGCGCCGCCGGTGCAGGCAAGGCGAAGATACTCGTCCTGGCAACGGCCGAAATGGAGACCTCCCTGCACATCGCCGAGACCGCAAGGCGCCAGTTCCCGAATCTCAAGATCATCGCCCGCGCGCACAATCGCCGACATGCGCACAAGCTCATGGACGTGGGCGTCAGCCATATTTTCCGCGACACCCTGTTGTCGAGTCTCGCGATGGGCGAGAGCGTGCTGTCCTCGCTGGGATTCGGTGAAGACGAGGTTCGCCATATATCCGGCACATTCCGGGAAGCGGACGAGAAGTTGCTAATGGAGCAATTCGCGCTCCAGGACTCAGAAGAGAAGCTGATCCAGTCGGCGAAGGATGCCGCTAGAGAACTCGAGTCCATCCTCGAGCAAGACCTGCGGCGCCAGGGTTGATCGCGCCAACAACCGCTGATGGACGAGCCACCACTCATCGATATCCGCGACGCGACGATATGGCGTGGCGAGACACGCGTCTTCGACAATCTCACGCTCACGATCGCCCGGCACGAACGCGTTGCCATCCTCGGCCCGAACGGTTCCGGCAAGACGACTCTGCTCAAGACCATCAACCGAGAACTCTACCCCGTGGAGCGCAACGGGTCGTGGGTGCGAATTCTCGGTCGAGAGCGTTGGAACGTTTGGGAACTGAGACGCCACATCGGTGTCGTTTCTCACGACCTGCAGCAACGTTACCGGCCCACGACCACCGCACTCGAGGTCGTCTTATCGGGCTTCCTGGCGAGTATCGGCGTACACGGCATCCTCCGCACACAGATCAGCGAGCAGAGAGTCGTTGCCGCCCGCGATATCCTCGCGGAACTCGGCATCGCCGAACTCGCCGACATACCCCTCCGCTCGATGTCGACGGGGCAGCAGCGACGCTGCCTGCTCGGTCGGGCGCTCGTTCACCGGCCGGATACGCTGATATTCGACGAGCCGACGTCGGGGCTCGACTTCGCGGCGAGCTTCGATTACCTGGCACGCATCCGGTCTCTCGCAAGAGACGGCTGCAACATCATCATCGTCACGCATCACCTGAACGAGATCCCCCCCGAAGTGGGGCGCGTCGTGGTCCTCGATCGGGGCACGATCGCCGCGGACGGCCCCAAGGAATCGGTCCTGGTGCCAGGTCTCCTGAGCCGTATCTACGGCACGAAAATTGCTGTCGCCGAGGTCGACGGCCATTATCTCGCCTACCCCGGGGACCCGGATCCGCCAAAAACGTGACGCATTACGTTAACTTGCCTTTAAATCGCGCCTATCCTAAGGGCATGCTCAGGGTCCTAAGATCATTCCTCACCGGCCTGCCGCTGATCGCGCTCCCCGCGGTTGCGGCCGAGAGAGCCGTTGCCACGGGGATAACGAGCGTCGGTCCTGCAGCATTCATGTTCACGATCGGCGGCGCCCTCTTCCTGACCCTCATCTTGCGCAGGACGGCCACCCGGGTCGCTCACTATCTGGTCTCGCAGGTGGGTGAATACAGGATCCGGCGTGCGCTGGCGGCACGCAGCAAGGATGTGCTGCACAATTTCATGTTGCCGGGCGCCTACGGCGGCATCGCGAAGATCGACCATGCCATCATGACCGCTGGCGGCATACTCTGCATTCAGACCAAGCACTACAACGGCATAGTCTTCGGTGAACCCGACGAACCGCAATGGACCAACGTCGACGGTGTGACGCGCCGACGCTTCCTGAACCCGCTGATCCAGAACGAAGGCCGCACTCGCGCCCTGCAAAAGGTCGTCCCAGAGGTACCCGTCGCAAACCTGGTCATCTTTACGGGCTCCGTTGAATTCACCTCGGCGCCGCCGAAAAACGTCATCCGTGTCGGCCAGCTCGAGAGCTTCATCGCGAAGTTCGTCTTCGGGCCGAGCAGAGTCGAGGACTGGGACGCCGTCTGGATGACGGTCAGGTCGGCTGCGCTGACCGACAAGGCAACGCGCAAGGACCACGCGTCCCAGCTGGGCTTTACCTGAGCCGTCCCGAAGTCAGTCGCTTGCCGATGCTTTATACTCGGGCGCTTTGCTGCCGCCGGACTTGCCCAGTATGCATGAAACCGCCGCCCTGATTTCCTCGCCCATCGGCGTACTGGCCAGTCTCTGTGCCGTCGCCGGTTTCTTCTTCTACCTGGAGCAGGCGACAGCGGCGAGACTTTTCAATTACGTGCCGCCGCTGCTGTTTATCTACATAACGCCCGTCATCCTGAGCAACGTGAGCATCGGCGGCGCTTCCGTCATCCCCAATCAGTCCGTCATTTACAGTGGCCTCAGCACCTTCGCATTGCCTGCCTTCATCGTGCTGATGCTAATCAAGGTCGACGTTCCGTCGGTGATCCGAATCATGGGCAAGGGCGTGCTCGTCATGCTCATGGGAACCGCAGGTGTCATGGCGGGCGGTGTGATCTCGTACGTGATCGTTCATCGCTGGCTGTCGGATGACGCGTGGATGGGCTTCGGAGCCCTGGCCGGCAGCTGGATCGGCGGCACGGCCAACATGGCGGCAACGAAGGAGATGCTCGGGACATCCAGCGAACTGTTCGGACTCGCGGTCATTGCCGACAACGCCGTCTACATTGTCTGGCTGCCGTTGCTGCTAATGTCCCGCAACTTCGCAGACCGCTTCAATGCCTGGGCGCGCGTGCCCGCGGAACGGCTCACGGCGATGGAGGCGGCTGCCGAACTCCACGTCGAGGAAGAGCGTCCACCGACGATGCCCGAATACGTCTTCCTCGCGGCGATCGTCATCGGCATCACCTGGATGGGCATCGCGCTGGCGCCCGGTATTTCGCAATGGATTGCTACGACCTTTCAGCCGCTGGCGCCGGTCTTTGGCGAGTCGACGACGCGCATCCTGCTGGTAACGACGGTTGCGCTGCTATTGTCGGCGACGCCGGTTTCCCGGCTGCCCAACTCCACGGCGCTGGGAACGGCGCTGGTGTATATATTCGTTGCCGGCATCGGCGCACGAGCCGAAATTGCCGGACTGGCGCAGGCACCGGCTTTCCTGTTCGGCGCGTTCATCTGGATCTTTATCCACGGCGCGTTCTGTCTCGCCGGTGCGTGGATCTTCCGTGTCGATGTCCACAGCGTCGCCATTGCGTCCGCCGCCAACATCGGGGCGGCGGCGTCCGCTCCCATCGTCGCCGCTCACCACAAGCCCAGCCTCGTGCCCGTGTCCGTTCTCATGGCACTGCTCGGCTACGCCATGGGCAATTACCTGGCCCCCCTGACGGGCTATCTGGCGAAGTTCGCGGTCGGCCAGTAAGCCACAGACTTCAAGTGCCGGATTCGCAGGTTGATGGTATCTTGGCGCGATGCTGAAGGTTGCGATCCAGGACGTCAGCCGTTACGCGAAACGCACCGCCGCCATCATCGTCGGCCTGCTCGCGCTGCTCGCGGCGTTGGCCACCTGGGCGTGGCACGAACGTGCCGATATCGTGGATACCGGGCTGCACCCGCAGGTTACCGATGGCTTGCCGGATACCGCGGTAACGGTGACTTGGCTTGGCATTTCGATGCTGCTCTTCGACGACGGCGAAACGCAGATACTGGTCGACGGGTTCGTGTCGCGCCCGACGCTGCTCGAGTCGCTGACGGGGCGCCCTGTCACCTGCGATGCGCCGATGATCAACTATGTGATGGACGAATACGGGATGAACCGGCTTGCCGCGATCGTCCCTACGCATTCGCACTATGACCACGCGATGGACGTGGGCGCGATCGCGAATCGTAGTAGCGCGTCGATCCTCGGCTCCGAGTCCACCGCGAACATCGCCCGCGGTTACGGCGTGCCAGAGGACCAGATCGTCGTGGCCGAGCCCGGGACACAGTACGGTTTCGGCGACTTCACGGTGACGCTGATCCCGTCGGTGCATGCGCCGATCGGCCTGCGCGGCGAGGTACCGCTCGCGGGGACGGTGGACGAACCGCTCGAATTGCCTGCACCGATCACGGCCTGGCGGGAGGGCGGCAGCTTCTCGATCATCGTCTCGCACCCTCAGGGAACAACGATCGTGCAGGGCAGCGCAGGCTACAGGGAAGGCGCGCTCGATAACGTTCAGGCCGACGTGGTCATGCTCGGCGTCGCGCTACTGGGAAGCCTGGGTCGCGATTACGCGGAGCGCTACTGGCAGGCACTCGTTACGTCGACCGGCGCGATGCGCGTCTTCCCCGTGCATTTCGAGGACCAGACGCGCCCGTTCGGCGAAATCGTGCTGCCGCCTAAACTAATCGACAACTTCGTCAGGACGGCGACCTGGCTGCAGGCGATACGCGACACCTGGGACCGGGACACACAGTTGTTACTACCGTCCTTCGGTCAGCGGCTGGCGCTGTACCCGGAACAGGCGCCGGACGCCTGAGCGGATCAATCCCCGGAGGATCGCAGCAACGACAGGTCGCCGCGGATGAGGGCCTCCTTGTCGAACCGGTTCAGCCGTTTGACCCGATGCTCGAGGCGCTGCGCTGCGGCCCTGTCGCCGGCGGGTTGCTCGAAAACGAGTTCCAGGGGCGCCCGCCCGCGCAGGTATTTCGCACCGCGAATGCCGCTCTCGTGTTCCTGCAGCCGGCGGGCAACGTCGAGCGCTATGCCGGTATAGAAGCTGCCGTCGGCGCAACGCAGGATATAGAGGCTGTAGCTCAGGCGTGTCCGCCCTTGAGCGCATCGCCCAGTACACGGAACGCGCCAACCTCGAGGCTGGTGAGGTTCTCCTGCGTTTCGGTGAACGTCAATGCGAGCTCTGCCGCCCCTTCCAGGGCATCTACCGGTTCATTGAACCTGAGAATCAGCGTATTGCCTGTGAGCCGCGCTTCCGCCAGCAGGTCGTGCCCGCCGAACTGCTTCTCGTTGATCTCGATGAACATTGACTCGTCGAAATCGTCCTCGATCGTGCGAACCAGCAACAGATATTCGTCGATGTCACCTGTCTTCGTGGTCTTGGCGAAGAACAGCATCGTCGCATTGTCGCGCACATCGAAGGCGACCGTATCGTAATGGCGGCTGTCGGTCATTGCCCCATCCGCAGCAGAGTCATACCCGGAGTCTACGCGACGCGGCTTTCGATTTCAGCGATGCGCGCGTCCTTCTCCTGCCAAAGCTTGCCGATCCAGCGGTGCACTTCCCGTCGGAACTCGCGGTCATTCTGGTAATCGCCGGCAGCGATTGCAGGATCGACAGGCAATACCCTGATGTCCAGCGTCACGTCGACCCGCTGTCCGCAGATCATGTCCCAGAACTTAGGCGGACCGCCAGCGTAGACGAGCGTCACGTCGAGGATGGCATCGAACACCTCGCCCATCGCCGACAACGCGACAGCGATGCCGCCCGCCCGGGGCGGCAGGAGGTGCCTGTAGGGCGATTGTCGGGCGATCCGCTTCTCCTCGCTGAAGCGCGTACCCTCGACGAAATTGATTACCGACGTCGGCGTGTGGCGAAATTTCTCGCAGGCCCTGCGAGTCGCTTCAAGGTCTGCGCCTTTCCTCTCCGGATGACGCGCCAGGTAGGACGGCGAGTGTCGTTTCATGAAGGGCATGTCCAGGGCCCAGAACCCGAGACCCAGCAGTGGGAACCAGAACAACTGCTGCTTGATGAAGAACTTCAGGAGCGGGATACGCCGGTTCAGCGCGACCTGCAGCACCACGATGTCCACCCAGGTCTGGTGGTTGGCAAGCACGAGGTACCAGCCGTTTCTGTCCAGCGACGCGGCATTGTCGGCACGCCAGTTCCGCGAGCCGGACCCCCGCAACGCAAGCGCATTGACGGTAATCCAGTTTTCCGCGAGCCGCATCAGCCATCGTGTCAGGACGCGACGCACGGCAGCAATGGGTAGCAGCAACTTCAGCAGGGCGAGCGTCATGAGCGGCACGAACCAGAACACCGTGTTGACGCTCAGGATGCCGAACGTGAGGACACCTCGCGCCTGTCTCAAATAGCCACTCACCCGCTCCCCCGGATGCCTTTTCCGAAGCGCCACATTGTAGCCCGAACCCGGTGCCCGGCGCGGCGCCAGCGCGACTTGCCCGCACATTTGCCTTGGAGTACCGTGAAGCAGCGCATACCGGAACCGGACACCAGATGATCAGATTGTCAATCAACGGTGAGTCACGCGATCTCGACGTCGATCCGTCGACGCCCCTGCTTTGGGTGATCCGGGACTATGCCGGACTGACGGGGACGAAGTTCGGCTGCGGCATCGCGCAGTGCGGCACCTGCACGGTTCACATCGACGGCAGGCCGGTTCGCTCCTGCGTGATACCCGCATCCGCCGCTGCTGGACGGCAAGTAACGACCATCGAGGGTATCAGCAGTGCCAACGGTGAGCTGCATCCCGTACAGCAGGCGTGGATCGACGAGCAGGTCCCGCAGTGCGGCTACTGCCATTCCGGCCAGATAATGGCCGCCGCGGCGCTGTTGGAAAGCATTCCTTCACCAACGGATGCGGACATCGACGCGGCGATGGCCGGCGTCGTCTGCCGGTGCGGCACCTACCCCCGCATCCGCAAGGGCATCAGACGTGCTGCGGCCGCAATGGCGGACGCCCGGGCGACGGAGACCGGCAATGGGTAAGTGGACCCGGCGCGCTTTCATCACGACCGGCGTCGCGGCCGGCGGCGCAGTGATTTTCGGGGTCGCCATTCGCCGCGGAGATCGATCGGACGAGGTCAGGGAGCTCGTCGCAACCGACAGCGACTCTGTGTTCGATGTGTGGCTGAAGATTGCACCGGACAACACCGTTACAGCAATCATTCCTCACGCTGACATGGGGCAGGGTGTGCACACGGCGCTCGCGATGATGCTGGCCGACGAACTCGACGCGGACTGGTCGACCGTGCGCTTCGAGGAGGCGCCCGCTCACAAGGAATTCGCCAATTACGCGCTCGCACGTGGCTACTCGACGGCCGGCATGGAATTCCCCGCCTGGCTCATCGACTCCGTCGATGGTCTGTTCTTCCGTGCCACGCAGATGATGGGCCTGCAGATTACGGGGGGCAGCCTCTCCGTACGTACGACTGGCCAGGTCGCCATGCGCGTAACCGGCGCGGCTGCCCGGGCGGTGCTTCTGGAGGCGGCCGCCGCGGAATGGCAGGTCCCGGTTTCCGAACTCAGTGCGGCCAGCAGCATGATTCGCCACGACGCGAGCGGTCGCGAGGCGACTTTCGCGCACTTTGCACCCGCCGCCGCCGCGCTGCCGATGCCCGACAAGCCGTCGCTCAAGACCCCCGATGCGTTTCGCATCATGGGCACCTCGCCACCGCGCTTCGATGTCCCCGCCAAGGTCGACGGCTCTGCGAATTTCGGCATCGACGCGGTATTGCCGGGCATGAAACATGCCACCGTCAGGGCGGCCCCCGTTTTCGGCGGCCGCGTGGTGTCGGTGGACGAATCTTCAGCGCGGGAAATGCCGGGCGTCCGCAAGGTCGTGAATCTCGGCGATGCAGTGGCCATCATCGCCGACGGCTACTGGCAGGCCAAGAAGGCGCTCGACGCGCTCGCGGTCGAGTTCGACGATGGCGGCAACGGCGCCGCCACGCAGGACGGCCTATTCGAGCAGTTTGCCGCCGAAATGGACAGGTCGGCCGCCGAAGGCCGGGTCGAGGACGATTTCGTATCGGGCAATGCGACGGCCGCCGTCGACGCTGCGGCGCAGGTCATCGAGGCGGAGTACCGCGTACCCTTCCTGGCTCACGCGACCATGGAACCGATGAACTGCACGGCATGGGTACACGACGGCCGCTGCGAACTCTGGCTGGGCACGCAGAACCCGCTCGGCTTTGCCCGGCAGGTGGCCAAGGCGATCGACATGGAACCCTCGCAAGTCGTCCTGCACAACCAGTACCTGGGCGGCGGCTTCGGGCGGCGCGCCTTCGACGACTTCGCTGTCCAGGCGGCGAGACTCGCCGTCGATTCGCCCTACCCGGTCAAGCTGATCTGGTCGCGCGAAGAAGACATGCGCCACGATCATTACCGGCAGGCCAGCATCAGCCGGTTTCGCGGCGCATTGGACGCCTCGGGCAAAGCGGTTGCATGGCAGAACCACTACGTCAACAAGCACGACCCGGCAGAAGCGCCGCACATTCCGTACGCGATCGCGGACCAGTCCATCGTCTTCAGCGAGAGCGAGACGCATGTGCCCTGGGGATTCTGGCGCAGCGTCGATCACTCACTGCATGCGTTTTTCACCGAGTCGTTCATCGATGAACTCGCCATAACTGCCGGCCGCGACCCCTATGAATACCGGCGCGAGCTGCTGGCCGAGTCCCCGCGTTTCCTCGCCGTACTGGACCTGGCGGCCAACAAGGCCGGATGGGGCGAGCGCCTGGCCGAGAACATGGGACGCGGCATCGCCATTCATCGCTCTTTCGGCACGATCGTCGCACAGGTCGTGGACGTCGAGATCGCCGGTGGCAAACCGCGGGCGCGTCGCGTGGTATGCGCAGTGGATGCCGGTTTCGCGGTGCATCCCGACAATCTCGCCGCGCAGATGGAAAGCGGCATCGCCTATGGCCTCACGGCCGCGCTATACGGCGAAATCTCGATAAGGGATGGCGCGGTGGCACAGTCGAACTTCCACGATTATCGAATGCTACGCATGGATGAAGCGCCCGACGTCGAAACCTACATCGTCAACGGCGGCGGATCGACTGGAGGCGCCGGTGAACCCGGGACTCCACCCATCGCGCCGGCATTCACCAACGCGATATTCGACGCCACGGGCATTCGCATCCGCGAACTGCCGGTAAGTAAGCACGAACTGCGTTTGAAAGATGTTGAAGACGTTGCCTGATGGCATCGCGGGAGTAAATTCTTGAACAGTGAACGAATCCGCACACTTCTCGCGGAACTCGACAAGGAATTGAAATCGACGGGTGAGATCGACGATGAGACGCGCGGGTTGCTGTCGAAGCTCAACGACGACCTCGACGAGATCGCCCCCGGCAGTGATGACACGCTGAGCGACAGCGCGCGTGAGCTCGAGTCGCGTTTTGCCGCCACGCACCCGGTGGCCGAACGCATCACACGGGAGATCGCCGACCTGCTCGCCAAGATGGGTATCTGAGCTCCGGCCGTCAGCGCCAGATTGACTCGAACATCTCTTTCAAACCTGCCTCGCGGAACTTCGGCGGGCCGTTCTCGATGTCGTCGTAGCGCTCGATCTGCTGCAAGTCCGGCCAGTAGCGCCGGATTTCTTCGCGGGATATGGAAAACGGCGGTCCGGTGGCGATCTCGTCGTCGTATTCGAGCGTGATGAGCAGTCGGCCGGCGTCCGGGGCCAGCAGTGCATTGATGTGCTCCGCGTAGCCTGGCCGCTGTTCCGCCGGCGTCGCGACGAACGCACCGCGGTCGTACCAGCCGGTGAATCCGGTTTCGTCGAAATCGAACAGGTCACCGCAGTAGATCGTGATGTCGCGGTCTTTCGCTGTGTAGGCCGCGAGCCTGCCCGCATGAACCGTGTAACGCAGCCCGTTTTCCTCGAAGAACGCCCGCGCCGCTATATCCGAAAGCTCTACGCCAACGACGCTGTTGCCTTGTTCTTCCAGCCACAGCATGTCCACGGTCTTCCCGCTCATGGGCACGAGGACGCGCCTGCCCGTCTCACGCCAGTATTTCCTGAGACTGGCGTTACCGTGTTCCTCGTGCCAGCCGATACGCCCTTCGCGCCATCGTTCCAGCCAGGATTCGGTCATCGTTCTTTCCCGCTCGCGAATGTGCTAGGTACATGGCGCAGTTTACGCAAACTGGTGCGGACGTTACCATGCGCGCGCCCGTCCCTTGGAGGAAACCGACTTATGGCGACCGCTATTCGTATCGACGGCAAGGCCAAAGCGGCTGAACTATCCGAAAAAATCACGCAGGAAACCGCCGCACTGGCGCGTGAGCACGGCATCAAGCCTGGCCTCGCGGTCGTCATCATCGGCGAGGACCCGGCGAGCCAGGTGTATGTGCGCAACAAGAAGCGGACGGCAGAAGCCTGCGGATTCCATTCGGTGCAGCATTCATTGCCGGCCGACGTATGCCAGCAAGAGGTGCTGGACCTCATCACCTCGCTCAACGAGGATACAGACATCCACGGCATTCTCGTACAGCTGCCGCTTCCCGATCACCTCGACGAGCAGCGGATTACCCAGTCGATCCTGCCATCC
The DNA here is from genome assembly GCA_041559075.1 of Woeseiaceae bacterium. Lineage (GTDB taxonomy): Bacteria > Pseudomonadota > Gammaproteobacteria > Steroidobacterales > Woeseiaceae > UBA1847. The sequence continues at coordinate 3,338 of JBFFEB010000007.1, read as the reverse complement.
AAGGACGTCGACGGCTTTCATTACATCAACATCGGCAAGCTGACGGCCGGCGACACGGCCGACGCATTCGTGCCGTGCACGCCCGCGGGCTGCATGCTCATGATCGAGGATTGCCTGGGCACGGACCTGTCGGGTCTCGGCGCGGTTGTGATCGGCCGTTCCAACATCGTCGGCAAACCCATGGCGAGCCTGTTGCTGGCGAGGAACGCGACCGTGACGATCTGCCACAGCCGCACGAAAGACCTGCCCGCTGTAGTACGCAGCGCCAATATCGTGGTTGCCGCCGTAGGACGTCCCGGCATGGTCCGCGGCGACTGGATCAAGCCGGGTGCAGTCGTCATCGACGTCGGCATCAACCGGGTCGAGGTAGACGTCGACGGCGAAAAGAAGTCGAAGCTGGTGGGCGACGTCTTCTACGACGAGGCCTGCGAGATCGCGAAAGCCATCACTCCCGTGCCCGGTGGCGTCGGACCGATGACCATTACGATGCTGATGGCAAACACGCTGCGTTCCGCGAGGCTCGCCGCCGGACTCGAGCCCTGAGTCATTCGCCAGCCGCAGGTTCCAACCTGAAGCGAAAAGTCCGGCAGGTCTTGACTGCCGGAACTTCCCGGTCTTTCGGCACTGGATGGTAACGCGATGCCCTGATCGCGCGGATTGCCGGTTTTTCGAAGACGCGGTTGGTGCTGCTACGAACGGCAATGCGATAGGGTCTGCCTTCGCGATCGACGTTGAAACAGACCTGTACGTCACCTTCGATGCGGTCACGGCGTGCGACCGCAGGGTACGCCGGCGCGACGGTGTTGAGCGGAACGCGTTCGTAGCTTTCGTCTTCGAGGTGCGTAACCCGGGTATCTCCGACCGCCGCGCTGGCAGCGAGCAGTACCAGCGCGGGCAGGTAGCTACCGGCGGTCCGCTTCATCTGCTGTCGCCTCGCGCCGGTCATCGATGATAATGCTCGGCGACACGGGATCGACGGCGTCGCGATACATCGTCCGCAGTGTCTTGAGCGTATGTGCATGCGGGTTCAGCGCTTCGCCCCTGGCGATATCTCTCTCCGCCTCGGGATATCGTTCCTGCTTCAGGTAGACGAGTGCTCGATTGCTGTAGCTCCGCCAGTGCCGGTCGTCGAGTTGCAGCGCTCGATTGCATGCCTGCAACGCCTCTTCGAAGCGCTCGAGCATGACGAGTCCCGCGCAAAGATTGGAGTAACCGGCAACGCGCTCCCGCCTCCCTCCAGCGGTCGACAGGCCGCGCTCGGTCAACCGCACGCCCTCCTCCGCGTCCCCGGCTCGGAGCGCCGCGGCACCGTCGGCCAGGTCTGCGTTGGCGGGCCCGATGACGGTCTTCGCGACCGCATCGGACTGGCCAGGCGTCGACTGTGCCTGGGCGAGTGAACCCAGCAACATCAGTACTAGCGGCAGGCGAGCAATAGTCATGTTCGTCGGGTTCGCTACGCGAACCCCATTTCAACCGTCTTTCTTGAGGTGATTCTCGAAATATTGGACGGTCCCGGTCCTCGCAAGTTCAGCCGCTTATATAGTGTTCGAGTTGTTCGATCGCCTCCCGCTGATCGGCGATGATGGCCTGCACGAGGTCGCCGATCGAGACCATTGCGATCACCCGGTCGTCCTCGACGACCGGCAGGTGACGGATCTTCCTTTCGGTCATGATCTCCATGCAGGCATTCACGGTGTGATCGCTGCTTGCGGTCAGGACGTCCGTGGTCATGATCTCCGCCACCTTCGTGTCCTTCGATGACCGACCCATCACAATGACCTTGCGGGCATAGTCCCTCTCGGTGACGATGCCGCTGAGTTTTTCGTCCTCATCCAGCACCACGAGCGAACCGATCGACTCGTCAGCCATCAGCTTGATCGCCTCGAAGACCGAAGCGTCGGGTGCAATGGAAATTACGTTTCTGCCTTTTGCATCGAGCAGATGCTTGACCAGTTTCATCGTCGCCCCTTGTCTGTCGCCGGAAACGGCTTGTTATCCACGCAACCTGGCGGCACGTCCGCTCTGCAGGTCTGCGTGCATTCTAGCCCGACAGAACAAAGCCCGCCATTGCGGGCGGGCTTTGCGGGCCCGAAATCCAGATTTCAGGCCTTGCGGGGATCGTTGACCGAATCGCTACGGTGATTCAGTCGTGCCGCTGGATCGAGCCGCGGACGTTCGTATAGCGCAGCGAGCCGCTACCTTCTTCCTCTATGACCAAGTCCTGCTCGACGTCGTCGATGTCGATATCTCCGGAACCGTCGTCCACTGTGACACTGCCGCGGACTCGCCGGATTTCGATCGTGCCGGAGCCGTCCTCGACGTACACGTCGCCCGCGGCTGCGACGATCGTGATCGATCCTGAGCCGTCGTCGATCCTAACTGCACCGGTATTCTCGAGACTGATCGAACCGCTGCCATCGTCAATATCGACATCGCCTGAATTTGCGAGTTCGATCGTGCCACTGCCATCGTCGATCCTGATGGCGCCGGAGACGTCATGAATCTTAATCGGCCCCGAGCCGTCGTCGACCACGAGGGCGAGCTGCGCCGGCATGCGCACGTCGAGATCCACGGCGGCATCGCCGCCCCAGTCCCATCCCGGGCTGAAGCCCGATTTCAATCGCGCCCTCTCGCCGTCTCTCGAGAGGTCGAGACGCAGGCGTTTCTCGACGAATTTCGCCGCCTCCTCGGGATCATCGGTGTCGACGATTATCGTCGCGACTACTACGATCTCGTTGCTGCTCTCGACCCCGTTGACGACCATGGCGCCGGCACCGGCGTCGATGAACACTTCCGTCAATCCGGAGGCATTCAGGTCGAGATTCCTCACTTCCGTGTACTGGTTCGAGCCGGCATGTGACAGGCTCACGGCGAACATCGCCATCACGATAACTCCACGCATCATTGACTCCCCGGATACCCGTGCGTTTGTCATGTCACCCTTAAGACGCCGCTCGGAGCATTTTGGTTGCAAGCGACCGCACTCAACCACGGTCATCGCGCCTGAAGCGCTCGAGCAGGGCGTCGATGTCGGCCGCCGGGTACCACCTGCCCCTGACCATGACACCGTGCACCCGGCGGGTGTTGGCAATGTCTTCGAGGGGGTTCGAATCGAGCATGACGAGATCCGCCTCGCGCCCGGTCTCTATCACGCCCGTCTTCAGGCCCAGGAACTGCGCGACGTTCGCGGTGCCGGTCTGCAGTGCCTCGAAGGGCGTCAGCCCCGCAGCAACCATCAACTCCAGTTCGCGGTGCAGGGAGAATCCCGGTACGTTGAAGACCTGGGGAGCATCGGAGCCAAGCAGAATTCCGGCGCCAGCGGCGTGCAACTCGCGTAT